>DAMALH010000013.1:0-108872 GCA_032000125.1 Buttiauxella sp. | reverse complement strand
GGATTTCAGATGCATGATGCGCTGAAAATTTCAGCACTCGGTAATACTTACAAGCGGAGTTGCTTGCACGGCGACACACTACAGGTATAATCCACAACGTTTTCCGCATACCTCTTCGTGCCGAAGTGGCGAAATCGGTAGACGCAGTTGATTCAAAATCAACCGTAGAAATACGTGCCGGTTCGAGTCCGGCCTTCGGCACCATCGGAACATCAATAGACGTCAACGGACGTCTTTTTTTGTGCCTGAAATCCGCGTCACACAAGGCTTTCCGCGATTTTCCTTTCAACAGAAGTCAATCTGAGTCAACCCACATCAAGTCGCTTGTGAGTATAGAACCGAGTATATATGCTGGTTCGATAATGCTTATATACTCACGGCAGCATATGGAAGGAATACCATCATGGCCCTGACTGATACCAAGGTTCGTTCGGCAAAACCTAAAGCAAAGGAATACTCGCTAGTAGATGGCGACGGAATGTTTTTGCTGGTTCACCCTAACGGCTCCAAATACTGGCGCTTTCGTTTCCGCTTTGGGGGTAAACAACACCTGATGGCTTTTGGTGTTTACCCTGAAACGTCCTTGGCTGATGCTCGTCAAAAGAGGGAGGAGGCCAGGAAGCTTGTTGCTGCCGGTGTTGATCCCCGTGAGCATAAGCGTGCCCTAAAAGAAGAACAGGCAAAAGAGGTCATCACTTTTGAATTGGTTGCCAGAGACTGGCACTCAAGCAATCAAAAGTGGTCTAAGTCACATAGTTCCCGGGTTCTTAAAAGTCTGGAAGACAATTTGTTCGATGCGATTGGTAAGCGAAATATCGCAGATTTAAAAACTCAAGACTTATTAAAACCACTTAAAGCTGTAGAGATGTCTGGACGTCTTGAAGTGGCAGCGCGTCTGCAACAACGAACAACATCAATTATGCGATTTGCTGTGCAAAGCGGTTTAATCGACTATAACCCCGCGCAAGAGCTCGCTGGAGCGATTGCCACCGCTAAACGACAGCATCGTGCTTCGCTGGATTTTGATCGTATTCCAGAACTACTTCATCGAATTGATTCTTACACAGGCAGACCACTAACACGTTTAGCTGTGGAGTTGACGTTGTTGGTCTTTATTCGGTCTAGTGAGCTACGATTTGCTCGTTGGTCGGAAGTTGATTTTGAAACTGCAATGTGGACGATTCCAGGGGAACGTGTACCACTTGAAGGTGTTAAGCATTCGCACCGAGGATCAAAGATGCGGACTCCTCATCTTGTACCTTTATCTCATCAAGCACTCGCTATTCTGGAAAAGATCAAAAGCTTGAGTGGAAACCGTGAACTTATCTTCGTCGGTGATCACGACTCGCGCAAGCCGATGAGTGAGAATACAGTGAATAAAGCACTTCGAGTGATGGGCTACGATACGAAAATTGAAGTATGTGGGCACGGTTTTAGAGCCATGGCTTGCAGTACATTAGTTGAGTCGGGGTTGTGGTCGAGGGATGCGGTAGAGCGACAGATGAGTCATCAGGAGCGTAATTCTGTGCGTGCGGCTTATATTCATAAGGCAGAGCATTTAGGGGAGCGTAGACTGATGGTGCAGTGGTGGGCGGATTATCTGGATGTAAATCGGGAGAAGAGCGTTAGTCCGTTTGATTTTGGAAAGCAGAACATGCTTACGTGATGACTTCATTACATTGATATTTAATTGGTTATTTTGCTGCAATAGATGCCTGGTAACTTTCACTACTGGGTAACTTTTCTTTATTGTGAACTTCATTCAGCTAGGTTGTTTACATATTGTACCAATATGTAGCCTTGTAAGACTTGGCTGCAGTCTTGCTCTTAAGCCTTAAGTAGATGTTGCATGGTTATCGGCTCAGCGACTGGGATTGTGCAATTACCTGTTTTTGAGATCGTTCTACTCAATAGAAAATGAATTTAGGGTTGTAACAACAGTCATCTTTGAGCAAGATCGACTATGTTGCCAAGCATCTATTACATCGAATACAAAACTTATCCACCCAAACTTACGAAAAGCAGCCTTAGAGGATCATCGTTGATAAAGCAACAGCTTCTGACTCCATATCAAAGCCAGTATTACGCATGGTTACTGAGTAGACGTGCAGCCAGTGATACAGTGGAATCGTTGGCCTCAGCCTTAGTTGATTCGCAGGTTGACCTTAATCCGCATCAGGTTGAAGCTGCGCTTTTTGCCTATAGCAATCCCCTTTCGCGAGGAGTGATCCTTGCTGATGAAGTAGGGCTGGGTAAGACTATCGAAGCCGGTTTGGTTATCTCACAACGGTGGGCTGAGCGCCGACGAAGTATATTGATCATAGCACCTGCCAACTTACGCAAACAATGGCACCAAGAGCTGCAAGATAAGTTCAACCTACAGGGTACGATCCTGGAGGCTAAAAACTACAATAATATCCGTAAATCAAAGAGTAAAAACCCATTTGATATTGCCTCTGGTCCAATTATCTGCTCTTACCAGTTTGCTAAGGCAAAAGCGGAGGATATCAAAAATATAACTTGGGATTTAGTTGTCCTTGACGAAGCACATCGTTTGCGAAATGTTTACAAAACGAGCAATGTCATTGCCAAGACATTAAAGCAAGCTCTTGCTCATGTTCACTCAAAGGTCTTACTTACAGCAACCCCGTTACAGAATTCATTGTTGGAGCTTTACGGGCTTGTCAGCATGATCGATGATCGAATATTCGGGGATATTGATAGTTTCCGAGCCCAATTTATTGCCCAACCTAAACAGCAGGCATTCGCTGCATTGAGAACCCGTCTTGCACCGGTTTGTAAGCGTACGCTACGCCGCCAGGTACAGCAGTACGTTCCGTACACCGCGAGGATAGCGATTGTACAAGAATTTACTCCATCCATTGAGGAGCGTGAGTTGTCTGATCTGGTCGCAGACTATTTGCGCCGGCCAAATCTCAAAGCGTTACCTGAAGGTCAGCGGCAACTGATCTCGCTGGTATTATGGAAATTGCTTGCTTCCTCTACACACGCCATTGCTGGCGCTTTAGATACCATGATCAGTCGACTTCAAGGGGAACTAGACGGATCCTCGAAGGTAGTTGAGCTGGTCGAAGCGCTCGATGAAGACTATGAATCTCTGGATGAAACCGCTGATGAATGGAATGAGCAAGAACAAAAAGATGATACTTACATAGAAAACTCTAGCCAAGTAGAGCAAGAGATTGCCGAGCTAAAATACTTCAAAGCGCTAGCAACTAATATTAGCGAGAATGCTAAAGGCAGTGCACTGATTACCGCACTGGATCGAGCTTTTGTAGAGTTGGAGCGACTTGGCGCTGACAAAAAGGCCATAATATTCACTGAGTCCAAGCGTACTCAAGATTATCTACTCAAATTGTTGGAAGATACCCCGTACGGTAAGGGGATCGTATTGTTTAATGGTACTAACAACGATGCGCGCGCACAGGTGGTTTACAAAGATTGGCTTCAGCGCCATCAAGGAACTGATCGCATTACTGGGTCTAAGAGTTCTGATACTCGTGCAGCTCTGGTAGAGCATTTCCGGGATCATGGCCAGATAATGATCGCCACTGAGGCCGGTGCCGAAGGGATAAATCTACAATTCTGTTCATTAGTCATTAACTATGATCTTCCATGGAACCCACAGCGTATAGAACAGCGCATTGGTCGTTGCCACCGCTATGGTCAGAAATTTGATGTTGTGGTGGTTAATTTTGTTGATCGTAGCAATGAAGCCGATGCGAGGGTTTATGATCTTCTAGCCGTTAAATTCCAGCTATTCGAAGGGGTATTTGGTGCCAGCGATGAAGTACTTGGGGCTATTGGGTCTGGGGTGGATTTCGAACGCCGCATAGCAGAAATTTATCAAAATTGCCGAAACCCAGCAGCCATAACCGCCAGTTTTGAACAACTTCAGAGCGAGTTATCTGGAGAGATCAACGAGGCTATGGTTAAAACGCGTCAGTTGCTATTTGAAAATTTCGATGAAGAGGTTCAGGAAAAGCTAAGAGTACGTGCTGAAGATAGCCGTACTATGCGCAGCAAATACGAACAAATGTTGATGGATGTGACTCAATCGGAACTGATTGGAGCGGCAAACTTCGACGAAGATGGTTTTAGCATTTACGACCTACCTGAAGAACTTTCTCAAAGCAAAGCAGGGCAATTAGACCTTGGACGCTATGAACTCCCTCGACGAAGTGGTGATGCATACCTTTATCGTCTAGGTCATCCACTTGCTACTTGGGTCATTGATCGTTCCAAAAGTCGCGAGCTTGCACCTGCAAGACTTGTTTTTGATTATGCGGCTTATGGTAAGAAACAGAGCACGTTAGAACCTTATAGAGGGAAGAGTGGTTGGTTGATCTTGAAGATGGTTTCTATCGAGGCTCTGGGTAGCGAGGAACAACACCTGTTAGTATCTGCTTGCACATCAGAAGGCGAAGTACTGCTAGAAGATGATCCTGAAAAGCTATTGCGTCTACCGGCATTAGTGGGGAAAAGGCAGTTCTTCAACATCGATGATAACGAATTGTTATCAGATACTGTTGCTCGACAAAAAACAGTGCTGTACGAAGTTAACCAGCGTAATCTGGGCTATTTCGAGCAAGAAGTTCAGAAATTGGATGCTTGGGCAGATGATTTGAAGTTGGGCATCGAGCAAGAAATCAAGAATATTGATCGAGAAATCAAAGAGGTGAGGCGAACAGCAGCCTTGTCTACGACTCTGGAAGAGAAGCTCTCATGGCAAAAGCAGCAACGTGAGCTGGAAGGGAAACGAGCAAAATTGAGGAGAGAACTTTTTATTCGCCAGGATGATATTGAAGCTGAACGTAACGACCTTATAACACAACTTGAGTCGCAACTTAGGCAGCAAGTTCAAGAAAGAACACTTTTCACTATTGAGTGGGAGCTGATTTAATGTCCATAGCCTCGCCACGTCCAATCGAACTCGACCTTTTATGTACAAAATTGGACTCGAATTTTGCTGGAAGAATCGTAGGAACAGGTAATTCTCCGGATGCTAGACGAAGCAATTTTTTATCTAAGGCAATTGCTGCATTTGTTCTTTGTGAAGGAGCTGGCGCTCCTTTTGATGATGCAATCGCTGCAAGCATTGATGGTGGTCTAGATCACGGTATTGATTCTGTCTATATTGCAGCAGATCAAACAATTTGGCTTGTCCAGTCAAAGTACAAAGACTCCGGTATCGGAGAGCCAGAACTAGGTGATGTCTCCAAATTTAGGGATGGTGTGACAGATCTGTTGCATGGGCAATGGGGACGCTTTAATCCTGCTCTTCAAAGCATGCAGGCTGACATTACTACCGCATTGAATAGCGGCATATGTAATGTCAAAGTTATACTTGCATACACTGGCACTGCGATGTCGGATGATCGGCGAGATATTTTTGCTGACTTGGAGCGTGCTTTCAATGGAGCTAGCCCGGGTTTTGTCCGCTGTTATGCTTATGGATTAACGACCCTACATGATTTGCATCTCGAAGGCGCATCTGCTCAACCAATTGAAGCTGAAATTGAGCTCAGAGATTTCGGACATACTCAAGAACCTTATCGTGCATTCTATGGGCGAATGGAGGCTAAAAGACTGGCTGAACTGTGGGGAGCCCATCAGGATCATTTAGTTGAGCGTAATATTCGTCGATTTAAAGGATCGACCACGGTTAACTCTGGATTGAGTGAGACACTCCGGCAAGAGGCTGAGCATTTTTTCTATTTCAACAATGGCGTTACCTTCCTGTGCAATTCAATCCAAGAACAGCATCCACGTGATGCTCATCGGCATATTGGTAAATTTCGCGTCCGTGGTTTATCGATTATTAACGGTGCACAAACAGTTGGTGCGATCGCTAAGGAACCACTTGCTCACTATGACACTAATCCTGCAGTAGTGATGGCAACATTTGTTTGTTTAGAGAATGCTCCTGATAATTTTGGCGACCGCGTCACTCAATCGCGTAACCGGCAAAATGTTGTGGAGCTTGAGGATTTCGCAGCACTAGATGAGAAGCAAGTTATGTGGCGACAAACGTTGCATATGGCTGGTATTGAGTACCTTCTAAGACAAGGAGAAGATGATCCACCTCTTTCTTCCTCTTGCTTCAGTGCCCGTGAACTTGCACCTTTTTTGGCCTGCACAATTACAACAGCTGATTGGCATGATTTTGTAGTTGCTGCTAAGAAGGATAAAAAGAAACTATTCGGTCGTGAAGGCCTTGTGGCAATCCAAGATCCTCTAAGACAGGCTTATGATCGCATATTTGCTGACTCTTTGACTGCTAGGCAGATGTGGAGAGTAGTGCAAATTGGTCGGTCTGTTTTGACAAGTATTCGCGATCGGTCTAACGCGGAAAGTGACCCACTAGGGCTTGCTGAGGGAACTTTACCTGCAAAAGAAATTTTAAAACATAGCGGTTGGTTAGTTCTTCATGTGATTTTTATTCGTCTCAGATTACAAAATGGCTCGACGCTAACATTGACAAATGATGAACTAACGACAATTTCTCAAGAAGTTGATTTAATTGCACAATGCTTAGTATCCATAATGCAAACCACCCAATGGAACAAGCAAGCTAGAAGCGTTTTTGAGAGCAAGACCGATTGCCGTACAGTAAAGAGTCGTCTGATGGCTGCTCTCGCGCAGCAAAATTAGGAATAAATCGATGACTAAACAAAAACTTGAACTTACTTGGCTTGGTAAAGAGAAGCGGCCAAAGCTTGAGCCACGCATTTTGGTGGAAGACCCTGACTTTTCTTACCATGCTAGCCAGCGGCTTAATGATAATGATATTTTCGACAATCGATTGATATTTGGCGATAATTTGCTTGCGCTGAAGGCACTCGAAGCCGAGTTTACAGGCAAAGTAAAGTGCGTATTTATTGACCCACCTTATAATACTGGCAGTGCTTTTACTCATTATGATGATGGTTTGGAACACTCTATTTGGTTAGGGTTGATGCGTGACCGATTAGAACTTATTCATCGTTTATTAGCTGAAGATGGTTCGCTATGGATTACCATTGACGATAATGAAGCACACTACTTAAAAGTGTTATGTGATGAAATTTTTGGGCGCAATAATTTTGTCTCAAATGTCATTTGGCAGAAAAAATTCTCGCCACAAAACGATGCCAAGTGGATTAGTAGTAGCCATGACCATGTACTCTGCTATGCCATAGATAAGAATCGTTGGTTTCCAAATGCATTACCTCGTTCGGCAGCAATGGATGAACGATATAAAAATCCAGATAATGACCCGAGAGGTCCTTGGACAGCGACTGACCTTACACGAGCGGAGCATAGGGACCGTGATTATTGGGGATTGGTAACTCCATCAGGAAAAACAGTATTTCCGGCAAAAGGTCGAAGTTGGAGTAGGCCAAAAGAAAACATTGAAAAGCTGAACGCTGACGGAAGGCTTTGGTTCGGCCCGAAAGGCAGTAATCTTCCTCGCTTGAAGAAATATCTTGCTGAGATGGAAGGTGGTGTCACACCACAATCGATTTGGCTGCATAACGAAGTTGGCAATAATCAAGAGGCTAAGAAAGAAATTCTTCAACTTGATGCCGAAACTGTGTTTGATACACCTAAGCCAGAGCGACTTATCTATCGAATTCTTCACCTTGCTACCAATCCTGGAGATCTTGTTCTCGATTCTTTTGCAGGCTCAGGAACAACCGGTGCAGTCGCCCATAAAATGGGCCGCCGCTGGATTATGATTGAACTAGGTGAGCATTGTCTTACCCATATAGTCCCACGCCTCCAAAAAGTGATTGATGGTAGCGATCAAGGCGGTATCAGTAAAATTGTAAACTGGCAGGGCGGTGGTGGCTTCCACTACTACAAACTCGCCCCTAGCCTAATAGTGAAAGATCGCTGGGGCAATCCAATCATCAACCCAGAATATAACTCAGCTCAATTGGCAGAGGCGTTGTGTAAACTAGAGGGTTTTACTTATGCGCCATCTGAGGTGCTATGGTGGCAGCACGGCACAGCCAGTGAGAGGGATTTTATCTATGTCACCACACAAAATCTCTCTGCTGAGCAGTTACAGGCCCTTTCGGCAGAGGCGGGAGAAAACAGTTTGTTGGTCTGCTGTGCTGCTTTCCATGGCATAACTTCAGCACAAGTACTCGAGTATTGGCCGAATCTAACGATAAAAAAGATACCTAACATGGTAATGGCGCGTTGTGAGTGGAGCCAAGATGATTACAGCCTGAATGTAACTAACTTACCTATGTCAAGGACACCGTTGCCACTGGAGATGGAAGATTCTTCGAAATTAACAATAAATGACAAGTCATTACCTATTCAGGGTGGATTATTTGAGGAGGGACAAGAATGACTGTTGGCATCCAAAATGCAAAAATTTTGCAGCACATCAATGGCAGGCTTTCGCTACGAACCCCACAGGCAGAATCTCTCGCTAAACTTGTGCTGGCGTTAGATGCTGCACCTAGTCTGCTTGGCCACCAACAGGATATAAGTGCTATTCTTGCTAGCCTACAATCCGAATTCAGAACACTTGAAGATTTTGAGCGTGATTTTCCATCACTTTGTTTTGCATTGGCAACCGGAGTTGGCAAGACACGCTTGATGGGAGCATTTATTGCTTATCTACATCTAGCTCATAGCATCAATAACTTCTTCGTGCTCGCACCAAATTTAACGATCTATAACAAGTTGATTGCGGACTTTACTCCAAACACTGCTAAGTATGTGTTTAAAGGGATTGGTGAGTTGGCGATTGCTTCTCCACGAATCATTACAGGTGAAAATTACGATCAGCAAAATATTTTAGGTGGGGAGCTTTTTGGTGAAATCCGCATCAACATCTTCAATATTTCTAAAATCAACTCAGAGGTGCGTGGTGGCAAGGAACCACGTATTAAGCGAATGAAGGAGGTGCTTGGGGACAGCTATTTTAACCATCTTGCTAGCCTAAAAGATCTTGTATTGCTTATGGATGAATCACATCGCTACCGTGCTAGTGCTGGTGTGCGCTCAATAAATGAACTTAAGCCATTATTCGGTCTGGAATTGACGGCAACGCCTTTTGTCGAGTCTACACGTGGCCCAATACCGTTCAAAAACGTTGTGATGGATTACCCCTTAGCACGCGCGATGGAAGATGGTTTTGTCAAAGAACCAGCCGTCGTGACCCAGCGCAATTTTGATGCTAAGGCACATACACAGGAAGAAATCGAGAAAATCAAACTCGAAGATGGAATTAGGTTACACGAAACTACTAAAGTTGAATTACTTACTTATGCCCGTGAGAATGGTGTCAAAGTGGTAAAACCCTTTATGCTTGTGATTGCACGTGACACCACTCATGCGGGGCAGCTGTTATCTCTGCTAGAATCGGAGGCATTTTACGCAGGGCGCTACCAAGGAAAGGTAATTCAAGTCGATTCTAGTCGCTCTGGTGCGGAAGAAGAGAAAATGATTGCTCGTCTTTTGGCGGTTGAAAATATCAATGAACCAACCGAGATCGTTATTCACGTGAATATGCTCAAAGAAGGTTGGGATGTGACGAATCTCTACACTATAGTACCTTTGCGAGCTGCAAATGCACGTACATTAATCGAGCAATCAATTGGCCGTGGTCTGCGCTTACCTTACGGTAAACGTACCGGAGTGGCACCAGTTGACCGACTAAATATTGTCGCCCATGACAAGTTTCAGGAAATTATTGACGAAGCAAACCGTAGCGATTCACCTATTCGGTTGAAACAGGTAATTCTTGATGCGCCAAACGCTTACGATAAGAAAGTGAGTGTCCAAGTGAGTTCTAAAGCGATGACACGCCTTGGGCTGACTGATTCATTAGAACTCACCTCTAATATGTCTGAAACAGTGCCAATATTCACAACAGAACGCGAACGGCAGGCAGCGCGAGTTGTCATGGAAGTTATTGGCAAATATGAGGTTAAGTCTGAACTTGTCCCTACCAGTAGTGCTCTGCTTAGTCCAGAGGTACAGGCAGTTATTTTAGCTGAGGTGGCGGAACGCCTGAAACCCGTCCAAGATGAGCTACATGATGATAATGATAAAAATTCAACGGTGTTCGATCTTAGTGCGGTAGTTGCCAAAACAACGGAAACTATTGTCCAGCAGATTATAGATATCCCTCGTATAGCTGTAGTACCTACCGGAGATGTGACAACAGGCTTTCGCCCGTTCAAACTTGATGTAACTCAACTGCATCTTCAGCCTGGTGAGAGAGAAATCATTATTCATAACCTGCATACTAACGAGCAGGATACACTTGAATCGGAAGCTGGTTTTAAAGAGCAACGTTTGGAAGATTATATCGTTCATGCACTGGTGGATTATGACGATGTAGATTACTTTACACACGCCGATTTACTCTATGACCTTGCGGGACAAATGGTTCAGCATTTAATGAGTTATCTGTCTGAACCAGAAGCAATATCTGTTCTTGATAGAGACCGTCGTTTAATTGCCCACACAATACATGCACAGATGATGCTTCATTTCAGGGAAGAAGCGACAGAATATCAAGTTCAAGTAAGTCGTGGTTTCACGGAACTCAAACCATGCAACTATACAGCAGCTTCAGGCCAGGTCGCGCATAATTTCCGCGAAACGCTCAATGAATTGGGGCGAATCAAGCAGATGCTTTTTGGCGGTTTCACTCGCTGTCTGTACCCCCTTCAAAAATTCGACTCTGACACCGAAAGGCGCTTTGCCGTGCTTCTCGAAAGGGATGCGTTGAAATGGTTCAAACCAGCAAAAGGACAATTCCAGATTTACTATAAATTGGGAGGCGAGCAGCCGGAGTATATTCCTGATTTTGTTGCAGAGATGGATTCAACTATTCTTATGGTAGAAACCAAAGCACGAACTGACCTCAATAGCCAAGAGGTACAGGCGAAGGCTGCAGCGGCTGCTCGTTGGTGCAAACATGCGACAACTTATGCAGCAACTGTTGGCTCTAAACCATGGCATTACATTTTGGTGCCCCACGATGAAATTGTCGAGTCAAAGCGAATTAGTGATTTTATGCGCTTTGAAATAAAGGATATTGTTGATTAGCAGCTTTCATGGGGCTGACCTATTAACACTAGGCACTTCTTATCCCCTGAAAATAAGCTTAAATAGGTGCAAGGGATTGACGTTACCAATGTAATGGTGGTGTTAATCCCTTTATGTGATTTTTTAATTAATGAAAGAAAATGTAAGAACTTAATCGTTCAGAAAATCAATTTTCTTGATAAGATCTTTCAATTAAAAGTTTGGCTTTATCTACATCATCCTTAGTCCGTATGATTATTTCTAAGTTTCCAGTTCCCCAATGCCCTTTATCAGTAACATCATGGATGAACCCTTTTGATAATTCGACTTCTCTCGGGTTGAGTTTTAAATAAAGTCGAAGCTGCGGGTCACGCTGTGGCGCCCAAATTTGAAGACTCACAAAATTCTTTATTTTTTGGAAGGCTGTATAAAACTTCAATTCTTTACGTTGAACATCATCCCCAAGCGATTCAGAGTAATCACAAACTTCTTGGTATAAGGCTAGCAGTTCAGGCGATGCCATGGCAATCCGATTCTGATGTAAATCGTGACGTTCAGTGTTAGCCGCCTCAACCATCTTGGACTGTTTATTAGGCTGAACATCTGCAAACATCGTTGGTTGTAATAGTTTTTCCGTTATTGCATTAACGAGTTCAAACATAAGTAGGTCTTCGGAAAACAGTTTATAACGTATCAAACTGATATTTCGATTGATCTGTTGTACAGCGTGCTGATCATATTTGTTAAAATCTGCCGCAATACAAAGCAGGCGAGTGCCTAACCAATCAATGCATTCAGCTGTCTCTTTGCCTAGCTTATCCATCACTAACCAGCGAAATTCCGCCTGATGATCCTGTAACCAGTCTAGGTAGAAAAGCCCCTGGTTAATGACATTCTCGTTGCTATGACGTTTATACTCGACAATTACTGGGCAGTTATTCTCATCTAACCCAAGAGAATCGATTCTTCCACGGTGAGTTTTACCAGTACTGTATTCGCTGGCAAGAAAACGCACTCCTAGAAAGGCTTCCATGTTTGCTTCGATAAGAGATTGCAGCTCTTTTTCAATTGTAGCCGCTTTGCCTGAAAGTTCGCTTACACCAGAAGGGCCGTAACGGAATAGTTGGATATCACTCATTTAGAATCTCTGTGGTTTTTGCAATTAGATGTATCGACGGTCGCGTTACTATCCGGATGAACTCAAGACTGAATGCTACTTAGTCGTAAGTCTGATTAATATCTGAGGTATGGGACCAGCCGGAATCTCGCCCTACCAAAAAATATTCCCTATGTTCGGAAATCCTTTTAACCAGCATATCCACACCCCTGTCATTAGCAATTTCCAGCAGTGGTACTGAAAACCCGATACCTTGGATCCTATTATCGTCAGAAAACTGTCTCATTGAATTAACATCAGGATAGCCATTATAGTTGCCCCACAATTCTTCTGGTGATGAGTATGTTGCATCATCGTTCACTGCAGAAAAAAGATAAATATTCAGATAGCTTTTGGCTTCTTCCGCTGGTGTTTTCAGCTTAGTTGCCAATGGTTCTTCGCTTTTAGGATACATCAATACGCGTTGGTCATACTCCAGTTCACTATCTGTAACCAGTTTAAAATCGAGCACATAGTCGTTTACCGCCATCGGTGAGTTGGGTTGTTCCTGTTTACTAAATACAAACGAAACATCCATCATCGGCAAATAGTCCCATGTCCAACTCTCCAGTGGATTAGCTCCACGACGAGGAGGCTTACTGAAACTCCATGTATCCCATAGTAAAAAAGATGTTCCCATTTTCTGCGCAACTTCATTGATCATCGGAAGTATTTGTTGGTAATACGCCCCGCAAATGCGATGGGCTTGGCGAACTTGAACAAAAGGGTCATGCGCCATTCATTGTTCCTTTAAAAATGAGTATTCAGAGGCTACTGGTGTGTCTGCCAGAAATTGATGAAATTGCTGCCAGGAATGCAGGGGGGCCAGGATGCCGTAGAGCGTAAGCGCTTTCAGGCAATCAACAATGATGCGCTTATCTTGTGGAGCTTTCCATTCCGAGTGCTGGAAGATTTCTCTGAGCTTGCGCCATTCCATGCCATGAAAATCCACTTGCGGAAACTCTTCTTTCAATTCAATAAACCAGTTTGCTGTTGCGCTAGGCAAATTTCCCAGAGCGAGAAAGTGGATATTATTTTTGGCGTCATCATCATTTAGATAGGTATAAAGCTCTTTACGCCATTGCTGTTGATATTGCATACCACCAGCCGGTGGTTTTACTTCAACGATCAGCACAGTATGTTCGAATGCAATCACCACATCGGGTTCAGCGAACCGTTCCTGACCAGAAAGATAAAGCTTCATTTTGTCATCAACTGGATTAGGAAAAACATATTTTGGCCAGAAAGCTATGGACTCAAACTCTCCCCAACTTTCCATGTCTATCCCCAGTAATGCTGAAAAAAATTGTTCCATTGCGGCAGGCGATAAATAGTTAATACGGCCCCAGATTGCGGCAGTCAGTAAATCTTCATAGGACTGAAAAACCGTTCGCCAGCTTTGCGACACTTCTTCATTGAGCGTTATTCTGCCCGCTTTTCCCTCGAGAATGGCATTTAACACTTGGTTTCCCTTTTTTCTACTGGATATTTAGATTCGTAGTGTTCCTTCCTCGGTGGAAAGATCGGTACTTCATCGCCTCTTGGATACCTTATAGCATCCCATGACCACCAAGTGTCACCATACTCCTGCTGATACCATTCCTCTTTCACAGCCCGGTGCTGTAAATAGTCCTCAGAATCACGCCCCCATACTTCTAGGGGAACGAAATCTGAACCATTGACATCCGTGAGTATGAAATCAGGATGATACTGATCTTCGGCCGAATCATAGATCAATGGCTTGATAAACTGGCGTCGTTCCTTAGCCAACTTTTCTTCAATGATCCCTTCGAAAGACGAATCAAGCGGGATCCACCGTTCACTCACCATCATTAAAACCACTTGACGAACACATGCGGTAAAATATATCCGGTTTGACTTCGCAGATTTTCTTTCCTCTGGCACGTCGGTAACAGCAATAGCGATAATTTTACCACCATGCTGCCACCATGCTGCATCACGTGGAAATCTGGCTAAGGAACTTTCCCAACGGGAGTTATCGATGGTCAGATATGGCATCCCGGCTGGGGGACTACTCTTCGTGGTTCCAACCAAAGGGAGATTATTGCTAGTAATCAGAGCTGGAGACCATTCATTAAGTTCTGATATGACAATCAGACGACGACTGTTTGTGCAGGCGTAACTTACAGCCTTCTTATTGGTATGCTCGTTCCCTTGTAGCAATAGAACATCGGACAGGACTGTGCGGCCTTGTCTAATGCTCCGAGCTTCTTTTTGCACTCGGTTCATGACTGTTGTAAGCCTTCTCTTGCCTTCGAGCCATGGGGACCATTCATTTAATCCCGTGTTCTCCCAAAGCAAATGAAGTAGACCTAGCATCTTCATTTTCCCAAGGCGCTTTACTTGTTTTTTTTCCCTTGGAGGATACATTGCAGCAGGGCCTGAGCGTTCAGAGCCAGACGCTGATACGCGTAACGAAAAATCCAGTCCAATACGCAGGGTACCGTCTTCCTCTTCCATGACAGCCGATGAGGAATATGATTTTGCGCCACTATCTGTATCTAGACGCGAGTGGTAAGAGCAGGAAGGTTTATGCCTGGGGCCAGTGTTTGGATTACGACAGAGAGTAAATGGACCGGAACCCTTGTTACTTCTTACATATAGCTTCAGCTCCTGGGCCGGGTCACAGCAGCAGGTTGCAATGTAATTGTGATTATCCCAGGCCAGTTTCAACGCATCTTGAAAAAAAGAGTCAGTAGTGGTTTTTTGCTGTTCTGGCGTAAAGTAATAAGGCTTATCTTTTTCAAGAAGATGAACGCAGACCTTGGTTTGTTGCTTCCTTTCCATTGAACTCTCCTTTTAGTTTCTCTCTCAATCAATGTTTTACCGTATTAGCCATGATTGTTCAAATTTCGGACATTGAAACTATGAATCATAGATTTACCTGTTGCAGATCTGGAATTTTATATCTTCAGATCAGATAGTTATATACTAATGGCATAGAGCCAGTCTTTACATTGCGGGCATACTTTTTCACCATTCCAACAGAGACGGCACCAGCAGCATTGCCAGTGTTGCTTCACCGTTTTGGAGTGCAGCTGACGGGGTTCCGTTGCCCGTAAAGGGTCAAACTCTGTATTCCCACCAGCAACCTTGCTGTAAGCGCAGGTTGCAATAAGATTTGATGTTTCTAGTCGCAGTGGCGTATGAACAAAATTTTTTAGGCCCGTCAGTGGGTCAATGTGAACACCTAACTTTAACGTGCAGCTGGCGCAGAATAACGAATCGTAATCCGTCTGTTCTGCAGTGTGCGGAGTAACCCACTCACCGTAACAGGTGACCGCATTGGGAGCTAATACAAACGAATGCATAAGCAATTCCTGTGCATAGAAATGCCAGCATGCCGTAGCTGGCTTTGTTGGTTTAAATGAGGTTGGTTGATGAATTTCAGCATTAGTTGTTATGGCTTAAGTCTTTTTCTTCATCTTAAGCACTTTGATTTCACCCCGACCAAAGGTCCTGGCATTCCCCGGGAGGACCAGACGCGCGCAGGTATCAATCTTTGTCAGATAGCTGACTGCCTTAAGCAACCCGTTTTCCATTGATGTATTCCCACGCTCCAGCTTGCCTATACCGCACTCGGTATAACGATCCTTGTGAGCATTACAGTTGTAATAATGCCCTTTGCCTTCAGTGATGGTGTCTTTCCAGTACTCACCGAATGCCCGGGCGAGGCTGACGTCCTGCTGTGCCTTGTGACCATTGAGCACAAAGAGCATGTGATAATGAAACTGGCGGGAAGGGGCATACTCCAGTTTCCATACCGTCCCCAGCACATGGCGAAACAGTGGATTCTTTTTCATGTTACGAAGTAGCTTCTGACGGCATGCACGGGCCATATCAGCGGTGATCGCTGATTTATGTTCATCATTCCAGGATAAATCCACCCGTAATACCAGAAGACGCGAATAGCAGGACTGCAGATGACGGAGATAATTCCATGCACCTTTCAGGTTTTTCACCGAAGTCCGTTTATATTTTTTGTATGCTTTTTTGAAATCAGGCTGGTGAACGGCTGAGCGATAATCCTGTGCAATCTTGTTCAGCAACTCAGCTGTTGTTATTGGGTCTGATGATAATATCTTCCCGTTACGAACACGGAAACCTAAATCGGTTTGATTGACCAGTCGACGAAACAGTGCGATACGGGGATTGGCTACACGGTTATTCAGGTAAGCCTTCTCCAGTATTTCCAGATAGCGTAGTGCATCCAGTAGCCATATAGCACCTTCATTCTGCTTATAATCAGTGCGATTAAACATGACAGTAAAAGGTAACGAAGAGTATTTGCTCAGATTTTTAAGACAGGTATCAAGAGATTCTATCTGGTCTCTTGATTCGTGGTCGGTAGTAATAACCAGATTCAGCTGGTCATTATCAATGTAGATGTCAGCATGTGATGATAAAACGTTATCAGGTAAGTTCATTATAAATACTCGTAAAGGTGCCTGCCAGTAATCGCTGGCAGGCAATAATTGGATGATGGAAATGACTTACAGATATCTCTGTACTTATACGGTACTGCTTTATGGCAGGTTTAATGGGGGAGGGGTATCTGATAGTTAATAAGTTAGATGGAGTACGGCGTAGCATCAGTTATGCATAGTCACTGAGTGATATTGTATCTGTTAACCTTTAGCAGGGTAACTGTGAACTAATGATTATCAAATAGCTTATCACTCAGTTTGAATAATACGTAATTAATGGTTGGTTAATTAGGTACGATTATAGACAGATATCTGTATTCAGTAAGTGATAATTAAATGCAATAATATAAATAGCGGCAATAAAGTTCTATCTAAACTCTTATGCCTAAAGGGGCGGTTGGGTAAAAATGCAGTATAAAGTTAGTGTTCTTTATTATACATCTTCTTACGGCTGGTTTACTGTCTGGAACTCTTTATTTTTTCTTCCAGCCACTCTTTGACTTCACGTTCAGTCCAGCGAGAGTTACGCCCAAACTTAATCGGTTTGGGGAACTTGCCATCCTGTATTAATTTATAAAACCACTTATCTGACTGGCCGGTCAGTTCAGTAATGAAAAACATATCAACGAACCGGTCTTTATAAATATCAATCTCGTTCATGACTTCTCCAAATGAGTGTATCAGGAGGACGCCGGGCGGCATCCTTTCAAATGGATAGGTCACAGATGTACGATTTTACTTTTATTGTCCGGAGGAGGAGGGGCGTAATATAGTTTACATCTGCCCCTTGGTTGCATAGCTACCCTGGAGCCTTTTCGCTCTGCTTTTTGGGAGTGTTTCTTATGCTTGTAGCAGGCACTTTAGTTGAGTACTATCGGAAAGGTGTTTTTTTTGATTTTTCTGGAGAAGAATCAGTATTCATAGTGGTTGTGAGTGATTTTGCACCTACGTTTTTCCCTATGTATTAGCTATGATTAACGCTATGAGTTCCCCTACGAAACACCCTGAAGAGTTCGGGCAGAAGGGGGAGGACGGTATGGTACATAAGAGGGATTGAATGAACGGAAACAAGTCAGATGTGAAGCTAAAAAACGAAAGGGAATTAAGGTTTTATCGATGGTTATACAAAAATGAATCTGCCTTGTTAAATTATCAACTGAAGCCGGTTGTTAATGCGATAAATATAAGCTATTTATATTCTCTGGACATTAAGAGGGCATCCAGAGTCATTAACTCTGCAGTGCGTTCCTTTTATCATCCTGATATAGCTAATACATTTGGCAGAGCCAGTCGGGGGCACATTACTGAAAATTTCATACCTTCACGTGATTTCGCCTGGTTCAAAAAATGCCAGGATGCTTGTTATTATGTCTGGCTTGCAATAAGAACAATAGACATCAAAATGCTTCCGGCTGGTTTTACTTCTTTTGATGTAAATGATTATGGCTCTCCATTCGTACCAGCAATATTAACTTACGATCACCTCGATCTTATTCAGTATCCGGCAAGCCACACAGAACGACTCCTCACTATCACTGATTTCTTTGATCGCTGTGATTCCAGCTTAAAGGGGAAAATGGAGCTGCTGAATGCCATAAGGGCCGAATGGTATCGATTGTATAACTACAAGGATGTATTTCCCTTAACCAAGAAAGAAAAAGAAAAATGTGAGTGGGCATGGAAGTATCTTCAAAAAGACAGAGCCAACATAAAAGCAGGTGCAAAAAAAAGGAAGGAAAATAAAGAGTCAGAGAGAAAAAAACAGGAGAATAGCAGTCAGGGTGCATTACATAAAAGCAGTGGCGAAATGGATACTCAATATAATAAGCAACCCCCACATATAGTCACATTGACTCAGCTTGCTCAAGCTATGTCACAACAGCACCCAATATCAACATTAACTGAGCTCGCTCAACATGACCCATTTTCTGTAAGATATAACGATTTTACCACTCGTAGTTCTCTTAAAGCCATAAGTGAAGATTCAGTAAATATAAATGCTATCACTTTGATGCAATATCTTAAACCGTCCAGCAATGCTGAGAAACGCCTTATAATTCGCTGTCTCTATACATGTTGGTATCATAAAGATACTGGTTTTTTAAAGCGCTTTAATAAAGCATGGGAGGGTATACATTTCAGGAAGAAGTCTCGAAGCATAAAAAATCAACGCTAACCCCTCTAACGACATAGGCAGACGATATTTATATCACTGCCAGTTATTATATTGCACCCATTGGAGAATTACCTCATGAAAAAACACTCACGGAAGTATTCAGGGAAGTGTGTGAACAAAACCAGACATCACCTTCTGTTGATGATGAAGATGCAAACAAAAATAACAATAAACCATTCATGGATTTTCCTTATTAAGGATTACATTTCCGGATATTAGTTTTGTATCGATAATAAAATTTATTACACCGTTGCATTCCAGATCTTTTCGCCCCTATATCACTCATATGAAGTCGCGCCAGTATGTATTATTGGTGTGGCTTTTGTACATTGATCTGTTGTACCGATCGATACTTAAAATGTGATAGTTATTAGCTATTGATAGTTTGCTATTGATCGTTTTTGCAATAGATAATAACGATCAATTTCTTAAAACTGATCTGTATTAACGATTATCCCGTCCCCTCTCAAATGCATACGATCAGATGGCCTTTTGTACAGCAAAAGGCCATTTTTCATTTATAAAACACTCAGTAAGGAACAACTATGCTGAAGTCGCCCTCTGCCTTGCTTTTCAGTGCTGCATTATTCAGTACCGCTTCGCACGCCGTCATCCTGGACCAGCAATGGGGAAGCTGGTTCGGCACCATCAGTGCGATGGAATTTGAAATTAACACAGACAATGCCAGCAACGAGCGTCTCACCCTTACCTGTACTGGCGGGCATCTGGCCCTTGCCTATAGCGTACCGGCTGAAGATTACCGCGTGTCCTCTGAAACCGGCCTCGCAGAACCGGGACTGAACATAGATTCAAAAACGTATTCACTGGGCGAAGCCGCTTTTATGGCCCTGAAGAATTCCGGTGACCGTGGTCAGGTCACCGTCACCTCCATGGGACAGAATCTCTCGAAATCCTTCAAAACTGCCGGACTCTGGGAGGCGCTGCAGGACATCACCTGGCAGGACTGCGTCAGTCGCTGAATCTCTATTTCAGTAACAGTCATAACGCTGCTGCGCGCTGAATACCTGTACAGGCCGTTATGCCGCTGTGACGTACTCCAGCCGGAATCAACCGACATCTTTCTTTCACTACTCATTTATCAATACAAGGGGATTGCTGTGCGCAATATCATTACATTACTTCTGAGTCTGACCCTGCTGATGCTGCCTTCCATGTCATTTGCACTGGATGTGTATGGCGAGGTTCACGCGCAACGTTACACATTCTTTCTGACTCCTCAGGGCGGCAATGCCCTGAAGGCGGTCAATGACAAAACAGCCGCTTTACTCAATACCGCTCAGCAGGGAAATATGCGCGATGCGCTTAAGGTGAACGCCCTTCAGAAAGAAGGCTATGACAGAGTGGGAATTGCGCCCTTTTATCCTTCAGACCGCAGTCAGTCTGCCATACGCGATGACGGTCAGGCGGTAAAGGCGGTGACCTGCGTAATGACTACCGTCACTGTACCCAACAGTACCCGTAAGGTGACGATGGACAGAACCTGGTGTCAGGATGAAGTGGGGGCGGCATACATCGGCTTCAGCGGCTGGGTCCATCGCGATGTGGTGCAAAAAGCCTGTCGCGTGGGGGATGCTGACTGCCCGGTATATTTATCCCTGCAGGGAGATGACCCGACTATTCGTAACGATGCTGTTCGCTTTCGTGCTTCCAGAAAGCCAGTGGTAGAGATGAGCAACGTTGATGAACTCAGGGCTAATGGCTGTGCCATGGCGAACGAGTCTGTTCGTCTGGATTCCGGCACGCCGGGGCGCTGTAGCACGATTACTGGCGTTGAGGCTTCACCCGGCAGTAAAAAAATGGTGGCGCATTTTAAGACTGATACCGGTGAGTCAGGGACACTGGAAGTGACATTTGATACCCCGCACTCGCGTACCGTGATGGCCCGGCCCGTTGGCTCGTTCTATACCCAGTCGTTCAAAAATGGCAAATGGGTCTGCACAGGAGCATACGGGGCGTGTTACTGACTCAGGGGCATCAATTATGAAAAAAGATATACGAAAAACGGAACACCCTGATCTTACCTGGCCGCTGGTTCTGAGTGTTGCCGGGGTCACGATGATGCGCAGCCAGTCGGTGCTGGTTCAGACGCTCGGGGCCAGTCTGACCACGCTGAGCCTGATTAAGGGTCTAAAAAAACTGGCCTCGCTGGCCTGAGCCTCATTACAAATCACAGGATGCCAATCCCATGACTGACACGATAAAAGGGAAACTGAGTGGGCTGAAAAGCAAAATGCATTTTTCCCGTAACAGAGGAAAATTGCCAGAAACAGGCAATGAGGACCTCACTGAGGTGGGCGCGACAAATTCCCTCCCTGAGTTGGGGGAGTCCGTCAGCGACAGCAAAGTATCGAAATCCAGACAGATGCTGGAAAGCATCGTGATACACGGGCTAGTAAATCTGGCCGAGAACAGGCTCAGCGATGATGCGTTTGTGGATGCTGTTTTTGAAAAGGCCTATGAGCTGCTACCGGCAGCGGTCAGGCTGGCCGTCAGCCGGGAGGTGTGCCGGACCTATCTGCACTCTCGTAAGAAGCCATTGCTGGCGCAACTGCAGCAATACCGTAATGACAGGCTCAGCATCACTGCACTTCCTGCCCGCCATGATGCAATGAGCGCTGGCGCGGTCTCGAAGGTTGATGCTGAAGGTTCATCCGACACTTAACGATAATTTGCTTCCACTGTAATCACAGGCCATATCCCCGAAAGGATATGGCCTTTTCATTTATGCCGACCAAATAAGGAACCCGTTATGAGATTAGCCAGCCGCTTTGGCCGCATTAACCAGATACGACGCGACCGCCCACTTACCCACGAAGAACTGATGGCGCATGTGCCCAGCGTGTTCGGGAGTGATAAACATGAATCACGCTCTGACCGGTATACGTATATTCCCACCATCACCATACTGGAGAGCCTGCAGCGCGAAGGGTTTGAACCGTTCTTTGCGTGCCAGACGAAGGTTCGTGACCAGAGCAAGCGGGAGCACACCAAACATATGCTGCGGCTGCGTCGCGCCGGGCAACTCACAGGCCATCAGGTACCGGAAATCATTCTTCTTAACAGTCATGATGGCTCATCGAGCTACCAGATGTTGCCGGGGCTGTTTCGTGCCGTCTGTACCAACGGACTGGTCTGCGGTCAGTCATTTGGAGAAGTGCGGGTGCCGCATAAAGGTAATGTCGTTGAGAAGGTGATTGAAGGCGCTTACGAAGTGCTCGGTGTGTTTGACCGGGTGGAAGAAAAGCGTGATGCGATGCAGTCACTTTTGTTACCGCCAACTGCTCAGCAGGCGATGGCGAAAGCAGCATTAACATATCGCTTTGGCAAAGAGCATCAACCGGTGACGGAATCGCAGATACTTACGCCGCGCCGCTGGCAGGACGAGAGTAATGACCTGTGGACCACTTACCAGCGTATTCAGGAAAACCTGATTAAAGGTGGTCTTTCGGGGCGCACGACCAGCGGCAAGCGCGCTCATACCCGTGCGGTAAACGGTATCGACGGTGATGTGAAGCTTAATCGTGCTCTGTGGGTGATGGCCGAGAATATGTTGCATCTCGCATCATGAAACTTTTTATCATTCTTCAGGCCCTGCTAATAAACCAGCGGGGCCTTTTGTTTTAAGGAACCATTATGTCTGTGTCCAACTTATCCACGGTATTTCCGGCCAACGAGCAACGCGTTATTAGACGGGCATTACGAATTGTTGAGAAATATCAGCGTCAGCCCGGTGAGGCATTTACCTCTACAAGTTTCACCAAAACCTGGCTTCAGCTATATATGGCTCATCAGGAGCGTGAAGTGTTTATTGTGATGTATCTCGATAATCAACACTGCCTGCTGGGACGAGAAACACTGTTTACCGGCACGCTCAGCCATACCGAGGTGCATCCCCGTGAAGTGGTGAAATCAGCCCTGAAACATAACGCCGCTGCGGTCATTCTGGCGCACAACCACCCGTCTGGTACGACAGAAATCAGCCAGCAGGACAAACATATTACTCAGAGGATTATGAAAGCGCTGGCACTGGTGGAAGTGCGCGTGCTGGATCATCTTGTAGTGGGAAACGAGGTGGTGTCTTTTGCTGAGCTTGGTTTGCTTTAAAGGGAGGTTTTCATGTCATTATTACCAGCCCATGAATGGGGAATAAAAAGCGATATTGTTCCACGTCTTGGAGTCAGATTAATTCAGGAGTGCAACCGACTGCACTATCTGGCTGACCGGGCCAGTATCACCGGTAAGTTCAGTGACGCCGAATGCCTGAAGTTGGATGTCGTATTTCCGCATTTTATCCGTCAGATGGAATCGATGCTGACCACTGGTGAAATGAATCCTCGCCATGCCCACTGTGTCACCCTGTACCACAACGGTTTCACCTGCGAAGCCGATACCCTTGGTACTTGCGGCTACGTATACATCGCCATTTATCCCACTCAACGCTAACAAATTTCACGGGAGTAAACATGAAAAATCTACCTGCTACAATTTCGCGGGCGGCGAAGCCCTGCCTGTCGCCCGTTGCAGTCTGGCAAATGTTACTTACTCGTCTGCTTGAACAGCACTATGGTCTGACACTGAACGACACGCCGTTCAGTGATGAAACTGTTATTAAGGAACATATTGATGCTGGTATCAGTCTGGCTAATGCTGTTAACTTTCTGGTGGAGAAGTACGAACTGGTTCGTATCGATCGCAGAGGATTTAACTGGCAGGAGCAATCACCTTATCTTCTGGCGGTAGATATCCTGCAAGCACGACAGGCGATTGGTTTATTGCGACGAAGTCTTAATGATGCTGTTTTGTGAGAGTTCTGAGCAGTTTTTTTGACTTAAAGCATCAGTCTTCATCCAATTCATAAAATATACATAGCACCTGCCAATAGTGGCAGGCGCTATGTATTTATAAAGCATAGTTTATATCCTATAAAAACATAGCTGGCTTTAAGGGTATTTGTTATTGAGAATTAAGCTGAAATCCTCTTTACTAGCTTCAGCCCCAATGGTTGGTGGAGTATATGCGTTCAGTTTTTTACTGATGCTAAATATCTTGAGGGTACAGGATAACACCCAAATCCATGGGATTAGCGCAGCCAAGGTGACAGTCAAGAAAAGAATAAATTGACTGACATCCTCACGTGAGTAGCTTTCAATTACCTCTGAACCCATAATGGTCAGTATAACAATCAGCATGAGTGGTAGATCCCACTTTAAATGGCTGTGGGGATATATCTTGCCATCGTCGATGTTATATAACCCCGGCCACCGTAATATTGCCTTTAACGATTGAATATATATTTGTGAGTGACTAGAGTGAAAAGCCACTAGCCTGTAAGATAAATCTCGATCTCTATGTAGACCTAATGATAGTAAGCGAAATTGTTGTTCAGCCACATCTAATGGATCTGAAGATGCTGCTTTTGATTGTCTTAGCCATTTGACAGCTTCGATCTGCTCTAAAGGGGAAAGAGAAAAGAAATCTCTTCGACTGAAGTGTGTATACTTTTTCACTATTGAGGCGAGAATGGCAAGGATAACACTTGCGATAACTGGGATACTAAGAAAATCTTTTAACATTGTAAACATCATTTTTCTCTTCTCAACCTTAAATGTACTGAAGATAACATATTGATTTGTTTACAGGAGCACTTTTCTGCCGGAGTGAGATAGAAAGCATTAGCATTGTTGTGGAAGTGCTAGTTGTTGGTTTGTTATTGGAAAGGAAAACGTTCCTGGCTGAAACTATTCTATTGAGTATAATCGCTACATCGTCGGTGAGATGATTCAGGAGTTTTGTGACTACGCTGATTTTCGAAGGGAAACAGTTGAGTATACATGTAAGTATATAACATCAATTATCTATATATTAATCGCTTAAAATTCAGATGATTAACTTAGAAAGGCGAGTCCGGCCTTCATTTAAAATGCACTGGTGAGGTTAAAATCGTCAGGGGCGAACGCCGGTCGGGATTAAATTTTCCCTGTAAGGCCTGGGTAATCCTCTCCGCTGCGTGCTCCATATCCGCTTCTTCCTCTCTTCTACAGGCAAAAAGCCTGTGTGTTTATATCGGTCACTATGCAATATCCGCCAGACGTCATTGTTCTGTGTCCAGCATATTTGTGTTGTCCTCGAGCATTGCATTTAACTTTCCACTCCATGCAACAAAACTATCCAGGTCCGCTTTTGTAAGATATTAAATAAAAATTAATTGTTAAATTATGCAACCTAAACAATTATTTATATTGAGTATTGTAGTTGCGTGTTGAGCATATTCTGTCAATATAAAGACAACGCATCCCGGAATGTGGTTTGTTCTTTATTAACTATGCTGTTAGTAATAACGGCTATTTTACTAAAATATAACGATGGTAGGACGTTATTATTACAGGAGGTACGCATTATTTATCTGATGCAGGATAACCATACGTGAATAAATATGTTTGTATAGCCAGTGGGCCCTCTTTGTGTCGACAGGATATTCAGTTAGCTGCTTTGTTGGAAGCAAAAACTATTTCAGTGAATAACAGCTGGCAGATGGTGGCGCATACGGACATTATATTTTCCGGGGACATTGAGTGGTGGGCAGCCTATTATTCTGGCCTAAATACTGGATATGCTGAGCTGTGGAGCAGTCATGCGGAGGCGGCTTCGCGTTTTAATTTACACTACTTTCCTGCTGTGGGGGCCTATAACTCAGGATTAAGAGCAATCCAGTTGGCTATCCATCTTGGCGCAGAGATGGTCTTTTTACTGGGTTACGATTGTTCAATAAAAAACGGTCTCCACTGGCACGGCGCGCACGGGTGGGATCTGAATAATCCTACTGAAAACAGTATATACGGCTGGAAGAAACAATTCGCTGCACTGCATAAATATCAGGAAACGTTACCCATTATAAATTGTACCCGGAAAACTGAACTGGATTGCTTCACCCGAATGACGTTAACCGATGCGGTAAAAAATTATGGAGGATGATTGTTTTTAAAGGTTGCATTTTATATTCATCATAAATAATGAAACACCTATAGCGTAAGGAGTGGATATGTCACATCTAAATGAAATTAGTGGAGCCGGGCAGGTTTTGACCTTGTCCGTTAAGCAGGATAATTCTACGGCGAACGGTAATGACGAGAATATTATTACCGCAACCGTAACCGATGTGGATGGTCATCCCGTCGCCAATATTGATATTGTTTTTGAAGTAAATGGAAGTGCGTTTTTTAAAGATAACGAAAGCCAGATTTTAAGAGCTACCACCTCAGATGATGGACACCTTGATATCAGCCTGGTCAATACTTCTGAAGCAGATGAAACAAATGAAGTAACCGCTTTTTTATTTGAAAATCAGGATGTAAAACAGGTTGTGGATGTACATTTCCATAAAGCCTGGGCGGCACTCAATATTTCGAGCATTTATAACAAAAATAAAACCCTTGTTGCCGGCCAGCCAACCATTGCCTGGTGCGGAGCAGAGTTTTCCATTCTTACTGACGGTGGTAGCGGGCAGGTTTCATGGTCATACAACGACGACGGTACGCTTGAGCTACACGGGGAAGGGGCGATCCTCACTGTTAAAATTTTGCAGCCTTTCTTTGGCGAAAAAGTATTGACCTGCGTTGATACTGTTACTCAGGAAACGATCGGTTATTCCTTTAATATCACCGATCTGTTGTTCCTGGTTAATACTCCGGAAAGCTACAGCAATTTTATTACAACCAAAAAAACCAGCGTCTTCCCGGACCGTGCAAAATTTAAGGAATTATTCACACAGTGGGGCCAGTTAAGCGCCTTTAGCGACTGGCCTGTGGGTGGCGAGTACTGGACTTCTGAATACGATTCATTAAGCGCCTGGGCTGCTAATGCCGATACCGGGGAACAAAGAAAACGGGGTCATGATGAACTGTGCCCTCTTATTGTTCATATCAATATCTAATACTTTTTTAATAACCTAAATATATCGAGGAGATATAATATGTCATATCAAGCTGGCACTACCTATATTATTCAGCATCGTGTTATTACCAATAACGCACAGGCAAACGGTGGGGCTGCAAACGTGGTGGAATTTACCTTCACTGATGCGACCTCATTTAAACCTGCTGTAGCGCTGCCGGTCGTGGTAGAAGTAGACGGCAACGCTGTCATTAAAGAAAGCAACTCGGCAATTTTCAGTACCGTAACGGATGGTAACGGTAAGGTCACTGCCAATATTACGGATACCGTTGCGGAAGAAATTACAGTTTCTACATTTGTGATTTCCAGCCAGAGCGAGAATGATGAGGCGACGGTTACGTTCAAGCCGGTATCTGATCGCTTCTATATCAGCAGCGCGACTAACGCAAACCATACCTTTACGGCCGATCAGCCAAAAACCGCGTGGGCAGGGGCTTCCTTTATTCTGCATACCACCGGCGGCAACGGCCCTATTGATTGGAAAGTGACGGGCGCAACCGAAGAGGTCATCGTTGAGGGTAACGATCTGGATCGTACCGCCGGGGTAACCATTAAGGCCCGTACCGATCAGCCATGCGTTATTACCGCCACCGATACATTAAGCGGGGAAAGCGACCAGTATATTCTTGAAGTGGAAACTTTCGTACAGCCGCAAGCAGATGAAACCGTGTCTTATGGTGAGGCTAAAAAACATCATCCGGATTCGTTAGCAAGCCTGGAATTGTATAAGCAAATCTACACTGAATGGGGCGATATGACTGCTTATGCCAATCAGGGGTGGAACGTTGACAGCGAGTACTGGACCTCAGACGAAGTCTTGGGAGGCGTTAAGATTTTTAATATGCAAAGCGGGACTGATAATTCAACCGGGACCTTGTGGGTATTACATTACTACTGCTTTATCGTCGGTTAATTAAACAAAATGGCTGTCGGGCATTGCCCGCCGGCCATTTTTTTGGAGGTATTACATGAGCAAATATAACTGGACTGAAAATCTTTCGCCGATGATTGGCGTGCCGATGCTGGATATTCCCGCTGGGCAGGATTTACCGAATGAGTTACACCCGCGTGACTCTTATACCGATAAACTTATCGCGCTTGGGAAATTAATTCAAAGCAACCACGAGCAATATTATCTCTCTCAGCTTTCCAGCCCAACGGAGGCACAGCGTATAGCTATTACCCGCCTGGTTGAGCTGGAACAGCAGAAGTTTGATGCGATATTCCATAATGAATCACCGGAGCGCGCGATTCAACGAGACGCCGAAATTGCAGAAATGAAGGCGGCGGTTAACGAGTGGTGCAGCCTCCGTGAAACGGACAGCGATCTGGCGAAATACGATGAGCAGTACAAAACTATCGCTATCCCTGCCAGCGCCGCCCATATGCATGAGGATGATTACTTTGCCTGGGGACGGCTGGCGGGCAACAACCCCACGTCGCTGCGGGGAGTCACCACCCTGCCAGCTAATTTTCCGCTGACTGAAGCGCAGTATCAGCAGGTTATGGGCAGCGAGGACTCCTTGTCCCAGGCTTTAAAAGAGAAGCGTATTTACATGCTCGATTACAGCCGCATCGCTAATGCTACCGCTGAGGAGGGCTATTCCAAACCCGCGACGGATACCGACAGCAAGCCGGTGATTGGCTATTCCTATGCGGCGATGGCGCTGTTTGCCGTCTCTAAGAAAGATAAAAGGCTTAAATCCGTGGCTATCCAGTGCGGTCAGAACCCTGAGGACAGCAACCCTATGTTCCTGGCCCTGAATGACGCGGAGCATTACTGGGGATGGGAAAGGGCGAAGCTGGTTATTCAGGCGGCGGATAAAACCGAGCACCAGCTTGCCAGCCACCTGGGGCTGACGCACCTGCTTTGCGAAGCTTTTGCTATCGCCACCATTCGTAATCTGCAAAGCGAGCACCCGATTTACGATCTGCTGATTTCCCATTTTGAAGGAACCAACCGCATTAACCACAACGCTACGCTGGCGCTGCTGGGGCCGGTTCAGTTCGTGGATACTTTAATGGCGGCTCCGCTTGGTGATTTGGCGCAAACATCCATTGATATCCGGCTGAATTATAACTTCTACGATCATTTCTTGCCCACCGAGCTGAAATTGCGTGGCGTGGATGACGAGACGGCTCTACCTGAATACCCGTACCGGGATGACGGTTTGTTGATCTGGAATGCTATCCTGAAATTTGTCACCGGTTATGTGAACCATTTTTACGTTACCAGCGCACAGATTGCAGAGGATGAGGCATTAAACAACTGGATGGACGATCTGGTTGAACACGGTAAAATTAAAGGGTTCAAAAAAGTCACCACCCGCCCAGAGCTTGCCGAAGTGCTGACGATGATTATCTTTACGAGCTCTGCACAACACGCCGCTGTTAATTTCACCCAGCCTGGCTGGATGATGTACGCGCCGGGCATGGTGGGCACGCTCAATTACCACAAGCCGACCGCGGTTAGTAATGCTACACGGGATGAGTGGTTAAATATGCTGCCAGTATTATCGCGTGCGATGAAGAAAATCGATATTTATACCGCGTTAGGAAATCTTTATAACGGTTATCTCGGGGAGTATGTCGATCGCAAAGGCAACCCTATTTTTTCTTCGCACAATATCGACGTATACAGCATGGTTGAGGCTTTCCGCAAGGACCTGCAAGGCATTGAGAATGCTATCCAGCAGAAAAATACGACTCGCCAGCTTCCTTATGAAACGCTACTGCCTTCAAAAATTCCAGCCAGCATCAATATCTAATTAATAGTATAGATTCTTATATTGCTTCAGCTATGTTGTTACCGTTTCCTGCATGGCTGAAGTTTTTTCTGTTACTGGTGATGATATAAAAATGATGTGGTTAAAATTATCTCTTCAGGTTTTGATTTTGCTCAGTATGAAAGATAACAAAGAATTGAGCACGAGAAATGGATAGCCATTTCTGGCTATAAAACAATGCCACCTTCGGCGTTAAGCAAAACCATTCTTTCGTAATGCTGGCCATCACACTTATCCAGAATAAATAAGAGGGCCCTATTTTCTATATTAATGAATTAGTGTGCGTAAAACTCGAACGTAACAACACAAAAAAATCCTTAAGCAATAAATTTTGAAATGTACATAATTCTGCCTTAACCGTATTGTTTAACCAACTTACATATGGCACCGGTTGGAGAGCATCCGCTCAAAAATTTAATCTCCTGGATGGATAAACGACTTATTCACTTTTGAACATGCTGAGAGTAATAAGCGCGTATCCCGTCAAATATTGAACGTGAGGTACTTTATGAATAACAATGAATTTATCCGTAATGTGGCTGCAGTGAAAAATAAGGCTGGTGAACCTTTTTATTTTTATACTGCAAGCGATCTGAAAAATAACATTTGCTCGCTTTATGGCCGGAAAGGATCGTCGGCGGCAAGCACGGCTGTTTACACGACCAGCCAAAATATGATTGAAGATATCAGCTCTGTGGCCTTTTCAGATGCCTTATCAGGCGTGCTGGTTTCTACGGTCTGGTGTGAACGTAAAGGAATATCTTCTTTTACCAACCTGAATTATGCAGAGATTGATGAAAACCTGAAAATCATTCGTCAGGTCACGCTCAATGATACGCATGCCTCAGAGGAGCATATGCTGGTGCGGGCAGCCGTTGTGGACAAGATGCTGCTGGTCAGTTGGATAGACGGGCTGGCACAAAATATTAAGCTGCGTCTTTATTCCACCGAAACCTTACAGCCTCTGTCGGTAGAGCTAGAAATTGATGAATATCTGAGCCTGAATTACTTTAATGGCGCCCGGGCTCGGACGGCTAATCTGACGTTAACTTCAGCGGGAGAAAACACCTTCTTCCTGCAGTTCTTGCTTGAGACGGGCTCTATTTGTACATATCAGATAGCTATCGCTAACGATCGGCTTACCGCAACGCACCTCTTTGAGCAGGGCGGAGAAAACGTTGGTTTTCATGAGACGCTGCTCGATAAAGAACAACAGCAGCTTTTAACGGTGTACTCTGAAGATAAGGTTACCGACACCAGCGTTATTAATAACATTTATATTATCAGCCAGCAGATATTTACAGATGCGTCCCGTAAGAATGTCAGAGGTACGCCGCAGCGTGTTAACCAGTCCACCGGTTTTTATTTGCGTCCGGTGCTTGTCAAATATCTCGATCAATACATCGTGTTATGGGAGGGAGATAAGCTTTTTTATACCGGGCTGAACAGCGAACTTAATATTCAGACTCCAGAGGCATCACTGGATGTTATTAATCCAGCAAACATTGCCATTGTGGAACAAGGAACATTACTGGTTTCAGCACAGCAGGATAACTGGCGCACTCTTGATTACGGCGAGTCATTATTTGCCACTGAGCTACCACTCTAAACGCCTGGCCAGGCGATATGTCTGTTAGCAGTTTATTAAGCGATAAACCCTTAACCTGTAATCAGGTATTAAGTTACATAAACCAAAGGATATACAATGAATACTAATTATCATGAAGGCCTGCAAATTCTCTTCAATGACAGTGCCGCTAACCGAATTTGTAGCGTGGTGAAAACCAGTCTGAGCAGCCACCTGGTCAGCGTTTTTACCTCGACGTCTTCAACATCAAAGGCTCCGCTTAACGGTATTGTAATGAGTAACAAGGGCATTCTGAATCCAGCTTTCCCGGTGCCAGATATGACGACCAATATTCAGAAAGATGCTGATATTGCCCCGGTTGACGATACGGATAAGTTTATCGCCGTTTGGGCCAGCAACGCCGCGGGCAGCAATTATCATATCTATATGCGCAGCTTCTCTCTGGGTACAACGGGTCAGCTTGTTAGTGAAGGCATCGCCGTGCAGGTGAGCCAGGCTAACGGCGATTATGTTGCGCCGCGCGTGGTTTACAATAAAGCGACCAAAACCGTTATGGTGATGTGGATTTCGGTTGCGGATAAGCAAGTGCAATTCAAAGCCTTTAAAATGGATGATAACGGCGTCTTCACCGATGCGTCCTATCAGCAAAATTTAAACGACACGTTCGCAAACGAATATTTTTCAGCAAGTCTCGATCTGCATAACAGCACCACCCTGTCGCTGGCATTTTTAAATATCGGTGAAAAAGTGCTTGTCGTGCTTAAGAAAGATGCCGACATGCTTGGTTTCTATAGCCTTGCCCCGGCAGCTGGCGGAGTCATTACCCAGACCCATCTTAGCGACTACTCTGCTTCCCAAATTGGGCCTTTTAGCGTGGCTTATGATAGCGCGGCGCCTGCCTTTAAAATTGTCTATGTACAGGGCACGAAAGGAGATGTTTACGGCGATACCGTCCCCTACTTCCCAAGCCTGCGCGGGGCGCAGGTCCTGGCGAGTCCGATTGTCCTCAATCAGGCAAACCATTCCTGCAACCGCCCGTTTATTAAGCGTACGCCTGCGATTGATTCCAGTGGTGAGCGCTATTTTATCGTTGCATGGGAAACCACCAATGCAGGCACTTTCTATAACGAGTTTACCTCTACCTATGCGCAGGTGAGCACGGAGCAGGAGATCAATCAGGGGGATACCGCTACCGATAAGCCGCGTATCGTCACAACGGATAACCAGACCGTGATTGTTGTTGATGCCTCCAGATTCAATGGCGAAGCACTGTCCCAGACGGGGATTTTGTATAACGTTGAAACGCGTCAGTCGGCATAACATTCTCTCCCTCTGCCCGGCAGGGGGAGTTTTCCGTGTCCTGAAGCCAACGGGTGAATTTGTTTAAGGAGGTTGTATGAAGTGGCAACGGGCGATTTGCATCGCCAGCGGCCCGTCATTGTGCCGTGAGGATGTATTACTTGCTCAAAGCGCCGGTTGGCCAATAATAGCGGTTAACAGCAGCTGGGAAGCCGTGCCGGAATGCAACATCATTTATGCCGGTGACTGGAAATGGTGGTCCCGCCACCATGAAGCTATTACCGTGAGCGCCGAGCGCTGGACATGCAGTAGCGATGCCGCGGAAGACTTTAATCTGCGGCTACACCGTGCGGGAGGCGCCTTTAATTCTGGACAGCGGGCTGTTCAGTTTGCCGCATCTCTGGGCGCAAAACACATCCTGCTGTTAGGGTATGATTGCTCTTTGCAGCACGGTACCCACTGGCACGGTGAATTTAAGGCGCTGAGAAACCCTGACGAGCTGAGCATAAGAAGGTGGCACCGGCATTTTGAACTGCTTGCCCGGGAAATGAAGCTTAGCGATGTGCGAGTGGTGAATTGCTCAAGGCATACTGAGCTTCGTTGCTTTCCACAACAAACGTTATCCTGCGCGCTAAACGATCGTTCCGGAGGAGACGTTAAATAAATAAGCTTGCTAACTATTTATCCATTTTATAAATCCCTGCGAAATAACTTGTCAGAATAGAATTAGCCCGCTAATTGATGACGCAAGAAAATTCTGAATTTAGTTTGTTTTTTTAGCCGGGTCGTCAGGCATCAAATGAGTAATATTGTCGTGCCTTTTAAGGCGCTATTCTGCAAATTTCCCCTTCCTGTAATTTTATTAGGGTTTGTCCACGCGGCAAATACCTTGTGAGAAAAATCTGTAATATATTTTATGCTCTCTTTATGTGGCATCGGTGGCTCATGTAAATGTTAAATATGTGTTATTCAAATAAAATATTTCGTTAATTTAATATCATCTTTAAATATAATTAAGTTAATGTAAATAATAATTCAAAGTAATTCTATATATGTATAGATATGTACTGCCATTCGCTGAGTGTAAAAGGTTGATAAATTCATCACATATTGTTAACCGGCTGATATTCAATGCATTTGAAATTAATATTTGCGGCGTTACAGGTTGATTTTGAGATTTTTCTCGCATCGGGAATTATAAGTATGCGTTTTGAGATTTTTCTTTTATATAGGCTGTCGCTATCATGGATCAATTATTGATCGTTAATTACGATTTTGTAGATGCGTTTAAAGTAGATAAAAATAGCCCTCGATCGACACATTCCAGAAAATAATTTGTCTGAAGTGCATAAAGGAAGCGCCAGGATAAATTTTATTTATGCGTCTTCGTGTTATTTACAATTATGGCATGCACACGTTTTCGCATAAAAGCCTGGAACAGGCCGATGGGTTAAACTCTATTTCAAGGAAAACGTTATGAATATTAGTAAAGCAGCACTCGCTATCGTTACTGCCTGTACTTTAATGTCCAGTATGGCTAATGCAGCAGGTGATCCACCACCACCGATTACTGCCGACGGCGGAACCATCCACTTTACCGGTAGCCTTGTTAATGCACCCTGCGCGGTAAATGTTAATTCTCAGGATCAACCTGTGCCCCTGGGACAGTATCGCACCGCTTCTTTTACAAAGGTTGGTGATACCTCCGCTTCTATTCCTTTCAACATCGTTCTGGAAGATTGCGACGCCAGCGTTTACACCAATGCAGCGGTTGCTTTCTCCGGCCAGCGGGATTCGGTTAACGATGGCTTACTGGCCGTTACCTCCAACCAGAATAAAGCGACTGCGGGTAACGTAGGTATTCAGATTCTGGATGAAGCTTCTAAGCCGGTCGTGCTGGATGGTTCAACCTTCTCTACGCCGCATAAGCTGATTGACGGTGAAAACACCCTGCCGTTTGCTGCTCGCTATGTTTCAACCGCGGCGACAACCAGCGCGGGTGATGCGGATGCGGATGCTGTATTTACCATGCAGTACAACTAAGTTCCGAGTTTAAAGGAATAACGATTAAAGATCTCACGGATGAGATCGTCTGATATCTCGGGCCGTAAAGACGCGTCCCGATTACGGGCCATTATGCTCTTTTGGGCGATGAATGGCCTATTTCTGTGAAGATCTGTTTGCTTCAAAGGGCTTAACTGATGGAAGGCATTATTTTGCGTTTGCATTTCATAATGAAAAGAATCATTAGTCGGACCATAGTTATTTTCGCTTTCTCTCTTTTTATTATCAGCGGTAGCTTACAGGCCAGAGGTATTGCGCTTGGCGCAACACGTGTTATCTATCCGCAGTCGGCAAAGCAGACTTCTTTGACGGTAAATAATACGTCTGTGGATTCCCGCTACTTGATACAATCGTGGATTGAAGATGAACACGGTAAAAAGTCCACAAGTTTTATTATTACACCACCCCTTTTTGTTAGCAAAGCTAAGAGCGAAAATGCGTTAAGGATTATGTATATAGGCAAGCCGCTGCCGACCGATCGTGAATCTTTATTCTGGCTAAGCTCAAAATCCATTCCTGAGGTGGATAGCGTAAACATCGCCGGGAAAAATGTTTTACAACTTGCAGTGTTGTCCAGGATAAAGCTTTTTGTTCGTCCCGATAAACTCGCTATCGCTGCTGAAGACGCTCCTGGCAAGCTGAGATTTAAACGCAATGGTAACCTTCTGGATATTAAAAACCCAACCCCCTATTACATCACGCTGGTTAAATTTAGCGTTGCCGGGAAGATGTTGCCGAATACGATGCTTGCTCCATTAAACACCACCACTATAAAGCTGCCGGGAAACATGAGCGGTCCTATTACTTTCCAGACTATTAATGATTATGGTGCCGAAACACCTTCGCAAAAAGGCGTTGAAGAATAAATCTTGTACGGCAGGAAACAGGTAACGCTAAAAATAAAAGGAAGTGATGATGTCAGGATTAAATCAGCGTAATAATAAAATCATAAGTCCTGGGTTACGGCTTAGCATGATTACGCTGGCCGTAATAGGCGCCACGATGCCCTGTGCCGCAAAGCCCTATTTCAATCCTGCATTTTTAACGGATGATACCGATGCCGTTGCCGATCTGTCGCGTTTTGAAAGTGGTAATAATCAGCTACCTGGCGTTTATCGAGTTGATATTTATGTCAACGGTGAGTTTGTCGCCTCTCATGACTTACGCTTTAGGGCAAAAGGGAAGCAGGAGGCAAGCGCTGGCGGTGCGAGCAACCAGAACGCAACAGCGTCCATGTTGTCAGGCTCCCGGGCCATACCAGCCACGTCTTCGGCGGGGGATGACACGGGGCTTGTGGCCTGCCTGACGCCTGGATTACTGCACCGTTTAAACGTTAATTTCTCCGCCGTCCCCGGGCTGGAAAAGTACAAAGATAGCCAGTGTGTGCCGGTTGCGACGCTAATGCCGGAAATGAGCAGCTCCTTTGATTTTGAATCACAACGCTTTAATGTAGAAATTCCGCAAATATTCCTTGAGAGCAATGTTAAAGGTTATATTCCACCCAGAGAATGGGATGAAGGTATTAACGCTGGCATACTCAATTACGCTTTCAACGGCAGCAATGGTGGCGGCTACAAGAATTATTTCCTGAGCCTGCAAAGCGGGCTTAATGTAGGGCCATGGCGTTTACGCAATAACGGTGCGTGGACCTATTCTGAAAGCAGCGCCAGCAAGCGTAACCGCTGGGAAAATATCAGCACCTACGCTGAACGAGCAATTATTCCATTAAAAAGCGAACTGGTCGTTGGTGACAGCAATAGTGATAACGCGCTTTTCGATAGCTACGGCTTTCGCGGCATGCGCATGTATTCGGTGGATAATATGTACCCGGATAGCCAGCGCGGATATGCCCCGACCATAAGGGGCGTTGCCGGCGGGCGCGCTAAAGTCACGATACGCCAGAATGGGTACGTCATTTACCAGATGTTTGTGTCGGCTGGCCCCTTCGAAATTAAGGACCTTAACCCAACCTCTACCAGCGGCGATCTTGAAGTAACCATCGACGAAAACGGTGGAAAGAGTCAAAAATATACCGTGCCTTATTCCAGCGTACCTTTGTTGCAGCGGGAAGGTCGTGTCACCTATGACGTCGTTATGGGGAAATATCGCAGCGGGAACGTTCAGCAGGAGCGCCCTGCGGTAATGCAGGGAACCATAAGTGGCGGTTTGGTTCACGGCGTGACGCTATATGGGGGGTCACAGATTGCAGAGCGATACCAGTCGGTTGCGCTGGGAGCAGGAAGAAACTTCGGAACATGGGGGGCGCTCTCTGCGGATGTGACCCAGGCGCGCAGTAAGCTGGCGGATGATAGCGTTCATGAAGGACAGTCGCTGCGTTTTCTCTACGCCAAATCTTTAAGCCAGCTGGGAACAAATTTTCAGCTGCTGGGGTACCGTTACTCCACTCGTGGTTTCTATACGCTTAGCGATGCTGCCTACAGCAGCATGGAAGGTTATGAATACGAATATGACGAGAATGGTGAACAGCATAAGATACCGATCCTGATTGATTATCATAACCTGCATCAGGCGAAAAAAGGCCGTCTGCAGGTTAGCATATCGCAGCACCTGAAAGATTATGGCTCCCTTTATCTTTCCGGGAATCGACAGTCTTACTGGAATACGGACGCCATGGATGCCTGGTATCAATTCGGTTACTCGGCATCGTGGTATGGGATAAGTTACAACCTTTCCCTTTCCTATAATAAAAACGCCGGGCGCAATACGCCCAATCGTATGGCGTCCCTGACGGTTTCTCTTCCTTTAGGTCAATGGCTTGCGAAAGGCAATTCACACCGCAGCGACATTGAAAACATGTTCAGCACCAGTAGCTTAAGCCGTGCGTCGGATGGAAGGATGGCCGTGCAGAGCGGTGTTTCCGGTACCATGCTGGAAAATCATAACCTGAGTTACGGTGTATTCCAGGGCTATAGCGGGAATTATGGTAATACGGGAAATGCCAATGTCATGCTGCGCGGAACGTACGCTAACGGTGGTCTGGGATACAACTACGACAGAAGTGGGCATCAGTGGAATTACCAACTCTCCGGCGGGCTGGTTGCACATGCGGATGGTATTACGCTAAGCCAACCGCTGGGTGATACGAACGTGTTGATTAAAGCCCCGGGCGCTAAAGGCGTGAGCGTAGAAAATGAGACGGGGATAAAAACCGACTGGCGCGGTTATGCCGTCATGCCTTACGCCACGGTGTACCGACGCAACCGTATTGCTCTTAACACTAATACCCTGGATGAGCATACCGATCTTGACGATAACGTGAGCAGCGTTGTTCCTACCGAGGGGGCACTGGTCAGGGCTGAATTTAAAACACATCTCGGTCTGCGTGCACTTGTAACCCTGAAACTGCCGACGAATATTGTTCCTTTTGGTGCGGTGGTGACAGAAAAACAAACGGGGATTACCGGTATCGTTGGCGATGGCGGGCAGGTGTATATGAGTGGGCTGCCTGTTAACGGTGTGTTGGAATCAAAATGGGGTAACGGCGCGCAGGAAACCTGCACGGCTTCATATCACTTCTCTTCTCAGGATTTAAAACAAAGCGTCGCCCAGAAAATTATATCCTGTCATTCATGAGCCGTGCCACGGATTGATTTATCCATATAACTGGAGGAAAGAGTATGCGTAGCACGAGGGGAATATTTATTTTGGATATATGGCATACGGTAAAGCAACGATATAGCACTTTTATAAAAATAATATCGCTCAGCCTGGCGATGATGGCTTTCGTATTTTATTCCACATTAGCAAAAGCGGATGCCTGCATAGTGACGGATGCGGGGGGCATAGCTAATGGGACAGTGGATGTAACGGGCGTTTTTAATTTACCTGACGATGATTTTATCGGGAGTATAAAAGATATAGATATTTCTGGTTCAAACACCGTTGAGCCAAAGAAGGCTATTTGCCATTGCAGCAGCGGGGACTCTAACTCGCTTTGGGACTGGACGAGCTTTAATGTGCCGACCGAAGAGGTAGGTGGATACACCTACGGTATTATCAATGATTATCTCGAAGTAGCGATTAAAGCCGGGGACAGTGCGAATCAAGCCTGGATACCCTATGAAAATCATGAGCATGTGGGTAAAAACAATATTTGTGATAAAGAGACTACCACCGGCGGCGGTGGTTACCTTGCAAAGGTCAGAATAAGAAAGCGTATCGTAGGCGTGGTTAACCTCGGTAATACATTAGTTTACACCAAGGGCAGTAATACCTATTCAACGGATACCGACCGGGTGCCGGAGATTCTCTATCGTTTTACCGGCTCAATTACCGTTCCGCAAAACTGTGAGCTGGATGCAGGGCAGGTTGTAGATATGAATTTTGGCAATATCGGTGCGTCTTTATTTAGCCAGGCTGGCGCAGGTAATAAGCCTGATGGTGTCATGCCCATGTCAAAAAACATTCAGATTCAATGTAATAACATTGATGCACAAACGATGTTGTCACTTCGTATTCAGGGAGAGGATGTCAACGGTAATATTATGGTTGCGGACAATAAAGATGTCGGCTTTATTGTCACTGACAAAGATAATCATCCGCTTACCCCTGGTGATGTAAACAGCAAAATTGAGTTCAAGTTGGACGACAATGCTTCCGCAAACGTGACAATCGCTGCTTATCCTGTAAGCGTTACGGGAAATAAACCAGCAGAGGGGACTTTTGTCGCGCGAGGTTATCTCAGGGTGGACTTTGACTGATGAAAATCAACGAACACTTTTTCCGCGCCTTGGGTTCGGGATGGATGATAAAAGGAAAAAAAGCAGCGTCGTTTGCAGTTCTTAGCGCCTTGTCCCTGGTCGGTGTTGCCCGTGCAGAAATCCTCGGTGAGACTAATATTAAACTGAGCGGTACCATTGTAGCCTTTAGCTGCAATATTGACATTAACGATAAAAATAAGTCCGTAGATTTGGGATCCTGGCCAACATTACAGCTGAATAAAGCAGGGGATCGTTCTCCACCGAGAATGTTTACCCTGAGCTTAACGGGTTGCCCGGCAGGTAATCTCTTCGCTGTATTTAATGGAAAACAAGAAGCCAGCGAGGGTTCCTTACTGGCTTTAAGCGACAGCAGCACGGCTCAAAAGGTGGCCATAGAAATTCAGGATGAAAGCCATAAGCGAATTCCGCTGGGTCATGCCGCACCGTCAGTTACCGTTGACAGCAATGGTGATGCGAGACTGTTATTTTATGCTGGCTATTTTATCCTGGCAGATAATCCTGTCGCTGGAAGCGCAAATGCTGATGCAACATTTACAATCAATTATGAATAAATTAACCCTGCTGTTTTATTCAGGCTAGTTGATTTATTCGACGAGGTAAGAGATATGATACTAAATTTACTTTCTGATGATAGTTTTTTATCCGTGGCTATTTCTGCAATTGTTCGTGAAATTGGTAATTTTAAGTTTGTGGTAACCGCAACCTCTGACATCCCTTTTGGTGTTGAAGAAACTGAAAAAGAGATAATTTATTTGGTTGATAGTAGAACGTTAAGAAGTGATATCAAGCTTTGGTTGTTAAATGATGATAATCATCACGTGGTTTTTCTTTCGTTTTCAGACTTACAGAGCCGTAGCTGGAAGGCACTCGGTCCCGTGTTTGATCTATCCGGTTCTGTCAGGAGGGTCAAGCATGTAATAAAAAATATCTTATTATCGACCCTCAGCGAGCAGGAAAACGATGTGGCGACTTACCCTCCCTTAACCCAACGTGAAAGCGAAATATATTTTTTTTTAATGGAAGGATGGTCTGTTGATAAAATTGCAGACTATTTTCATTGCAGCCCTAAAACAGTTTATGCGCATCGAAGTAAAATATCGAAAAAGAAAGGTGCGCGGCGATTTTATAATTTGTACAAGGAAATTAATGTTCGATTTGGCTAATGTAAATCATAGCAAAGACGTTAATTACATCAGCATATTTAACCCTCCATGGCAGTAGAGGGTTAAGTTTTATCATTATTCCTTTCATGCTGAGCGGTGGATTACACTATTGCCGCTTTCCTCTTGTTAGCACTTTTCCATTCTTTCAAGCCACCGATTATTTTGCTGGCAATATTGTCCCAGCTCTCATTTTTTACTCTAAGGGCACAGGCTGCCTTATCGGGTTTATTCAGGACACGTTGCCAGTTTATCGGAAACGTTATGGTCTGATGATGTATACGCATCAAACGGTCTTCAGGGATCGTACCTTTCGGGCACAGGATATAGGCGCCACATTTCGCGGCCTCCAGGGCCGTTAAGCCAACGGATTCATGATGCGTCACAATAAAGATATCGCAGCGCCGTAATTCAGCGGCAAACCGTTCACAGGAAATATGGCGACGGATAAAAGGACGTACCGCTATCTCATCCAGATTAATATCAACGATCCCTTCATCGGTTAAGGTCCTGACGCGTACGCGGGAATACCCTTGTGCCAGAAAAGTATTTCGCCCTTGAGCAATATTCATAAAGATGCTAAGAGAATAATCGGCTTTGCAGTCGAAGTTAGCGTGATCGACAAAGATGTTTAACGTATCATGAGTCGTTTGTTCAGGATAAAACAGCTTTTCATCCGCTCCCCACCCTATGGCAACATTCCATGCCCTTGAAAATTTCACTGCCATCCGGGCTGTTTCGTTTTTATCCGCCACATCTTTAATAGTGAAATTGATATCGACCGGTGTTTTACCATAAAACGCGCCGTCACAGATTTGTGTGAGGGCCCCCGAGAAGCCTTTTTGTAACGCCAGGACGATCTCGTAGGGGAGAGTCGAGAAATAGCGGACTCCCGGTGCGATAATATGATCATAATTCTGCGCCACTTTAAGCAACTCTACTAACCATGTTTCGTGCTGGCCCTGGGGTGCCCTTGGAAACCAGCCGATAGTACAGCCATGTTTTTGTAATGCCGCCGGTAAAGCTTTAAGCCAGACGGTGGAAAAGCTGTTGGTAGCCAGATCCCGGTTGCCGATTATGAGTATTTTCATTATTGATTAGGTTTTCGCATCAACGTCATAAATTTTGAAAAGTAAACCTAAGTCTACAAATACATAACCAGCAAAAAAAATCGTAAATAGATAATGAATGCAACAAAAATTATCGCATCATTTTCTATTATTAACCTTTAATTAAATGGATGTGAATTATGTAGCATTCGAGCTTATCGTTTAAAGCGATTTCGTGCATTGATGAAGTACAGAAGAAATTTTCAGTATTGTGATTTTGTTTAAAGTTTCAGTGTAAATGAGAAAAAAAATTTCATTTTTTTTAGCCATTGTTACCAGAGTGATGATACCTATGTTTATAGAGATGCATTATATATAATATATTTTTAGGATATTTAGCATGTTAATGTTTCATAATATTAAGCATGTCCATGAGCCTTGCTGGTTTTCTGATCGAAAGTGTGTATTTTTTGTAGCAATAAATGTCATTTGTAACATTTTTGATGAGAGCGGAAATGGATATTATCTTGTCTTTAATTTTTATAGCACTAAGGGTGATTTGAGATGACATTTTTTGTTTCTTAGGTAACAAAAAATGTCATAAGTTTTCTTTACGTTTATGTTCATTATAAATGCAGTTTCTTAAATTATCTTTTGAGGGAGTCCGTATGTTTATATCCAAGGCAATGGCTGCTTTCGTCACGGTTGCGCAAGAAAGAAGTCTTAAGAAAACGGCAGAAAAACTTTGTTTGACGGTTCCCCCCGTTTCCCGAATGCTTAAAAATACGGAGGATTGGTTTGGTGAAAAATTGATCGTTGTCGAACGCAATAATGTTACGCTAACCCCCGCCGGGGTTAATATCTACCAACAGATTCTTCCTCACTACCTTTCGTTGTTAAATATTTCCAAAAGAAAATCGAAATCGCAATTGACGATTTCCTCACCGGTTGTTCATTCATCATTTTTTGATGTCTTTATTAACGAGTTAAGCCTTAACCTGACAACCTGTCCAATTATTAAATATGCTGAGCATATCCGGGAGGATGACGATATCTTCGTGCATTTTTCTCATATTGTCCCGCCACCTTGTTTTAGCGAAACGACGCTGAGCCTGGAGCTCAATCTTGCATGTCATGAAAGCGTTTCAGCTGACTGGCATTCGTTGAACCTGCTGGTGGGCAGTGAGTTACTCTATTCGGAAGCTTTTCTGGAAGCGCTTACTGCTTTACGAGAAAGTGGCTTTACCGGAGAGGTTAAACAGCTCGATAACTCCAACATCAGGGCTGTCCTTTATAAGACAGGAGTGGGCCTAATATTCAGAAGCAAATCTGGTAAAAATGAGGCAGGCAGAACGCTTCTTCCTTTCTCGTATAAACAACCTTTTTATGTTTACCGTAACAAGTACTTACAGTTTTCAGATGCTGGGCTATTTCATGAGTCATGTCTTAGTTAACCTTCAGAAAATACTGAGCGCGACAAAAATAATTAAAAGCTAGACTAGCTGGGAAATTTTTTACTCGAATTTAAGCAAGGGTGCCTAAACATGTTACTTTATAAAGGACTATTCTCTTTCTCTCTGCGTTTTATTACCTATCGTATGCATTCCGCATCAAGTACGGAGGTGTTTAATAGGCGAAATTATAATTTATAAACCGCCTGCATTACTAAGAGATTGAAAATGAGCAGATAACTTCTCTGGGCATTATAATCGCAGACTTTAATGGCTGATTCACCCGATCGGCCATATGCATTGAGAACTTATTCTTCGCCAGGACGCGCTTAACGTCAGCAACTGATGACTTTATCTATAGGGTGTTAGGGGCGTAATGAAAGTGTGGCAGATTCTTAAGCGGGGTCTGAAATGGCACTCTTTCCCTTCTAACGCCATCTGGCATGCTGGCTTTTGCCGTCAGTTTCTGCCACAAAATGTCTCAACGCCGTTATCGATTGATTAATGTGTTTGCGTTACCGCCTCATAGGCTCGCTCGCAGGCTGTGCCTGCGACTCTTGCCCGGTCAGCCTGGTTTGCCAGGCGTCGATTTTCTTCAATAGATTCGCTGAGCAACTCGGCCAACACAGATTCTTGTCGGGCATCTGGCGGGCGTGCTGTGGTAGCGGGGGAAAGGCAAGCTGCGTGCGGTTGTGGCCGTTGATTAAGGGCCTGCTGCAGCCGCTTAACAGCAGCATCGGCACGAAGAGCATCGCTTTCCACCGCGGCCAGTTTCTTTTGGGCATGTTGTGCTTCCTTATCAATGCGTTGCCGGCGACGATTCTCTTCTACTCTGGCGGTGGCCTCCTGCCGCTGAGCCTGAGTGGCATCGCTGGCATCTCGTTGGGACCATTTCACCAGCCATTTTTGCTCGGCTGACCGGTAGCCATAGCCATAGCTTTTCCAGGCCAGGCACACGGTGGAACCTGTCAGCAGGGCCGTGAGAATGAGTAACGTTAACCCGGATTTTGGTAAGAAGATCATGACAGAAAAAGCTGCTTTTCAGCGGCACGTCGCATCACCAGCCCCTGCATAACTTTACCGTTTGCTTTATTCCACCGCAGGAATTCTTCAGCTGCACCTTCAGGGTCGCCGGTGTTTAATTTCTTTAGCAAAGTGGAGGACTTAAATGCTGCCAATCCAATGTTGTAGGCAAGGCAGACGCACGCGTCGAACTGGGGCTGGGTCAACGGTACCTTAACCCACTCATTGACGCTTTGCTGGAAGCGTTTAAGCCCTTCGTGTAAAAGCTGTTCTGCTTTCTGTGCGCTGATAACCATGCCCGGAAACACCGGGGTTCCATCCACTGGCTGCGTCCAGCCATAGCCGATTGTCCAGGGCGCTCCCTGTGTCGCCGGGTCGGGGTACGCTTTCAGGCTGCATCCTTCGAAATTTTTGATTAAACGGATCCCTTCATTACTTAACGTCATTTATTCTCTCCTGTTAGTTACAATGTTTTTTACGCTATCGTCAGATAATATTCATGCCAGCCAGTCGGCCAGCGTCATTTGGGGTATGGAATTAAGTTTCCCGAGTGATACAACATCTATCTGCTGTGTTGCTGAGGAAAATAGAGACGGCAAATGTGACAGATTCCCACTTTTCCCTCCTTCTATTCGTGTTTCATCGGAAGCATCGACGCCTATTAACGCAGCCCGTTTTATACCTAAATGATAGGCAAGACCTAATGCGCCCCAGGCGCTATTCCCGGTATGTATTTTATCGGCCTCGGTACAAAGTTTTTCTACCGCTTGTAATCGCCATGCCCACCACTCGGGGGAATTTTTATCATGCGGTTCCGGGTAGCTTCGATAAGCTATTCTTTCAAAGCACAGAGCATCTGGCACTGAAAATCCTGCTACACAATAAATTACGCCAGGGCGACGATACGTAAGTCTTTTCATATTTTCTGTAGAAGGATCTAGAGTAAAAAAATAATCCGCTCGCGGTATCCAGTCGATAGCGCCATTTACCGCAATGACTATTACGTCCTCCGGAGGTGTAAAGCCTTTGGCTGAAGGGCCTGAGGCAACGATTATTGCTCTTTCGTGTTGAATATATTGTTGGATGTTATTCATTGCTTATTAATATTTCGGAAAATATCGCCTAAAACGGCGGCACCCATTCAAGATTCATTTCCCAGGGGCGCGGGTGGCCATGGAAACAGACTAATCGTGCATCTGTTGGAACCTTCCCGTTGCCCTGAGAGCGACCGCTATGCCATCCGGGCATGCCTTTATTCGCTACGTCTTTCTTATAGCTGACGACTTTGCCAGGTAAAATATCTTGCCACCTTTCAGGTGCAGTGCAGGTCGAAAGAAAACCCTGATCGCCGTGATGGGGGGGCCTCATGGCCGCATTGATCCATTTTTCCGCATTGCCTTGAAAAGCACGCCATACACGCTCTTTTACATCATATGGAACCAACATTACCGCGCTACCGATCGGTCGGAGCGGTGAATTTTCGTAGTAGAAATCAGTTAACGTAGTAAATGATTTTTCCTGAAGAAAAGGTGACAAATCACCAGTGACAACCGTATCAATATCCATTAGAAATATGTCTTTGCTTCCCAGTACGGGATGATCAGGATTGAATATTTCCAGTTTTGACCACCAGCTGGGATAATTGTATACGAGCGGTGCAGTTGTTACGCCGGCAATATGACGGCAATCGGTAAGACACAGTGAATCGTATTGCGATAACTGTCGATGCAGCCATTGTGCATGTTCAGGTTGGTACTCCTTACTTTGCTTTAATACCGTGACTATTAACATTAAGCTCTCTTTAATCAAGGTTATAAGATGTAAATTATGTTGCGATTAATATAATGATAAAACGCCATTCCAACTATTGATAGTACGCATTGTTCCATATTTTGTTGGCTTGCTAATAATTATTGTTAACATCCCGCAAATGAATAATGGTAATGTCATTTCGCGCAGCTGACTTGATTAATTCAACCCTGTAATCAAAGTTGATAATGATTTATAGGTTAACGATATATTTAACAATGACGGAGTGTGAGATTATGATTTTTAAAACGCCATCGGATGCGCAGGTAATAAACTGGATTATTATCGGTGTATTTTCAGCATGGGGAGGATTGGTCAGATATCTTATTGATATGCATGAGTCAGTACACAAGTGGAGTTGGATGGGGGTGGCGAGTCAGATTGTTATCTCCAGCTTTACTGGCCTGCTGGGAGGGTTGTTAAGTTTTGAAAATGGTGCTTCGCATTATATGACCTATGCCGTTTCAGGTTTATTCGGTACGATGGGGAGCACGGCATTAAGCTATATCTGGCAGCGCTTATTTCGTTCTCAGGAGGATAAAGAATAAAATAAGTTTTCTTTTTAGCTGTGAATAATAATGTAAAGTTTTTCCTGTGATTTACTGTAACATTGACGCTGGCATAGGGTGAACGATCCTGCTTTGCTTTTTAAGTGGGCGGAAAATTTGTATTACATTATAAAAAATATTTCATCGCTATTGCTTGCCAGGGAAATGTCATGCTCACCACCCTGGTAAGCCACTGACGGAAGGGAAGCATAAAGCAGGTGCGATAATAAGGATGCACAGTCCAAAGCGTGTAGTTTCTGCGTAGGCTAAAATGGTCTTTTCTTTGTTAAAAGAATTCTCCGGCGATGAACGAGGCTCGCTTACTGAAAATAAAAGAATGCATCAGCATTCTTGAGCCTCATATAGGTGATGGCGGAATCATTCGCGAAGCGGCGAGCTATGTTTTGTCAGCACAAATTTTTTAAATGACAACGGCGAGGCCACCCGCTTTATCAACGCCATCGCAGGCGTTATTGAAGGGCGAGAATCCTCTTTTGAGAATACACACTGCAGGCGTTTTCTCTGTACTGGGCAAGCCTGATTAGGGCCAGCGGCATGACCCTTTTTTATATCGGCAAGGTCGATAAGGTAAAACAACTGGCGGCGAATAATGAGTTTGTCAGGTATGTTAACATCCGCTGAAATACCTATATTGCCACTGGATTTTTTATCTCAATACTATATTCCAAATGTCAGAAGTGAAAACCTCGTCGTATATGTCAGAAATTTCCCGGTACGCACTGTGACGATGAAATACATAAGTGAGTGAACCCCTTGCCGGGGTATATCGCAATAAGAACAAACAACGCTAATTGTATCCTGATAAGACGAGAGAATTTATCGAAACAGGTTCGCCTGATAGAGTATGGTTCACAGGTGCATTATCTACATTTTTTAGCCATTCCCATTCTCCAGCTATCAAAAGCAACATTTTATCTAAGGACATAAAAGCATTAGCGATAATTTTTAATTCTTTTATGTCGTCGTCGCCGTTGGAAATACTGCTCCCATCATTGAGACAGGGGCATACACACCATGGCAATAACTCGACATTCTTTCTGGCTGGCAGCGCTGGCCTTCATTGCCGCACCGGCGTTCGCGGTGGACGTCACCGTGGCGTATCAGACATCCGCAGAACCTGCCAAAGTCGCCCAGGCCGACAATACCTTTGCCAAAGACAGCGGTGCAAAAGTGGAATGGCGCAAATTCGACAGCGGGGCGAGCGTGGTACGCGCGCTGGCTTCCGGCGACGTGCAGATTGGCAATATCGGCTCCAGCCCGCTGGCGGTTGCCGCCAGCCAGAAGGTGCCGATTGAAGTGTTCCTGCTGGCATCAAAGCTTGGCGATTCCGAAGCGCTGGTGGTGAAAAAAGGCATCACCACTCCTAAAGATCTGATTGGCAAACGCATTGCCGTTCCTTTTATCTCTACCACGCATTACAGCCTGCTGGCGGCGCTTAAACACTGGGGTATCAAGCCCGGCCAGGTGCAAATCCTTAACCTCCAGCCGCCGGCAATTATCGCCGCCTGGCAGCGCGGCGATATCGATGGGGCCTATGTCTGGGCACCGGCGGTGAACGAGCTGGAAAAAGACGGCACGGTGCTGACCGATTCCGCGCAGGTGGGCAAATGGGGCTCGCCAACGCTTGATGTCTGGGTGGTGCGTAAAGATTTCGCTCAGCAGCATCCCGACGTGGTGCAAGCCTTCGCCCGCAGCGCTTTGCAGGCGCAAAAAGGCTACATCGATAACCCGGATGTTTGGCTGAAGCAGCCGGATAACCTCAGCAAGCTGTCCCGCCTGAGCGGCGTGCCGGAAAGCGACGTGCCGGGGCTGGTGAAGGGCAATACCTATCTCACGCCAGGCCAGCAGACCGAGCAGCTTAGCGGGCCGGTAAACAAAGCGATTGTCGATACCGCGCAGTTCCTTAAGGAGCAGGGCAAAGTGCCTGCGGTGGAAGCGGACTACAGCCAGTTCGTCACCGATCGCTTCGTGAAAACGCTGGCGCAGTAAGGGGGCAGGCCATGTTACAGGTTTCAGGACTCAGCGCCGATTACGGCGGGAAAACCGTTCTCAACGACATCAATCTGACGGTGGACGAAGGGGAGCTGCTGGTGGTGCTCGGCCCGTCTGGCTGCGGCAAAACAACGTTGCTGAACCTGATAGCTGGTTTTGTTCCGTATCAAGCTGGCAGCATCACCTTGCAGGGTAAACGGGTGTCGGGGCCGGGCGCCGAACGTGGCGTGGTCTTTCAAAATGAAGGGCTGCTGCCGTGGCGAACGGTGCTGGATAACGTGGCCTTCGGCCTGCAGCTTGCCGGGCAGCCAAAGCCGCAGCGCGAGGAGACTGCGCTCGATATGCTGCGCAAAGTTGGGCTGGAGGATAAGGCAAAACGGAGCATCTGGCAGCTTTCCGGCGGCCAGCGTCAGCGTGTAGGCATCGCCCGCGCGCTGGCCACTCAACCGCAGCTTTTGCTGCTTGATGAACCCTTTGGCGCGCTCGATGCGTTTACCCGCGAGCAAATGCAGACCCTGTTATTAAAGCTGTGGCATGAAAGCCGCCGCCAGGTGCTGCTTATCACCCACGACATTGAAGAGGCGGTGTTTTTAGCCACCGAACTGGTGCTGCTCTCGCCGGGCCCCGGACGCGTTCTGGAGCGGCTGCCGCTCGATTTTGGCCGTCGGTTTGCGGCGGGAGAGCCCTGCCGCAGCATCAAATCCGACCCCGAATTTATCGCTAAGCGCGAGTACGTGCTGAGCCGTGTATTTGAACAGAGGGAGGGCTTCCTGTGAGCATCGCAATCCCGGATAAACCGCGCCGCAGGCTCCTCTCCCTGCGCTGGCCGTTCTCGCGCCAGATTACCCTAAGCCTCGTGACCCTGACGACCATCGTTCTGCTGTGGTGGTGGGTGGCAGCCGAGCAGTGGATTAGCCCGCTGTTCTTGCCGCCGCCGGGGCAGGTGCTAAGCAAGCTTATCAGCATCGCAGGGCCGCAGGGCTTTATGGACGCGACGCTCTGGCAGCATCTTGCCGCCAGCCTGCTGCGCATTCTCACGGCATTAACGGCAGCGGTGCTGATTGGTATTCCGGTGGGTATCGCAATGGGCTTAAGCCCCACGGTGCGCGGCATTCTCGATCCGCTGATTGAGCTTTACCGCCCGGTGCCGCCGCTGGCCTATCTGCCGCTAATGGTGATCTGGTTCGGCATCGGTGAAACCTCCAAAATTCTGCTGATTTATCTGGCTATTTTTGCCCCCGTAGCGATGTCGACCATGGCTGGCGTGCGCAGCGTTCAGCAGGTTCGAGTTCGGGCAGCACGCGCGCTGGGAGCAACCCGCGCGCAGGTTGTATGGCATGTCATTTTGCCCGGCGCGCTACCGGAGATCCTTACCGGGTTCCGCATCGGTCTGGGCGTCGGCTGGTCAACGTTGGTAGCCGCGGAGCTTATCGCCGCCACTCGCGGCCTGGGCTTTATGGTGCAGTCCGCCGGTGAGTTTCTGGCAACCGATGTGGTGCTTGCGGGCATCGGCGTGATTGCCGTTATCGCGTTTTGTTTAGAGCTGGGTTTACGGGCATTACAGCGTCGGTTAACCCCATGGCATGGAGAAGGGCAATGAGTGAAAAAGTGAATATCGCGCCGCTGGGGCCTTACATTGGCGGGCTGGTGCAGGGTGTGGATTTAACACGGGCGCTGAGCGACAACCAGTTTGAGCAGCTTTATCACGCGCTGATCCGCCATCAGGTGCTGTTCTTCCGCGACCAGGCGATTACGCCTTCGCAGCAGCGGGCGCTGGCGATGCGGTTTGGCGATCTGCATATTCATCCGGTCTATCCGCATGCGGAAGGTGTGGAAGAAATTATCGTGCTGGATACCCACAACGATAATCCGCCGGATAACGACAACTGGCACACCGATGTAACCTTTATCGAAACGCCGCCGGCCGGGGCAATCCTTGCGGCGAAGCTACTGCCGGAAACAGGCGGCGACACGCTGTGGACCAGCGGTATTGCGGCATATGAAGCGCTTTCTGAGCCGTTTAAACGCCTGCTCTCCGGTCTTGAGGCGGAGCACGATTTCAGAAAGTCGTTCCCGGAATACAAGCATACCCGTAGCGAGGAAGAACACGCGCGCTGGCGCGAAGCGGTTGTAAAAAATCCACCGCTGAATCACCCGGTTGTGCGTACTCATCCGGTGAGCGGCAAACAGGCTTTGTTTGTGAACGAAGGGTTCACCACGCGAATTATCGATCTTTCACAAAAAGAGAGCGACGCGCTGCTCGCCTTCCTGTTCGCGCATATCACCAAACCCGAGTTCCAGGTCCGCTGGCGCTGGCAGGAAAACGACATCGCCATCTGGGACAACCGCGTCACGCAGCATTACGCCAACGCCGATTACCTCCCGGCGCGCCGCATTATGCACCGCGCGACTATTCTGGGGGATAAGCCGTTCTGGCGGGGTTAATATAGAACTGGTCACTGTGTTTACCAAAACAAGATAAATTGGTAACTATAGTGACCAATTAATAAATAGACTGAAAAATGAATGGTCACTATACTTATCAAAAAAAGCAAAGTTGGTAACTACAGTGACCAGAGAACAGGCAAAAAAGCGTGGAGCGGTGATTTACCCTTCCCATCAAAAATTTCTTGTTCAGCTTGGTGAAAATATCAGGCTGGCCCGCCGCAGACGTAAATATACGCAAACTATCCTTTCAGAGCGCACCGGGCTCAGTCGCCTGACCATTCGTAAAATTGAGCAGGGCGATCCCGGTGTATCAATAGGGCATTATGTTAGGGTACTGGGTGTATTGGGGCTGGTAGAAGATTTAGCCAACGTTGCCAGGGATGATGAATTAGGGCGCAAGCTTCAGGATATTGAGCTGCTTAGCTAACAGGGAGTAATCATGAGCACTGGAACATATGTTTATGCGGACTGGCAGGATTTTACCGAGCCTAAGCTGGTGGGGAAGCTACGTTCTGAAAGTATTCGCAATAGCGAACATTTTAGCTTTGCTTACGATACTGCCTGGCTAAAATCACGCTTTGTGCAAAAAATAGATCCCGATTTAGAGCTCTACCAGGGAGATCAGCACAGCGCCAATGCTCAGAATTTTCGTGTCTTCCTTGATTCTTGCCCGGATCGATGGGGAAGACTGTTGATGAAAAGGCGTGAAGCAATCATTGCCCGGCAGGAAGCACGTCGTCCCAAAATGCTTAGCGAGATAGATTATCTTTTGGGCGTTCATGATTTTTATCGGCAGGGTGCTTTAAGATTTAAAGCGGATATTGCTGGTCCCTTTCTGGACGATAATGACAGGCTAGCCGCGCCGCCGTTTTCTTCTTTAAGAGAACTGGAATATGCAGCGCAGCTGGTTGAGGATAATCGGGATAGTCAGGATCCTGAATATCTGAAATGGTTATATATGTTGATGTCACCGGGCTCTTCGTTAGGAGGGGCCCGGCCGAAAGCCAGCGTTATTGATAATACACAACATCTCTGGATAGCAAAATTCCCTAGTCGTTATGATGATTACGATATTGCTGCATGGGAGTTTTTAACTTACAGATTAGCGCTGATGGCAGGAATAGTGATGGCCGAGTCCAGAATCGAAAGATTTAACAGCCCGCACCATACATTCCTGACGAAGCGTTTTGACCGTACAAAAACGCACCGGCTGCATTTTACCTCGGCGATGACACAGTTGGGTTATTACGATGGTGACTACGAGGCAAGTTATCTTGAACTGGCCCAGTTCCTGGTAGAAAAAGGCGCGAATACAAAAGAAGATCTGGCCCAGCTCTGGAGACGCATTATTTTCAATATTGCCGTTTCTAATACGGACGATCATTTAAGGAATCACGGCTTCATTTTCTACAATAATGGCTGGTTACTTTCTCCGGCTTACGATATCAACCCCGTTACGCCAGCCAGTGGTTTACATCTTAATATTAACGACAGCGACAATAGCCTGGACTATGGTCTTGCCATGGACGTTATAGATTTCTTTAATTTGACACGCGCACAGGCGGAAAAAATTAAGGACGAGGTGCTTTTCAGCGTTAGCGGCTGGCGAAAGATTGCTGCGGACACGGGTATCAGCCGGGGAGAGCAGGAGCTCATGTCCCCGGCGTTTAATATTTAGCTAATTACTTAACCCGCACCTTAACCGCTACCAAAAGCGCCGTTAGCAGCATCAGGCTGCCGGACAGCACCAGCGGCGACAGCAGGCCGAGGTTATCGAGCGCGTAACCGCCGATGGCGGCGCCGCAGGTATTCGCAAGCTGAATAACCGCTACCTGGATAGAACCTGCTTTTTCAGCCTGATCGGCAAGCGAGCGGGTGATCCACGTGGACCAGCCGACCGGTATCAGCGCAAAGGCAAAGCCCCAGATAATGGCGATAGCTGACGCCACGATCTTATCCGTTCCCCACAGCACCAGAACCAGCGCGCTCAGCGCCAGAACCAAAGGCGCAACGGCAAGCGCGAGCTTCAGCGAGCGCTTCAGGAATACGGCCGAAAGGGAGGTGCCGACAAAGCTCGCCACGCCAAAACTCAGCAGCACCAGCGTGAGGCCGTCCACGTCAAAACCTGCCAGCGTCATATACACCGGACGGATGTATGTGAAGAACGCAAACTGCCCGGCAAAGGCCATGAAAATTGCCGTCATGCCGGCCAGCACGCCCGGACGCTTAAGCAGGCCGAACATATTTTGTTTATGGCGGTTAGATTCGCCCGGCAGCGACGGCAGCGCTTTCCATACCCAAATAATGCAGGCTACGCCCATCAGCGCCGCACCGTTAAACACGTTGCGCCAGCCGATAATGCCGCCTAAAAAACTTCCCAGCGGGGCGGCGATAACCAGCGCGATGGACACCGCGCCAAAAATAACCGACAGCGCTTTCGGCACCGTTCTGGCAGGGACCAGCCGCATGGTCAGCGAGGCGGACATTGCCCAGAAACCGCCCAGCGCAAGCCCCAGACAGGCGCGGCCCAACAGCAGCAGCGTGAAGTTATTCGCAAAAGAAACCAGCAGGCAGGAGAGGGTGAGCAGCACGGCGAACAGGAAAACGACGTAGCGTCTGTCGGCTGAACGGATGACGCTTGTGATAAACAGGCTGGCAAACATCGCGACAAACGCCGTAACGGTGACCGATTGCCCGGCCACGCCTTCTGAAATACCCAGCTCCTGCGCCATCGGCGTCAGCAGGCTCACCGGTAAAAACTCCACGGTAATCAGACAGGCGACGCAAAACGCCACGGCAAAAACTGCCGACCAGTTGGGGCGGGTGACCGCTCCCGGCTGGATTTTTTCTTCGATATGTTCACTCAATTTCGTCACCAGACACGCTTTGCAATAAAGCTGCACAGTGTAACACCGCAAGTGTGACGCATTTAACGTTTTGGCAACTTTCTTCACTGCCAGCCCGCATGACTGACGCGATTTCTTAGAGCTTATTAAGGCGTTGCTTAGGGGAGATAAAGTTTTCACGGGTATTATTCCCCCCTCGCTTCCATTAATTTATCCCTCGTCGCCAATGGCGCATTAAATATTTTATTAATTATCCCTGTCGCTAAGTATTTACCGGGGAGCACTGGTCTGTTAATCAGGCCGGTGGGTGCTGGCCCGGCGATAAAGGTTATTAATAAATACTGAAATATATATGCAATAACATCCGGATGTGCGTTTTAATACTTAAAGGAATACCTATGAAAGTCTCCATAATTGCTTCTTCTTTGGTTGCCAGTCTCGCCTTGTTAAGCGGTTCGGCCTATGCGGAAGAGCCGGCTCCGACGCCGGTTACCGTTAACGGCGGCACCATTCACTTTAAAGGTGAGCTGGTTAACGCAGCCTGCTCCGTAAGCACCCAGTCCGACGGTCAGATTGTAAAACTGGGCCAGTACCGTACCGCCACCTTCACCAAGGCCGGTGATACCTCGGCTCAGATCCCTTTCACCATCGTGCTGAACGACTGTGACAGCACCGTTGCCGCTACCGCTGCCGCCGCTTTTGCTGGTCAGGCCGATGCCGTTGACCCAACTCTGCTTGCGGTTAGTTCCGGCGATAACAGCACTACCGCAACCGGCGTTGGTATCCAGATCCTCGACCGCGCTTCTAAAGTGCTGACCCCGGACGGCGCGACTTTCTCTACCGCTCAGAACCTCAACGACGGGACCAATACCCTGCCGTTCACCGCGCGTTATAAAGCAACGGCGGCTACCGCAACCGCAGGCCAGGCGAACGCTGACGCTACTTTCGTCATGAAATACGAGTAATCGACAGCGCAGGGATGCCGCAGGCCTCAGGGAAGAGGCAGGTTCCACGTTAATCCTGAGAAGGCGAGCATGAAAAGGAAAATCCTGTTCCTCCTGTTACTGGTAGCGGGAAGCCCGGTACTGGCGAAGCGGGAGGTGGTGGTTCAGGGCGGCAAGGTTCATATGCAGGGAATGCTGGTTAACGGCGCCTGTGCCGTCGCACCTGAAAGCGAAGAGATGACCGTGCAGATGGGGCAGTATCGCAGCTCGCTGTTTAAAGGCGTGGGAAGCTATGCGCCCGTCAGCATTCCGTTTGCTATTCGCCTGACCGACTGCCTTCCCGACGTTTCAGAGCATGTGGGCATCGCGTTTCAGGGAGCAACGCCCGTAGAAGACCCGCAGGTATTTCTGGCTGCAACCAGCGTTAACGGCAATGACGCCAGCACCGGCATTGGCCTCGCGTTATTTGACAGCGAGCAGCAGCTCATTATTCCCAATACCGGGCCGGGTTATTTCCCGGTAATTAAAACGCAGGAAATGACTTTACATTTTACCGCTCGCTACCGTTCGGTTGCCGAACGCGTCTTGCCGGGAAATATTCATTCTCAAGTCTGGTTCACGCTGGTTTATCCCTGAGCCGCAATCATCCACAATTAATGGTATCTGTCGTGATGAATATTTTATTTAAATCAGGCGTGGCCGCAGCGCTGTGTTTGTTAATAAACCTTTCTGCTCAGGCGGCCGGAGGAATTGGACTCGGCGCCACGCGTGTTATTTATCCCGCCGATGCGAAGCAGACCTCCCTGTCTATTACCAATAGCGACACCAAAGAGCGTTATCTGGTTAATTCATGGGTGGAGAATAATCGCGGTGAAAAGGATAAAAGTTTTATCGTTACGCCGCCGCTGTTTGTCAGCGAATCAAAAAGTGAAAACACCCTGCGCATTATCTATGCCGGCCAGCCGCTGCCTGCCGATCGCGAATCCCTTTTCTGGATGAACGTGAAGGCCATTCCGTCGGTGGATAAAAATACCGTCGAAAGTAATAACGTGCTGCAGTTGGCTATTTTGTCGCGCATTAAATTATTCGTGCGGCCGAAAAACCTCCAGATGCAGCCGGAAGAGGCGGTAAAACAGCTGCGTTTTTCCCGCAGCGGGGGATATATCAGCCTGCACAATCCTTCGCCTTACTATATCTCCACGGTCAATCTGAAGGTTGGCAATGAGAAGCTGCCTAATACCATGGTCGCCCCGAAAAGCGTGGCGAAGGTCACCGTGCCTGCAAATCTGTCAGGGCGCATCTCTTACCAGACCGTAAATGACTACGGCGCGGTGACGCCGGTGCAGGCCGGTGTCATGCAGTGATGCCGCGCGGCGGCAATGGGGAAGCAGGGAAACGATGAAAAAGTCAGTCACGCATCAGGCACGCATGTTTGCCCCGCTGGCGGCATGGGTGATGGCGACGCTCTGGCCGGGCATGAGCTTTGCCGGGAGCTACTTTAACCCGGCGTTTTTATCCGAAGATGCCGCCTCCGTGGCGGATTTATCGCGTTTTGAACAAGGCAGCCAACAGGCGCCGGGCGAGTATCGCGTGGACGTCTGGCGCAACGATGAGTTTATCGCCACCGAAGATCTCTCGTTTGCTGAGGCGGATAAAGCCCGGCCCGGCGCCGGGGTTAAATCCGGCGGCCTGGCGCCCTGCCTGGACGTGGACTGGCTTAAACGTCTGGGGCTGAACATGCTCGCTTACCCCGAGCTGGCAAAATACAAACCGGGTGAATGCGTGCCGGTGAGCGAAGCGATTCCCGGCGCGGATATTACGTTTGATTTTGCCAGCCTGCGTCTGGATATCAGCCTGCCGCAGGCTTCGCTGCTGAACAGCGCGCGCGGCTATATTCCGCCTGACCAGTGGGATGAAGGTATCCCGGCGGCGCTTGTGAACTATTCGTTTACCGGCAACCGCGGCAGCAATGACGACAGCTACTATCTTAGCCTGCAAAGCGGCCTGAACTACGGCCCGTGGCGGCTGCGTAACAACGGCGCATGGAGCTATACGCGCGGCGACGGCTATAACAGCAATACGTGGAAGAACATCAGCACCTATGCGCAGCGGGCCATTATTCCGCTAAAAGGCGAGCTGGTGATGGGAGACAGCAATACCGGCACCGACGTGTTCGACAGCCTTGGCTTTCGCGGCGCACGGCTTTATTCGTCAGACAGCATGTATCCGGACAGCCTCCAGGGCTACGCGCCAACGGTGCGCGGCATCGCCCGTACCAACGCTAAAGTGATTATTCGCCAGAACGGCTTTGTCATTTACCAAAGCTATGTTTCGCCCGGCGCCTTCGCTATCAGCGATTTGAACCCGACATCGTCGAGCGGCGACCTTGAGGTCACGCTGGAAGAAAAAGACGGCGGCCAGCAAAAATACACCGTGCCGTACTCCACCGTGCCGCTGTTGCAGCGCGAAGGACGGCTGAAGTATGACCTGATTGCCGGGGATTTCCGCAGCGGTAACAGCCAGCAGGACACGCCGTTCTTTACCCAGGGCACGCTGATTGCGGGCCTGCCCCAGGGCTACACGGCCTACGGCGGCACGCAGCTTGCGGAACGCTACACGGCGGCGGCGCTGGGGCTTGGGAAAAACCTCGGTGAATGGGGCGCTATTTCTATGGACGTCACCCACGCGCGCAGCAAGCTTACCGATGACAGCGAGCACCAGGGACAGTCCCTGCGTTTTCTGTATGCCAAATCCCTGAGCGGCTATGGCACCAACTTCCAGCTTCTGGGCTATCGCTATTCCACGCGCGGGTTCTACACGCTTGATGAAGTGGCGTACAAAAATATGGAAGGCTACGAGTATGAGCTTCAGGACGACGGAACGCATCATAAGGTGCCGACGCCGCAAAGCTACCACAACCTGCGTTACAGCAAGCGTGGGCGTTTTCAGGTCAATATCTCCCAGTCCCTCGGCGACTACGGCTCGCTGTACGTTTCCGGCAGCCAGCAAACATACTGGAACACCGACCGGGACAATACCTGGTATCAGGCCGGTTACGCCAGCGGCTGGAAAGGGATCAGCTATTCCGTTTCCGCTTCGTGGAGCAAATCCGTCGGGCTTGCAAATAACGATCGTATCGTAGCCTTTAACCTTTCGGTCCCGTTCAGCACGCTGCTGGGCCACGGTTATTCACGGGAAAAAGCTATAGATCGCGCCTATGCCACCTTTGCGGCCAGCCGAAATTCGGACGGGAAAAATACGGTGCAAACCGGCGTTGGCGGCACGCTGCTTGACGATCGTACCCTGAACTACAGCGTAAGCCAGGGCCGCAGCAGCACTAACGGCTACAGCGGCAGCGCCAATGCCAACTGGCAGGCGACCTACGGCACGCTGGGGCTTGGCTACAACTACGACCGCAATCAGCACGAGTTTACCTGGCAGGCTGCCGGCGGCGTGGTAGGGCATGCCGACGGCATTACCTTCAGCCAGCCGCTTGGCGACACCAACGTATTGATTAAAGCGCCCGGCGCATCCGGCGTCAGCGTGGAAAATCAGACCGGCGTGAAAACCGACTGGCGTGGCTATGCGGTGATGCCTTACGCCACGGTTTATCGCTACAACCGCATCGCGCTGGATACCAACTCAATGGATAACCATACCGACATTGAAAACAACGTCAGCAGCGTGGTGCCAACGCAGGGCGCGCTGGTACGGGCGGCGTTTAATGCGCGCATTGGCGTGCGGGCGATTATTTCCGTCACACGCAGCGGGCATGCGGTGCCGTTCGGTTCGGTAGTGCGCGACGAAGCCAGCGGTGCAACCAGCATGGTGGGCGATGACGGGCAAATCTATTTAAGCGGGCTGCCGCTGGAAGGAAGGCTGCTGATTCAGTGGGGTGACGGCAAAGGATCGCAGTGTTTTGCGCCTTACTCCCTGCCGAAAGAGAGCTTAAAACAGCCTGTTGTGGTGGCTAACGCCGCCTGTTCATAGCGAAGCCTTACGGCTCAGGATGCTGAAAATGAAAGCGAAGACTTATCTTGCCGGAGCCGTGCTGATGGCCTGCGCGGCTCCGGCTTACGCCACGGTATGTGCTAATTCAAACGGCGCGCCGACGGAAATTCCTTATGACCTGTCGAACACCTTCAACAGTTCCAATAACCAGGTTGGACAGATCGTTACGCTGGCGGAGAAATCCCAGTGGGTTGGCGTTAATGCCGTTTGCCCGTCCGGCACCAGCGGCGATACGACCATGCGAAGCTACGTCACCACTTTGCCGATAGAAGAAACGATCGATGGATATAACTATCTGAAAATAAATGATTACCTTAACGGTGGTATGAAGATAACCGACAGCGCCGCAGGCGTGTTTTATCCGCCTCGTAATTATATACAGATGGGTAAGCACCCTAACGTGCCAAAGCAGAAGCCGTTCCCCGTTAAGGATTCGAATCTGGTGTTTCGACTCAAGGTAACTAAGCGCTTTATCAATATGGTGCCCATTCCGAAACAGACCATGTTCACGGTGTATGTCACTACACGTAATACCGATCCGCTCACTACTCCGGTTTATACCATCACCTACAGCGGCAAGGTCGAAGTGCCGCAGACCTGCGAAATTAACGCCGGGCAAATCGTCGAGTTTGATTTTGGCGATATTGGCGCGGCGCTGTTTAGCCAGGCCGGAGCGGGCAACCGTCCTCAGAACGTGACGCCACAAACCAAAACTATCGGCATCAAATGCACTAACGTCGATGCGCAGGCTTATCTCTCGCTGCGCCTGGAGGCGGAAAAAGTTTCCGGCAATATGATGGTTTCCGACAACAGCGACCTTGGTTTTATCCTGTCAGACGGGGCGGGGGTCCCGCTTACGCCTAACAATATGGGCAGCAAGATTAATTTTCGCCTCGACGATGCCGCTGCTTCAAGGGTTGATATCCGCGCCTGGCCGGTGAGCGTGACGGGGAAGAAGCCTGCGGAAGGTCCGTTTACCTCGCGAGGCTATTTGAGGGTGGATTATGATTAATATATGCAAACGTGGTTTTCTGGCACTGTCGATGTTTGCGGGGCTGGCAGCAGGGGCCGCGTGGGCGGATTCGCCGCTGGGTGAAATAAATATCGAGCTGCGCGCAAACGTAGTGGATTACAGTTGCTATGTGGAAACGGGGGACGATAACAAAACCGTTCAGCTAGGCACATGGCCAACTAAGCAGTTACGCACCGCGGGGAGCACCACACAAAGCATTCCCTTTACCCTTAAGCTTAACGGCTGCCCGCCTGGCGCGGCGTCGATTACTTTTTCAGGCAAGAAGGCGGACGGGAATTCAGAGCTGCTGGCGCTCAATGACGCCAGCGGCGCTACTAATGTCGCGGTTGAGCTGCGCAATAAAGACAAAACCCGGCTACCTCTGGAGAGGGCCAGCCAGGAGGTAGCAGTAAATGCCAATGGTGATGCAACGCTAACTTTTTTTGCAAACTTTATTGCGCTGGCGGATAACCCACAGCCGGGAAAGGCCGATGCCGATGCGACATTTATGATTAATTATTACTGAGCGTTCACTTCAGGCTCTATATCTGTGAGCGCGCGCTTATAGTAATTCTTTCACTCGCGCATAATCGATAAGCTCGACAATAGAAGTGACCTGTAGCTTGGAAAATATATTCGCCTTGTGTGCGCTAATCGTTTTGTTGCTTAACAAAAGCTGCTCTGCAATTTCTTTATTTGATAAGCCGTTCGCCAGATAACGTAATACGGTAACCTCACGATTAGAGAGCGGCATATCATCCACGGCGCCCTTGCGTGAGCTGGATTGGCTGATGAAATGCAGGGTATCTGAAGGAAAAAACGAGTACCCGGACAGCAGCATTTCCACCGCTTTAAATATATCGTCCTGTTCTTTCCGCTTGCTGACAAAACCGTTCGCGCCCGCCTGAATCGCACGCCCAGCATAGAATCTTTCTGATTTAGATGACAGAAAGAGTATCTTAGTGTCTTCCTGTATGCTTTTGATTCTTTTAAGTAAAGTAAACCCATCTACCCCGGGGAGTTCGATATCCAGGATCACCAGATCCACCGGGTTTGCACGCATGTAGTCGATAACTTCCCGGCCGTCGTCAGTTTTCAGCACGACGCGGATAGCTTTATTTTTCTGTAGCAGCACTTCTATCGACATTCGGACAATAGGGTGCTCGTCCATAATGATTACGGATGCAGGTTTCATTTTTTTTACCTCGGATTGTTTGAGGAAAACATCGCGTTGCCGCAGGGCGCGGGTCGCGATATTTATGAAATGTTATCAGGCTAGCTTGTCAAATATGTGTGCAGGATTCTCCCTTTAAACTTACATCTTCCGTTGAATAATATATTGCTGGTGACGGGAGTCATAAAAACGGCGATACCTTTATAAGCGCGTTTTTTATCGGTTAATTTGGTGGATTGATTATACATTCATATTATAGGAGAGAAAGACTGCTGTTATCGTCAGGCTGCTCTGGCGGTATTTAGTTCTGCTTCGCTGGGAGCGTCTTTTTTTATTTGGCGGATATTTCCGCACTAACTTAAATACTTAATTTAAAAGTTCGTTTTAAATCTGAAAAATAGTATGAAATAGCGAATGTGTACTTTTTGTTAAAATTTAAGGCGGCTGAAAATCGCCTTTTTACTCACCTGACCAGGCGGTTAGAGAAGTTTATCGATCCAGGAATAATTATAACTGTTAATGAATTGCTCCGTTTTAACAAAAATGAAACATAGAAAATAAGTAATTTCTTAACTTTCATCTGAAAGCGCGAGCCAGCCTTAACGGTTTCTCTCAGTTGGTACGACGGATAATTCATGAAGTAAATGAATCAGCGCCTTTCTGCTGTTCAACCCAATACGAGTCGACACACGGCTCAGGGTGTATACCACCGAGTGATACGGCTTCTTTAAGGAGAGCGCGATCGCTTTTAAGGAGCGTCCCCTGGCAACTTCCATCAGCATGTTCCATTCACGCAGGGAGAGGGCGTCGTTTTTACGCGTATAGTTAGCCTGAACGGGCATCGGCGAGCAAGGCTGTAGCATCAATAAATACGACAATATCCTGACGTCCAGCCGCCGTTCGATAACCCGGCACGCTGTGGCCGCCGCAATAAAGCAGGAAGCTTGCGGGCTGTGGCCGGTGGTAAGCAGCACGACACTGATGTCGGGCCTTTCTTTATGCCAGAGGCGAATAGCGGCGAGTACCTGGATGACGGGAACGGTAATACCGTCCAGATCGATAACGATGCGCGGCAGCGGCGCCTGCTCAAAAAAGCTTGTGACATCTTCGAGAGTTGAACAAATGCGGATGCGGGTTTGTTTAAACAGGTGCTGAGTGAGCGCAAGCGAAAGATACCTGTCGTTGCTGACGAGCAGCATATCCACCGGCTGTTGCAGGCGCAGCGCGCGAATTTGCTGCTGCAAATACTCAAGACGGTCGAGGATCATCGGTATGTCCGGGCATCTGGGGCTAACCTGCCCCTCGTTGCCGGTGCGGCGATGTCTTTTTTTACGGGCGGCTAAATACAAATGCTCACTCACTGGCAAACCGGGTCAGCTTTCTTTTTGCGGTTAAAAACGCTCCGCTAACAGTCAGCATGCTAATAAATAATGCGTGATTAACCGAAGTATTCATAATTATTTTGTCGCTAACTGTGATGGCCTGTAGCGCTGCTTCGTTAAAAAAGCGAAGGTAATAATCAGAAACTGAACGATGCACAGTTTCTGATTATGTGGTGCGGAAGTTATTTTGACAGCAGGCAATGCCGTCAGGTATTAGGGTTCACTTAATCATGGGGTGGAAATTTCTTAATCAGCCGTATTGTTTGGCGCGTGTAATTACCGCAATAAAAATGGATGATGGTACTGAAGCGGAGAGGTTGGACGGTTAAGTCAGCAAAAAAACAAGATTCATCTTGATGAATTTAATTAAGCTGTGCTGGTTGCTGATACGTAATTTTTTCATGATAGCCTGCCGGTGCAGCCGGGCTATTGGCTCCTCAATATTCATCAAATGGGCCGCGTCGCTTAGCGAATATCCACAGGCAATGTGCTTAAGCAGTTCGCGTTCGGGAACGGTAAACTGGCGGGTTGTGCAGTATTTACAAATGCTTGTTGGCACCGGGCGGGTGTTTTTACCTCGCCGGTTCGGGTCCATCCAGTGAGCAATTTTCTGCGCTATCTCGTCAGGTTCATCCTCACGAAAAATAACCGGCAGCATATACAGGCAGGGGCGGAACATCAGTTTTTCATGTTCTGCCTTACGGCAGATAAGAATGATGCGCTGCGCTTTGGTAGTTTGTGGGATTTTATAACAGTCGGCGCTTATCCAGTCGTCTTCAAGAGAGACAATAACAATATCGGCGAGGTCATGATGCTCGGCAGGTAAAATATGAAAGGCCTCACGGCGATGGCGACATAGCTGTTCGATGATTATTTTCAGGCCGTGAACGAAGTGGCTGTTCTTTTCTTTTATGGCAAGGGTAAGCATGAGATCCTCTTTGCAAAATAAAACAAGAAAGGATCATAGTAAAAATAAAAGAGTGAATGAACGTTTGCCGACTTAATTCATAAGTCGGCAGGGATGAGTTATCGCCAGGTGATTTCCTGGCGGATTAAAAAGAGATTGAAAATGTGTTCAGGATATATTTTTACTGGCCTTACGCGACTAAATTCGCGCCTTCGGCGCAACATAAGACTTAGCGTCGGTTATGCTTTAAGACTTTTAGCCTAATGCTACCCCCACGGCGTTTTCTACACTGAGGTAAAACGCCGCTGGAGGTGGTTATGGCATGGCAACCCTTTCTGTATGTGATTGACGGATCGTTATCCGACGCGCGCCCGGCGCCTCAGAAGAGGTCAGGCGCCGCTGAGGCCGAAAAAATCAGTGGCGCACCAGCGTCGCAAAGTAGTACACCAGCGGGATCGCCAGCAGATAGAGCCCGGCTGGGATCTCACGCCACTTCCCGGCGATCGCCTTAATGATGATATAGAACAGCAGGCCGCCCGCAATGCCGGTGCCGAAGCTGTTGGCAATCAGCGTAATCATCACCATCATCAGCACCGGCAGGCCGTCGGTGAAGTTCGCCAGATCCACCTTGCGCAGTCCGCTGAACATATTCAGGCCGATGAGGATCAGCGCAGGCGCGGTGGCCTCTTTTGGGATCATCAGGGCGACCGGCGTGAACAGCAGCATCAGCAGGAACATAACGGCGGCGGCCAGCGCCGTTAATCCCGTTTTACCGCCGGCTTCGGCGGCTGCGGAAGATTCAATCAGCGCCGTAGCCGCGGGGATTCCCACCCACGGGCCTAGCGCGGCAGCAATAGAATCCACCATAAAAGGACGGTTGATATGCGGCATATTGCCGTGTTCGTCAAGCAGCCCTGCTTCGCCGCCAACGGCAAGCGTGGTGCCCATGGTGGAGAAAAATTCAGAGGCGAAGAACACAAACAGATAGGGCAGGAAGGCGATGTTCAGCGCGCCAATCATATCCACCTGTCCCAGCACCGGGGCGAGAGAATGCGGCATGGCGATAAAGCTGTGCGGCAGGTGCGTGACGCCAAACGGAATACCGACAAGCGTGGCGGACAGGATAGCCCAGAGAATCGCACCGGGAATACGTCGCGCCTGCAAGGCAATGGCGAGGAACAGCCCGCACAGGGCGACAAGCGCGCCCGGCGAGGTGAAATCCCCCAGCATAAGCGCATTGGTTTTGGCATTCGCCAGCACCAGCCCGGCGTTACGGAAGCCGAGCACGGCAACGAACAGGCCGATGGATGCTGTCAGCCCAAGCTTGATGGACTGCGGCACCGAGCGGGTGACAACCTCGCGCAGGCCAAGCCGGGTGAGGGCGAAAAAGAGAATGCCGGACCAGCAGGCGATGCCCAGACCACTCTGCCAGCCGATGCCTTCGCTACCGGCGAGCGTAACGCCAACCAGCACCGATCCGCCAATGCCGGGACCGACGATAAACGGCAGGTTGCCGTAAAAAGCCATCAGCAGGGTGCCCGCGACGAACACCAGAATCGTGCCGGTGGTGACCGCACCTTTATCCATTCCGCCCACGGCCAGCAGGCCGGGGATCACCACCAGCAGATAAGCGGCGGCTAAAAAGCCCGTCACCCCGGCGAGGCATTCGGTTTTTACCCTGCTTTGTCGTGAATAAAGCTGGAAGCGCCGCTCCAGCCAGCTCCCTGAAGCGGCTGGGTTTACTGAGTTTTCGGCCATTGTGTGGCTCTCCTGTGCTATCTCAACGTTGTGTCGTTATTTCGCCGGCGTTTCGTGGCAGGCAATAAGCGGGCTGACAATCTGGCGCGTGGTGCCGTCCGTCAGCCCGAGATCGGTCAGATGCGGCCCGGCGTTACACGCAAGGCACGTGCCTTCAATAGCTTTGAAGACGCGGTATGGCGGCTCCCAGTCGGCTACTTTATTGCTAAGCTCGCGAAGCTGGTGGAACTGCCGGGCAAGCTCTGCCGCGGGTAAGTCGGAGAGCATCCCGGCAATCGGCATTGCGACATGGGCGAGGATTTCGCCGTTCTGGCTTAACGCCATGCCTCCGCCGCTGGCGATTAATGTATTAGCCGCCAGCGCCATATCCTGCGGATCGCGGCCCAGCACCACCAGATTATGGGAGTCGTGTGAATAGGTTGTCGCAATGGCGCCGCGCAGTTCCCCCCAGCCTTCCAGCAGGGCCAGCTGCGGTTTGGCCTCGTGGCGACCGTGACGATGCTGCACCCAAATCAGGCTGAAGCCTTCGGGGATTTGCACTTTGCCTTCCCGCACGTCTACGCTGGTTTCGCTCCACTGGGTAAAACGCGCGCCCTTGATATGGCGCAGCGTGGCGGTGCCGTGCGTGACAGGAACATTGATGATGAACTCTGCTGGCGATAACGGTTTTAAACGCACGGTATCGCGCGGCGGCAGCACGTCCGGCGCGTTGACCGCTTTAAGCAGCCTGCCGTTTTGCGCCACGAGCTGGCCCGCGACGTATACAGCTTTCGCCTGTAACTTTTCCAGCGTATCGAAAACCACCAGGTCTGCCGTGCGCCCGGCGGCAATCAACCCTAAATCGTTGCGTTGCAGACGGATGGCGGCATTAAGCGTAGCCAGTCGCAGCGCGTCGGTGGCCTTCAGGCCGTGTTCAATCAGCAGATTCAGCAGGGCGATAACGCCGCCTTTTTCCAGCAGCATATCTGGCGGCACGTCGTCTGTGCAGACCGTAACCTGTGAAGAAATATGGGGCAGGGTATTCAGCGCTTCCACGATGTCCGGCAGCAGATACGGATGGGAGCCTCGGATTTCGATGGTCAGCCCGGCGCGTAGTTTTTCCAGCGCATCGGCAGCGGAGGTCAGCTCATGATCGGAGGTGACGCCAGCGGTGAGGTAAGCCTGGAGCTGCGCACCGCTCAGGCCGCGCGCGTGACCCTCAATCAGCTTGCCGCTGTTTAGCCCGGCGTTAAGAATTTCCAGCATGCGCTCGCTGCCATTCAGCACGCCGTGCATGTCCATCACTTCCGCAACGCCTGCCACTTCCGGCCATGCAAGCATGGTTTCCATCTCTTTGCCCGCGAAGTCGGCCCCGGACATTTCCAGCCCCGGCGTCGAAGGCACGCTGGACGGCGCGGCGCAGATCACGCGCAGCGGTAAATCGCGGCTCGCTTCAACGGCGTAGCGCACGCCCTCCACGCCGAGCACGTTTGCCAGCTCATGCGGGTCCCAGAAGACGGTGGTGGTGCCCTGAGCGACGACGATTTCAGCGTAGCGGGCAGGCGGCAGGTGAGAGCTTTCAACGTGGACGTGGGTATCCATCAGACCGGGACTTACGTAAGCACCCGCCAGATCGTGAATCTCTGCGGCTTCAGTCCAACTCCCGCACGGGTGGACGCTGGCGATAAGCGAGCCTACAAGGCCGATATCGACCAGCCGGATCTCGCCCGTGGCCATATCAATAAGATTCGCGCTGGTCAGCAGCAGGTCGAAAGGCACTTCGCCCAACGCCGCTTTGACCGCCCGGCGGCGCAGGGCCGCAGATACAGATGAGTTCATTGTTTTACTGTTCGGCAGGAAATAATGGCAGGCTACTCCAGGCAGATGTGATTTACCCAGATGATTTAATTTATCGGCTGATAAGAAACGTTTATCCTGTCGCAAACGTTTTCCCTGGAACCCAGATACCATCATGGCTGAACCCTGGCAGCGCCTGCCCGCGCTCTCCCTGAAACAGATTCAGTATTTTGTGACGCTGGCAAAACTGCGCCATTTTACCGATACCGCGAGCCGGCTGGCGATTAGCCAACCGGCGCTCAGCAGCGCGCTGCGGCAAATTGAATCGGTGCTCGGCGGCAAGCTGGTGAACCGTACCGCTTCGGCAGTGACGTTAACCGAGCTGGGGGCTGCGATATTGCCCCATGCGGAGCGCGTGCTGTATGTGGCGCAGCGGTCGTTTGATGATATGCAGCGTATCGTGCAGGAAGGAGGCGGCGGCACCTTGCGCATAGGGCTTATGCCGTCGGTGAGCAGCCTGCTGTTTCCACGGGTCCCTCAGCTTCTGGCGCAGCATTGTTCGCGGTTGCGCGCTGAATTTCACGATCGGACTAACGATGCGCTGATAGCCCAGCTTGAGAACGGGCAACTGGATTTTGGTATCGGCGCGCTGGACAGTTCCGTTCCTGACACGCTTGAGATCCATCCGCTCCAGGAAGATCCGTTTGTGGCCGTTATGCACCGCGAGGATCCTCTGGCCGCCTCCAGCCATATCCCCTGGCGGCACCTTTCCCGCCGCGACATTGGCGTATTTTCCAAAGGAAACACCAGTCGCCTGGTGGCCGCGATGGCGGAAAGCCAGCGTCTGAACATTACCGCGCGCTATCAGGTCGATTTTATCGAAACGCTTTATGGGCTGGTTCGCTCGCGCCTTGCTATCGCTATTTTGCCGCAGCTTTACACCACGCATCTGCAGGATAAAGAGCTGACGGTGGTGCATCTCCAGCAGCCGTCCCTGAGCCGCACTGTCGCCCTGATGCGCAGCAATCAGCAGGCTTTTCCGCCGCACATTGAGGAATGTTTTCAGCTAATTGTTAAAGATTTTCAAAAAAAAAGATAAACTGCACAGAGAGTTATAACGATCAGGGACGTTACCTTTCATGAAGAAAATTCTCCTCGCCGTGCTGTTTGTTTTTATCGCCCTGCTGGTAGCCGTTGCCGCCTGGCTGCTTTATCTTCGCGCCAATAGCGATGCCCTGTGGAAGATTGTCAGCGAGCAGTGCGTGCCCGGCCAGCAGCAGCGCCACGATCCCGAGCCTTGTTTAACGGTTAATCTGGATAAGCGCTTTGTCGTATTTAAGGATGCCAAAGGCCCGTTGCATAACCTGGTGATGCCGACGGATAAAGTGACCGGCATCGAAAGCCCTGAGGTGCAAAAAACCGATGCTCCGAATTTCTTTTACCTCGCCTGGCAGAAGCGCGATAGCTTAAAGCAGACGGCGGATAAACCCGTTAACGACCAATACCTGGGCCTGGCGATAAACTCCTGGTACGGGCGTTCGCAGAACCAACTGCATATCCATCTGGCCTGTCTTCGCCCTGATGTTTACCGGACGCTTAAGCAGCAGGAAGGGCATATCGGCAATAGCTGGCAGCCGCTTGGCGACAAGCTGAAAGGGCATGATTACCTGGCGATGAAGCTCCCCGCGAAGGCTTTTGAGCAGCAAAATCCTTTTAAGCTGTTGAATGCCTATGTCGAACAACAGGGCGATAAGATGGCGAAATACGGTCTGGCGGTAACCACCAACGGGCAGGGTGACATCGTGCTGCTGGCGAATCGGCTGAAAGTAATGGATTTGGACCTGGGGACGGCGGGCGAGCTTCTGGATTACGGCTGCGCGCTGCAAAAGTAATGTCTTTGCCCGCTATGGCGGAGGCTGTTTAAGTCCTCCGCTTTCTGTCTGTCATGATTGAAAATAATCATTTTTAGATCCTTTAAAATCATCCTTTCCCACTCACCCCTGTTATTATAGCTTTTAACCGTTCTGTGACCGCGATCTCTCTATTCTTTAATTGATTAAATATAATCATTTTGATTTTATTTAATCTAATCGGGTGAGAGATGAACATCAAAAAAACAATTGAGAAGGTCCCCGGCGGCATGATGGTTGTTCCTCTGGTGATTGGTGCGGTGCTGAACACCTTCTTTCCTCAGGCGCTAGAAATTGGCGGCTTTACCACGGCGCTATTTAAAAACGGTGCGGCTCCGCTGATCGGTGCTTTCCTGCTGTGCATGGGGGCCGGTATCAGTTTCAAAGCGGCTCCGCAGGCCTTGCTCCAGGGCGGCACGATTACGCTAACTAAACTGCTCGTGGCGGTGGCGCTGGGACTTGGCGTGGAATACCTTTTCGGCGCCGAAGGGATATTTGGCCTTAGCGGCGTGGCGATTATCGCCGCGATGAGCAATTCCAACGGTGGGCTGTATGCGGCGCTGGTGGGCGAGTTTGGCAACGAGCGTGACGTGGGCGCCATCTCCATTCTTTCGCTGAACGACGGCCCTTTCTTTACCATGATTGCCCTGGGGGCGGCGGGAATGGCAAACATTCCGCTGATGGCGCTGGTGGCGATTCTGGTTCCGCTGATAGTGGGGATGTTGCTCGGCAACTTTGACGCCAATATGCGCGAGTTTCTGACCAAAGGCGGCCCGCTGTTGATTCCTTTCTTCGCCTTCGCTTTGGGAGCGGGTATTAATCTGGAGATGCTGCTGCAGGGCGGGCTTGCCGGCATTCTGCTTGGCGTGCTGACCACCGTCGTGGGTGGATTCTTTAATATCCGTGCCGATCGCTTAATAGGCGGGACAGGCGTTGCAGGCGCGGCAGCTTCAAGTACCGCAGGCAACGCTGTTGCCACGCCGCTGGCGATCGCGCAGGCGGACCCTTCTTTGGCTCAGGTTGCTGCGTCCGCGGCGCCGCTGATAGCGGCCTCGGTTATCACTACGGCTATCCTTACGCCGCTTCTGACGTCCTGGGTGGTAAAGCGTAACGCACAGATGAAGGAAAAGGAGGCTTTATGAAACTAGTCGTTATCGCGGATGACTTTACCGGCGCCAACGACACCGGGGTGCAGCTTGCAAAGAAAGGCGCCAAAACGGAAGTGATGCTCACGCAGCAGCAGAAACCTTCCCGTCATGCGGATGTGCTGGTGGTGAATACCGAAAGCCGGGCCGTTACTGCGGGTGAAGCAGCGCAGGCGGTAACGTCAGCCCTGCGGCAGTGGTGCCAGCCGGGGCAGGACTCCCCGCTGGTGTACAAGAAAATTGATTCGACTTTTCGCGGTAACGTGGGGGCTGAGGTTGAAGCCGCCATGCTGGCAACGGGTAAAACACTGGCGTTGATTGCCGGGGCGATTCCCGGAGCCGGGCGCACTACTGAACAAGGCGAATGCCTGGTGCATCAGGTTCCCCTGCTTGAAACGGAGTTTGCAAGCGATCCTCGCACGCCCATCGTTTCATCCCGCATCAGCACGTTAATTGCCCGACAATCCGCCGTTCAGGTCTGTGAAATCGGTTTGTCCCGGGTCAGAAGCGGAGAGCTGGCGAGCGCCCTTGAGCAGCTGGCCGGTCAGGGGAGCACTATGGTGGTGGTGGATGCCGTTACCGAGAACGATCTGGAGATTATTGCCAGCGCGGCGATGGCATTGTCGCCGCCGCCTTTACTGGTAGGCGCCGCCGGGCTTGCCAATGCGCTTCCCGTTTCTGCTTTCTTATCTGAACGCCAGGCTCTGCCGGTGCTGGTTGTCGCCGGGTCGATGAGCGAAGCCACCCGCCGTCAGGTAGAACAGGCGAGGCGCAGCAAGCGTGGTGACATTGTCGATATCGACGTGGCGCTTTTGTTGACTTCGCATGCCGAACAGCATCGGCAGAGCATCGTTGCGCAGGCCTGCGAAATCCTTGAACAGGGGCGGCACTGTATTTTGCGCACCAGCCGTGAGGCGGAAGACCGCTTCCAGATTGACGCGCTATGTCGGCAATACGATCTGACGCGTCAGCGGGTCGGCGAAAAAATAAGCCAGCAGCTCGGCCAGCTCACGCTGGCTATAACCGGGCAGACCAGCATTGGCGGGCTGTTCCTTACCGGCGGCGATATCGCCATTGCGGTGGCTAACGCGCTGGGAGCCGAAGGCTACCGCATCGAGAGTGAAGTCGCCCCCTGCATTCCCTGCGGGACATTTATCAACAGCGAGATTGATGATTTACCGGTGATCACTAAAGCCGGTGGGTTTGGTACAGAGAGTACGCTTTGCGATGCGCTCTATTTTATTGAGGAGATGTACAGTGACCACTAAGACAATCGCGGTAACGATGGGCGATCCTGCCGGCATCGGCCCGGAAATTATTATCAAAGCGCTGCTGCAGGACGAGCTGAACGGCGCGCCAGCCGTGGTTATTGGCTGTCTGGAAACCTTGCGACGCGTTTGTCTGGCAGGTCTTGTTCCTGAGGTAGATTTACGCCCAATTAATCAGGTTTCAGAGGCGCGTTTCACGCCGGGCGTCATCAACGTGCTGAATGTACCGCTTGAAGAACCGCAGTCGCTGGTGCCAGGAAAAGTTCAGGCTCAGGCGGGCGACCTGGCTTATCGCTGCGTCAAGCGCGCAACCGAACTGGCGCTGGCAGGCGAGGTCCATGCCATTGCTACGGCGCCGCTGAACAAAGAGGCGCTTCATAAGGCGGGGCATTTGTATCCGGGCCATACCGAGCTGCTGGCGAAACTCACTAACAGCAAAGACTACGCGATGGTGCTTTACACCGATAAGCTGAAAGTTATTCATGTTTCTACACATATCGCCCTGCGCAAATTCCTTGATACGCTTAATCAGGATCGTATCGAAACGGTTATCGATATTGCCGACAAGTTTCTTAAACGTGTGGGGTATGCCGCTCCACGCATTGCCGTCGCCGGGGTTAATCCTCACGCGGGTGAAAACGGTCTGTTCGGCGATGAAGAGATCAATATCGTCTCGCCAGCCATCAATGCCGCGAAGGCCGAGGGGCTAAAGGTTTACGGTCCCTGTCCTCCGGATACGGTTTTTTTGCAGGCCTATGAAGGGCAATACGACATGGTGGTGGCGATGTATCACGATCAGGGGCATATTCCGCTCAAGCTGCTGGGCTTTTACGACGGGGTAAATATCACCGCCGGGCTGCCGTTTATCCGTACCTCTGCGGATCATGGCACCGCTTTTGATATTGCCTGGCAAGGAAAAGCTAAATCTGAGAGCATGGAGGTCTCGATTAAACTCGCAATGCAACTGGCGTAATTTCACGGAAAATGAAGAGTAATTATCGTCTTGACCAGATTATGGCGGTGTTAAAAAGCCATAATCTGGTGACAGTAGAGCAACTGGTTGAGGCGGTAGATGCTTCACCGGCCACCATTCGTCGCGATTTGATAAAGCTGGACGAACAGGGCGTTATCAGCCGCAGCCACGGCGGCGTTGCGCTCAAGCAGTTTGTCCCCATTCAGCCCACCACCTTTGAAAAACAGCAGCGTAACCTCAGGCAAAAACAGGCGATTGCCCGTGAAGCCGCCTCGCTGGTCTCTTCCGGGGATTCAATAGTGCTGGATGCAGGAACAACGACGCTGGAACTGGCGCGCAGCCTGGTTCATCTTCCGCTTCGTGTGTTCACAGCAGACCTGCACATTGCGTTGTTCCTGTCTGAGTTTCGCCAGATTGAAGTGACCATTCTTGGTGGACGCATTGACGACAGCAGCCAGTCCTGCGTAGGCGAGCACGGGCGAAGTTTGCTGCAGGCTATTCATCCGGACGTGGCTTTTATGAGCTGCAACTCGTGGAGCCTGGAGAAGGGCGTAACGACGCCAACTGAAGAAAAAGCGGCGATCAAACACGATATTATCGCTAACGCCGGTAAAAAAGTGCTAATCGCCGACAGCTCTAAATATAACCATTATTCGCTTTTTTGTATCGCTCCGTTGCAGGCTTTTAGCCATATTATCAGCGATAAAGCGTTGCCTGAGCAGGATGCCAGGCTGTTGAGGGAACAGAATTTTGAACTGTTGCTGGGGTAAGGTGGATAAGCAAGCGTTACCCACCTTTTTTGCCGGATGAATTCCTCCGGTCTCTGCCTGAGCGGCTGATTTAAGAAATGTAGTTTGCTGCTTGTTTAAGCACCAGATCGCAGGCTTTGGTTTTCACTTTTTCAGCCAGCGGCGAGCTGCCGATAGTGTTCAGGTCGAGCTGCTGATCTTTACCGGTGTTCAGCAGGCCCAGCAGCCCCTGGTTATAGTCGGGCTGCTCAGCGGGTTTGGCGGAGCTTTCCAGGCCCAGTTTGCTCATTAACTGGCTTTTGATGTTTTCGGTGCTGGTGGCGGACGCCAGTTTGTTTTTGGCGCAGTACTCAATCACGCCCGCAGCGTTGGTCATGCTGTTGGAACTCAGCGCCTGGTTGCCGCCGTTGAGCAGCCCGGTCAACGAGGAGAGAGAAAGGCCGCCGCTGGTGGTATCGCTGGTCGCCGTGGTGTTGCTTTTACCGAGTTCGCTTGCCGCGCTGGAAAGTTGATCCTGCCAGCTTGCCGCTACGGCCTGGCCTGCAAAAACCGAGGTCGCCAGCGCAAGGGCGCATACCATACGATTGCTTACTTTCATCTTGTTATACCCATTTTATTGACCTGCTCAGCAGGAGAATTTAGCGCCGAGTATAACGCTTTGCTACCGTGGGGCGGGATTAAGAGAGTTCTTAATCATCATGAAAAGGCCGGGTTTCCCCGGCCGTAAACGATCAATTGAGAATATTCAGCGTGATATCACTATTCCCGCGCGTGGCGTTGGAATAAGGGCAAACGATATGGGCGGCATCAACCAGCTTTTTGGCTTCTGCTGCGTCCATTTCCGGCAGATGGATATTCAGTTTCGCTTCGATGCCGAAACCGGTCGGCAGCGGGCCGATGCCAACTTCTCCTTCGATAAAGGCATCTTTTGACATGGCAATCTTATCGCGTGCGGCAACGAACTTCATGGCGCCCAGGAAGCAGGCGGAGTAACCGGCAGCGAACAGTTGTTCCGGGTTGGTGGCTTCGCCGCCCGCGAGGAAGATCGCATCGCCGATCTGGTGCTGGCGAACGTAAACTACGTCAATATCTTGCTTACCTCGCTCCGGCGTCGCTGGCCGAAGGGTAGCCACAGCGTGTTCAAAGAAAGGCAGAGGAGCAGGGGGCGTGTTGATTCAGGAGAGTATATCGTTACCTACATTGTGCGCTTGTTAACCGACAGCTCGCAAATAGTCAGCGCCCTGAACGAACCGCATTTGCAGATCCTGATTGCCAGTGCGTGGCTCAGGGCCGACAGCATCTTAGGCGGCATTGAGTACTGGCAGCAGCGCCCGTATCTTGCTTAGCTACGGCCCGACGTAACATAGCACGACCCTGACCGCCATTTCGCGATAGTGCTCGTCGTTGTCTGCGGGATCGGCACCTTCTTCGAACAGGTTAGAGAAGGTGTAGCTGTTGGCCACGTGGTAGAAGCTAAAGCTGCCGATCAGGCGATGCACGTCTTTGGCGGTTATCGCAGCGTTAAACAACTGCTTTGCCTGCCCGCGGGAAATAATATCTTCGAGCAAATCCAGCGCGCTGTGGTTGATCTCGCGCAGAAACGTGGATTCTTTAACAAAGCGCCCGCGTTGCATGTTCTCCATGCAGATAATGCGGATGAAATCCGGGTGGGCGGCGTGAAAGTCGAAAGTCCACTCAACCAGCTGCACCATGGCTTCCACCGGGGGCAGATCGGCGAGATTAAGCTGGCGCTCGCAGGTGCGAATTTGCGTATAAACGTATTCCAGCACCTGAACGTAGAGCTGCTCTTTGCTCTTAAAGTGATACACCACCATGCGTTTGGTGGTGCCGGCCTTCTCGGCTATCTGCTCCATGCGCGCGCCGTTCAGGCCAAATTCAGCAAACAGGGTAAGGGCGCTAAAAAAGATTTTTTCTTTCAGGCTCGCCTCAGCGGAACGTTCCGAAAGAGAGATTTCTTGAGGTTCCACGCGGGCTCCTTGGGGTTATCAGGTACGCAGCATTATCCGGACTTTTACCCGCCCGACAAAAGTAATCTACACTCGCGGGCGCTTGCGATATAGCCATAAACCCGGCAACGACAGACCAATCGACAGCGCGCCGACGATAAACGACGCTTTCAGGAAGTTGGTCACCAACTGCATCAGCAGTTCTTCGCTGTAGCCGAAATGGCTCATCTTTACGGCAGAAATCATTGCGGTATAGGCTGAGATGCCGGGAAACATCGGGATCACCGCCGCTACGGTAAACACCTTCGGGTGGGCCAGATACCAGCGCGACCACTGGATGCCGATCATCCCCACCAGTATGGCGGCGATAAACGAGCTCCATTCTATGTTGAAACCAGCGGCCATCATCGCCATGCGCGAACCGTGGCCCGCTGCGCCAAGCAATGCGCACCATGGCAGCGCCCGGTGCGGTACGTTAAAGACCAGCGCAAAACCTACGGCAGGAATTGCCGCCAGCACCATGTCCTGCATCAGCGCCAGGATAAAATCGATTATGCCCATCCGCGCAGTCCCCAGATAGCCATCGCCATCACCACGCCGATGCAGGTGGCGAGCGTTAACAGGCTTGCCATTGCCCAGCGCGCCAGTCCCGTGTTGACGTGGCCTTTGAACATGTCCGCTACGGCGTTAATTAACGGGAAGCCCGGCACCAGCAGCAGCACGCTTGCCGCCATCGCTATGTTTGACGTGCTGGCAAACGGCCCTCTGGCTATCAGCAGGCCGGAGACGGTGGTGGCGATAAAAGCGGTGATGCAGAAGTTAATTTGCGGATGCAGATGGCGCTGCGTCAGCACCTGGCGGACATACATCGCCATGGAGCTTGCTACAAAGGCGACGAACGCGCCGTCCCAGCCGCCGTCGTTCAGCTTACAGAAACAGCCGCAGGATAAGCCTACCATCAGCACCACCAGCCAGCGCGGATAGCGCAGAGGCCTGATATGCTCGAAGCGTTTCAGAACGTCGTGATGATCCAGCAGCTTATGTTCAGCCATGATTACAATATGCTGCACTTCGGTGACCACGTGCATATTGATGCCGCGGTCGATGTTTTTACGGGTGGTAGTCAGGCACTGGTTATCTTTAATGGTGCTTAATACGATAGCGTTCGCTGAGATGGAGCTTTCCACGCTGTCCATCCCCAGCGCAATGCCTAAACGAGTGGAGAGTTCCTCAACCAGCGCGCTTTCTGCGCCGTGCTGCAGTAAAAAAAGCGCGCACTGAATACATAAGCGGGTAACTTCCCGCTGTATGTTGTCGTCTGTTTGCATGTTGTGCCCTGGACTATGAAATAGCGGCACGAGCCGCCCAAATGTCATTGACCATTATTAGCACAGGCCCTTACCCCCACTCAGCGGGGCCAGATCAACATTTGTACGGATAATTCATTTTGCGGCGCCTTCAGGTTCGTTTTATTTGCGCGCTTAAAGGCAAACATCAATCCATTTTGCGGCGGTCAGTTCGGCTAAGCGCTCCGGGGCTATGCGTACAGCGCTGTGTATGGCGCCCGCCGCGGGAAGCACCTCTTCATACTGTTTAAGGGTTATATCGCAGTAGACGGCCAGCGGGTTCTCAAGCCCGAAAGGGCAGACGCCGCCGACGGGGTGCCCGGTCCAGGTGACGACTTCATCGCTGCTAAGCATACGTGCTTTCGCGCCGAAGACGGCTTTGAGTTTTTTGTTATCCAGCCGGGCATCCCCTTTGGCGACGACGAGGATAATGTCATTTTTTACTTTCAGCGACAGCGTCTTGGCAATCTGGCCGGGTTCAACGTTATGCGCAACGGCGGCGAGGGCTACGGTGGCAGTGCTTTGATTGAGTTCGATGATAGCGATATCGGGGGCGCGGTCGGCAAAGAATTGCCGCACAGACTGCAGACTCATGTATTTCTCCTGATTTGACTGGAAATAATTTTGCATAAGGTCGTGCTTTCTGTAAACCGCTTATAATCAACAAACCCGCTTTAAATCAGCGAATCCTGGATCTCCTTCACAATCACTGCAACCGGTTACAGTAACCGGTTGCAGTACGATAGAGAGCGAGGAATACTGAATCTGTAACCACCCCCTGTACCCTTATTATAAGAGCAGTCTATGAAACGTATCCTTTTATGCTGTGCCGCTGGTATGTCTACCAGTATGGTCGTGAACAGGATGAAGCAAGCCGCTTTAGTGCAACAGATTGACGTAGAAATAAAAGCGGTCGGCATCGAAGAGTTCACCGACGTTATGCCCGGTTATGATTGTTGTTTACTCGGTCCACAAATTAAATATCGTCTGGAGGATTTCAAAGCACAGGCAGCACCTAAACAGATCCCGGTCACGGTGATCAACTCTATGGATTACGGAATGATGCGCGGCGATAAAATTCTCGCTGACGCACTCGCGTTGATAGCCTGACAGGAGAACAACTATGTCTTCTAACCATGCCGCCTTTAATTTGATTTTCCGTTTTGTTGAAAACTATGTCAGCCCAATAGCCGGACGGATCTCGGCCCAACGACATGTTATGGCTATCCGCGACGGATTTATCTCCGCCATGCCGTTTATGATCGTCGGCTCGTTTCTGCTGGTCTTTGCTTACCCGCCGTTTTCACCCACCACTACCTGGGGCTTTGCCCGCGCGTGGCTTGATGCGGCCAAACATTTTGAAGGGCAAATCCTGACGCCTTTCGATATGACGATGGGCATCATGTCCATCTATATCTGTGCGGCTATCGCCTATAACCTGGGCAAGCACTATGTGAAATCGCACGGCCTGGACCCGTTTATGTGCGCCATGCTCTCGCTGATGGCCTTTCTGCTGGTGGCTGCGCCAAAAACCAAAGGAACGCTGCCGGTAGACAGCCTTGGCGGTACGGGGATCTTCACCGCGATACTGGTGGCGATTTACTGTGTTGAAATGATGCGTTTTCTGAAGGCGCATAACATAGGTATTAAGCTGCCCGACCAGGTGCCGCCGATGATCAAAAACTCCTTTGATCTGCTGATCCCGGTGCTGGTGGTGGTGCTGACGCTTTATCCGCTGAGCCTGTTTATTCAGTCGCAGTTCGATATGCTTATCCCACAGGCCATTATGTCCCTGTTTAAACCGCTGGTTGCCGCGGCGGATTCTCTGCCGGCGATTCTGCTGGCGGTGCTGATTGGCCACCTGCTGTGGTTTGCCGGCATTCACGGCGCGGCGATTGTCTCGGGCATGCTGCAAATGTTCTGGCTGACTAACCTTGGGATGAACCAGAGCGCGCTGGCGCAGGGCGCGCCGCTGCCGCATATCTTTATGGAAGCCTTCTGGACGTTCTTTATCGTGGTCGGCGGTTCCGGTGCGACGATGGGGCTGGTCATTTGTTACCTGCGCAGTAAATCAGCCCACCTGCGTTCCATTGGTCGCCTGAGTATCGTGCCTACCTGCTTTAACATTAATGAACCGGTTATTTTTGGTACGCCAATCGTTATGAACCCGGTTTTCTTTATTCCGTTCCTGCTGGCGCCAATGGTTAACGCCGTGCTGGCGTGGGGCGCAATGAAGATGGATCTGATTGGGCGCGTAATTTCCGTTGTGCCGTGGACGGCGCCTGCACCTATTGGCGCGGCCTGGGCGCTGGGCTGGGATTTCCGTGCGGCGATTCTGGTGGTGCTGCTGGCGGTGGTATCTGCCATCATCTATTTCCCGTTCTTTAAAGTATACGAGAAACAGTTGCTTGAGCAGGAAGCGCAGGAAGCGCTGAAAGCCTCTGATGAAACAAGCCAGCAGGCCGCATAGGGGATTTGTGAGGCGAAACGGCGGGGACACTCGCCGTGTAGATTGATAACAGGCATCCGAAAAGCGTGGTTTCGGGTGCCTGGGTAAACCAAGAGGAATAATCCTTAGCTTCTGAAAGTAACGGCAAAGAGGCTTTTTAATGCTGAGGATTTTGGCAACAGAATCACCGGCGGGGAAACCCGCCGTTTTTATTTTAACGTGCAGTCACCGCAGCCCTGAACGCCCGGCAGCTTGTAGCGCTGGCAGCAGGTGCGACGAACCAGTAGTCCTTCACGCGGCACCACGGTGCGGTACAGCGGATTATCCTGTCCATCGGCAAGCTGTTTTTCGAAGAAGCAGGCATGGCGCAGTTCGGCTACGGTTTCGTCGCTAAGCAGGTCTTTGATCTCGCCCAGCAGCCAGTTGATGAGATAGCCGGTATTTGCCCAGATAAGCTTACCGTTGATATCTCCGCTGTCTTCCAGCGCATCAACAACGGGTATCAGGCTTTTAACGATAAGCTTCTCTACACGCAGGCGAAGCGGTAAAACAGTAGCCTGCCTGTCTTCCTGCACGTCCAGCCAGAAAGCGGCTGCACGACCCGTTTCATGAAACTCCACGCGGATCTGCGCCGGATCGATATCCAGCGCGCGCGGATGCGTAATCAGCGCCATCATCAAAGGCGGCACCAGCAAACCAAGATACCACTGGGCCCACAGGGACTTCAGCGGCTTACCTTCGCGCGGCAGTTGGGGCTGATTAAGATAGATGTGATCTGCGTAGCGGGCCATCAGAGAGGTTAAGGTTGCTGGCTGAGCCCACTGATAGAAGGTCAGCGCGTTATCAGGCGCAGGTTCGTTGAGCTTTAGGATATCGTTAAAATACGCGCGATGTGACGTGAAGTGGTCGCGCAATTCGTCCGCAAGCGATGGCTCAGCGCGCCGAAAAGGCGTCTGCCATGCAAGGTCATCGATAAACTGTCGGGACTGAAACGCCATCGCCTGATACGACCGGTAATCTAAATGATAATGATTGCCAATCCTAACTATAGGCAAAGCCGTTAGCAAGCTGAATATACGCGCGCCGTGTGGGATTTGTGTAAAACCGCGGCGTTATTACGCCGCCTGCAGTGAATCGCTGGTGAGAATGCTATTACGACCCTGGTTCTTGGCGCGGTAAAGGGCTTTATCGGCAAGCCTTAAGGCTTCTTCTACGCCGTCATCTTCGAGTGGAGCAAGGCCAATACTGATGGTGACATTGGTGGCGACCTGTTCGTTAAAAAGATGGAGGATCTTCAGATCGTAAACCCGTTGCCGAATGCGCTCGGCGGTTTGCAGGGCTATATCGGCATCAACATTGGTCAGCAGGACCATAAACTCCTCGCCGCCGTAGCGGGTGACGATATCCCTGGAGCGTACCGCATCGCGGACGGCTGCTGAAACGCGAATCAACGCCTGATCGCCCATGCTGTGGCCGTAGTTATCGTTATAAGCTTTGAAATGGTCGATATCGAGCAGCAGCACGTAGTGGTTGCCGCTGCCGGCCGCCAGGACATTCTCAAGGCGGTTTTGAAAGCCGCGGCGGTTGTACAGGCCCGTAAGCGGGTCGATCATGCTCAGATCGCTGAGCCTCTCTTTCTCATCCAACAGCTTGTTCATCAGCCGCAGGGTAAACTTATCATTACGCCGCTGAATGATATGTTGAATGGTAATACCGATGCCGGGGAGCGCGATGGAGTAAAGCACGCGCAGCCAGTGCTCCCCCTGATCGAGCCACAGAATGGTTAAAGTAAACGGCAGGCTGTTGAGGGCAAATGCCCGTAAATTGTTGATAAAAGAGATAGAAGCAATAAACAGGCCGGTCAGCAAAAAAATAATTAAAACCGAAGCGTCGGTAGCGGGAGCAATGCTATTTTTAATGACGATATGCCACGCCCATAATACGCCCAGCCAGAATGAAACCAAATTAATACTGATTAATCTTTTTTTATCAAATGCTTGCCAGATTAAAAAGGCGATACTGGATAACAGCACCAGAATGACAGGGGCGGTGAAGGCCATAGTGTGGCGGATCGGGCTCACCATACTAAAACAGGCAGATATAGCGTTTAGTAATAGAAATAAACGTAAAGAAAGCTGATGCTTCTCTTTATTTAATGCTCGCCAGTTCTTTGCGCTCATAACTAGATTAATTCTTTCGGTCGGATGTAGGGGGTGCGAATTTGCAGTGTTTTAAAGTTACCTTTGCGGATAGCTGATTAACGTCATCTGTTTTGTATTAATAAACTTTATTAACGTTGCCGTTAAATCTATCACCTTCGTGAATAACTGTCATCTGATGTTGCACGGGGCTTATTTTCAGTCTGAAAAGGCAGTAGTGAAAGCTGACAACTGAGAAAGTTTATCATATGATATTGGTTATCATTACCAATTGATGAGATGGCCACTATGTTGCAACGTCCGCTTGAAAGCGCCTGGGGCGCGGTTGTGCCGGGTTTGCTGGTCGCAGGGCTGGTATATATGGATCTGTCTTTTAGCCAGTGGCGCGCGCTGATGGTGATGGGGCTGGTCGTTGCTACGGCAATGCTGTACCACCGGCGGCTACGTCATTACGTGCTCCTGCCGTCAGGCATTGCTTTTGCAAGCGGACTTGCGTTGGTACTAATGAACGCGGGAATGAGGTAAAGCATGCAGAAACGTGTTGAAGAAGGGCTGAAAAACTTCTGGGAAACAACGAAGAAGTGGTGCGAAGAGAGGGACTTGAACCCTCACGTCCGTTAGGACACTAACACCTGAAGCTAGCGCGTCTACCAATTCCGCCACCTTCGCACTGGTATTGTTGATATCGCCTTCGCATTGGTGCGAAGAGAGGGACTTGAACCCTCACGTCCGTAAGAACACTAACACCTGAAGCTAGCGCGTCTACCAATTCCGCCACCTTCGCGCAGTGCGAACGATATCTTGTGGTTGTTGGTGGTGCGAAGAGAGGGACTTGAACCCTCACGTCCGTAAGAACACTAACACCTGAAGCTAGCGCGTCTACCAATTCCGCCACCTTCGCATACCTGTAATACCGAAGTATCACAACCACGGAGGCGCATTCTAGATGTTTTCTGAGCTTCGTCAACAGTTAATTTGGCGCAGCTTCCGCAATTGCTGCAAAAAGCGGCGCCGCTATGGTATCAGCGCTTTTTAGCCCCGCGTCCCAGAACCGCACGGTAAACTTTAAAGCGGCCCGTTTGCGCGATCACTTCATGGTTGCCGAAGGCTTCGTCGAGGATGTTTGGGTAGGCCAGGAAGGCGTTGGCGACGATCCTTAACTCTCCGCCCGTACTCAGATGACGCACCGCACCGCGAATAAGCTGGTGGGCGGCGTCCAGGCTGGTTTGCATACCGTCGTGGAACGGTGGGTTGGAGATTATCATGTCGAAACGGCCATTTATTTCTGAATAGACGTTGCTGGCGACCACTTCACCTTCAATCCCGTTTGCAGCAAGGGTTGCCCGGCTGGCTGCAACTGCCGGCGCGCTAACATCGCACAACGTCAGGCGAACTTTTGGCGAATGGCTCGCAAGCGTAATGGCGAGAACGCCCGCGCCGCAGCCCACATCCAGCACTTTACCTTTGGTATGTGGCGTTAGCGTGGAAAGCAGCAGCTTGCTGCCGGTATCCAGACCGTCGCGGCTGAATACGCCCGGCAGGGTTTTCACCGTCATGCCTTCGTGCGGATATTCATCCCACCAGGCGTGTTCATCAAACTGCGGCTGCTTTTCGAGACGGCCGTGATACAGGCCACAACGACGCGCGCTGTCGATTTTGGTCAGCGGGCAGTAATCTTCGAGTATCTGCTCGGCGCTGCGCACGCCGCTGCGGTTCTCGCCCACGACGAACACATCGCAGCCAACCGGCAGCAGGGAGAGGATATTCATTAGCTGGAAGTGTGCTTCCGGCTTGTTCTTCGGCCAGTAGTAAATCAGCGTATTGCTGTCGCCAATGATGTCGGCACCCGCAACCAGGCCATATCGCGCGTTTTCGCCCATCAGGGCGCTCAGTACCTGCCAGTGATGGAACTGCTGGGTATGGGCACGGCTTGCCGCGGTCTCAAAACGGGCGGGCAAATCGTCCTGTAGGTCACCGGCAAACAGTACGCGGCTCTCGGTAAAATCATCGCTGTGGCGCAGCAGCACTTCGCTTGCCGGGGTTAACGCAGTCATCAACATACTCCTGGGAAATCAGAGCCGGGATTATACACGTCTTACCTGAAGTTGCAGCGTCGTTAACTGCACTCCCTCACCCGAATCATTAGCCAAAAGTAAGCCCATCGGGATGACTTGCCTGGTCGCCTTGCTGCAACGCCAGCCAATTAGTGTAGTAAGAGGTTTAATGGCGCACATTCGATGTATTTGCTATATTTGCGCCCCAATTGGCACTCTTAAGGTTTCGTTATGAGCTTGCGACGCGACTGGCTGTTAGGGCAACTGGGGATCGCTCAGTGGGAACTGCGGCGACCTTTGGTGCTGCAGGGGGAAATTGCCGTTTCACTACAGGCAAACACCCGGCTGGTGATGGTGGCGTCTGACCTGCCGGCGTTAAGCGACCCGTTGATAAACGATGTACTGCGCAGCCTGGCGCTGACGCCGCAGCAGGTATTGCAGCTTACGCCGGAGCGTGCGGCGATGCTGCCAGCCGATACCCGCTGCACTAGCTGGCGGTTGGGCGTTGATGAACCGCTGTCTCTTCCCGGCACGCAGTTGACGACCCCCGCCTTAGACGAGCTTTATCACAATGGCAACGCGCGACAGGCGCTGTGGCAGCAGATTTGCGAACATGAACAAGATTTATTCCCTGAAGCCGGATGATTTAGCGGCGGCTTACGCCATCGAGCAGCGCAGCCATGCTTTTCCATGGAGTGAAAAAACCTTTGCCAGCAACCAGGGCGAGCGCTATTTCAATTTGCGGCTTGATGTTGATGACAAGATGGCGGCGTTTGCAGTAACGCAGGTTGTTCTTGATGAGGCCACCTTATTTAATATTGCGGTCGACCCCGCTTATCAGCGCAAAGGATTAGGCCGCCGGTTGCTGGAGCATTTAATCAGCGAGCTGGAAAAAAAAGAGGTATTCACCCTGTGGCTTGAAGTGCGCGCCTCAAATAGTGCGGCTATTGCGCTCTATGAGAGCCTTGGCTTTAACGAGGCGACGATTCGCCGCAACTATTACCCGACAAAAGAGGGCAGGGAAGACGCCATTATTATGGCGTTACCGCTGGGCTAAAATACCCGGATTATTCAGGGTATTAATTAATAAAAGGTGTGTTGATGAACTGGGACTGGATTTTATTTGATGCCGACGAAACGTTATTTACCTTTGACGCTTTTGGCGGTTTACAGCGGATGTTTCTCGACTATAGCGTGACCTTCACCGCTGAAGATTTCCATGATTACCAGGCCATTAACCAGCCTCTGTGGGTGGATTATCAGAACGGGGCTATCAGTGCGCTGCAGTTGCAGCACCAGCGTTTTCAGGGCTGGTCTGCAAGGCTGAGCGTGCCCGCGGGTGATTTAAACGCCGCGTTTTTGAATGCGATGGCCGAAATCTGCGCGCCGCTGCCGGGCGCCATCTCGCTACTTAACGCCCTTAAAGGCAAGGTTAAGCTTGGCATCATCACCAACGGCTTTACCGCGCTACAGCAAATTCGCCTTGAGCGTACCGGCCTGCGGGACTTTTTCGATCTGCTGGTGATTTCCGAGCAGGTCGGCATCGCTAAACCGGACCGCAGAATTTTCGATTATGCTTTCGGGCAAATGTGCAACCCGCCGCGCGACCGCGTGATGATGGTCGGCGATACCGCTGAATCGGATATTCTGGGCGGGATGAACGCCGGCCTTGCCACATGCTGGTTAAACGCCCACGGACGCAGCCTGCCGGAAGGCATTCATCCTACGTGGCAGGTCGCCTCACTCAGTGAACTGGAGCAACTGTTGTGTAAGCCATGATTGTTAAACCCGTACTGATGGGTAAAATAACCGCCAGAATACGTTCACCAGCCGCGTGGCCCAAGGCCGCGCGCATTTACAGAAGATACAATTATGACTTTGTCTCCTTATCTGCAAGAGGTGGCGAAACGCCGCACCTTTGCGATCATTTCCCACCCGGATGCCGGTAAAACGACCATCACTGAAAAAGTGCTGCTGTTCGGACAGGCGATCCAGACCGCCGGTACGGTAAAAGGCCGCGGCTCCAGCCAGCATGCAAAATCCGACTGGATGGAAATGGAAAAGCAGCGTGGTATTTCTATTACCACCTCCGTTATGCAGTTCCCCTATCGCGACAGCCTGGTCAACCTGCTTGATACCCCGGGGCACGAAGACTTCTCCGAGGATACCTACCGCACGCTCACGGCGGTGGACTGCTGTCTGATGGTTATCGACGCCGCGAAAGGCGTTGAAGACCGGACCCGCAAGCTGATGGAAGTTACCCGTCTGCGCGACACGCCGATCCTCACCTTTATGAACAAGCTTGACCGTGACATCCGCGATCCGATGGAAGTGATGGATGAAGTTGAGCGCGAGTTAAAGATTGCCTGCTCGCCCATCACCTGGCCTATCGGCTGCGGCAAGCTGTTTAAAGGGGTTTATCACCTTTATAAAGACGAAACCTATCTCTACCAGACCGGTAAAGGCCACACCATTCAGGAAGTGCGCATCGTTAAAGGGCTGAACAATCCCGATCTTGATGTCGCAGTCGGTGAAGAGCTGGCTGCGCAGCTTCGTGATGAGCTGGAGCTGGTGCAGGGCGCGTCCCACGAGTTTGACCGTGACCTGTTCCTTGAGGGCGAGCTGACGCCGGTCTTCTTTGGTACAGCGCTTGGCAACTTTGGCGTCGATCATATGCTGGACGGGCTGGTGGAGTGGGCGCCTGCGCCAATGCCGCGTAAAACCGATACCCGTGAAGTGGAAGCCGCGGATGAGAAATTCACCGGCTTCGTGTTTAAGATTCAGGCCAACATGGATCCGAAACACCGCGACCGCGTCGCCTTTATGCGCGTGGTGTCCGGTAAATACGAAAAGGGCATGAAGCTGCGCCAGGTGCGTACCGGCAAAGACGTGGTGATTTCCGATGCGCTGACCTTTATGGCAGGCGACCGTTCGCACGTGGAAGAAGCGTACCCGGGCGATATCATCGGGCTACACAACCACGGCACTATTCAGATTGGTGATACCTTCACCCAGGGCGAAATGATGAAGTTCACCGGCATCCCGAACTTCGCACCGGAGCTGTTCCGCCGTATTCGCCTGCGCGATCCGCTTAAGCAGAAGCAGTTGCTTAAGGGCCTGGTCCAGCTTTCTGAAGAAGGGGCGGTGCAGGTGTTCCGCCCCATCACCAACAACGACCTTATTGTAGGCGCGGTGGGCGTGCTGCAGTTTGACGTGGTGGTGGCGCGACTTAAAAGCGAATATAACGTTGAGGCGATTTACGAATCCGTGAACGTGTCGACGGCGCGCTGGGTAGAAAGCAACGACGTGAAAAAGTTTGAAGAATTCAAACGTAAAAACGAAGTACAACTGGCGCTCGACGGCGGGGATAACCTGGCGTATATCGCGCCAACCATGGTTAACCTTAACCTGACGCAAGATCGTTACCCGGATGTGGTGTTCCGCAAAACCCGCGAGCACTGATCCCCATGCAGGGCGCGGCAGCCGCCGCGTCCTGCTACTTTCCCTGTCTTTTTAATCCCTTACGGATTGTTCTTAATTTCCTGTAATTCCTCTTCATTCGCCCATTTTTCAACCGCCGCCACCATGCAATTTTGCGATTGTGATCTATATTTAACAAAGTAATGACAGCGCGAACGGATAAATATCCCACCCATTCACTGGCTTACGGGATGTTTTAAAGTGAAGGTTTGTTATCACAATATTAATAACTGCTTTAACTCATGAAGGGCCGTGATACCGGACAGGGCGAAATGCCATCGGTTTTGGGTATCACAGCAGTCGCAGACTGAGAGCAAGCTTAGGCTTTTGTCTTTACAGCAAAGCTGCCACGTTGTGGCTTAGCGCTCAAATTCTGAGCAAACTTACAGGAATAAATCGATGACTACGACTAAGATTTCGAAAACTCTGCTGGCGGTGGTTCTGGGTTCGGTTCTGGCAAGCGGTTCTGCCCTTGCGGAAGACACCATGACAAACAAGGCCGAGTCAACCGCTGACTCCGCAGGGAAAAAAATCGATAGCTCTATGAATAAAGTCGGTAATTTCATGGACGATAGCTCCATCACCGCGAAAGTAAAAGCCGCGCTGGTGGACGATGAAAATATCAAAAGCACCGATATCTCGGTGAAAACCGATAAAAAAGTTGTGACGCTGAGCGGTTTTGTTGAAAGCCAGGCTCAGGCGGAGCAAGCCGTATCCGTTGCTAAAGGCGTTGAAGGCGTCTCCTCCGTAAGCGATAAGCTTCATGTACGCGACGGGAAAGAGAAATCCGTAAGCGGTTATGCCGGTGATGCCGCTACTACCAGCGAAATCAAGGCTAAACTATTAGCAGACGACATCGTTCCGTCACGTAATGTCAAAGTGGAAACTACCGATGGTGTCGTCCAGCTTTCAGGCCACGTGAAGTCTAACGCTCAGTCTGAACGCGCCGAAAGCATTGCCAAAGCCGTTGATGGCGTGAAGAGCGTGAAGAACGATCTGAAAGTTCAGTAATTGCAGCATACCGAAACTCTTTCCTCCGGGTTGGCCGGGGGAATCAGTCAGCACTACCGCTACTCATATATCGCCAGTGGGCAGCCTGAAGGCACTCATTAAGAAGCGATTCGAGTTCACTATGGTTTAAGGAGAGGCTTATGTTTCGTTGGGGCATTATTTTTCTGGTTATCGCGTTGATTGCAGCAGCTTTAGGCTTTGGTGGCCTGGCTGGTACCGCAGCGGGTGCTGCTAAAATTGTCTTCGTGGTAGGTATTATTCTGTTCCTGGTCAGCCTGTTTATGGGCCGTAGACGTCCATAGCGTGCTATAACAGTAAGAGACCGACCCCAGAGCCAGTCATTTATGACTGGCTCTCGCGTTTGTACTCCCCGGACTTGGGGGATAGCTGACAAAAATAATTCCAGCTACAGGAAAGCAGTGTGGGACAACGAATACCCGTAACGCTCGGCAATATCGCGCCGCTTGCCGTTAAACCGTTTCGTCCCGGTAAACTCGCCATTATTTGTGAAGGTGGCGGACAGCGCGGGATTTTCACAGCCGGGGTTCTGGACGAATTCATGCGCGCCGAGTTTAATCCCTTCGATCTTTTCCTGGGCACGTCGGCAGGTGCGCAAAACCTTTCCGCTTACGTTTGTAACCAGCCGGGCTACGCGCGACGCGTAATCACTCGCTTTACCACAACCCGCGACTTCTTCGATCCGCTGCGCTTTGTGCGCGGAGGAAACCTGATTGACCTCGACTGGCTTATTGAATCAACGGCCGCAACGCTTCCGCTGTCTATGTCCCATGCGGACCAGCTTTTCGAAACGGGCAAACAGTTTTATATGTGCGCCTGCCGCAGCGATAACTATTCGCCCGGCTATTTCTCGCCGACCAGCGATACGTGGCTGAACATCATCAAGGCTTCGAGCGCTATTCCGGGATTTTATCGTACCGGCGTGGATATCGACGGTATCAGCTATCAGGACGGCGGCATAAGCGATGCCGTTCCCGTACGGGAAGCGGCGCGCCTCGGCGCCGATACGCTGGTGGTGATCCGCACCGTTCCTTCGCAAATGTATTACACGCCGGAGTGGTTTAAGCGTATGGAACGCTGGCTGGGCGACAGCAGCCTGCAGCCGCTGCTTAATCTGGTGCAGCACCACGAAACAAGCTACCGGGAAATTCAGAGCTTTATTGAAAAGCCGCCGGGTAATCTGCGTATCTTTGAAATTTATCCTCCCAGGCCGCTGATGAGCATTGCGCTGGGCAGCCGCCTGCCGTCGCTGAACGCCGACTATAAAACGGGACGCCTGTGCGGGCGCTACTTCCTCGCCACGGTTGGCAGGCAGTTAGCGGCGAAGCCGCCAATTAAACGCCATAGCTCCCGTATTGTTACGCCGGGCCCGCTGGTTGTGCCGCCGGCGGTTGTGGCTAATGAACCGCTTATCAAAAAGGTTGTGGAAGCGCCGGAAGCCAACGATGCCTCTTTTAATAACGAGGACACGGCGTGATGACCACATTTTACGATACGCACTGCCACTTTGATTTTCCCCCTTTTACCGGTGACGAAGCCGATAGCCTTGCGTTAGCGCAGCGGGCAGGGGTGGAGAAAATTATCGTCCCGGCAGTTGAAGCGGAGCGCTTTGCTGCCGTGCTGGCGCTGGCCGAACAGCATTCCGTTCTGTATGCGGCGATTGGCCTGCATCCGATTGTTATCCATAAGCATCAGGACGCCTCGCTGGCCTTGCTGGAACATCATCTGAAGCAGCGCGCGGATAAGCTGGTGGCGATCGGCGAGATCGGCCTCGATCTGTATATGAACGATCCAATGTTTGCAAGGCAGGAAACCCTGCTTGATGCGCAGCTTAAACTGGCGAAGCGCTATGAACTGCCGGTGATCCTGCATTCACGCCGCACCCATGACAAGCTGGCCATGCACCTCAAGCGCCACGATTTACCGCGCACCGGCGTAGTACACGCGTTTGCCGGAAGCCTGCAACAGGCCGAACGCTTTGTCGATCTGGGCTATTTCCTCGGCGTTGGGGGCACGATTACTTATCCCAGGGCCAGCAAAACCCGTGACGTGATAGCCCGTCTTCCTCTTTCCTCGTTGCTGCTGGAAACGGATGCGCCGGATATGCCGCTTAACGGCTGGCAGGGCCAGCCAAACCGCCCGGAACGCGTTGCGGATGTCTTCAGGATACTGTGCGAGCTTCGCCCGGAACCGGCGCAGGACATTGCCAGCGCGTTGATTTACAACGCGGATAAATTATTCCGCTGGTAAGCCAGCAAAGGTAACGCGTGGCGTCATCGCGGACATTTTCCCTGCGTTATAACCCTTTATCGTAAATGTTAAAATTATAACATTGGCGATCGGCGTCACGGCTGGCGCGCTGTCGGCTGTTTCCTGGATGGATGGGCGTTTTAGCAGGTTATTTTGTTTATTAAATCACATATAATGTGGAAAGCATGTAATCCCGCCTTTGGCTTTTGTGAAGCAATACACAAATTGCTCTGGTGCTCAGTGTTAGAATTATAACATTGCTACCGGCAATGTGCGGTGAGAAGGATCTCAACGTGATGGCGACCCGGGTTGCCTCTCCTCTTCATGGAACCAAGTCCGCTCCAACGTGTTGAGTTTCGAAAGCCCGAGACTTCTGTATCTTCTGTTGGAGAACGTTATGACCGATTTAACTGCAAGCAGCCTGCGCGCGCTGAAACTAATGGACCTCACCACCCTGAACGACGATGACACCAATGAAAAAGTCATCGCGCTGTGCCATCAGGCGAAAACTGCGGTAGGCAACACCGCAGCGATTTGCATCTACCCACGTTTTATTCCCGTCGCGCGTAAGGCCCTCAAAGAGCAGGGCACGCCGGATATCTGTATCGCTACCGTTACCAACTTCCCACACGGAAATGACGATATCGATATCGCCGTGGCAGAAACCCGTGCCGCTATCGCTTACGGCGCGGACGAAGTGGACGTCGTGTTCCCTTACCGTGCGCTGATTGCCGGCAACGAACAGGTTGGTTTCTCCCTGGTGAAAGCCTGCAAAGAAGCCTGTGCTGCGGCGAACGTGTTGCTTAAAGTCATCATCGAAACCGGTGAGCTGAAAGAAGAAGCGCTTATTCGTAAAGCTTCTGAGATCGCCATCAAAGCGGGCGCTGATTTCATCAAAACCTCTACCGGTAAAGTGCCGGTCAACGCGACCCCGGAAAACGCGCGCATCATGATGGAAGTTATTCGTGATATGGGCGTGGAAAAAACCGTTGGTTTCAAACCGGCCGGCGGCGTGCGTAGCGCTGAAGACGCAGCGCTGTTCCTGTCTATTGCCAATGAACTCTTCGGCGCTGACTGGGCGGATTCCCGCCACTACCGCTTTGGTGCTTCCAGCCTGTTAGCCAGCCTGTTAAAAGCGCTGGGCCACGGCGACGGCAAAAGCGCAAGCAGCTATTAATCTCTTCTGGCGGCGGGTTCTCCGCCGCATTTACCTGATGCACTCAGGGGGTTACCTTGTTTCTCGCTCAAGAAATTATTCGTAAAAAACGTGATGGTCTGCCGTTAAGCGACGAAGAGATTCGCTTTTTTATCAACGGCATTCGCGACAATACTATCTCCGAAGGGCAGATTGCCGCGCTGGCGATGACCATCTTCTTCCATGATATGACCATGCCAGAGCGCGTGTCGCTGACGATGGCGATGCGAGATTCAGGTACCGTTCTGGACTGGAAGAGCCTTAATCTCAACGGTCCTGTTGTGGATAAGCATTCCACCGGCGGCGTGGGCGATGTGACTTCGCTGATGCTGGGCCCGATGGTAGCGGCGTGCGGCGGTTATATCCCGATGATCTCTGGCCGTGGGCTGGGGCACACCGGCGGTACGCTCGATAAGCTCGAAGCGATTCCGGGCTTTGATATTTTCCCGGACGATAACCGTTTCCGCGACATCATTAAGGATGTCGGCGTGGCGATTATCGGCCAGACCAACTCGCTGGCCCCTGCGGATAAACGCTTCTACGCCACGCGTGATATTACCGCGACCGTAGATTCTATCCCGCTTATCACCGGCTCAATCCTTGCGAAGAAACTGGCCGAAGGGCTGGACGCGCTGGTGATGGACGTGAAAGTGGGCAGCGGGGCATTCATGCCAACCTACGAGCTGTCTGCTGAGCTTGCGGAAGCGATTGTTGGCGTTGCCAACGGCGCGGGCGTTAAAACTACGGCGCTGCTGACCGACATGAACCAGGTGCTGGCTTCAAGCGCGGGTAACGCGGTTGAAGTGCGCGAAGCGGTGCAGTTCCTTACCGGCGAATACCGCAATCCGCGCTTGCTGGAGGTGACCATGGCGCTCTGCGTGGAAATGCTGCTTTCCGGCAAGCTCGCCAAAGACGAAGCGGAAGCACGCGCTAAGCTTCAGACGGTGCTGGACAACGGTAAAGCGGCGGAAGTGTTTGGCCGCATGGTCGCGGCGCAAAAAGGCCCGGCTGACTTCGTTGAAAATTACGCGAAATACCTGCCGACTGCCGTTCTGAGCAAAGCGATTTATGCTGACCGCAACGGTTTTGTGAGCGAAATGGACACCCGGGCGCTGGGCATGGCCGTGGTTTCAATGGGCGGCGGCCGCCGTCAGGCTTCGGATACTATCGACTACAGCGTGGGCTTCACCGATATGGCTCGCCTGGGCGACGCCGTTGATACCTCACGTCCGCTGGCCGTTATCCATGCTAAAGATGAATCAAGCTGGCAGGAAGCGGCGAAGGCGGTGAAAGCGGCAATTACGCTTGCCGATAAAGCGCCTCAGGAAACGCCGACGGTCTATCGCCGAATCACCGAATAACGGTATACTGATCTGATCGCTTTTTTATAGAGCACAAGATACGGAGAACATATGAAACGTGCATTTATTATGGTGCTGGACTCCTTCGGCATCGGTGCTACTGAAGATGCCGAGCGCTTTGGCGACGTCGGCGCCGATACTTTAGGCCACATTGCCGAGGCCTGCGCAAAGGGCGAGGCGGATAACGGCCGTAAAGGCCCGTTGACCCTGCCAAACCTTACTCGTCTGGGGCTGGTGAAAGCACATGAAGGCTCGACTGGCAAAGTTGCGGCGGGCATGGACGGCGACGCCGAAGTCGTTGGCGCCTACGGTTGGGCTCACGAGCTGTCTTCCGGTAAAGATACCCCGTCTGGTCACTGGGAAATCGCAGGCGTGCCCGTATTGTTCGACTGGGGCTACTTCTCCGATACGCAAAACAGCTTCCCGCAGGAACTGCTGGATAAGCTGGTTGAGCGTGCGAACCTGCCGGGCTACCTGGGCAACTGCCACTCTTCCGGTACGGTGATTCTGGATGAGCTGGGCGAAGAGCACATGAAAACCGGCAAGCCGATTTTCTATACCTCCGCTGACTCCGTGTTCCAGATTGCCTGCCATGAAGAAACCTACGGCCTGGATAAACTCTATGAGCTGTGCGAGATCGCACGCGTTGAGTTGACCGAAGGCGGTTACAACATCGGTCGCGTTATCGCTCGTCCGTTTATCGGCGACAAAGCGGGTAACTTCCAGCGTACCGGCAATCGACATGACCTGGCCGTTGAGCCGCCGGCGCCAACCGTGCTGAAAAAACTGGTCGAAGAGAAAAACGGCCAGGTGGTTTCCGTGGGGAAAATTGCGGATATCTATGCGCACGTCGGCATCACCAAAAAAGTGAAAGCGACCGGCCTTGATGCGCTGTTTGATGCCACCATTAAAGAGATGAAAGAAGCCGGGGACGACACTATCGTGTTTACCAACTTTGTTGATTTTGACTCTTCCTGGGGCCACCGCCGCGACGTAGCGGGCTATGCCGCAGGCCTTGAGCTGTTTGACCGCCGCCTGCCGGAGCTGATGGCGTTGCTCAAAGAGGACGACATTTTAATCCTCACCGCGGACCACGGATGCGACCCGACCTGGAAAGGCACTGACCACACCCGTGAGCATATCCCGGTGCTGGTTTACGGTCAGAAAGTAAAAGCCGGTTCCCTTGGCCACCGTGAAAGCTTTGCGGACATCGGCCAGACCGTGGCGAAATACTTCGGCCTGAGCGACATGGAATACGGCAAAAACATGCTGTGATTTTGTTGGGCGGAGATGCTCCGCCCGCACTGAACCTTTTTAATCAAGGAATATAAAGATGGCAACGCCACACATTAACGCAGAGATGGGTGATTTCGCAGACGTCGTACTGATGCCGGGCGACCCGCTGCGCGCGAAACACATCGCTGAGACGTTCTTCGAAGACGTGCGTGAAGTAAACAACGTGCGCGGCATGCTGGGTTACACCGGGACTTATAAAGGCCGTAAAGTGTCCGTTATGGGCCACGGCATGGGTATCCCGTCCTGCTCTATCTATACCAAAGAGCTGATCACCGATTTTGGCGTGAAGAAAATCATTCGTGTTGGCTCCTGCGGCGCGGTTCGTGCTGATGTGAAACTGCGTGACGTGGTTATCGGTATGGGCGCCTGTACCGATTCCAAAGTGAACCGCCTGCGTTTCAAAGACCATGATTTCGCGGCTATCGCAGACTTCGATATGGTCCGTAACGCGGTTGATGCGGCTAAAGCGCTGGGCGTTGAGGCCCGCGTAGGCAACATCTTCTCTGCCGATCTTTTCTATACGCCGGACCCGCAAATGTTCGACGTGATGGAAAAATACGGCATCCTGGGCGTGGAAATGGAAGCGGCTGGCATCTACGGCGTGGCGGCAGAATACGGCGCGAAAGCCCTGACTATCTGCACCGTGTCTGACCATATCCGTACCCATGAGCAAACCACCGCGGCGGAACGCCAGACTACCTTTAACGATATGATCAAGATTGCCCTTGAATCCGTATTGTTGGGCGACAAAGCGTAATTCCGGAAGGGCGCGCTAAAGCGCCCTTTTTTATTTAATTATCTATTCATTATCAATCCGTTTTTATCCTGTCTCGCTTTACCTTACAAATTCTTAGCGTTATAAATCTATTCATGTATCTATTCATGAATCTATTCACATGAGCGCGTTGACGAAATTATTGTTACAGGGCCCACAGGCTGCAATCCCGCTTCGCCAGCGTTTGGGCGTCAGCCAGGCGACGTTTTCGCGCCTTGTGAATGCGGAACCCGACATCATCAAAGCAGGCCTGGCAAGAGCGACACGCTATGCGTTGATGAGACCCGTGCGCCAAATCCGCCAGTTTCCTTTGTGGCAAATAGATGATGAGGGAAAGGCATGGCTTTTCGGCGAGCTGTACCCAACCTGGCCGCAGGGCAGTTGCCTTGTGCTTCTCAACAACGGCACCGTACAGTGGTTTGAGGGGCTGCCGTGGTATTTAACCGATCTGCGCCCGCAGGGGTTTCTGGGACGGGCGTGGGGGCGTCGATTAGCGCAGTATGCCGGTTTGCCAGAGGACATCCGTTTATGGCAGGAAGAGGACGTTTTACTGGCGCTCTCGCAGCAGGTGCCGGAAAACCTGGGAGGCTGGCTGGTAGGCGAGGAGAGCTATCGCCGCTGGTTTGAGGCTTCGGCGCCGCGAGCGGTTTCTGATTCAGACAAGCTCTTTGCTTATGGTGAAATGGCAAACGGCGCTTTAGCCGGAGATATCGTGGGATCTTCTGCGGGTGGAGAGCAGCCAAAATTCACCTGCTACGCGCAAACCGAAATCGGTCCTGCCCAGGTTATGGTTAAGTTTACCCCGCCGGTACAGAATGAAAACAGCCGGCGCTGGGCTGATTTGCTTCACGCCGAGGCGCTGGCGCTAACCATATTAAACCAGGCGGGTATTCCCGCATCCAGGGCCACCGTGCTGGTAAATCAACGGCAACAGGCATTTCTGGAAGTGGTTCGCTTTGACTGTGTCGGCATGCGCGGGCGGCGGGGTATCGTATCCCTTGAGGCCGTGCTGTCTGAGTTTGCAGGCGGGCCGTTGCAGTGGCCTGCGGCGATGGCTGAACTGCTTTCGCAGAAGGTTATCGATCTTTCTGCGCGGCTTTTGGTTCAGCGAGTGTGGGCGTTTGGACGATTAATTGCCAACAGCGATATGCATGCGGGCAACCTGTCTTTCTATCTTTCGGATATGCCCCTTAAGCCAGCGCCCGTTTATGACATGCTGCCTATGGCCTTTGCGCCTAATAGCGCAGGAAATATGCGTAGCGAACCGCTGGCGCCGAGAATTGATCCTGCAGTGCCGCGAGATGTCTGGCTTGAAATGCTGCCGTATGCCCGGCGCTTCTGGCTTGAGGTGGGCCAGAATCCGCAGATTAGCGAGGGTTTCCGCAGTCTCGCCGGGAAAATGACGCAGCAGCTCGTAGAGGCCGAAGCGCTTATTCAGCGTCTGGCCTAACGCACCGTCTGCGCAATCCACGCGCTGACTTCTCGTAGTTCCATTTCCTGCTCCGGGAAGCTGGCGGTCAGCGTTTCGCACTGCATTTGCAGCATATCGCTACGGTACAGGCAGCCCTGAAGCCGGGCGGCGAGCGCTTCGAGCGGTGCGGGGTTGAGGCTGTCGGTAAAAATCTGCGTGCGGGTAATATGGCCTTTCTCAACGTCGAAATGCAGCTCGATGCCGCCCCAGGTGAAGCGTTGCTCCAGCAGGTGGCTGAAGGCGGGCGCCTGGCCGAAATTCCACTCCCAGCTACTCTGACGAGCAAAGGTTTCGGCGAAGGCCGGTAAATCCGGCAGGGCATCCGGCGAGATATGTTCGGCCTCAACTCGCTCGCCGTAGTAGTCAAAAAAGGCTTCGCCTACCGCCGCAAAAATAGCTTCATAGGTCAGGCCCGGCAGCAGGTCGCTCAGGTTGGCGACTCGCCCGCGGACGGAGGTAATGCCTTTCGCCTGGAGTTTTTTGGGGTCCGGATTGAGGTAGTTCGCCAGGCGGCTCAAATCTGCATTCAGCAGCAGCGTGCCGTGGTGGAAGCCGCGATCCATTGTCTCTTTATAGGCCGAGCCGGAAACTTTGCGCGCGCCTTGCGCGGTTAACACTTCCAGATCGTTTCGTCCGGACGCTTTGGCATTGATGCCCAGCGAGTTCAGGGCGTTTACGACGATGGCCGTCGACACGCTTTTATCGTATTCCGGCTTTCCGGCCATAAAAGTGAAGCAGGTGTTGCCGAGATCGTGAAACACCGCGCCGCCGCCGCTGCTTCGCCTTGCCAGCCGCACGTTATCTTCTTCCATGCGGCGAGTATTGCACTCTTTCCACGGATTTTGCGCCCGGCCAATGACTACCGTATCGGCATTGCGCCATAAAAAGAGCACGCGCTGTGTGGCGGGCATCTGGCGGAAAATACACTCTTCTACCGCCAGGTTGAACCAGGGATCGTGCGAGTCAGAAATAAGCAGGCGTAAATCAGACATCTCAGGCGTCCTTTTCTTCATCTTCTTTCACCTCGGTATTGGCGGTAAGAAGAAAGGGTGACTGCTGCCAGCGGGTGCGTTTGCCCTGCAGCAGCGTGCGGGTCAGTACGATGCCAATCGCCAGCGCCAGCAGCATCATCAGGCGCAGAATATTGGTGGTGTTATCCACCTGTTTGGCTTCCGTCGGCAGGCTATGGGTATCAAGCGTGATGCGCAGATAGCCGATGGGGCTGTCTTTATCGATAATAGGTTCGACAATCTGCTGGTTAAAATAGCTGCCCGCTTTTTTGCCATCCAGCGCCAGGCGGTCGCGCACATCGATGCCTTCACCCGCCCGGGCAACCCGATCGCCTTCGTCGTTATAAACGCCAGCGTCCAGAATTCGACTGTCGCGGGTAAGCAAGCTCAGCATCGCGTTGATGCGTTTTTCATCCGGGTTTTCTGATTTCATTAAGGGAATCAGGCTAAAACTGACCTGGCGTGCCAGCGTGCGTGCCAGCTCTTCAAGCTGGACGTTGCGGGCCTGCTGATGCCCCTGGCTGAACCATGATGCGCCCTGCATAAGCGCTACCAAAAGTGCGAGACAGATGAGAACAATTACTGCGCGATGCAGCCTGAATTTCATTTTTGCACGAGCCATAATGCACCTTCGGAAAATTGCTTACTTTAATGTTGCCAGAAGCAGCGTGGACAAGGTAGCCTCATGCGTTGTTTTGTCCCGGATACCCTTTATCCTGCAAATTGCAGGGGCGTTGGCTGCGCTCATTTACCCCAGTCACTTACTTTATGTAAGCTCCCGGGGCTAATCTCCCTTGCCGTCTTGAATCGGAATGCTAAAGGGTATCTTAAATTTATTCAGGAGCTGTAATGCCAAATAGTTTGACCTGGTGCGACTTGCCCAACGACGTTGCCCTCTGGCCCGGGCTGCCGCTATCGTTAAGCGGTGATGAAGTCATGCCGCTGGATTACCGGGCGGGCCGCAGCGGCTGGCTCCTGTATGGCCGGGATCTTGATAAAGCCTGTCTTAACCGCTACCAGCGTAAGCTGGGTGCGGCGATGGTTATCGTGGCCGCCTGGTGCGTGGAAGATTATCAGGTTATCCGCCTTGCGGGTTCATTAACGCCCGCGGCGACTAAACTTGCTCATGACGCCGGGCTGGACGTCGCCCCGCTGGGCAAAATTCCACACCTGCGCACGCCGGGCCTGCTGGTGATGGATATGGACTCCACCGCGATTCAAATCGAATGCATCGACGAAATAGCTAAACTCGCCGGTACGGGTGACATGGTGGCTGAAGTAACCGAACGTGCGATGCGCGGCGAGCTGGATTTTACCGCCAGCCTGAAGCTGCGCGTGGGAACCCTGAAAGGGGCGGACGCCTCGATTTTGCGGCAGGTGCTTGATGAGCTGCCGCTGATGCCGGGCCTGGTGTCGCTGGTGTTAAAGCTTGAATCCCTTGGCTGGAAAGTCGCCATCGCTTCCGGCGGATTCACCTTCTTTGCAGAATATCTGCGCGATAAGCTGCACCTTACCGCGGTGGTGGCGAACCAGCTCGAAATTTGCGACGGTAAGCTGACCGGCGAAGTGATTGGTCAGATCGTTGATGCGCAGTTTAAAGCCGAGACGCTAAAAGGCCTGGCAGCCACATACGACATCCCCGTCGGGCAGACCGTTGCTATCGGCGACGGGGCCAATGATTTACCGATGATTCAGGCCGCCGGGCTGGGCATTGCTTACCACGCCAAGCCGAAGGTTAATGAAAAGACAGAAGTGACCATCCGTCATGCCGATTTAATGGGCGTGTTCTGTATTCTCTCCGGTAGCCTGATTCAGGAAGAAAGATAAGAGGAAATAAAGGTGGCGAAAGCACCAAAACGCGCATTTGTCTGTAATGAATGTGGTGCGGATTATCCGCGCTGGCAGGGGCAGTGCAGCGCCTGTCATGCATGGAATACCATCACGGAAGTGCGCATCGCCGCCTCGCCAACCGTTGCGCGCAACGAGCGTTTGTCCGGCTATGCGGGCAGCGCGGGCGTGAGTCGTGTTCAAAAGCTCTCTGAAATTAGCCTCGAAGAGCTGCCGCGTTTCTCAACCGGTTTTAAAGAGTTTGACCGCGTGCTGGGCGGCGGCGTGGTGCCGGGCAGCGCCATTCTCATTGGCGGCAACCCCGGCGCCGGTAAATCGACGCTCTTATTGCAAACGCTGTGCAAGCTCAGCGAGCAGATGAAAACGCTGTATGTCACCGGCGAAGAGTCTTTACAGCAGGTTGCTATGCGCGCCCATCGTTTAGGATTGCCAACCGCCAACCTGAACATGCTTTCGGAAACCGGCATCGAGCAGATTTGCATGATTGCCGAAGAAGAAGCGCCGAAGCTGATGGTTATCGACTCCATTCAGGTGATGCACATGGCGGACGTGCAGTCTTCGCCGGGCAGCGTGGCGCAGGTACGTGAATCTGCCGCTTACCTTACTCGCTTTGCCAAGACGCGAGGCGTGGCGATTATTATGGTCGGCCACGTAACCAAAGACGGTTCCCTTGCCGGGCCAAAAGTGCTTGAGCACTGCATCGACTGTTCGGTGATGCTGGACGGCGATGCGGATTCCCGTTTTCGCACGCTGCGCAGCCATAAAAACCGCTTTGGCGCGGTCAACGAGCTGGGCGTTTTTGCGATGACGGAGCAGGGGCTGCGTGAAGTCAGCAACCCTTCGGCCATCTTCTTAAGCCGCGGTGATGAAATCACGCCGGGCAGTTCGGTGATGGTCGTCTGGGAAGGCACGCGCCCGCTGCTGGTAGAGATTCAGGCGCTGGTGGATCAGTCTATGATGTCCAACCCGCGCCGCGTGGCCGTTGGCCTTGAACAAAACCGCCTCGCTATTCTGCTTGCCGTGCTGCACCGTCATGGCGGACTGCAAATGGCGGATCAGGATGTGTTCGTAAACGTCGTGGGCGGCGTGAAGGTTACCGAAACCAGCGCCGATTTGGCGCTACTGCTGGCGATGGTTTCCAGCCTGCGCAACAGGCCGCTGCCGCAGGACCTTGTGGTCTTTGGCGAGGTCGGGCTGGCCGGGGAAATTCGTCCGGTGCCAAGCGGCCAGGAGCGTATCTCTGAAGCCGCAAAACATGGCTTTAAGCGCGCGATTGTTCCCCAGGCCAACGTGCCGAAAAAACTCCCGGAAGGCATGCAGGTCTTTGGAGTGAAAAAACTTGCGGATGCGCTGTCGGTCTTTGACGACTTATAATTGATTATTCGTCTAATTTTGCAGGAGGCAGCATGTCGTCTTTCGAGTATCTGAAGACCGCTATTCGGCAGCAGAGCGTTACGCTACAGCAGGTCGCAGAAGCCTGCGGCATGACCAAAGGCTATCTTAGCCAGCTACTGAACGCCAAAATCAAAAGCCCGAGCGCCCAGAAGCTCGAAGCGCTGCACCGCTTTCTTGGCCTGGAATTTCCAAGGCGCGAGAAAAAAGTGGGCGTGGTGTTCGGGAAGTTTTATCCGCTGCATACCGGGCATATCTATTTAATTCAGCGCGCCGCAAGCCAGGTTGATGAGCTGCATATCATCATGGGCTATGACGAAACCCGCGATCGCTTGCTGTTTGAAGACAGCGCCATGTCCCAGCAGCCTACCACCGGCGACCGCCTGCGTTGGCTGCTACAGACGTTCAAGTACCAGAAAAATATTCGCATCCATTCGTTCAATGAAGAAGGCATGGAACCGTACCCGCACGGCTGGGATGTCTGGAGCCGGGGGATCAACGCCTTTATGGAAAGCAAAGGCATCAACGCCGACCGTATCTACACCTCGGAAGAAAGCGATGCGCCGCGGTTTACGGAACAGCTCGGCATTGAAACCGTGCTTATCGATCCGAAGCGTACCTTTATGAATATCAGCGGCGGGCAGATTCGCGAAAACCCGTTTCGCTACTGGGAATATATTCCCACCGAGGTTAAACCGTTCTTTGTCAGAACCGTGGCTATCTTAGGCGGCGAATCGAGCGGCAAGTCGTGGATGGTGAATAAGCTCGCCAACATCTTCAATACCACCAGCGCCTGGGAATACGGGCGGGATTACGTCTTTTCTCACCTGGGCGGCGATGAGATGGCGCTCCAGTATTCCGATTACGACAAAATCGCCATCGGGCACGCTCAGTACGTAGATTTTGCGGTGAAATACGCCAATAAAGTGGCCTTTATCGATACTGATTTTGTCACCACCCAGGCGTTCTGCAAAAAGTATGAAGGGCGGGAGCATCCGTTTGTGCAGGCGCTGATTGACGAATACCGTTTCGACCTGGTTATTCTGCTGGAAAACAACACGCCGTGGGTAGCCGACGGGCTCAGGAGCCTTGGTAGCGATACGGACCGGAGGTCTTTCCAGGATCTTCTGGTCGCGATGCTCAAAGAAAACAATATCAGCTACGTTCACGTTGAGGAATCAGACTACGATTCCCGTTTCCTGCGCTGCGTTGAGCTGGTGAAGGATATGATTGGCGAACAGGGATAGCCCCTCTCCCCCTGGAAGGGGGGAGGAGCTGAACTCGCGCTTTCCCGCACGCCAAAGGCGAGGGAAAGCGCGAGGGGCAGGACTTACTTCGTAACCCTTTTGTACTTAATACGCTTAGGTTCCAGCGCATCCGCACCCAGGGTGCGTTTTTTGTACTCTTCGTATTCGGTAAAGTTGCCTTCGAAGAACTCAACTTTGCCTTCATCCTGGTAATCCAGAATGTGGGTTGCGATACGGTCAAGGAACCAGCGGTCGTGCGAGATAACCATCGCGCAGCCCGGGAACTCCAGCAGGGCGTTTTCTAACGCGCGCAGGGTTTCGATATCCAGGTCGTTTGTTGGTTCATCAAGCAGCAGCATGTTGCCGCCAACCTGCAGCAGCTTCGCCAGGTGCAAACGACCGCGCTCGCCGCCGGAAAGCTCGCCGACGCGTTTACCCTGGTCAACGCCTTTAAAGTTAAAGCGGCCAACGTACGCGCGGCTTGGCATCTCGGTGTTGCCGACGCGCATAATATCCTGGCCGCCGGAGACTTCTTCCCACACGGTTTTGCTGTTGTCCATCGCGTCACGGAACTGATCGACGGAAGCCAGCTTCACGGTTTCGCCCAGCTCGATGGTGCCGCTGTCCGGCTGTTCCTGCCCGGACATCATGCGGAACAGCGTAGATTTACCCGCGCCGTTCGGACCGATGATGCCAACTATCGCGCCTTTCGGCACCGAGAAGGAGAGATCGTCAATCAGCAGGCGATCGCCGTAGGATTTACGCAGGTTGGTAACCTCAACGACTTTATCGCCCAGACGCGCGCCTGGTGGAATAAACAGTTCGTTGGTTTCGTTACGTTTCTGGTATTCGGTACTGTTAAGTTCTTCAAAGCGGGCCAGACGCGCCTTGCCTTTCGACTGGCGGCCTTTCGCGCCCTGGCGTACCCACTCCAGCTCTTTCTCAATGGATTTACGGCGAGCCGCTTCCGCCGACGCTTCCTGCGCCAGGCGCTGGTCTTTTTGCTCAAGCCATGAAGAGTAGTTGCCTTCCCACGGAATACCTTCGCCGCGGTCCAGTTCCAGAATCCAGCCCGCGACGTTGTCGAGGAAGTAACGGTCGTGGGTAATCGCCACAACGGTGCCTTCGAAGTCGTGCAGGAAGCGTTCCAGCCAGGCCACGGACTCTGCGTCCAGGTGGTTGGTTGGTTCGTCGAGCAGCAGCATGTCCGGCTTTTCAAGCAGCAGACGGCACAGCGCCACGCGGCGGCGTTCACCGCCGGACAGGTTATTGATTTTCGCATCCCAGTCCGGCAGACGCAGCGCATCGGCCGCGCGCTCAAGCTGTACGTTCAGATTATGACCGTCGTGCGCCTGAATAATCTCTTCAAACTTGCCCTGTTGTGCGGCGAGCTTATCAAAGTCAGCGTCCGGTTCGGCATACAGCGCGTATACCTCATCCAGACCTTTCAGCGCGTTAACCACTTCGGATACCGCTTCTTCAACGGACTCACGAACCGTGTGCTCTAAATTAAGCTGCGGTTCCTGAGGCAGGTAACCAATTTTCAGACCGGGCTGCGGGCGGGCTTCGCCTTCAATCTCGGTGTCAATGCCGGCCATAATGCGCAGCAGAGTGGATTTACCGGCACCGTTCAGACCCAGCACGCCGATCTTGGCGCCAGGGAAGAAACTGAGCGAGATATTTTTCAGAATATGACGTTTCGGCGGGACAACTTTGCCGACACGATGCATGGTATAAACGAATTGAGCCACAGTGCGACTTCGCCTCTTTTTCGTGATGTAAGATGGTTCATATCAATGGCGAAGTGTAGCCGTTTTCACCGGGTAATCCCAGCAGGGCAAGCCGGTTGTGTTACCCAAAACGGGCTTGAGGCGTTTATTGGTAAAATATCCTCATCGGGCGTGGCGCATCCGGCTCCCCCTGGTTAGCATGAAGATAACGCGGCGGCATGATGCCGCCCTGACACAAATGAGGAGAACTTGTGGGGCAATCCAGACAAGTTGTATGGCGCATGCTGGCCGCAGGCGTATGCCTGGCGACCCTCGCCGGCGTGGCCCGGGCCGATTCGCTTGACGAACAGCGCAACCGTTATGCGCAAATCAAACAGGCATGGGATAACAAGCAAATGGATGTGGTGCAGCAGATGCTGCCCGGTTTGCAGGACTACCCGCTCTATCCTTATCTGCAATATCGCCTGCTTACCGATGATTTAATGAATGAGCCGGCGGTGTCCGTCAGCCGGTTTATCCAGGCGAATCCAACGCTACCGCCGGCGCGCTCGCTGAAATCCCGCTTTGTAAACGAACTGGCGCGTCGCGAAGACTGGCGCGGGCTGCTGGCTTTTAGCCCGGAGCCGCCGGGCACCACAGAATCAAAATGTAATTACTATTACGCGAAGTGGAACACCGGCCAGCCCGAGGCCGCGTGGAGCGGGGCGAAAGAGCTTTGGCTGAGCGGTAAGAATTTGCCTTCGAGCTGCGATCGTCTGTTCTCTGCCTGGCGTTCCTCCGGGACGCAGGATCCCCTGGCGTATCTGGAACGGATTCGCCTGGCGATGAAAGAAGGCAATACCTCCCTGGTGACGAGCCTTGCAAACCAGATGCCGGCTGATTACCAGACCATCGCCAGCTCGCTTATCAGCCTGCAGAACAACCCGGATACGGTGCTGACTTTTGCCCGCACCGTCGGGGCGACGGACTTCACGCGCCAGGCGGCGGCGCTAGCCTTTACCCGCATTGCGCGTCAGGATGCAGAAAATGCACGCCTGATGATCCCGTCTCTGGTGCAGGCCCAGCAGTTGGATGAAGATCGGGCTCAGGAGCTGAAAGAAATCGTCGCCTGGCGTCTGATGGGCAACGATATCACTTCTGAGCAAGCCAACTGGCGCGACGATGTGATAATGCGTTCGCGATCCACCTCGCTTGTTGAGCGCCGCGTGCGTATGGCGCTGGGAGCAGGCGATCGTGCCGGGCTGAATACCTGGCTTGCTCGCCTGCCTATGGAGGCGAAAGAGAAAGACGAATGGCGCTACTGGCAGGCGGATTTGCTGCTTGAGCGGGGGCGTGAAGCTGAAGCGAAAGAGATCCTGCATTCACTGATGCAGCAGCGCGGTTTTTACCCGATGATTGCAGCCCAGCGCCTGGGCGAGGATTACCCTCTGCGCGTGGATAAAGCCGGGGCGGTTAATCAGGCCCTGGTACAGGGGCCTGAAATGGCCCGCGTTCGCGAACTGATGTACTGGAGCATGGACAATACCGCGCGCAGCGAATGGGCGAATCTGATCGCCAGCCGCAGCAAGCCAGAGCAGGAGGGGCTTGCGCGTTACGCCTTCGATCAAAACTGGTGGGATCTGAGCGTTCAGGCGACGATCGCAGGCAAGCTGTGGGATCATCTCGAAGAGCGCTTCCCGCTGGCGTACAAAGATACTTTCTCCCGCTACGTCAGCGGCAAAGATATCTCGCCAAGCTACGCGATGGCTATCGCCCGTCAGGAGAGCGCCTGGAATCCGAAAGTGCGCTCGCCGGTGGGGGCCAGCGGGCTGATGCAGGTCATGCCGGCCACCGCCTCCCATACGGTACAAAAATTTGGGCTTGCAGGGTACAGCAGCCCGAATCAACTGCTGGATGCGGACACCAATATCAATATCGGCACCACCTATCTGGAATCCGTATATCAGCAGTTTGAGAACAACCGTATTTTCGCTTCTGCGGCATATAACGCCGGGCCCGGACGCGTCAGAACCTGGCTTGGCAACAGCGCAGGGCGCATTGATGCGGTTGCCTTTGTGGAAAGCATTCCGTTCTCCGAAACGCGCGGCTATGTGAAAAACGTACTGGCTTATGACGCCTACTATAAGTATTTCATGGGCAAATCCGCGGCCTTGTTAACGGATGCTGAGTGGCAGCGTCGGTATTGATTTGAGGGAGTTTATGTTATGCTGCTGTACTAGTTAAATAGTATGGTGGCCTGACATGACCCAGCTCTCTCAATACTCGGCGGAGCAGGCCGAGCAAAGTAATCAGGAGTGGCTTCGCTTTGTGGATTTGCTGCAAAAATCCTTTGATAAGCAGCTGCACCTGCCGCTTTTAGCCCTGCTGCTTACGCCGGACGAACGTACCGCTTTAGGCACTCGCGTGAGAATCATCGAAGAGTTGCTGAAAGGTGAAATGAGCCAGCGCGAGCTGAAAAACGAGCTTGGCGCCGGCATTGCAACGATTACCCGCGGCTCGAACAGCCTGAAATCCGCGCCGCCAGAGCTTCGTCAGTGGCTGGAGCGAGAGCTATTACGCAGCGAAAGCTAGCGGTAAATTTCATTGTGGAATGGGCTGAGCGCCAGCACGACCGCCTGGTGATAAACGCTGCTTCGCGTGAGTTTCCCGGCGGTAAACACGCCAATCGCACCTTCTTTGCGGCCAATTTTGTCGATGCCGGTATAGGCTGACATCACCGGGCCAAGCGCTTCGCCCGCTTTCACCTTCTTCAGAATGACCTCAGGTAACGGCAGCGTTGCCGAACGCGATTCGCCACGCGTGCGCTGGTTTTCGATAACGACCCAGCTAAACGTGCTGCCCTCATCAATTCCCGCTTCTATCGCCACCCAAAAATCTGCTGCGGGCCGAAGCCTGCGGGCGTTTATTACCCTGCATCGTGCGCCCGCTCGCGTTTCAACGTTCCCAAAGGGCTGTTCTGGCACGCCGGTCTCGACGTCAACGGACTCTATATGGCAGGATCCTGCACCATAGATTTCGTTAAATGCCTGCAGAATAGCCTGAATTTTTGAAGGATTGGTTGTAGCACAGACGACATGGTACATAATCACTGAAACTCTAAAGATTTTTGTTGCAGCAGTATAACGGATAAAACGCATGTTACAGGTATACCTTGTTCGCCATGGTGAAACGCAGTGGAATGCGGAGCGCCGCATTCAGGGCCAGTCAGACAGCGCGCTGACTGAAAAAGGGGAACGTCAGGCATGGCAAGTGGCTGAGCGCGTGAAGGCCCTTGGTATCACTCACGTTATTGCCAGCGATTTGGGCCGTACGCGTCGTACAGCAGAGATAATTGCGCAGGCGTGCGGGTGTGACGTGACGCTTGACGCACGTCTTCGCGAGCTGGATATGGGCGTGCTTGAGCGCCGACATCTGGATACGCTAAGCGAAGAAGAAGAAGGCTGGCGTCGCCTGCTGGTCAACGGTACGCCGGACGGCCGCATTCCTGAAGGGGAATCGATGCAGGAAATGAGCAGCCGCATGCACGCAGCGCTAAACGCCTGTCGCGACCTGCCTGCCGGCAGCCGTCCGCTGCTGGTGAGCCACGGCATGGCGCTTGGCTGTCTGGTCAGCACCATTCTGGGCTTACCGGCCTGGGCTGAGCGCCGTTTACGTTTGCGAAACTGTTCTATCTCGCGTGTCGATCATCAGGAAAGCCCGTGGCTTGCGCCAGGGTGGGTGGTTGAAACGGCAGGGGATATCTCGCATTTAGACGCCCCTGCGTTAGACGAATTACAGCGTTAACGACGTACCGGAATTAAATATTCACAGCGGATTTGCAGCGGCCTGTCTTCCACTCGAGCTTCTTCCTGCGGGAAGAAGCGCTCGATATCGTGGCCTTTGCGGCGGATCAGGTTCAGCGACGGCATACAGGTGCCATAGACTGTCAGAATGAACTCCTGAAGCCCGGTGCCCGGCCCTTCATAGTCAAACTGAACGTAATCACCGCCTTCCAGCGTGATTGGATGCGAATCCGGGAGGAAGCCGTTGGCCATTTCCGGCGACAGAGCGGTGGTATAAAACACTTCCTGTTCGTCGTCTTTCTCAATACTTGGGCGCGGTTCATGCAAACCATACAACACGCGTGGGAGCGTAGGCGCGTTGCCGAGGAATTGCGTCCAGAATTGAATGCGCATTTCGTTCCGGAAATCTGAAATTTGTTCAAGCGTACAGCTATAACTCTGCGTGACGCCAACCAGATGCGTTTCCGGCAGGGTAATGAATTGCGCCTGCGGAAGGCTAAATTCGCCTAAACGCAGAGGCGGGCGCATACCAAAAGCGCTCCAGTCCGGCGAACGGCGATACAATGCCGGCGTCTGGGCGAACTGTTTTTTGAACGCGCGGGTAAACGTCTGTTGCGAGTCAAAGCGATACTGCAGTGCAATATCAAGAATAGGACGAGCGGTGAGGCGCAGCGCCACGGCGGATTTTGATAAGCGACGCGCGCGGATATAGGCGCCGATTGCATGCCCCGTAACGTCTTTAAACATCCTTTGTAGATGCCACTTGGAATAGCCTGCTTTTGCCGCCACGTTATCCAGCGCAAGGGGTTGATCCAGATGGCTTTCAAGCCAGGTAAGCAGATCGCGAATGATCGCAGCCTGATCCATAAAATATCCTCATCCTGACAGAGCGGGTGCCGAAATTATGGCCGGATAATAGCATTTTTTGTTCTGGGGTCGTTCAGAGTTTTTTTTAGCAAGTTGTGCCAAAATCAGCTTGTCCTGCGGATGATTTGATTAATAACGTGATATTAAACGACTTTTTCCTTAAAGGATGAATAGTCAACCGGGGTAATCTTCATTAATGGTAACAATATGAAATATAAAGTTTTAGTTGCAGCGGGTGCCTTGTTAGCATTGTCCCAGAGCGTTTTTGCTGAGCAGATAGGTTCGGTGGACACGGTATTTAAGGTATTTGGACCGGATCATAAAATCGTCGTCGAAGCTTTTGACGATCCGGATGTGAAGAACGTTACCTGTTATATCAGCCGGGCCAAAACCGGCGGTATCAAGGGCGGCCTTGGACTGGCTGAAGACACTGCCGATGCGGCGATTTCCTGCCAGCAGGTTGGGCCGGTTGAGCTCAGCGAGAAAATTAAAACCGGTAAGTCACAGGGCGAAGTTGTGTTCCAGAAGCGCACCTCTCTGGTCTTTAAAAAGCTCCAGGTCGTGCGTTTTTACGATGCGAAGCGTAATGCTCTGGCGTATCTGGCTTATTCGGACAAAGTGGTCGAAGGGTCGCCGAAGAACGCGCTGAGCGCCGTGCCGATTATGCCGTGGCGCTAACGGCAAAAAGAAAAGGGCGGAAATCCGCCCTTTCATCATTCTGACCGCTGGTAACCTGAATTATTCCTGCAGATCGCCGCAGAAACGGTAGCCTTCGCCGTGAATAGTGGCGATGATTTCAGGCGTGTCCGGCGTGGATTCGAAGTGTTTACGAATACGGCGGATGGTGACGTCAACGGTGCGATCGTGCGGCTTGAGTTCGCGACCGGTCATTTTTTTCAGCAGTTCGGCGCGCGACTGGATTTTGCCTGGGTTTTCGCAGAAGTGCAGCATGGCACGGAATTCACTGCGCGGCAGTTTATACTGCTCGCCATTCGGGCTAACCAGTGAACGACTGTTGATATCCAGTTCCCAGCCGTTAAATTTGTAGCTTTCAACCGAACGGCGTTCTTCGCTAATGGCGCCCAGGTTCATGGTACGCGACAGAAGATTACGAGCACGGATAGTCAGTTCACGCGGGTTGAACGGCTTAGTGATGTAGTCATCGGCGCCGATTTCAAGACCGAGGATCTTGTCTACTTCGTTATCGCGGCCGGTCAGGAACATCAGCGCCACATTGGCTTGCTCACGCAGTTCACGCGCCAGCAACAGGCCATTTTTGCCCGGCAGGTTGATATCCATAATGACCAGGTTAATGTCATTATCTGACAGGATTTGATGCATCTCTGCGCCATCAGTCGCTTCAAAGACATCGTAGCCTTCAGCTTCAAAAATGCTTTTTAACGTGTTGCGTGTTACTAGCTCGTCTTCGACGATAAGAATGTGCGGGGTCTGCATGTTCGCTACCTAAATTGCCAACTAAATCGAAACAGGAAGTACAAAAGTCCCTGACCTGC
>DAMALH010000012.1:80026-109146 GCA_032000125.1 Buttiauxella sp. | reverse complement strand
ATAGCGGTGCGTTCGTCTGGCGACAGAAGGGTGGTCATCTCATACGAGAAGTCATAGATCGGCAAAAACGCCTTAATTCTGCCGCCAATCCGTTGATGCAAATAAACAGCACGCCGCAGGGCAGGTTGATCGTCCTGATTGGGATCAATCGCGACTAGCATGTTTTGATACTTTGCCATACAGGTCTCCTTACAACTGCTTAACCACAGTCTGTTAAGTAAGATTAACCTATATGAAGAGAATGAAACAGGTATGAAGCCGTTGCCGGATCAAAAACATAGAAAAAATTAGCGATCCGGCAAAGGCGGGTCTTTCTCAGGCGACGCTGCGCGATTGCCCGGCGAGCTGAGAAAGCAGGTCGATGTTTTCAATAGTAATATACTTGCCCTTAACGGCCAGCATCCCGCTTTTCTGGAAACGGCCCAGCAGGCGGCTGATGGTCTCAACGGTTAAGCCAAGATAGTTGCCGATGTCGCCACGGGTCATGGTCAGGCGGAATTCACGAGGCGAGAAACCGCGCTGCGCGAAACGACGGGAAAGATTGTAGACAAACGCGGCCAGACGCTCCTCCGCATTCTTTTTAGAAAGCAGCAGGATCATATCCTGGTCGCCTTTGATTTCGCCGCTCATTAAACGCATCATCTGCTGGCGCAGGCTCGGCATTTTACCGGACAAATCATCCAGCGTTTCGAAGGGGATCTCACATACCATGGACGTTTCGAGCGCCTGGGCAAAGCTCGGGTGATGCCCGGTGCCGATGGCGTCAAAACCAACTAAGTCGCCGGCGAGATGGAAGCCGGTGATTTGTTCATCGCCCTGTTCGGTGATGGTGTAGCTTTTGATGGTTCCTGAACGAATGGCGTACAGCGATTTCAGTTCGTCACCCGCTTTAAACAGGGTCTGTCCCTTCTGGATAGGCTTTTTGCGCTCGATGATATTATCAAGCTGATCAAGCTCATGCTCGTTGAGCGTAAAAGGGATGCATAATTGGCTGATGCTGCAATCCTGACAATGGATAGCACAACCGCCAGACTGAATGCGTCGGATAATTCGCTTTTCAGGGATCATAGATATGCTCAGGCCGTAATTGATATTGGTCAATTTTACCATCTTTTTGCTGAGCAAGTAAGTATGGCGAAACACCATTGGAAATATAATGGCATTCAGCGGCTGAAATATTATGCTATGTCTTTGATAATAAAGTTCTTATCTAACCAATCGCCTAAACTGCAACCGCATTTATGGTCTAATTATCGCTTTGAAAGCAGGCGTTGACCTAAAGCAGTAAATACCCTTCATGGCGCAAAAGCCACTCTTTACGGCTCACGCCGCCGGCATAGCCGGTCATTGTGCCGTTGCGCCCGATAACCCGATGGCAGGGCACTACGATACTGACCGGATTAGCTCCGTTTGCTGCCCCGACCGCTCTTGCTGCCCCGGCGCGGCCAAGCTGCTCTGCCAGTTGGCCGTAATGCATAACCTGACCGCAAGGAATAGCGCGCAGCGCCTGCCAGACTTCACGCTGGAACGGGGTGCCACCGGTGGCCGTCGGCAGACGTTGTATGGTGCTTAAATCGCCGTCAAAATAGGCGCGCAGCTTGTCGCTCATCCCGCCCGGATTACGGCTGCTGACGCGCAGATAGCGTTCTGCGCGATAGTGGATATCCAGCAGTTGCACCATACGGTCGCTGTGTTCTTCCCACTCGACGGCACGCAGCCTGAACTGCTCGTCGCAGAGTACCCATAGCGGCCCAAGCGGCGTGGCGATTTTATCTTCAAGCAGTGTCAGCATGGTGCTCTCCATTTTAATACGGGCGCGGGCAATCCCAAATCGAAAGAATATCACGCCAACGGCAGCCGCAACCAGACACCCTAAAAGGGTAGGTAATAGCCTGAAAACCTTTACGGTATTTATTCCAAACGAGCGGCGGATAATGAATAACCATTATTTAATAGGGGGATTAAATAAACTGAGATAATAGCCATATTATTTACTTCTGTTTGTGCAGCGTTAACCGCAATTAGCGCCCGATAAATATCCAATAAGAATACAAAGTATTAAAAAGGGGGCCAGACGACATCAGTCCGACCCCAGTACACACAGCAATGCTTCCTGTTTAGACCCTTTTATATTCCTGTTCGGGCTACCGTTATTTATAGCCAGTTCAGAAAAAAAATGCATGATTATCTGAGTGATTAGTTTCACGCTTTTTGCACAGAGAATTAATTTCGCCATGACGGGTAAAATAAAGCTAAGGGTATAGAATATTATTTGTACATATCGAGCGTTGCGGTTGCCTTTCGCTGACATTGAGCCTGGGCTATCGGGCGGTTATAGTACACAGCGAAGACGAGCAGGAGGACGTTCCATGAACCTTGACGACAAAATGCTGTTTCTCGACGCCATGGAGGATGTCAAACCGCTGAAGAACTGTTCCACCAGCCAGTGGCTCAAACCGGTCAAAGAAAAAGAAACGCAAAAAATCGACGCCACGCAGTTCGATAATTTTCTGACGACAGAATATCTGGATATTGTCTCGCTGGGCACGCCGCTGGAATTCAAACGCGAAGGTTTACAAAGCGGCGTGCTCGACAAGCTTCGTCTGGGGAAATACAGCCAGGAGGCGAGCCTTAATCTGCTGCGTCAGCCCGTTGAGCAGTGCCGCCAGATGCTGTTTGCTTACCTCCAGCAGGCAAAACAGGACGGGCTGCGCAACGTATTAATTATCCACGGAAAAGGCCGCGACGATCGCTCTCATGCGAACATCGTGCGCAGCTATCTGGCCCGCTGGCTTCCGGAGTTTGAAGAAGTGCAGGCGTTTTGCAGCGCGATGCCGCACCACGGCGGCAGCGGGGCCTGTTATGTGGCGCTGAGAAAATCGCCTCAGGCCAGGCTTGAGAACTGGGAAAGGCATGCGAAACGTAGCCGTTAGCCCGGCATAGATTTTCGAATCGAGGCAAGCAAAATCTGCGCGCCGGACGATAACACAGCGTCCACCCGCGTCAGAATGCCAATCGGCTCTCCTGCGCCCGGTATGGCGATTGGCAGGGCCGTTAGCGTTCCCTGTTTTAAATCTTCTTTTACCGCACCTGAGGGAACAAACCAGACGTAGTTGTAATCCACCGTTAACTGGCGCGAAAGCGAGGCTGACAGCGTTTCGATGCAGGTTGCCGGGAGCTTGCATCCCTGGCTTGCAAGCAGCGTTTCCGTATTCTGGCGTGGGGCCGTGCCTTTCGGCGACACCACCGCTGGCCATTCCATTACCCGGCTCAGGGTAATATTTTCCTGCAGGATAGGGTGACCCGGACGCACGACCAGCTTTAGCGACTCAAGAAACAGCAGCTCATAGTTTAGCCCGGTCATCAGTTCAGGATCGGACATGCGTCCGATGCCCAAATCCAGCTCGCCGGACTTCAGGCCCGCCAGCAGCATGGTGTTGTTCATGGTGCCAACCTGGAGCGTGACGTCGCTTTGCTGCTTGTGAAACTGACCGATAACCGCCGGTAATATGCCAAGCACCGCCGTAGGTAACGCGCCGATCCTGACCACGGGGGAAGCCTGGCCGTCTTTACGCGTCAGGGACTGTCCGGCGTGATTAAGCGCATCGAGCACCTTGACCGCATGCGTAAGAAACTGCTCGCCCATCAGCGTCAGTTGCGCCCCTAATCGCCCGCGATCGAACAGGCGCGTGCCGGTCAACTGCTCCAGCTCATTAAGGGTTTTGGAGAGGGCCGGCTGGCTCAGGTTAAGCGTTTCGGCCGCGCGCCCCAGCGTTCCCTGTTGAGCGACGGCCACGAAAGTGTGGAGATGGCGCAAACGAATGCGCTGAGTAAAAAGACCATTTTTTTCCATAAGCGATGTTAAAAACAGACGGGGCGCGGTGACAAGGTAAGTTGTTTAATTATGATAACTTGCTAGCAAAATAATGTTAACAATTCATCAGTTTTAGCAACATGGAATGCCTCCTCCCGCTGCCATCCGGTCGATAAGTTCAGGCAGATCACAAAATGCAAATTCTTCACCCTGAGTGTGCCGACAGATTCTACGCTTTCAGCAATATTCACTGGAGACACGACATCATGGCGAACAACATCACGGCTGATGAGATTCGGGAAAAATTTTCGCACGCAATGTCGGCGATGTACCAGCAAGAGGTGCCGCAGTATGGCACGTTGTTAGAATTGGTCGCCGATGTAAACCTCGCGGTACTGGAAAACGACCCGGAGCTGCAGCAGCAACTGGAAAACGCCGACGAACTGGCAAGACTTAACGTTGAACGTCACGGGGCTATCCGCGTCGGCAAGCCGGAAGAGCTTGCGACATTACGCCGGATTTTTGCCGTGATGGGCATGCAGCCGGTAGGCTACTACGATCTTTCGCAGGCTGGCGTGCCGGTACACTCCACCGCGTTTCGCCCGGTTGAGGATACCGCGCTTGCCTGTAACCCGTTTCGTGTGTTCACCTCTCTGCTGCGCCTCGAACTCATTGAGAACGCATCCCTGCGTAAAAAGGCTGCGGCCATTCTGGCAAAGAGAGACATTTTTACCCCGCGCTGCCGGGCGCTGCTCGATATTTATGATGAGCAGGGCGGGTTGAGCAAAGCCCAGGCCGATGAGTTCGTCAGCGAGGCGCTGGAAACGTTCCGCTGGCACAGCCATGCTACGGTCGATGCGCAGACTTACCGGGCGCTGCACGATCGGCACCGATTAATAGCCGACGTGGTGTGTTTCCACGGCTGTCATATTAACCACTTAACCCCGCGAACGCTGGACATTGACCGCGTGCAGGCGCTGATGCCTGAATACGGTATTTCACCTAAAGCGATAATAGAAGGGCCGCCGCGTCGCGAATTCCCGATATTGCTGCGCCAGACCAGCTTTAAAGCGCTGGAAGAACCGATTTTGTTTGCCGGGGAACATCAGGGCACGCATACGGCAAGGTTTGGTGAAATCGAACAGCGTGGGGTGGCATTAACGCCCAAGGGACGCGCGCTGTACGATGAACTGCTGCTCGCGGCGGGCAGCGGCAAAGACAACCTCAGCCATCAGCATCATTTGCAGGAGGTATTCAGCCGTCTGCCGGACAGCGATACGCTGCTGCGTCGCCAGGGACTGGCCTATTTTCGCTATCGCCTGACCCCCGCCGGCGAAATGCATCGCTCGGGCATCAAGCCCGGCGACGATCCGCAGTCGCTGATTGAACGCGGCTGGCTGCTGGCTCAGCCTATCACCTATGAAGATTTTCTGCCGGTAAGCGCGGCGGGCATTTTCCAGTCTAATTTAGACAGCGAGAACGGCGCCCGTAGCCACGGACACGCCAGCCGCGAAGCTTTTGAACAGGCGCTCGGCGCGCCGGTTGCCGACGAGTTTGAACTATACCAGCAGGCTGAGGATCGCAGTAAACGACGTTGCGGGCTGCTCTGAACGCGCTATTGTGTTGGGGTGTTAATAGCAAGGAATCGCAGATGGAATCGCCTGAAACCCCGCTGGTTAATGTCGCTCAGGGCAGGCTTGCCGGAACAGCAGAAGGGGGATGCGCCGTGTTTCGCGGCATTCCCTTCGCCGCTGCGCCCGTGGGCGAACTGCGCTGGCGTGCGCCTGTTCCTCCTGCATGCTGGGAAGGAACCAGATCCGCCACGCAGTTTTCTCCAGCAAGCTGGCAAAGCCTGGAATATTGTAAAGCCGTGGGCGGCGGCGATCCGGGCCCGTTCTCCGAAGATTGCCTCTACCTGAATATCTGGACGCCCACAAAAAGCGGTGACGGGCCGCTTCCCGTTATGGTCTGGCTGCACGGCGGCGGCTACACCATCGGCGCAGGGGGGCTGCCGCCATACGACGGCCGTGGGTTTGCTTCGCGCGGCGTGGTATTCGTGTCAATCAACTACCGGCTGGGGCATCTGGGCTTTTTCGCGCATCCGGCGCTGGAAGGCGAAGATCCGGCAGGGCCGCTGTATAACTTTGCCCTGATGGATCAGATTGCCGCGCTTGCCTGGGTGCAGGAAAACATTCATGCCTTTGGCGGCGATGCGGGTAACGTGACGCTGTTTGGTGAATCGGCCGGGGCGCGCAGCGTGCTCTCGCTTCTGGCCTCGCCGCTTGCCGGCGGGTTATTCCATAAGGCGATCGCTCAGAGCGCTTATACCTTACCGGACGTTGAGCGGCAGCAGGCGCTGAGAAAGGGCATAGCCTTTGCGCATCACTTTGGGCTTGAAGAGGCCACGGCTGACCAGTTACGCGAGCTGCCTGCCGAGCAGTTCTGGGCATTAGAGGCGCCGCTAAATATCGGCCCGGCGCCCATTAGCGGCGACCGCGTATTGCCGGAGCCAATGCTGGATACTTTCTTCGCGGGCAGGCAGCATCCGATGCCGGTAATGATCGGCAGCAACAGCGATGAAGCCAGCGTGCTGAGCTATTTCGGTCTCGATCTGGCCGGGCAAATTGAACGGCTGCGCCGGGAAAAACGGTTCGGGCTGGGGCTGATAAAAATGCTCTATCCGGGTGTCAAAGGCGATGCAGAATTAGGCCGCCAGGTGTGCCGGGATATGGCTTTTACCACGATGGGGTTTGTGGTTATGCAGGCGCAGCAGCGCGCAGGCCAACCCTGCTGGCGCTATTACTTCGATTATGTCGCCGAAGCCGAGCGTAAAACCTATGCAAACGGCACCTGGCACGGCAACGAAGTGCCTTACGTATTTGATACGTTAAGGTTCACCCCGCCGGCCTGCGACTACGTCACGGGAAGCGATTTGGCTTTCTCCGCCAGGGTATGCGACTACTGGGCCGAGTTTGCGCGTGCGGCCACTTCGGCAAGCGAACACCTCGACGGCGCTTTACGCTGGCCCGCATGTACCCGCCGTAAAGACAGAACGCTGTTGATCGGCGTGAATAAACAGGCGCGGTTCAGAATAAACAATCGTTTTATGCGAACGCGCATGCAGCTATTTAAACGCGTAATGAAACAGCACGTCAAATTAGGGTGACCCCCTGTAGAACATGCCCCGACAAACCCTTCAACCTGGCGTGAGCAAGCTGTCACAGAACGCCTCAAGACCGACCAGATTCTCGCTGCCCGGCCGCACGCTCAGGCGATAGCTTGCCCCGGTTTTTACGCTGTGCGCAAAAGGGCGCACCAGCCTGCCCATCCGTACATCTTCTGCAACCAAAGCCTCATCGGCGATGGCGATCCCGAATCCCTGAATGGCGGCGCTGATGGCCAAATCCATGGTATCGAAATGCTGGTTTCTGACCATTGCAGGCTTGATTGCCGGATAGTCGGCAAGCCACAGCGACCAGTCCGTGCGATCGCGCGTCGGGTGCAGGAAGGTTAAACGCTGCAGGGACTCGGCTGAAAGCTGGCCTGTCGGCAGCAGGCTTTGGCTGATGACGGGGGTGAGGATCTCTTCAAAAAGCAGCGTGCCGCTTCGTTCGTGCGGGCCAAAAACAATCGCCACATCGTAAGGCTCGCTTTTAAAGTTAACGCCGTGATCGACAGTGGTGGTAAGCGCAACCTGAATATCCGGCGCATGAAGCTCAAGCTGCATGATTTTCGGCACCAGCCAGCGCATCGCACAGGTTGGCGCTTTCAGACGTATGACGCTGGGCTTATGGCAGGCGCGTTCGGCGACATCAAGCAGCTTCTCAAAAGCGTTTTGCAGATCGGGAAGCAGGGCGCTTCCTTGCGGCGTAAGGTACAAACCGCGCGCGTGACGTTCAAATAGCGCAAAGCCCAGCCATGCTTCCAGGGCGGCAATCTTACGGCTGACCGCTCCCTGCGTGAGGTATAACTCTTTTGCTGCACGGGTAAGATTTAAATGCCTGGCCGTCACCAGAAATGCATCAACCGTATTAAGGGGAAAATTATGCCGTGCCATAGTGCCCTCCGCTAAGCCATGCATTTTTTGCATGGCGATTATGACAACAATTCGTTTGTCGTGGCAACAGCATCCGGCTTGAATAGTTATGCAAATTTTGCAGTAACAGGAGCGGCCATGACTATCCATACCCCGGTGCAACATCGTTCAAAACTGCCCGATGTGGGAACCACCATCTTTACCGTTATCGGCCAGCTCTCGGCGCAGCATAACGCGATCAATCTTTCGCAGGGCGCGCCAAACTTCTCGCCGGATCCTAAGCTGATTGCCAGCGTCACCAAAGCCATGCTGGATAATCATAACCAGTACGCGGCGATGACCGGCCTTGTCCCGCTGAAAACGTTAATTGCTGAGAAGGTGGAAACGCTTTACGGCGCGCATTATGACGTTAATGATGAAGTGTTAATCACCGCCAGCGCCAGCGAAGGGCTCTATTCGGCCATCAGCGGGCTCGTGCATCCGGGCGATGAAGTGATCTACTTTGAACCCTCGTTCGACAGCTACGCGCCCATTGTGCGTCTGCAGGGGGCGAAACCGGTTGCCCTGAAGCTTGCGCTTCCGGACTTCAGCGTAAACTGGGACGAAGTGCGGGCGGCCATTACGCCTCGTACACGCATGATCATCATCAATACGCCGCACAACCCAAGCGGGCAGATTTTCAGCGCGCAGGATCTTGATATGCTGGCGGCGTTGACGCGCAACACGGATATCGTCATTTTATCCGATGAGGTATATGAGCACATCGTATTTGACGGCAGGCGTCACCACGGCATGGCCACGTATCCGCAGCTTGCCGAACGCAGCGTGATTATCTCTTCGTTTGGTAAAACGTTCCACGTTACGGGCTGGCGAGTGGGATATTGCCTGGCGCCGGTGGCGTTAATGGATGAGATTTGCAAAGTGCATCAGTTTTTGATGTTTTCTGCCGATACGCCAATGCAGTACGCTTTTGCCGACTACATGACCGATCCGCAAACCTACCTGTCGCTGGCGGCTTTTTACCAGCGCAAGCGCGATCTGATGCAGTCGTTGCTGGCGGAGTCGCCGTTTAAACTGCTGCCGAGCGCGGGATCGTTCTTCCTGCTCGCAGGCTTTGACCATTTCAGCGATGAGTCCGACAGCGAGATGGTCAAGCGCCTGATCACCGAACAGGGCGTGGCGACGATACCGCTCTCCGCGTTTTACACTGACGGAACGGATAACAAACTGATTCGTCTTTCCTTTGCCAAAGATGAAGCCACATTACGGGCGGGCGCACAGGCGCTTTGCCGGCTGAAACCACGTTGAAAAAGGGTCACAATGAAAAAAATCTATGCGTCAGGTTTAGCGGTTGGGATGCTCTGCTCTTTCTCCGGGTTTGCGGCAACTGAGCTACGCTACGGCGTTGAGGCTGAATACCCGCCGTTTGAAAGCCGCAACCCGGCAGGCGAACTGGAAGGATTTGATATCGAACTGGGCAACGCCATCTGTAAGGCGGCGAGCCTGAAATGCTCCTGGGTGGAAACCTCTTTTGATGCCTTAATTCCGGGCCTGATGGCAAAGAAATTTGACGCTATCAACTCGGCAATGAACATCACCGAACAGCGGCGCAAAAGCATTGATTTTACCCAGCCGATTTACCGCATTCCTTCCCAGCTTGTGGGCAAGGCCGGCAGCGCCGTTGACGCCACGCCGGAAGGTCTAAAAGGTAAAACCATCGGTGTTCTGCAAGGCTCCATCCAGGAAACCTATGCCAAAGAGCACTGGGAAAAGCAGGGCGTAACGGTGGTCTCTTATAAAGATCAGAATATGGCCTGGGGCGATCTGCTCAATGGCCGAATTGATGCGTCGCTGGTGATGTCCGCCGCCGGGCAGGCTGGCTTCCTGAGCAAGCCGCAGGGCAAAGGATTTGGTTTTATCGGCAAGCCGGTAAGCGACGATACCATTCTTGGCAGCGGTATCGGTTTTGGCCTGCGTAAAGGCGACGCCCAGACGAAGCAGCAGCTGGATGCGGCGATTGAAAAAGTGAAGGCCGACGGTACGGTAACGACGCTTGCTAAGAAATATTTCCCCGGCATAGACGTCAGCGTGAAGTAACTCCCTTTGCCCCTCTTTGTCATACAAGAGGGGCATTTTCCCGTTCTTTTTTCAGTTCATTCCGGTTCAAATAAAAAAACTGCGTTCCTGAATCAAATCTGGTTCGACAATCGTTGGATTAGCGGTGAATTTTGTCTAGAGTGTGCGGTCGTAATGCTTGCAACACCTTGCCGTAGTTCTGCCCGCAAAGCAGGACGAAATACATCGACATAAAAGGACGATTTCCCAGGCATGAATCGCAGACGTTTTATCAAAGCCTCTATGGCCCTCGCCGCAGCCTGCGGCACTCCGACCCTCGCCACTCTGTTCTCTCGCGCAGCTTTTGCCGCGGAATCCGGGATCGCCGATGGCCGCACCACCGAGTTTGATTTTTCAGTGCTGCAGGCAATAGCCCATGACCTGTCGAAAAAGCCCTGGAGCGGCGCTCCTCGTTCGTTGCCGGATACGCTGGCTACGCTTACGCCGCAGGCTTATAACGCCATTCAATACGATGCGGACCATTCGCTGTGGAACGGCCAGAACAATCGCCAGTTGGACGTGCAGTTCTTCCACGTGGGAATGGGATTTAAACGCCGCGTGCGCATGTTCTCCGTGGACCCGGCCACCCATCAGTCGCGCGAGATCCACTTCCGTCCTGAGTTATTTAACTACAACGATGCGGGCGTAGATACCCGCCAGCTTGAAGGCCAGATGGATCTCGGCTTCGCCGGGTTTAAAGCCTTTAAGGCACCGGAACTGGCACGTCGCGACGTGGTGTCATTCCTGGGCGCCAGCTACTTCCGCGCTGTAGATAACACTTACCAGTATGGCCTGTCCGCGCGTGGGCTTGCGGTCAATACCTTTACCGACCAGCTTGAAGAGTTCCCGGACTTCACTTCTTTCTGGTTTGAGACGCCGGAAGCTGGCGCAACAACGTTCGTGGCGTACGCGCTGCTGGACAGTAAAAGCGTGACCGGGGCGTATAAATTCATCATCAGCTGCGAAGAAAAACGCGTGGTGATGGAGGTGGACAATCACCTGTACGCTCGTGAAGACATCAAGCAGTTGGGTATCGCGCCGATGACCAGCATGTTCGCCTGCGGCACCAACGAACGCCGTATGTGCGACACCATTCATCCGCAGATCCACGATTCCGATCGCCTGGCGATGTGGCGCGGCAACGGCGAATGGATTGCCCGTCCGCTCAATAACCCGCAGAAGCTCCAGTTCAACGCCTATATGGATAACAACCCGAAAGGGTTTGGCCTGCTGCAGCTTGACCACGAATTCGCCAACTACCAGGACATTATGGGCTGGTATAACAAACGCCCAAGCCTGTGGGTAGAGCCGCGTAATAAGTGGGGTAAGGGCACGGTGAACCTGATGGAGATCCCAACCACCGGTGAAACGCTGGATAACATCGTCTGCTTCTGGCAGCCGGAAAAACCGGTGAAGGCAGGCGATGAGCTGGAATTTAAATATCGTCTGTACTGGAGCGGCCTGCCGCCGATTACAACCGAGCTTGCCCGCGTTTACGCCACGCGTACGGGCATGGGGAGCTTCCCGGAAGGCTGGGCGCCGGGCGAACACTTTCCGGATAAATGGTCACGCCGTTTCGCCATCGATTTTGTGGGCGGCGATCTGAAAGCGGCGGCGCCAAAAGGCATCGAGCCGGTTATCACGCTGTCAAACGGTGAAGCGAAGCAGATCGAAATCCTCTACGTGGAACCGTTCGACGGCTACCGCATTCTGTTCGACTGGTATCCAACCGACGACGCCACCGGGCCGGTAGATATGCGCATGTTCCTGCGTTGCCAGGGGGATGCCATCAGTGAAACCTGGCTGTATCAGTATTTCCCGCCGGCGCCGGATAAGCGCAATTACGTTGATGACCGCGTGATGAAATAAAACAGGCCCCGCAGAAAACGCGGGGCTTTTTTTTGCATAAAGAATGCAATATCGTGAATTTCTATTCCTGAAGCGCCCGCGTTAATTGCCGCCGCTGTAAAACATGCCTTCCAGTTTCATGCCGTCCGGGTCAAGAAAGAAAACGGCATAATAATCCGGGTAATATTCCCCGGCGGGATCGGCTATTGTCACGTTATGCTTTACCAGCCACGCTTGCAGATCGTCCACATCCTGCCGGTTGCGTAAGCCCCAGGCATAATGATGAAAGCCGGGGTCGCCTTTACGGTAAGGGTGACCGAGACCCTGTTTATCAGCCTGGCGAATCCACAGACGGGTTGAACCGTTAGTCCAGCCCATCATTTCCGGGTATTCATCAAGCACGTCGAAGCCCAGAAAATCCATTAGCCCGGAATAGAACCGGCGTGAGACGGCGAAATCGCTGACGGAAATCACCAGATGATCCACTGCAACAACTCGAGACATAAGCTTTCTCCTGACTGAAGCCTGTGGTAACTATAGTCAATACGCCCCATGCTAAGGAGGTTCACATTGCAGGCCGCTGAAAACTGGCAGGATGATGTCATCAACGTTAACGAGAAAATAACGCTGCACTCCATTCATGAACGCTATGTCGATGAGTTGTTCGCCCTTGTGGTGCGCAATAAAGCATGGCTGCAAAAAGCGATGGAGTGGCCGCAGTATGTGACATCCAGAGAAGACGGGTTAAAGAACGCGCAGGGGAATTACATTCTGCACCACCGCGGTTACGCGAAAATGTTCCTTATCTACCTGGATAAGCAGATGGTGGGGGTGATCTCTTTCAATCAAATCGAACCAACCAATAAGACGGCTTATCTCGGCTACTGGCTGGACGAGGGCGCGCAGGGGCAGGGTATTATTTCGCAGGCGCTGGAAGCGATGGTGGCAAAATATTCAAGCGAAGGTGTGGTGCGCCGCTTTGTTATCAAGTGCATCGTGACTAACGAAGCGAGCAATAAGGTCGCGCAACGCGGCGGGTTTGCCTTCGAAGGATGTTTACGCCAGGCAGAGTTTCTTAACGGTGGGTTTCACGACCAGAACATCTACGCGCGCATTGTGGAATAATTAAAACACACCGTAAAACGGCGTTCTGGTTACCCGCTGGTCGCCGTTGATAGCCTTATCGCCGCGAATATGAATCATCTCTCCGTTAACGCCCTCTACTGCGGCCCGATCGCAGACCTGCACGTTATTTTCAATCAGCACATTGCCCGTTACGCTTGCGCTACCGTAAATCTGCACATGGTTATCAAGAAGGACCGGGCCGCCGGTTAGCCTGGCGTTATCGAAAATATGCACGTGATGTTTCAGCACGCAGTCGCCTTCGATTACCGCATTGCCGTAAATCTGCGAGGAGTAGCGAACGGTGGGGATCTGGTCTTCTCCGCTACCGGCGATAATGCGGGCGTTATCGAAAACGCGGGCGCAGTCGCAAATCCAGATGTTGTTCTCCTCGTTTCCTTCCAGCACGGCGTGTCCGAATACCTCTGCCCGGTGTTCGATGAACGCGTTATTGACCACGGCATCGCCATAAATTTGCGCCTGATGGACTACGCGTGAGGCACGCACCACGGCGTTGTCGTAGATTTGCAGAAGGCGATCGTGGTCTGCCGTCAGGCCGCGCATCGCAATAATCTGGCTGTCGTTTACCACGCGTGCATTATCGCGGATAAAACATTCTCCGCTGATCAGCGAATCTTCAATAAAAGCCTTGCCGGATACGTGGGCCTGATGGCAAAGCGTCGAGGCACCATGAATTTGCGCATCGTCCGTGACGTCGGAGCCGCCAAACACCAGGCACTGGCTATCGTAAACCCAGCATTCGCCTTGCTGACTCAGATTGGCTTCGCTTTCCACCCAGCCGCCGGTTTGCCCGGCTTTTACATCGCTAAAATCCCTGAGCGCGCGGATTTGCCAGAGCCTGATCCGTTGCTTTTCACCCTCGTGCAGATAATCATGAAGCTGTGAATCGTCGGTTAATTCGTACTTATTCATTCTTTCTGCCTCCTTTGCGCCTGCTTAAAACGTAGCAGGTAAACCGCCGGCATGGCGTTGCGACGTGGAATCGCATAAAATGCATTTAAAATAAATTTTAAAGATTAAACAAAATGAACAAAACGGTATCGCCCACGATTATCAACCTCCCCGCTGGCTATTTTGGTATGGTGTTAGGGATAATCGGGATGGGTTTTGCATGGCGCTATGCCGCCGCTATCTGGCCGGTTAGCCCGCTGCCTGGCGCAGTCCTTGAAGTTCTGGCTTCGATAGTCTGGTTTCTGCTGGCGCTGGCTTTTGTGTACCGCCTGGTGAAGTATCCGCAGACGGTAAAAGAAGAAATCGTTCACCCGTTAATGAGCAGCTTCGTCAGCCTTTTTCCCGCAACCACAATGCTTGTGGCCATCGGAATTGCGCCTTATGTACGGCCGCTGGCGGTGGGGATGTTCGTATCCGGTGTCGTGGTGCAGCTCAGCTATGCCGCATGGCAAAGCGCCGGTTTATGGCGGGGAAAGCATCCGCAAACGGCAACCACGCCGGGTCTGTATTTGCCGACGGTCGCCAATAATTTTATCAGCGCGATGGCTAGTGGTGCGCTGGGCTATCATGACCTGGGCATTTTGTTTTTTGGCGCGGGCGTTTTTTCCTGGCTCAGCCTTGAACCGGCTATTTTGCACCGTATGCGCAGTGCCGGCGCATTACCCGGGCCGGTACGCACTTCCCTTGGCATCCAGCTTGCGCCTGCGCTGGTGGCCTGTAGCGCCTGGCTTAGCGTGAACGGCGGCCAGTCGGATTTCTTCGCCAAAATGCTGTTTGGCTACGGTTTGCTGCAACTGCTTTTTATGCTGCGCCTCATGCCCTGGTATATGGCTCAGCCGTTTAACGCCTCGTTCTGGAGCTTTTCATTCGGTATCTCGGCGCTGGCGACCACCGCGCTGCACCTTAGTCACGACAGCAGTGACGGCATTTTTACCGTCGTCGCGCTGCCGCTTTTTATCTTTACTAATGTCATTATCGGCCTGCTGCTGGTGCGCACGCTTATTCTGCTGATGCAGGGGAAACTCATTGTTCGCACGGCAAGGCCCATGAAAAAGGATCGGATATGACCGCGAAGACTGAAAATTACTACAGTGAAAAATACGGATTAACCCCAACGCATTCCGACGTGGTTAACGCTGCAACCATCGTACCGCCGGGCAAGGCGCTGGATCTGGGCTGCGGCAACGGCCGCAATAGCCTGTATCTTAATCAGAAAGGTTTTGAGGTGACGGCATGGGATAAAAACCCAATGAGCATCAACAACCTCAAGCAGGTTATCGAGGCGGAAGGGTTAAAAAATATCACCGCCGATATCGTCAACCTCAACGAGCTGAAATTTGACGATGAGTACGATTTTATTCTCTCAACCGTAGTGATGATGTTCCTTGAGCGCGACACCATTCCAGGCCTTATCGATAATATGCAGCGCTGCACCAAAAAGGGCGGCTATAACCTGATCGTGGCGGCGATGGATACGGAAGATTTCCCTTGCAACGTAGGTTTCCCGTTTGCGTTTAAAGAGGGCGAGCTAAGCAATTATTACCGGGGCTGGGAGCTGATTAAGTACAACGAAGACGTTGGCCAGCTGCATAAAACCGATGAAAACGGTAACCGCATAAAGCTGCGATTCGCCACGCTGCTTGCTCGTAAAAGTTAATCCAAAAAGCCCTCTAAAAGAGGGCTTTTACTTATTTAGCCGCCAGTAAACACAGCTTTAAAGCCACGTTATAAGAGGCCTCGAACGACTTCAGCGGCAGAAACTCAAAGCGGGAATGGAAATTATGCGCACCGGTAAAGAAGTTTGGCGTTAATAATCCTTTTGCGGAGAGTGCAGCCCCGTCGGTGCCGCCGCGCATCGGAATAACCTTCGGCTCGATAGCTAACTCATCGAGTGCGGCAAAAATTAAATCTATTGCCCGGCGATCGTCGGTAATGGCGTTGCTGATATTGCTGTAGGTATCGCTGATGTGGTATTCCACGCGCGCCGTAGGGTATTGGGCGGCAATTTTCTGCGCAACGTCGCCAATCTGCTTTTTACGGCGCTCAAAGTTAGCCAGGTCAAAATCACGGATATTAGCTTTCAGCACCGCCTCGCTCTGGGAAGCCTGCATGCCGTTAAACCAGATATAGCCTTCTCGCCCTTCGGTGTGCTCCGGCGTTTGCTGATGGTCGAAATGGCTGATGTAATCCATCGCCATCAGCAGCGGGTTCACCAGCACGCCTTTGGCGGACATGGGGTGGCTGGTCACGCCGGTAAAGCGCAGCTCGGCGTGGGCGGCGTTAAAGTTTTCATACACCACTTCCCCTAACTCGCAGCAGTCGATCGTCCAGGCAAAATCAACGTCGAAACGCGCCAGGTCTAACGCTTTCGCGCCGCACAGGCCAATCTCTTCATCCGGAACAAAGGCCACCACGATATCCCCATGCCGATGTGCCGGGGTGAGGTTTTCCAGCATCGTCATCACTACCGTTACCGCCGCTTTATTGTCCGCGCCCAGCACGCTTGTTCCGTCGCTGAAGATTATTTCTTCGCCAGGGTAGGCGTTAATTTCCGGGTGTTCAGAAGTGCGCAGCCAGATATCTTTCTCCGCATTCAGGCATAAATCCTCGCCGTTAAAACGCAAAATTTGCGGATGAATGTCCGGCGAAAGCCCCACGTCGACGGTATCGATATGCGTGATAAAACCTATCCGCGGCGCGCCTGAAACATTGCCTTTTTTAACCGCCGTAACGGTTGCGTGCTCATCAATCTGCACATCCTGCAGGCCAAGTTCGCGCAGTTCCGCAGCCAGCATTTTCGCCATCTCATGCTGGCCTGGCGTGCTTGGCAGCGTGTTTACGCGAGGATCGCTCTGGCTGGTGACGGCCAGGTAGCGAAAGAAACGTTGGGTGAGCTGCGAGGAGAGCGGCGAGGACATAATGTTTCCTTCTTGTTCGATGTTGTTTGTTGGTCATGTAAATTTAATGTTATTTATTAGGACGCTTAGTACAAGCTTTATTCGTCAGGGGCAGGATAACCAACAGGAAGATAGCGATGAAAATAAAAATGACCGCGCTGGCGCTGGCCGTAGCTGCCATTTCAGTTAGCTCAGGTGCCGCAGCAAAAACGCTGGTTTATTGCTCCGAGGGCTCGCCGGAAAACTTTAACCCGCAGTTATATACCTCTGGAACCAGCGTCGACGCCAGCGCCGTACCGGTTTATAACCGGCTGGTAGATTTCAAAGTTGGCACCACCGAACTGCAGCCGAGCCTTGCACAAAGCTGGGACGTTAGCGAAGACGGCAAGGTTTATACCTTTCATCTCCGCAAAGGGGTGAAGTTTCAGAGCAATAAATACTTCAAACCAACGCGCGATTTTAACGCCGATGACGTGATTTTCTCGTTTATGCGGCAGAAAGATGCAAAACACCCTTATCACAACGTTTCCAACGGCAACTACTCCAACTTCGAAAGCCTTGAGTTCGGCAAGCTGATAACCGCCATCGACAAGGTTGATGACAATACGGTGCGCTTCACCCTGGCCCACCCGGAAGCGCCGTTTATCGCCGATTTAGGCTGGTATTTCGCCTCTATCCTTTCGGCTGAATATGCCGATGCGATGCTAAAAGCAGGCACGCCTGAGCGTGTGGACATGGACCCGATCGGCACCGGGCCGTTTGAACTCAAGCAGTATCAGAAAGATTCACGCATCCTGTTTACCGCCTTTCCGGACTACTGGCAGGGCAAGGCGAAACTCGACCGCCTGATTTTCTCCATTACCCCTGACGCTTCGGTGCGCTACGCGAAGCTTGAGAAAAACGAATGTCAGGTGATGCCTTTCCCGAACCCGGCGGATCTGCCGCGCATGAAGGAAAACAAAAACATTACCCTGATGCAAAAAGCGGGGCTGAACACCGGTTTCCTGGCGTTTAATACCCAGAAGGCGCCGCTGGATAACGTGAAAGTGCGCCAGGCGCTGGCGCTGGCTATCAATAAACCGGCGATTATCGAGGCGGTGTTCCAGGGGAGCGGTACGGCGGCGAAAAACCTGTTGCCGCCGGGCGTGTGGAGCGCGGACGAGCAGCTAAAAGATTATGATTACGACCCGGAGAAGGCCAAAGCGTTGCTTAAGGAAGCGGGCTTCGGGAAGGGCATGACCATCGATCTGTGGGCTATGCCGGTTCAGCGTCCTTACAACCCGAACGCCAAACGTATGGCGGAGATGATCCAGGCCGACTGGGCAAAAGTGGGGGTGACGGCGAAGGTGGTCACCTATGAATGGGGCGAGTATCTCAAGCGCGTGAAAAACGGCGATCATCAGGTCGCCCTGATGGGCTGGACGACGGCAACCGGCGACCCGGACAACTTCTTCGGCCCGCTGTTTACCTGCACTGCGGCGAACGGCGGCTCTAACTCGTCGAAGTGGTGCTATCAGCCGTTCGATAAGCTGATTCTGGACGCCCGCGCTGAGGGAGATCGCCAGAAGCGTGTGGCGCTTTATAAAGAAGCTCAGCAGATGATGCACGACCAGATGCCGGCGGTAATGATTGCGCACTCAACGATTTTCGAGCCGGTGCGCAAAGAGGTGAAAGGCTATGAAATCGATCCGTTCGGTAAGCACATTTTTTATCAGGTAGAGATGAAGTAACCTTCTCCCGACGGCAAAAAGCCCTGTCGCTCACGCGGCAGGGCTTTTTATCGTGAAGATTACGTTGGGTTGCGCTGCGCTAAGGCCTCGGCTTCGGCCTCTTGGGGCGCCTGGTTTGCCCGCTCCTCGCGGTATTTCAGGTTATCCCAGATGCGGAAGAACGGATAATACATCACCAGCGAAATCCCTAAGTTAACAATCTGCAGTATCGACCCGGAAATATGCCCGCCTGTCGCAAGGTAACCGCTGACGACGATTGGCGTGGTAAACGGCAGGGCGATACCCGCAGGTTTAGCCACAAGCCCCGTAGTCATAGCAATGTATGAAACAATAACCAGCACCACCGGCGTGAGGATAAACGGCACCACCAGATACGGGTTCATTACGATGGGAATGCCGAACACCATCGGCTCGCTGATGTTAAACAGGCTGCCGGGCGCGGCGATTTTCCCCAGTTGTTTCATCTGGGCGCTACGGCTGCGGATCAGCATGAAGATCACCAGTCCCAGCAGGGCACCTGTGCCTCCCGGAGCAATCCACAGATCATAAAATTGCTGGGTGATGATATGCGGAATGGGCAGGCCATTCTGAAAGGCCTCGAGGTTTTCCGACATATTGCTCAGCCAGACCGGGCGGATAAAGACCAGTACGATAGTGTCACCGTGCAGGCCCAGCATCCACAGAATACCAATCAGCAGTACCGAGATAATCATTCCCGGCAGGGAGCCGCCCACGTGGCTCATCGGGATGCCCACCAGTTCGGTTATCAGAGTATTGATATCGCCAAACGGCGTCGCTTCAACCAGCAGGCGTAGAGCCAGCACCACCGCCAGAACACAGAAGCCGGGAATTAAGGCGAGGAAAGATTTCGCCACCGCCGGCGGCACGCCCTCCGGCATGCGTATAACCAGGTTACGGTTGTTGATAAAACGATAAATTTCAGTGGAAAGCAGGGCGATAAGAATCGCAACGAACAGGCCCTGGCTACCAATCTGGCCCATGGGCAGCACGCCTTTTACTAGCTGTGCCGTGGACTCCGCAGCAGGGGTGAACATGATGTGCTGAGGAATAGTCATGATGAACGCCACCAGCGAGACGGCACCGGCGGTCAACGGATCTATGGTGCGGTATTTTTCCGCCAGACGATAGGCGATACCGAAAGCGGAGATAATCGCCATGATGTCGTAGGTGGCTTTAACCGGATACAGCACTTTCTCCTGCCACGCGGCGCCGAACAGGTTGCTCATCATCTGCGCGTAACCGGGCACCGGTAAATAAGCAAAGATAAGGAAAAACGAGCCGATCAGCATAAACGGCATATTAAGAATGATGCCGTCACGCACGGATAAAACGTGCTTTTGCCCGGCGATTTTCAACGCCCCAGGCAGCACGTACTTTTCAATGATGGATTTATTGACTGACACAGATACCCCCTGCCCGGGGCAGAATCTGCCGACCGGGTATTATCGTTTTTGTTATTTCCGCCCGTGCAGACGGGCAGTGCGCCAGAAGGGCGGTCAACCGCTAAACTGCGGCAACCACGCTTTGTTAATGCTGAGTACTTCATCGACCAGCGACGAGGCCAGATTCACATCCGCGACCAGCGGATTGGCCACCAGCGCGAGCAGGGCCTTGCGTTTATCGCCATGAACAGCCGCTTCAATCGTCAGACGTTCAAAATCTTTCACCTGCTGCGTCAGCCCGTTCATCAGCGGTGGCAGCTTGCCAAAGGCCAGAGGATGCGCGCCGAGCGCGTCAATCAGGCAGTTGGTTTCAATCACCGCATCGTCCGGTAGCCCGTGAATTGCGCCATTGTTGGCGGTATTGACGACCATTTCAACGCCGAGGTTGTTATGCAGGGCGTTAATCAGCTCAACCGCGACTTCTGAATAGAAAGATCCGCCTCGCTGGCTGAGTTCATCCGGCTTTTTATCCAGATGCGGGTCGGCATAAAGCTTAAATAAAGCCTCTTCCACCTTCATGACCTGTTCCGCACGCGTTCCTTTGCTGCCCGCGTCGGCCAGCTCGTCTTCAAGCATGGTGCGGGTTTGCCAGAAATAACGGTGATAAGGGCAGGGAATAGCCCGCAGCGCGCGCAGCAAATCTGCCGGCCAGGGGATGGCTTTAATGTTGTTCATCGAAAGCTGCTCGCCGTCACACAGCATCTCAAGCACTTGGTCGGTGGCGTCGCGCCCGTCGGCCAGCACTTTATGTACCCAGACCATATGATTAAGTCCCGCGAAGCGCAGGGTAACGGATGAGTGCGGTAATTTCAGCATGTCGGCAATAGTGTGATGCATGGTCACCGGCACGTTACACAAGCCGATAATTTTCGCCTTGCTGTAGCGCGAAACCGCCTCCGTCACGATACCGGCGGGATTGGTAAAGTTAATAATCCATGCCTGCGGCGCAAGGCGTTCTACGCGACGAGCGATATCCAGCATCACCGGAATAGTGCGCAGCGCTTTGGCGAAGCCGCCAACGCCGGTTGTCTCCTGGCCCAGCAGCCTGTGGCTTAAGCCGAGGCGTTCGTCAGCCGCGCGAGCGGGAAGCTGGCCGACGCGTAGCTGCGTTAGCACAAAGCTTGAGCCTTCAATTGCATGGTCTGCATCAAAATGTACCGAGACGTTAACCGCCTCCAGCCCGTTTCTGTCCAGCATACGGCGTGCAAGGGCGGCAATCACTTCTACTTTTTGGCGCCCGGCCTCCACGTCAACAAGGGCCAGTTCCGCCATTGGCAGAGAAGCATGGCGCGCGATCAGACCTTCTATCAGTTCCGGGGTATAGCTGCTTCCCCCACCAATAACGGTAATTTTCATCATCTTCTCCGTTCGCTTCAGGCCATCAGCGCAATGGCTTTATCCAGCACGCGATCGCCGCGCATGGTGCCGTAATCCATCATGTCGATAACCGCAACGGGCTTCCCAAGCGGCGCTGAAAGCTCGCTCAGACGTTGCAGTTCAAACTGCACCTGCGGGCCGAGCAGCACCACATCGGCATCTGCAAGCCGGCTTTCAATTTCCGCAACCGGGTAAGCGGCTATTACAACGTCCAGAGAACGCTTTGCTGCTTCCGCTTTCATCTTTTGCACTAGCATACTGGTGGACATCCCAGCCGCGCAGCACAGCATGATTTTTTTCATTACCTCTCCTTTGCCTTTTGAAAACATATTTCACACATTAGCCGTTTTAATCAGCATGTATGAAAATTATTTTCATGAGTGTGATCGCGGTTGGATTATCAGGAAAGGCGATGTTTCTGGCGCAGAAATGTGATCGACTAAGAAAAAAAATAAAAATCTTCACCTGAAAAGCAGCGGGGGCCAGCGTGTAAAAAGGCGCGCATTGAAAAATAATTTCAATGTTCTATGATGGTTGCAACGCGCTGTCGCCGCCATCGAAGGAACTAACTCGTTATGGATATCGTCTATCAACTGGTACAGGGCATGTCTGGCCTGCCAGCTCAGGAATCGCGCCTTGCTCGTTTCTTGCTGGAAAATTTTGCGCAAATTCCTGAGTCCTCGATGGAAGAGCTTGCGCTTAAGGCAGGCGTCAGCCTTGCCACGCTGCACCACTTTGCCCGCAGCATCGGCTGCGATGATATCAACGATTTCCTCGGTAAAGTTCGTCACCAGCAGCAGGACAGCAGTTTCCAGGCTCTTCCTGGCGCCACGACTATTCTGGGCGATGCCACATGGGTTGATCCCCAGGCGCTGCAAAAGCTGGCAGCCCATGCCGGTATCGGCAGCGACGTACTGGAAAGGTTCTCGCATTCCACTGGCATTGAAAGCGGCGGCGATATTCTCAGCCAGATACGCGCGCGCCTGAACGATTTTAGCCAGCAGGAATCCCGCGTGGCGCAAACCATTCTGAATGACGTGGGGTTTGCCGCATCGGCGACTATCGATCAACTGGCCACCGCTGCGGGAGTCAGCCCGGCGACCATTACCCGCTTTGCGCGAGCGGCAGGCTGTGACGATATTCGCGATCTGCGCATGAAGCTTGCCCAGTCCAGCTTGCCGGTAGCGCCCGGCACCCTGCCGGAACCCTGGCAGGAAAAGCTTAACGGCGTGCACAGCTCGCTGAGCGCTCAGCTAAGCGAACTATCACTCGCGACGGTAACCCGCGCCGTGGAGATGCTCAGCCAGGCCACGGCAACGCATATATTCAGCGCCAGCGCGGCGGATACCCCTTTTGCCAGCATATTGCAGTACCGTCTGCTCACGCTTGGCTATCCGGCTAATCTTTGTCAGGACACCGCGCTGATGAGCATCACCGCATCGATGCTGGGCGCAGGGCAGGTGCTGGTGATTTTTGCAGGGCACGCGCCAGAAAACGCCTTAATAGCGGCGATGCATCAGGCGCGGCGAAAAGGAGCCGCGATTGTTATTATCACCAATGACGACCGGGCCTTTATGCAGCAGCACGATATTATTTTGCCGTCAAAAAATAACGGTTATGGATCGTTATTTATTATTGATTTGCTATGCGATGGATTAACGCTAAAAGCATAATTTCGCGCGTGATTTATTATTTCGGCCCGGTGCAATAACAGGTATTGGCTTTTTTATGCGCTTCTTTTTCCCCAACGCTTAACCAGGCCGGGTTTTGAAAACATAACAAGATTACCGGCCAGGATCATCGCCAGACCCGTTACCGCATTGCTGTGCCAGACATAGCCTTCATATATAGTTGAAAGACTTAGCGCTACCAGCGGGAAAAGTAACGTGCTGTAGGCCGCCTGGCTTGCGCCGATACGGCCAACCAAAGTGAAATAGGCGCCAAATCCGATGACCGATCCGAAAATCGCCAGGTAGAAGAGCGAGCCGAGGTAGCGGATGGTAAGCTCCGGCATAAACGCGTCCCCGCGAATCAGAGCAATAACGCCCATGATCAATGCGCCATAGCACATGGCCCAGGCGTTGGTCGTCAGCGTTTCCAGCCCGCGGCGCTGATGGCGCGCGCTAATCATATTGCCAAGCGAGAAACCGAATGTTCCCAGCGCGCTAAGGCCGATCCCCAGCAGTAACCGTGGCGCCAACTGCGTGGCGATCAGGTCATGCCAGAAGAGCGCAACAACGCCTGCAATGCCAAGCGCCGCGGCTGGCAGAAGGTTAGCGTGCGGGCGCTGCCGAAAAAACAGCATGCTGTTAAAGGCGTTAAACAGCACCGCCATAGAAAAAATGACGGATTCAAGGCCCGAACTTATGTAGGCCGCCGCATGATAAAAGCAGTAAAAATTAAAGCCGAATACGCAGGCGCCCTGAAGCAGGCAGAACAGGTGATCGCGCAGGCTAAGACGGCGCAGGCGTCCCAGCGCGAGCAGCGCCACCAGCATCACGGCCGCCGCAACGGCAAAACGCCAGAAAATTGAAACGGGTACGGAAACCACGCCCTGCTGCATATAAATAGCAATCCACGTCGTTCCCCAAATCGCCACCACCAGAATATAAAGTACTGCGTTCATGTTGTTTTCTCGCTGTCGGACAGAATCGGCAGTTTGCCGATAGCCGGTAAACTCCGATTTCATCGTCTTGCGGGACTTGCATAATCTTGCGCATTTTTTTGTATCCCCAGCCTTAATGGCTGGTAACCCGCAGCGGCGCTACATACACTAAGGTTCCGGTCCCTAAGCGATATGCAACTATGACTCAGTCGTACCATGCTTTTGAAAATCTGCGTAAGCACAACGCTCGTCTGAATGACAGTGTGCAGCTTGGCTCGGGGATTCAACTGGCGGCCTGGTCAAATCATAATGACCGCGTCACGCAGCTCAGCAATCACCATACGCTTAGCCTGTATATCAACAACGGCTACGAAACCTATCAGAAAACGACGCAGGGCTGGAAAAACGGCGGCGGCCCGGACAGGTTTTGCCTGATGCCGCAGGACAGCGAAACCACCTGGGATATTCGTAACGATTTCTCATTTGTGCATCTGTACTGTACGGACGTGCACCTGCGCCATATTGCCGAGCAGGTCTGGGACCGCAGTCCGGCAAGCCTGCAAATGGATGAAAAGATCTTTGCCAGCGATCCGCGTATCACGCAGCTTTACCGCCATTTTTTGCTAAGCAGTAGCTGGCAGCAGAGCGCGAACCATATGACGCTAAGCACCGCCTCGACGCTGCTGCTAACCCATCTGGTGCAAAACTACAGCAGCGTGCAGTGGCGTTTGCCAGTGGTGCGCGGCGGGCTGGCTCCGGTAGTGCTGCGAAATATTCAGGCGTATATCGAACTGCATCTTGGCGACCCGTTGACGCTTGCCGAACTGGCGCTGGAGGCGGGGTTAAGCGAGTTTCATTTCGCGCGGATGTTTAAACAATCTACGCAGCTGGCGCCGCACCAGTACGTAATGCAGCGGCGTATGGCGCGGGCGGAAACGCTAGTGCGTCATAGCGCGCTGCCGTTAACGGATATCGCTTTGGCCTGCGGATTTAGCTCCGCCAGCCATTTCAGCAACCGTTTCAAAGCTACCCTCGGCGTCACGCCTTCACAGCTCCGCTCGGCGAACCTGTAAGAATACGCCGTAGCAAATGCCGCCCGCAATCAATCCCCAGAAAGCAGAACCTATTCCCGCAAGCGTCAGCCCCGATGCCGTGACCAGGAAGGTAACGATCGCCGCATCGCGTTCCCGCTCATGGCTTAGCGCCTGATGCAAACTGCCCGCGATAGTGCTTAGCAGGGCAAGCCCGGCAAGGGTATGGATAAAGGCCAGGGGCAGCGCGGCAAGCAGGGTAGAAATCGAGCCGCCAAAAATACCGGCCAGCAGATAAAATACGCCAGCCGCGGCGGCGGCCAGCCATCTTTTGCCCGGGTCAGGGTGAGCTTCCGGCCCCAGGCAAATCGCAGCCGTAATTGCCGCAATGCAAATGGAGAATACGCCAAAAGGTGCGAGCAACAGGGCAATAGCCGCGGTGACTACCATCAGCGGCGAAACCGGCACGCTGTAGCCGGAGGCTTTTAGCGTCGCCACGCCCGGCGCATTTTGCGAGGTCATGGTGACAAGGAAAAACGGCAGACCGATGCTCAGTAAACTGCTAAGGGAAAAGTGCGGTGCGGTGAACTCAGGCATCACGACGCCTGGCGACACGCTTTGAGTTTTAAACTCTCCGGTTGCCAGACAAACTGCTAATCCTGCAAGCAGCGCCACCACCACCGCGTAGCGAGGGGCGAAGGCTTTTGCCAGCAGCCAGCTAACAAGCATTGAACCGCACAATAAAAAGTGACCCTGTAACGATGTGAAGGCATCCAGGCCAAAACGCAAAAGGATCCCCGCCAGCATCGCCGCAGAGAGCGTGTGCGGAATAAGGCGCATCAGGCGGGCAAATAAGCCGGTAACGCCGCAAATTAAGATGAGCGCTGAAGCAAAAATAAAAATGCCAACGGCTTCATTTAACGTACTGCCGTGTAGGCTGGTAGCCAGCAGCGCCGCCCCCGGCGTGGACCAGGCGGTAAGAACAGGGGCGCGATACCATAGCGTCAGCGCAAGCGTGCTGATCCCCATGCCGATACCGAGCATTGTCAGCCAGCCTGCGATTTGCCTTGCATCGGCTCCGGCAGCATCTGCCGCCTGCCAGATAATGGTCGCCGAGCTGGCGTAGCCCACCAGCACGGCAACAAATCCTGCAAGCATGGCAGGTAAAGGAAGCGGGAAAGCGCGCATAAAAACCCCTTGTGCGTTATAACGTCCGAGCACTATAGCATCGTGCGTTATAGCGCACAAGGCGCTATAATCTGCCTGCATATAAGGAGAGAAAGATGGATATTGCCGCCCATTTAAGCGCGAAGCTGAAAGCCCTGCGCCAGGCAAAAGGCTTGAGCCTGGCGCTGGCCGCAGAAAAAACCGGCGTGTCAAAGGCCATGCTTGGCCAGATTGAACGTAACGAATCCAGCCCGACGGTGGCGACCTTATGGAAAATAGCCACCGGTCTGAACGTGCCGTTTTCGGTATTTATCGAGTCGGGCGAGCAGCCGGAACGGCCGGTATTCGATCCACAAAACAGCGATATGGTCGTGGTGCCGCTTTTTCCCTACGATGAGCACCTGCGCTTTGATCTCTTTTCCATCACGCTCGCGCCGGGGGCGCTGAGCGAGTCATCGCCACACGATACCGGCGTTATTGAACATGTAACGGTAATAAGCGGCATGCTGGATATGCAGATTCAGGGCAACTGGCGGTCGCTACGGGCGGGGGAAGGTTTGCGCTTCGCCGGGGATGAAGCGCATAGCTATCGCAACAGCGGCCCCGAGCGGGCACATTTCCATTCGTTAATTCATTATCCGTAATCTTTCGCGGCGGGCAGTATTTACGCCAGCCCTGAAAGCGTTAGCCCGGATTAGTCACCTGAAAGGCATGGCTGAAGGTCGGGGTAACCTGAATAGTTTTGGGCAGCAGGCTGCTTGCATGGTAGAAATCAGCGGTTTGCTGTTGCTGCGCTATCGTCGCGTTATCAATAGTTTGCCAGGCTGAATGGCGGCGCTGAAACGACAGTTGCGCCACGTCCTCCGGGAAGCCGATTATCTTCGCCAGCGTTTTGCCATACACGTCCGGATGCTGATTCGCCCAGATTTGCGCGGCGTTCAGGCGCTGCAGATAATCGGCGATGGCGGCCTGCTTTTCTTTGTCGCCCAGCGCGCTGTCGGTAGCCGCAAGGAACGAATTGCCGGACCACAGCCCCTGGCCGTTGACCGCCACGCGCAGCTTATCCACCTTTTCCGCATAGGCGGTGTAAGGCTCCCACGTAGCCCAGACGTCCACCGAACCCTGAATCAGGGCGAGCTTAGCCTCGCTTGGTGGCAGGAAGCGGAAGGTGACGTCTTTGGCGCTCAGCCCGGCGGACGCAAGCGCCTTCAGCGCGACAAAATGACCGATAGAGCCACGGTTTGTAGCAATGCTTTTACCCTTTAAGTCCGCCGCGGTTTTTATCGGGCTTTCCGGGCGCACCAGCAGCGCCGTCCCGTAAGCGTTCGATTTACTCACCGCTATCGCCTTCGCCTGTGCGCCTGCCGCAACGGCAAACAGCAGGGGAGCGTCGCCGATGATGCCCACGTCGATAGCCCCCGCGTTCAGCGCCTCCGCCAGGGGGGCGGCGGCAGGAAATTCGGCCCATTGAATTTTATACGGCAGGTTTTCAAGCTTGTTTGCCGCCTCAAGCTGGGAACGCATTCCGCCTTTTTGATCGCCAATATGCAGCGTCACTTCGGCATGCGAGAAGCTGCTCCAGAGGGCCAGAGCCAGGCCTGCGGTGATCCACTTTTTCATCATGCGCTCCTTGCCAGACGCTTGCGGGCAGCAACTTTTTCACGCGTTAGCGGAATGAGTTCTTTTCCGTATTCCACGGCGTCGTTGAGCGGATCGAATCCGCGGATCAGGAAGCTGTCGATACCCGTATCGTAATAGTCAAGCAGGGCATCGGAAACCTGATCCGGCGTGCCGACCAGCGCGGTGGAGTTATAGCCGCCACCGACCAGCGCTGCGATGCCCGTCCATAAACGCTTGTCCAGGCGATCGCCCTGATGCGCCGCCTCAAGCAGGCGTTTTGCACCGACGCTTTGCGGCTTGCGCAGCCCGTAGGGATGGTGATTTTCCGCCAGGTTTTTACGGGTGACCTCACGTATGTGCTCTGCTTTTTCCCAGGCTTCGGCTTCGGTTTTGCCGAGGATCGGCCGGAATGAAATATTGAAGCTGATATCGCGATTATGCCGTTTTGCCGCAGCGCGTACGGATTCGACAGTTTGACGTGCTCCAGCCAGCGGCTCACCCCAGAGCGCAAAGACATCCGCGTGCTTAGCCGCCACCCGGATTGCGTCATCGGACGATCCGCCGAAATAAATCGGCAGGCGGGGCTGAAGCGGTTTGATGGAGGAAAAGGCCTGCTCGGCCCGGTAGAAGCCGCCGGTGTGATCGTAAGGCGCCTCGCCGTGCAGGCTGCTGTTCAGCACCGTCAAAAATTCGTCGGTCCGCGCGTAGCGTTCCTCTTTGTTCAGCCAGTCGCCGTCTTTACGCTGTTCGGCGTCGCTGCCGCCGCTGATAATATGCACCGCCAGCCGACCATCGAGTAAATGATCAAGCGTGGCAAGCTTGCGCGCGGCAAGCGTCGGTGCGACGAAACCCGGCCGATGGGCCAGCAGGAACTTCACGCGCGAAGTGTAGGCGCCCGCATGGGCGGTTACCAGAAAACCGTCCGGTTGATCGGACCAGTAGCCTACCAGAATGCGGTCGAAGCCGGCGTCCTCGTGTGCCTGGGCAAAGCGCGCAATATACTCCTTATCAAAGATTGCCCCGGTCGCGGGCAGAATTTCTGAGGCCAGGCGATGGCCTATCATGCCGAGGAATTGAATGCTCATTGCAGGTTCCTTATGGTTGTATGTTTAGCCACCATAACGAGTGTAAGCGCGCCTCTGAAATGCCAATTATGACTATGCTTTGCCGGGATAAAGCATAGATAGATTATTGATAACCTATTGCTTTTATGGCATTTGGCTCAAAGGGCGACGCTGGTAGTCTTTGGGTTTTCCCCTGCTGAGACATGCCATGACCGCAAAGACATCCGCGCCGAATCCCGCGCGCTTACGCCGCTTTCTT
>DAMALH010000012.1:11049-80016 GCA_032000125.1 Buttiauxella sp. | reverse complement strand
ACGGCTGGTTGAGCATTTCCATCAGGAAAAGCCGCTGCTGGAAAAAGGCCGCCGGCTCCTGTCAGAGCTGGTGTCCACCGACGACTGGTTGCCCGAAGCGTCAGCCGTTCCCCATCCGCACCATTACCAGCAGCATCTGCTGTACGCCGACCCGCAGGGGCGCTTCTCCGTGGTGAGCTTCGTCTGGGGGCCTGGGCAGCAAACCCCGATCCATAACCACGGCGTATGGGGGCTTATCGGCATGTTACGCGGCGCCGAACGCAGCCAGTTTTACGCCAAAGTGAACGGCAAATGGCTACCCGAGGGCAATGCGACAACCCTGACGCCGGGCGAAATTGAGACGGTTTCTCCCAACGCGCAGGATGTTCATCAGGTCAGTAACGCCTTCGACGATCGCGTCTCCATCAGTATTCATGTCTACGGCGCTAATATTGGCGCGGTCCATCGCCGGGTGTTTACCGAAGACGGCGGCGAGAAAGCGTTTATTTCCGGCTATTCGAGCGCTTTTATACCGAACATCTGGGATCTGTCGAAAGAGAGGGCGTTATGAGCGAATTAAGACACTATGCGCAACTGCGTGCGTCGCTGCTTAATAAAGAAGAGCTGGCGCTGATAGACGTGCGGGAGGAGGCCGCCTTTGCATCCGGTCATCCTTTGTTTGCCGCGAATTTTCCGCTCGGCAAACTTGAACTGGAGGTATTTGCGCGTATCCCGCGGCGTTCAACGCCGATTACCGTCTATGACAACGGTGAAGGGCTGGCGGGCCTTGCCGTGGATAAGCTGAAGCAGCTTGGCTACCGCGACGTGGCGCTGCTTGCCGGCGGGCTTAAGGGCTGGCAGGAGGCGGGCGGAGAACTGTTTATCGATGTTAACGCGCCGAGCAAAGCCTTCGGGGAGTTTGTTGAAGCAAAGCGCCATACGCCGTCGCTTAGCGCGCAGGACGTGTACAGGCTAAAACAACAGGGTGCCGAGCTGGTGATTCTGGACGTGCGCCGCTTTGATGAATACCAGACGATGAATATCCCCGGCGGTATAAGTCTGCCGGGCGGTGACCTTGTGCTGAAGGCCAGCGCGCAGGTGTCCAGCCCGCAAACGCAAATTGTCGTGAACTGCGCCGGGCGCACGCGCAGCATTATCGGCGCGCAGTCGCTGATCAATGCAGGGATCGCCAATCCCGTAGCCGCATTGCGTAACGGAACAATCGGCTGGACGCTGGCGGGGCTGGAGCTTGAACAGGGTAGCGATGCTCAAGCGCAGGAAAGCGCAGGCGAAGAAGCCGAACGCATTGCGGCCTGGGAGCTGGCAACCAGCGCGGGCGTAAGCTTTATCGTATGGAGCGACTGGCAAAGCTGGCGGCAAACCCACGACCGCAACACCTGGCTGTTCGACGTGCGTTCGCCAGAGGAGTTTCGTGCAGGGCATATCGCCGGGGCCAGGTCTGCGCCGGGCGGACAACTGGTTCAGGAAACAGATCATTTTGCCGCCGTGCGCGGCGGAAGGATCGTGGTAGTTGACGACGACGGCGTTCGCGCCCCGATGGCCGCCTCATGGCTGGCACAAATGGGATGGGAGGTGGCCGTGCTGGAAGCCCCACGCGACTTATTTACCGAACGCGGCGACTGGCAGGCGCCCCTGCCAGCGGCGCCTGCGGTAGAGGAAATTTCGGCTGAAACCCTGGCGGACTGGCTCGGGCAACCCGGCACCACGCTTCTGGATTTCACCACTTCAGCCAGTTTCCGCGCGCGGCATATCGCGGGAGCGAAATGGCTGGGACGAACCGCGCTAAAAACCGCGGTGGCGAATCTTCCTGAGCCGGAGCGTTGGGTGGTCACCTGCGGTAGCAGCGCGCTCGCCCGATTTGTGGTGCCCGAGCTGCAGGCCTTATCCAGCCGGCCGGTTTACGTGCTAAAGGGTGGAACGCTCGCATGGATAGCTGAAAACCGGCCTCTGGCACAGGGCGCGGAAGGCGAGCTGCATCAGCCTGAAGATCGCTATCGCCGTCCTTACGAGGGCACGAATGTTCCACGACAGGCGATGGAAGACTACCTGCAATGGGAATATGGCCTTGTCGCGCAGCTTGAGCGCGACGGCACGCACGGTTTTTGGGTGATTTAAGCCTTTAAGGGTGGATGGCCTGTTGTTCATCCACCCTGTCTGAAAGCAGTTCAATAATTGAACAAAACATCCTCTGTTTTTACCCGTCCTTTCTGACTACAATAGCCGCCTTTCGCCTACAAACAGAAAAACGACGAACTATGCGCCTGCACGCTAATCATCTTGAACTACTCAGCCCCGCCCGTGACACCGACATCGCCCGCGAAGCTATTTTGCACGGTGCCGATGCCGTGTATATCGGCGGCCCTGGCTTTGGCGCTCGCCACAATGCCGGTAACAGCCTGCGCGATCTTGCCGAACTGGTGCCTTTTGCTCATCGCTTCGGGGCCAAGATTTTTGTCACGCTGAACACCATCCTGCATGACAACGAGCTGGAACCCGCGCGGCTGATGATTCACGATCTTTACCAGGCGGGCGTTGACGCGCTGATTGTCCAGGATATGGGCGTGCTGGAAATGGATTTACCGCCGATTGAACTGCACGCCAGCACCCAGTGCGATATCCGCAGTGTGGAAAAGGCGAAGTTCCTCTCCGATGTTGGTTTCTCGCAGATAGTTCTGGCGCGTGAGCTGAACCTGGAGCAGATCCGCGCTATTCATCAAAACGTTGATGCGACGATAGAGTTCTTTATTCACGGCGCGCTGTGCGTGGCCTATTCCGGCCAGTGCAATATTTCTCACGCTCAGACGGGGCGCAGTGCGAACCGTGGCGACTGTTCGCAGGCCTGCCGCCTGCCGTATACCCTGAAGGACGACCAGGGCCGCGTCGTCGCGTTTGAAAAACACCTGCTGTCGATGAAAGATAACGACCAGAGCGCGAACCTTGCGGCGCTGGTGGATGCTGGCGTGCGCTCCTTCAAAATCGAAGGTCGTTACAAGGATATGAGCTATGTGAAAAACATTACCTCATATTATCGTCAGCTCCTTGACGAACTGATGGATAACCGCACGGATCTGCAACGCGCTTCTGCCGGCGTGACTTCGCATTTCTTTATCCCTTCGCCGGACAAAACCTTCCATCGCGGCAGCACGGACTACTTCGTCAACGCGCGCAAAATCGATATCGGCGCGTTCGATTCGCCGAAGTTTGTTGGCCTGCCGGTGGGCGAAGTGCTGAAGGTTGGCAAAGATCATCTGGACGTTGCCGTTACCGGTGCCAATACGCTGACAAACGGCGATGGTCTGAACGTGCTGATCAAGCGTGAAATCGTCGGGTTCCGCGCCAATACCGTTGAGAAAACCGCTAAAAATCAGTACCGCGTATGGCCCAACGAGATGCCGGACACGTTAAAAAATGTACGGCCGCATCATCCGCTTAACCGTAACCTCGACCATAACTGGCAGCAGGCGCTGCTGAAAACCTCTAGCGAACGCCGCGTAGCGGTGGATATGGAGCTGTCAGGTTGGGAAGAGCAGCTTGTCCTGACGCTCACAAGCGAGGAGGGTATCAGCGTAACGCATACGCTTGAGGGCCAGTTTGCAGCCGCTAACAACCCGCAGAAAGCTTATGACAGCCTGCGTGATGGCCTTACGAAACTGGGTCAGACCATGTACTCTGCCCGTGCGGTAAATATCTCGCTGCCTGCGCCTTTATTTGTGCCGAACGGCCAGTTAAATCAGCTGCGACGCGACGCCGTGGAGGCTTTAACTGAAGCCCGCTTGCAGCGCTATCAGCGCGGCACGCGCAAAGCGGTCTGTGTTCCGGCCCCGGTTTACCCGGACGAACATCTCACTTTTCTTGCTAACGTTTACAACCATAAAGCGCGCGAATTCTATCAGCGTTACGGCGTGAAACTTATTGATGCCGCTTATGAAGCACATGAAGAAAAGGGCGAAGTCCCGGTGATGATCACCAAACATTGCCTGCGCTTTGCGTTTAACCTCTGCCCTAAACAGGCAAAGGGCAACATCAAAAGCTGGCGCGCAACGCCGATGCAACTGGTACACGGGGATGAAGTGCTGACCCTGAAATTTGACTGCCGCCCCTGCGAGATGCACGTTATCGGCAAAATGAAAAATCACATCCTGAAGATGCCGCTGCCCGGCAGCATAGTGGCAACTATAAGCCCGGACGATCTGATGAAGACGCTGCCGAAAAAAACAAAAAGCTAACGCCCGCCGCTGGCACGCCCTGCGTCTGCGGGGCCGTTTTCTGAGGAAAATCGCTGCTTTACAAACGCCCAATCCGATGGGCGTTTTTTTATGCCTTTTCGGCAGAAAATATATAAATAATCCGTGAGTTTTGTCCTCTGTCTTAGCAGGCGGTGGAAAGAGGTGAGGTAATAAAAATTACCGTGAATTGTGGTGAACAGTATCTAAAGTTTGCGCATGCACGGCGGTAATCACCTGCTTTGCAATGCGATCTAAGGCGCCTTAGATCGTTTCTCCACCCTGAAACCCAGGACAAAAAGATGACTGTGATAAACCAACCAACCTGCAAATTGTTTACCGATACTGCGCGTTTTACCCAGCTTTCTGGGTACTACGAAGAAGAACGCCGTACGGTATGGATGATGCTACGCGCACAGCCTCGTCCGTGCTTTAACCATGTGCTGATCGAAGAGATCATGAACATGAGTTATCTGGTACAGCGTTCGGGATTTGCTGTCGATTTCTGGGTAACCGGCTCGCTGGTTCCTGGTATGTACAACACCGGCGGGGATCTGAGCTTTTTCGTTGAAACCATTAAGCAGGGGCGGCGCGAAGCGTTGCGTGCGTATGCGCGAGCCTGCGTGGACTGTGTTCATGCGGCGTCCCGCGGCTTTGACAGCGGCGCAATCAGCCTTGCAATGGTGGAGGGCAGCGCGTTAGGCGGCGGTTTTGAAGCAGCCCTTGCGCACCATTTTGTGCTGGCGCAGCGCGATGCCCGCATGGGTTTTCCGGAAATAGCCTTCAATCTTTTTCCAGGAATGGGAGGATATTCACTGGTTGCGCGACGTTCGGGAATGAAGCTCGCAGAGGAGTTGATTTATAAAGGGGAGTCGCACACTGCGGAATGGTATGAACAGCACGGACTTGTGGATCTGTTGTTTGAACCGGAGCAGGGTTATATGGCAACCCGTACTTTTATCGACACCCTTAAGCCTAAGCTGAACGGCGTTCGCGCCATGCTGCGCGCCCGACAACGCGTGTTGCAACTGCCCCGTGCTGAGCTGATGGATATTACGGAAGACTGGGTGGATGCGGCTTTCAGCCTGCAGCCAAAGGATATCATTTATATGGAAAGGCTGGTGCAACTGCAAAACCGCCATATATCGACGGCTTTGCGTCAGGCCAGCTAACGACCCGTTCTTACCAGATAACGCTTAAGCCAGCGCTCGAATACGGCTGCGGGCATAGGTTTAGCAAATAAGTAACCCTGCCGTTCGTTGACGCCGTTCTTGGTAAGGAAGGCGTCTTCTTTCTTGCTTTCCACACCTTCTGCGATGACCTGTAAATTCAGCGCCTGCGCTACCGCGACTATTGCGCGAACCAGTGACTGCGAGACGGACTGCTTGTGGATATCGCGCACAAACGCCTGGTCGAGCTTAATCGCGTCGATAGGGAAACGTGCCAGCTGCGATAGCGACGAGTAGCCCGTGCCGAAGTCGTCCAGGTGTACCTGTGCCCCCAGCTTGCTAAACTGCTGGATAACGGACAGCGCCAGATCTTCGTTTTCTATCAGGCAGCTTTCGGTGAGTTCGACGTCCACCGGGCAGTATTCGAAATCCAGGTCTTTAAGCGCCTGTTTAAGATCGCTAAAAATAGTCTGATCGGCGAGCTGCCTGGCAGAAACGTTCACCGCCACGCGCAGGTTAATGCCCTTATCGCGCCATTTCGCCACCTGCTGCACCACGCTTAACATTACCCAACGCCCAAGCGGCACGATCAGCCCGGACTCTTCCGCGTAGGAGATAAAATCCAGCGGCGGGATCAGGCCCCGCTCCGGAGACTGCCAGCGTACCAGCGCTTCCAGACTGCGCACTTCGCCGCGCCAGGTTATTTTGGGCTGATAGTGGATAACCAGTTGATCGTTTTCCAGCGCTTTGCGCAGGTTGGTATCAAGCCACAGATATTCAAAGACGCGCTGGTTCATTTCAGGCGAGAAGACGCAAAATTTGCCGCGGCCGCTCTCTTTAGCGGTATACATGGCGGTATCCGCATTGCGGATGACGCTTTCCCGGTCCTCGCCGTGCTGCGGGGCGAGAGAAATCCCCAGCGAACAGCCGGAATAGACTTCAATCAGGCCAATGCGGAAGGGCAGCTTTAAGCGGGTGAGAATGCGGGAGGACATCGCCTCAAGCGCGGCCTGCGAGGTGTCGGTCGCCAGCACGATAAACTCATCGCCGCCAAGCCTTGCCAGCACCTGGCCTTCTTCAAGGCAGCTGAGGATTGCCAGCGAAACGGCCTGCAAAAGCTGATCGCCGAACATATGGCCATACGCGTCATTCACTTTCTTAAAGTTATCCAGATCGAGATAGACAATCCCCACCTGGCTGTCACCGCGATTCTCTATGGCGGCGCTGATAAGATCGTGGATGGCGTTGCGGTTTGGCAAACCGGTAATGGTGTCAGTGTTTGCGAGCACGCGCAGGCGCTCCTGGGCGCGACGCTCTTCCGTAATATCCGAGCCAGAACAGATCAGATAGATTTCGTTTTTGCCGCTGCCGCTGTGGACAAATTTATTGCGAAATAAAAACAGGCGCTGGCCCTTGCGGGTTTTAACCCAGCGTTCAACTTCGTAGGAGTTGCCGTTGCGGAAAAAGCCGCTGATATTGCGTCTGGAGGCGGCGGCCTCGCTGCGGCTCATAAAAAGCTTAAAAACGTTCTGCCCGATGACCTCGTGCTCTTTAAGGCCGGTGTACTCTTCGCTTAGCCGGTTAAAGCGCTGAATATTGCCCTGACGATCCAGAATCACGATAACCGAGTTCGCCTCAGACACCACCTGTTCGGCAAAAGAGAGTCCCTGCACGAGATCGCGTGCAACGGAAGGGGTGTCATGCCACGCTGAAGCCGTTCCGGCCCATTCCCGCCTGGATACTTTGCGCCCCACAAGATGAACGGGCACATCGCTGCCAAACAGGGGCAGGTTCATGGTGATGCTCGACGTAATCACCGTCATCTGACGTATCTCGTCCGCCTGCTCCTGGTCCAGCGCAATCACCTGGCTTATTTCTGCGCTTTCATCGGCGGCAAGCTGCAATGCATTGCTGTCGGAAGGTAAACGCCAGAATGGGCTGGTTGTCCCTAAATAACGGTAAAGCAGGTTCTGCTCCAACTCGTCTTTCATGCTTTCTCCTGAACCGGTGCATGGCGCGTCAGTTTACTATTTATATTAGCAACATAAAGCCAGTGTTAAACAAGCGGCGACGGATAAAAACCTGCAGATATGTGGTAACCGTCAGAAAAATAGTATGAATTGCATATTTTCTTAAAAGGTCAAACCCAGGGCGCATAAAAATCATTTAGCATGACTTACCAATCATGCGGCGAAATTATAACAAAAGTAAGAAGTTATTGGCGTGAAGCCAATAATAGCGGAAAAAAACAGGAGGAAATAAAAGTGAGGGAGGGCGACTGAAATAAAAAAGGCTGAAAATCTATTCAGCCTTTATGAGTAGTTATATGGGTTTATGCCGCTGGCCGGGCGATAACGCTGCGCGTTTCCATGCGCACTTCGGCGATGGTCACATCGATAACGTCAGTCACTTTGTAGGCGACTTCGCCTTTTATCTGCACGGTGCCGCTTTCCTGGCTACAAACCAGCTCATCGCGTACCGCGTGGATGAACGGCGCGGGGATAAACGCCACTGCGCCATTTTCAACCAGGCGAACGCGCATGCCACCGCGGCTGACATCAATGATTTCAGCGGCAAAGCGCGTGTCGGTTCCGGCCTTATCGCTCAGGAAGCGGGCGTATAGCCAGTCGCCCACATCACGTTCAGCCATGCGGTTCAGGCGGCGGCGCTCCGCCATCTGGACGGTGGTTTCGTCCTGCGGACGCGTTGCTGACTCGCCTTTAATAATGGCTTTAAGCAGGCGATGGTTAACCATGTCGCCGTATTTACGGATAGGCGAAGTCCATGTCGCATACGCTTCCAGACCAAGACCGAAGTGCGGACCAGGCTCGGTACTGATTTCAGCAAAGGACTGGTAGCGACGAATGCGGCTGTCCAGGAAGCTTGTCGGCTGTGCGTCAAGCTCGCGGCGCAGTTTGCAGAAACCTTCCAGCGTCAGCACTTCCTGCGCGTCTACGGTAAAACCGTGGCCGGCAAGCATGGTCGCCAGCTGTTCAGTATTGGCCGGATCGAACCCGGTGTGCACGTTGTAGATCCCAAAGCCGAGTTTATCGCGCAGCACAATGGCGGCACAAACGTTGGCGGCGATCATGGCTTCTTCAACGATGCGGTTAGCGATACGGCGCGGCTCGGAAACGATATCCAGCACTTCGCCTTTTTCACCCAGCACAAAGCGGTAATCCGGGCGGTCTTTAAAGACCAGCGCATGGTGATGGCGCCATTCGCCACGGCCCAGGCAGACGCGTTGCAGCAGGCGGATCTGCCGGGCAATCTCTTCGCTTTGCGGCTGCCATTCGCCTTTCTCTTCCAGCCAGTCGGATACTTCGTCATAAACCAGCTTGGCTCTGGAAACGATTGTGGCGGCAAAGAAGTGAATGTCGCTGCCGATTGCGCCATCCTGTTCGATGACCATACGGCAGGCCACGACAGGGCGGGCGACGTTTGCGCGCAGCGAACACAGATCGTCTGAAAGCTCGCGCGGCAGCATCGGGATGTTAAAGCCCGGCAGGTAGTTGGTGAACGCACGCACTTTGGCGATGTTGTCCAGCTTGCTGCCTTCGGCAATCCATGCGGTAGGATCGGCGATGGCGACGGTTAACTGCAGCTTGCCGTCAGCCAGCTCTTCAACGTACAGCGCATCATCCATATCTTCGGTGCTGGCGCTGTCGATGGTAACGAAGCTGAGGGCGGTTAAATCTTCACGCACCAGCCCGTCGTCAAGCATTTCGGTGGCCACGCCGTCAGGCGCTTCGCGTTCAAGGTTATGGCGAGACAGCGTAACCCACCACGGCGCGAGGTGATCGTCGCCAAAGGTAATGAACTGGGTCAGCTCAGCGTAAAAACCGCGGTCGCCCTTGAGCGGATGGCGCTTCATTTCCGCCACGGCCCAGTCGCCATTCTGGAAATCGTGCGTAACAGAGCGATCGGCACGGCACTGAATGGCGTCTCTTAATAAAGGATGATCCGGCACGATAGAAAGACGATCGTCTTTCTTCTGCACGCGGCCTACGAAGCGGGTAAGAAACGGTTCGATAAGCTCTTCTGGCTCAGCGGTCTCCCGGTCTTTATCCGTGTGGATCACAGCGCTAATGCGGTCGCCGTGCATCACTTTTTTCATCTGCGGAGGCGGAATAAAGTAGCTTTTATTGGCGTCGACTTCGAGGAAGCCAAAGCCCTTTTCAGTACCTTTTACCACGCCTTCGGCGCGAGGAGTCTGGGAATGCAGTTGCTGTTTAAGCTGCGCGAGCAGCGGGTTATCCTGAAACATAATGTTTAGTTTTCGTGGCCAAAAGAGCGGCTGACAGTTTTACGCGAATCCGTACTCTGCGGCAAGCGCTGTTTGCCTTAAAAGCACGCCAAATTCAGCGCTTACGGCCTGCCGCCCAGCCCGGATTTCAGGCGGTTAAGCCAGCCATAGAGTCCCGAGCTGACCAGCAGTCTTAAGGCTTGCGAAGCGGAAAAACCCTGCTCCAGCAAGGGTTGAACCTGCGCGGCGCTGAACCGGTCGGGGGCACGCGTGAGCAACTGTACCGCCTGAATAATGGCTCGCTCTCGCGGATGGTTATGGCTCCAGGCCTGCAGCGCTCTTTCGCCGTTGCGTACCGCATCGGGCAGGCCGCTATCGCCGCGCCACAGCTTCGCGGCCTCAGCGAAACACGAAGGGCTACCGTTGATTCGGGCAGAGAGCAGCATCACCAGCGTCTGTTCATCGCTATGGGCCGGGGCAGGCTGCCACAGCAGGCGGATTAACTGACTCAACGCGCAAAGCGCTGGGGCGTCATGTGCAAGCAGCCATCCCATGCCCTGTAGCGGGCGAAGAGGCTGGCTTACGCTGTAGGCTTCAAGCTGTTCGGTTCGGGCGTAACGCAGCTCCACCTCGGGCAGGTCCGCCGCCCAGAATGCGCCTTCAGCGGTAAAAATATCTGCCGGCGCATCCTGTAAGGTATCAAACCCTGGCAGCCAGCGAACGGGCAGCCCTTGTAGCGCCTGCAAGGCGGCAACGGCGCGGGCCTGGAAGCCGATAAAGCCAATTAGCTGATTAAAGGTAACGATGTCGTTTACCGACAGCCCAACCTCATCAAGCTGGGTGCGGGAGGCGCTATCGATTAGCGTCGGCTGGCTGGCAAGCTGGCGGGCATACTGGGTGATCTGCGTCAGGCGGCGGTTGCTCTCCCGCGAAGAGTCGGGGCCCGGCTGCGGCGCCAGGCGAGCCGCATAGTGGTTGCAAAGCCGCTGCACGCCGTACACCTGCGCGACGGTAAGCGCGGTGCTCAGGCGATCGTAGCCGCTAAGGGTATGCATGCGCGTTACCGAAACATTTTCCGGCAGCAGCGTCTTGCTGGCGCTGCGGGCAGCCGCTATCCACGTCTGTTCATCGACAAGCTGTTCGGGGGTTAATTTAAGATCGATTAAAAAGCGGTCTGCGTGCGCAGCTTCGGGAACCAACGGCAGTACGTCCGCCGGGCAGAGACTGGACTGGGTTTCATGATACCAGTGGCTTTTGCCCAAAAATTGGCGTTGTTCCATGGTCGTTCCTTGGTCAAAGAGTTAACAGGCCGGCAAAGAGAGGGGGACCTGGTTCGCTGCTTTATCCTGGCGCAAGCGCGGAAGCTGACAAAAGAATGATCGGTGATAATAAATATCGGAATGGTATATGAAGAGGTAAAACAGAATGATAGGGGGCAGGCGGACGCCCGCCCCGAAACGGCGGAATTAGTCTTTCAGTTCCAGCTCGTTCATGGCGGCAATGCTGAAGCCGCCGTCAACGTGAACGACTTCACCGGAGATACCGGCAGACAGGTCAGAACACAGGAAGGCCGCGGAGTTACCCACATCTTCGATAGTAACGGTGCGACGAATCGGCGTAACAGCTTCACAGTGGGCCAGCATTTTACGGAAGTCTTTGATACCGCTTGCGGCGAGGGTACGGATTGGACCTGCGGAGATGGCGTTAACGCGCACGCCTTCAGGGCCCATTGCGTTCGCCATGTAACGCACGTTAGCTTCCAGCGAAGCTTTAGCCAGACCCATAACGTTGTAGTTAGGAATAGCGCGCTCGGCGCCCAGGTAGGACAGCGTCAGCAGCGCAGAGCCTGGGTTAAGCATTTCACGACATACCTTCGCCATCGCAACGAAGCTGTAGGCGCTGATGTCGTGCGCGATTTTAAAGCCTTCGCGGGTAACGGCATTGACATAGTCGCCGTCTAACTGGTCGCCAGGGGCGAAACCGATGGAGTGCACGAAGCCGTCGAATTTCGGCCAGCTTTTCGCCAGTTCGGTAAACAGTGCGTCGATGCTTTCATCTTCCGCAACGTCGCACGGCAGCACGATACTGGAGCCCAGGTCGGAAGCAAACCCTTCTACACGGCCTTTCAGTTTGTCGTTCTGATAGGTGAAGGCCAGTTCCGCGCCTTCACGGTGCATCGCCTGCGCGATACCGTAGGCGATGGAAAGTTTGCTGGCGAGGCCAGTTATCAGAATGCGTTTACCGGAAAGAAAACCCATAGCTTTGAATCCTTATAGTTTATGCTAATTTTGTGTCTATATAATCAACGGGTTACCAATGATTAGTCACAATTATTCAACACTAAATTGAAATTATATCCCACTCACGCCGGGTTGTGTCACGTTATTTTTCCAGCCGGGAGCCGAGTGGTTATCGCACCGCCAGTGGTCGTGCCTGTTGTGTTAACGGTCTTTTCGCCACGCGTCTGCGGTTAACGCTTCGCCAAAGTGGCTGGCTATCAAACGTTTGGTCAGTTCGTGTAGAGGAGAGGCCAGCACATCTGCGGTACTGCCGCGCTCAACCACTTCGCCCTGGTGCATCACCATCACCTGATCGCTGATATGCTTCATCATGCCGATATGCTGCGTCACGTAGATATAGGCGATGCCCTGTTTCTCCTGAAGTTCGAGCATCAGGTTAATTAACTGCGAGCGCATGGACATATCCAGCGAGGCCAGCGCTTCGTCCGCGATAATAACTTTCGGGCGCAGGATCAGCGCGCGCGCAAGCCCTAAACGCTGTTTCTGCCCTGGTGCGAGCATATGGGGGTAATAGCTGACATGATCGGGCAACAAGCCTACCTGCCGTAGCGTCTCGACGATCCTTTTCTGGCGCGCTTCCGGCTCCAGATCGGTGTTCAGACGCAGCGGGAAATCCAGAATCTGCGAAATACGCTGACGGGGATTGAGCGAGGTGCTCGGGTCCTGGAAAATCATGCGGATGCGCTGGCTGCGGTACGAGTAATCGCCAAAGCGCAGCGGATGATCGTCAATCACCAGCTCACCGCTTGTGGGTTCGACCATCCCGGCGAGCATTTTCGCAAGCGTTGATTTCCCGGAGCCGTTCTCGCCAATAATTGCCAGCGTTTGCTTCTCGCGCAGGGTAAAGCTCAGCGGCTTGACGGCCTCCACGTGCTGGCGGCGAAATAGCCCCGTCCGGTAGCGAAACGTCTTGCTTAAATTGCGCACTTCCAGCAGCGTTTCGGCCATCAGTGACTCTCCATATTCAGCGGGAAATGACAGGCGTATAAATGCGTTTTCGCCCCTTCGAGGCGAGGCGTTTCAATACATTTTCGCTGGGCATAAGGGCAGCGTGGCCCCAGACGACAGCCAATCGGCAGATGTTCCAGCAGGGGAATCGCGCCAGGCAGCGTATTCAGACGGCTTTTATGCGGCATCGGACTGCCAAAGTCCGGTATCGCGCGTATTAAAGCCTGGGTGTACGGGTGGTGCGGCGTTGCGATAAGTTCTTCGCTGGTGGCCGTTTCCACCGTTTGCCCGCAGTACATCACGTTGATTTTGTCCGCCCATTTACTGAGCATTTGCAGGTCGTGGCTGATAAGCAAAATCGTGGTGTTGTTGTACTGATTAAGCCGGGTCAGCAGCTTGAAAATTTGCGACTGCGTCGTAGGCTCCATGGCGTTCGTCGGCTCGTCGGCAATCAGCAGGCGCGGCTGGTTTGCCAGCGCAATGGCGATCATCACTTTCTGACATTCGCCGTCGGTAAGCTCATACGAAAAGCTGCGCATCACGTCTTTATGGTCTTTGATTCCCACCCGGTGAAGCAGCTCGATCGCACGGCGTTTACGCCAGCCGAAGCGTTTCCACCAGCGGCCTTTATAAGTCCAGCCCGGAATGTTTTGCATAAGCTGACGACCCACCCGTTCAGAGGGGTCAAGACACGACTGCGGCTCCTGGAAGATCATCGACACGTTATGGCCGACCAGGCGACGGCGCTGGCGGGCGGTGAGGCGCAGCAGGTCAATATCATCAAAGCGCATGCGGTCCGCGCTGACCCGCCAGTTGTCTTTGGTTACGCCGCAGATAGCCTTGGCAATCAGGCTTTTTCCTGAACCAGACTCGCCCACCAGACCGCGAATTTCGCCTTCGCTAAGCGTCATGCTGACGCGGTCGACGGCCTTCACCCAGCCTTCGGAAGTCATAAATTCGATGGTCAGATTGCGGATATCAAGTAATGGCATTATTGCACCCCCGCGTTAATCGCACGGCGCAGGCCGTCGCCCAGCAGATTGACCAGCAATACGCTCATCATAATCGCTGCGCCCGGCAGCATCACGGTCCAGGGCGCAACATAAATCAGCTCCAGCGCGTCGCCAAGCATCGCTCCCCATTCCGGGGAGGGAAGCTGCGCGCCGAGATCCAAAAAGCCGAGCGCGGCAATATCAAGGATCGCCATCGACAGCGCGCGGGTGATTTCCGTGACCAGAATTGAAGCGGTATTTGGCATCACCGCGAACCATAAAATATTGGGCGTTGAGGCGCCGTCAAGACGCGCGGCCACGACGTATTCTTTTTCCAGCTCGTCATGAACCGCGCTGTACACCGAGCGAACCATGCGCGGCAGCAGCGCCAGCCAGACGGCGAACATAGCGTGCGTCAGGTGCGGGCCTGCAAACGCCACCACAACGATCGCCAGCAGCAGTGAGGGAATAGAAAGCAACGTATCAAGAATATGGTTAAGCACGGCGGAGCGCAGGCCGTGCGTTGCGCCTGCGATTACGCCAAGCACTACGCCACAGACGGTCGCGGCAAGGGTAACCACAAAAGCGCCGCCTACGGTTGGAGCCGCGCCGCTTAACAGACGGCTTAATACGTCGCGACCTAGATCGTCCGTGCCGAGGAAGAAGGAGACTTCGCCATAGCGGGACCAGGAAGGCGGCAGCAGTTGATAGCCAAGGAACTGCTGATCGAGGCCGTAAGGAGCAAACAGGCCGCCAAATACGCACAGCACAACCAGCGCGCCGCAGCCGTAGAGGCCAATCATCGCCGAGGTATCGCCGTAGAATTTCCGCCAGGTCAGGCGCAGCGTGCTCGGCGGGCGCTTCTCGCGGTAGACGCTATCGTAAGGCATACCATTCCTTATGTTTCAGCGGGTTAGCCATAGCACCCAAAATATCGGAAATCACGTTAACGATAATAACTAACGAACCGATGACCATAACGCCTGCGGAGATAGCCGCGTAATCTTGCTGGCGAATGGCGTTAATCAGCCAGCGCCCGAGCCCCGGCCAGCTAAAGACCACTTCGGTAATCATCGCGAGCGTCAGCATGGTGGAAAACTGCAGGCCCAGACGTGGAATAACCGGCGGCAGCGCGTTGTGCAGCACGTGGCGGTGCAGGATGGTGAAGCGCGATAACCCGCGGGTGGCCGCCGCTTTTATATAGTTCTGATCGAAGACTTCGCTGGTGCTCAGACGCATCAGGCGAATGACTTCCGTGGTTGGGGCAACGGCAAGCGTAATCACCGGCAGTACGATATGCCGCACGGCGCTTACGATCATTTCATCCCGATAAGGCGAGTCAGAAAGCCAGGCGTCCACCAGCGCAAAACCGGTGACGGACTTTACCTCATAAAGCAAATCAAAGCGCCCGGAAACAGGGAACCAGCCAAGCGTGAGCGAGAAAAACAGCGTCAGGAGCAGGGCTAACCAGAACACGGGGATAGAAAAACCGAGCAGGGCCAGCGCGCCGATCAGCTTGTCCTGCCATTTATTACGCGTAATGCCCGCGATCATGCCCACGGGAATGCCGATCAGCAGCGCCAGGCCAAAGGCCAGCAGGCACAGCTCCATGGTAGCCGGAAAGACATCGCGCAACTGTTCGTTAATGGACTGGCCGTTAATGCTTGAAACGCCAAAATCCCAGTGCAGCAGGCTTTCAAACCAGAACACCCAGGCGTTCCATAAAGACGCGCCCTGCAAAGGCGCGTGCGGGGTAAAATAATTCAGGCTAAAGCCGACCATCGCGAGGAACAGTAACGTTATCAACAGCAGCAGCAAACGCCGCAGGGTAAAGATGATCATGGTTTTTTCACCTCTACGTCTTCACGAGAAACACCCGCAAAGGACGCGTTGCCAAACGGGCTTAGCACCAGACCTTTAATATCATAACGGTAGGCCTGCAGGCGCAGCGAAGAGGCGAGCGGCAGCACGGGAAGTTCTTTCGCCAGAATATCCTGCGCCTGGCTATAAGCCTCAATGCGCGAGGCGAGCTGTTGGGAGGCGAGCGCCTTTTGCAGCACGCTGTCGAACTGTGGATTGCACCAGCGAGCATAGTTGGTTTGTGAACGAATCGCCGCGCAGCTTAGCATCGGGCGGAAGAAACTGTCGGGATCGTTACTGTCCGTCGCCCAGCCGGCCAGCGTCAGATCATGGTTCATGTCCATCAGGCGCGCTTCCTGGAAGCGGCCTTCGACGGGCACGATGGTGACCTTCACGCCAATCTGCGCCATATCGGCCTGAATCAGCTCGGCGGTTTTCAGCGGGCTTGGGTTCCAGGCCTGGGAGCTGGTCGGCACCCACAGGCGCAGCTCGAGGTTATTAATCCCCAGCGCTTTAAGCCGCTGACGCGCTTTTTCGGGATTGTATTCGGTAATTTTAGAATCGCTGTCGTATGCCCATGACGCACGCGGCAAAATCGACGCGGCGGTTTCTGCCGTGCCGTAATAAATAGACTGCATCAGGCGCTGATTGTTAATCGCTAAAGCAAGCGCGTGGCGCACCTCAGGATTGTTCATCGGCGCCTTATTGGTATTAAAAGCCAGATAGGCGATGTTCATCCCCGGACGCAACGTCAGGCGCAGGCGAGGATCGTCACGCAGGATGGTCAACTGGCTGGCGGCAGGGTAAGCCAGCACGTCGCATTCGCCGGTTAACAGCTTCGACAGGCGTCCGGTGCCGCCAGAGCCCAGGTCCAGCACCACCTGCGGCATTAGCGGCACGCCGCGCCAGTATTCCGGGTTGCGGGCAAGGCGGATGTACTGGCCGGCACGGTACTCGCTTAACTGGAAGGGGCCGGTGCCCACCGGCTGGCGATCGATTAATTCCTGACGGCCGGTTTTAGCCAGTTGGGCAGCATATTCAGCCGACATTACCGAGGCGTAATGGGTCGCCATATGCCAAAGGAATGAGGCGTCCGGTTTTTCCAGCCGGAACTCAACGGTGTTGTTATCCAGCTTGCGGACGCTTTTTATCGACTCAGGAAACTGAAGGCTATCAAAGTAAGGGTAGTTACCGCCGTTGACGTTATGCCACGGATGATCGCGGTTAAAAACGCGTTGAAAACTGAAGACCACGTCATCGGCATTCATCGCCCTGGTTGGCTTAAACCAGGCGGTTGCCTGGAACTGCACCTTCGGACGCAGGTGGAAGCGGTAAGTGGCGCCGTTATCCAGCACCTCCCAGCTTTGCGCAAGCTCGGGCACCAGACGATAGGTATAGGGGTCGACGTCCAGCAGGCGGTCGTAAAGCTGTGCGGCAAGCGTGTCCACGGTCAGGCCGCCGCTCGCCATCTGCGGGTTGAAGGTATTAACCTGGCCATTAACACAATAAACAAACCCACTCTTGCGAATGTCTTCGGGCTTGCGATCGGGCGTAGCTGCCTGCGCCACGCTGCTCAGGCAACTCAGACTAAGTAAGAGGCAGGGGATAATTCCGCGCATAAGTTTTTGAGTTTTCAAAGGTGATAGCCAAAGTGTATCGCACTCTGGCCCGCGGCCCAAAATAAGTGACGACGAGCGCCAGTTTTCTGCTCAAAATGATGATAAAAGCGCCGGAAAGCACGCCTTTCAGGAGATATTCCCCGGGTTAATAAGATGCTTTTTCATCATGGCACGCAGTTGATGATAGGTGAGGCCAAGCAATTCGGCGGCACGGCGCTGGTTATAATTAGCCTGCTTCAGGCTGGTTTCCAGAAGCTGTTTCTCGCGATCGTTTTGCCACTGTCGCAGATTGACAGGCAAAGCGGGTAATCCCGAAGGTTCGGCACCGGCGCGAACATTGGCGCGGCGGGCAAAAGGATCGAGAATGACTTCATCAACCGGCTCTTCGCTGCTGCCGTGGCGATATACCGAGCGCTCCACAACGTTTTTCAGCTCGCGGATATTCCCCGGCCAGGCGTAGTTCAGCAGGGTTTGCCGGGCTTCCTCGGTAAATCCGGGGAAGAGGGGAAGCTGTAATTCGCGGCACATCTGAATCGCAAAGTGCTCGGCCATCAGCATAATGTCGGGCTGGCGTTCGCGCAGCGGCGGCAGGGTAACAACGTCAAAAGCCAGCCTGTCGAGCAGGTCGGCGCGGAATTTTCCCTCCTCGGCAAGCTTTGGCAAATCGGCGTTGGTGGCGCACACCAGCCGCACGTTGACCTGCAAAGGCTGGCTGCCGCCGACGCGTTCAAGCTCGCCGTATTCCACCACGCGCAGCAGTTTTTCCTGCACCATCATCGGCGCGGTCGCCAGCTCATCAAGAAACAGCGTGCCGCCATCCGCGCGTTCAAAACGCCCCGGATGGCGCTTCTGGGCGCCGGTAAAAGCCCCAGCCTCATGGCCGAAAAGTTCGGAATCCAGCAGATTGTCGTTTAGCGCGGCGCAGTTCAGAGAAATAAACGGTCCCTGCCAGCGGCGCGAAAGAAAGTGCAGACGATTGGCAATCAGCTCCTTACCTGTGCCGCGTTCACCAATCACCAGCACCGGCTTTTCAAGAGGGGCGAGGCGGGAAACCTGCTCCAGCACCTCTAAAAAGCTGTTCGCCTCACCGATCAGGTTATCTTTATGCTCTGCCATGATGAAATTAACCAACTGTTAGTGAATTAGACCACTATAAACGTGCCACGTCAGGAGTCAAATTTAAAACATCTCTTTAAAATCAGCGGGATAAAAAGTTGGCACGACAATTGTATTATTGATTGCGTGCAGGGTGCCAGGCACCTGAAATAATGACTAAGAGGATTGAATTATGGGTATTTTTTCTCGTTTTGCCGACATCGTGAACGCCAACATCAACTCGCTGCTGGAAAAAGCGGAAGATCCGCAGAAACTGGTACGCCTGATGATTCAGGAAATGGAAGACACGCTGGTTGAAGTACGTTCCACCTCGGCTCGCGCGCTTGCTGAAAAGAAACAGCTCTCCCGCCGCGTAGAACAGGCAACCGCTCAGCAGACCGAATGGCAGGAAAAAGCGGAGCTGGCGCTGCGTAAAGATAAAGAAGATCTGGCCCGTGCGGCGCTTATCGAAAAGCAGAAATTAACCGACCTGATCGCCACCCTGGAAGATGAAGTGGTGCATGTCGATGAAACCCTGGCGCGCATGAAAAAAGAAATTGGCGAGCTGGAAAATAAACTCAGCGAAACCCGCGCGCGCCAGCAGGCGTTAACGCTGCGCCATCAGGCCGCCTCGTCTTCCCGTGACGTGCGTCGCCAGTTGGACAGCGGTAAGCTGGATGAAGCGATGGCGCGTTTTGAATCTTTCGAACGCCGTATCGACCAGATGGAATCAGAAGCTGAAAGCCACAGCTTCGGCAAACAGAAAAACCTGGATACGCAGTTTGCCGAACTGAAAGCCGATGACGAAATCAGCGAGCAACTGGCGGCGCTGAAAGCAAAAATGAACGCCCAGGATCGCGGTTAATTTTTCGCAACTGCGGTTGTGCACGGCACGCCGCAGTTCGTTTGACTTGTAAGGAGTACACATGAGCGCGCTTTTTCTGGCCATACCGTTAACGATATTTGTGTTGTTTGTCGCCCCTATCTGGCTGTGGTTGCACTATAACAACCGCGCGGCAAATGGCGGTCAGCTTTCGCAGGGCGAACAACAGCGGCTGGCGCAGCTCACCGATGAGGCAAAGCGCATGCGGGACCGCATTCATGCGCTGGAGCAGATCCTCGATGCTGAGCATCCGAACTGGAGAGATAAATAATGGTAAATTCATTTTCCGGTCGTAAATTATGGCGTATCCCTGAAAAGGGAATGCTGAAGGGCGTTTGCGCAGGCATTGCGCAATACCTTGATGTACCAGTAAAGCTGGTTCGCCTGATTGTCGTTTTATCTATGATCTTTGGCCTGTTCTTCTTTGTGCTGGTGGCCTATATCGCGCTGACGTTTATTCTTGATCCGATGCCGCACGGCGCCGATCGCGAGACGATTCAGCCAACCAGCCGCGAGCTGCTTGATGACGTTGATGCCCAGCTGGCCGCAGGCGAGCAGCGTTTACGTTCTATGGAGCGCTACATCACCTCTGACACCTTCTCGTTGCGCAGCCGGTTCCGTCAGCTATAGTTTTACCTCACTTTTACCCTCTCTCTGGAGAGGGTTTATAACCACTATTCACCACTCCCCGGAGGTTCCATGACCACATTGCGTACCGCCAGCCAGAAAGCGAAACCGGGCCTGAAAATTGCCGGGAAGCTGGTTCTGCTGGTTGCTTTACGTTATGGCCCGGCAGGCGTTGCGGGCTGGGCCGTGAAGTCTGTCGCGCGCCGTCCGTTGAAGATGCTGCTGGCGTTGACAATTGAGCCGCTTGTGTCCCGTATGCTGCGTAAAGTTTCCGCCCGTTATAACGCTAAATAGCGTTCTGTTTTATTGTTTGCGCTTTGATTCGCTATTCCTAATCCTTATTTATTACAATCAGTGAAGATATTTTTCCGCTAGCGAAAACGGGGGCAGCCAGGACGCCTATGAACAGAATCAAAAATGAACTCAATGCGCTTGTGAATCGCGGCGTGGACCGGCATTTGCGGCTGGCTGTTACCGGCCTGAGCCGCAGCGGGAAGACCGCGTTTATCACAGCGATGGTTAATCAATTACTGAGCGTTAATAACGGCGCTCGCCTGCCGATGCTAAGCGCGGTGCGTGAAGAGCGGCTGTTAGGCGTTAAACGCGTGCCGCAGCGTGATTTAGGCATCCAGCGTTTTACCTATGATGAGGGGCTGGCTCAGCTTTATGGCAATCCGCCGAGCTGGCCGACGCCTACTCGCGGGGTAAGTGAAATGCGCCTTGCGCTGCGCTATCGTTCTAACGATTCGCTGCTGCGTCACTTCAAAGACACCTCGACGTTATATCTGGAAATTGTCGATTATCCGGGCGAATGGCTGCTGGATTTGCCGATGCTGGCGCAGGATTATTTAAGCTGGTCGCGTCAGATGACCGGCCTGCTGCAGGGCGATCGCGCCGATTGGTCCGCGGCGTGGCGCAAACTCTGTGCGGATGTAGATCCCTTCGCGCCGGCCGATGAAAATCGACTTGCGGCCATCTCCGAAGCCTGGACCGATTATCTGCTGCGCTGTAAACAGGAAGGGCTGCACTTTATTCAGCCTGGCCGCTTTGTCCTGCCGGGCGATATGGCCGGTGCGCCCGCGCTGCAATTTTTCCCCTGGCCGGACGTCGATAAATTTGGCGAATCCAAACTTGCCCAGTCGGATAAAACCACCAATCTCGGCATGCTGCGCTCGCGCTTTGACTACTACTGCGAGAAAGTAGTGAAGGGTTTTTATAAGAATCATTTCCTGCGCTTCGACCGGCAGATTGTACTGGTGGACTGTTTGCAGCCGCTTAACAGCGGGCCACAGGCGTTCAACGATATGCGCCTTGCGCTGACTCAGCTTATGCAAAGCTTCCAGTACGGGCAGCGTACATTATTCCGCAGGCTTTTCTCTCCGGTTATCGACAAGCTGCTGTTTGCCGCCACCAAGGCCGATCACGTGACCGTCGATCAACATGCCAGTATGGTTTCATTGTTGCAGCAGCTTGTGCAGGACGCCTGGCAGAACGCCGCCTTTGAAGGTATTGACCGCGAATGCATGGGCATTGCCTCGGTGCAGGCGACGCAAAGCGGCCTGATTGACGTGCAGGGAGAGCAAATTCCTGCGCTGAGAGGAAATCGCTTAAGCGACGGCGCGCCGCTGACCGTCTATCCCGGTGAAGTGCCTGCGCGCCTGCCGGGCAGCGCTTTCTGGGAAAAACAGGGCTTTCAGTTTGAACAATTTCGTCCGCAGACGATGGATGTCGACAGGCCGTTACCGCACATCCGTCTGGATGCGGCGCTGGAATTTTTGATTGGGGATAAACTGCGATGAACGAACCCTTAAAACCGCGGATCGACTTCGCCCAGCAGTTGGAAGTGGAAAAAGAACAGGCTTATAAAACCGCGCACGCCTTCAGCGAGCCGGAAGCGGAGAAGTTTACTCCGGCGATTGCAACGCTTGATGAAGCCGAGGAAGAAAGCCAGGCCGAAGCCGTCGTGGAAGCGGCGCTGCGCCCGAAACGCAGCATCTGGCGGCGCATGGTTACCGCCGGGCTGGGGCTGTTTGGCATCAGCGTGATTGCCCAGGGCGTGCAGTGGACGCATAACGCTTATGTCGCTCAGGACTGGATTGCGCTGGGCGGCGGCGTTGCGGGCGGTTTAATTGTCGCGGCAGGCATTGGTTCCATCGCAACAGAATGGCGGCGCTTGTGGCGCCTGCGCCAGCGCGCGGAAGAACGCGATGAAGCACGAGATTTACTCCACAGCCACAGCATTGGTAAAGGCCGTGCTTTTGGTGAGAAGCTGGCGCGCCAGGCCGGGTTGGATCAGGGCCATCCGGCGTTACAGCGCTGGTACGCGGCCATTCATGAAACGCAAAACGATCGCGAAATCGTCGCGCTTTACGCTCAGCTGGTGCAGCCGGTGCTGGATGGCCAGGCCCGTCGGGAAATCAGCCGCTCCGCAGCGGAATCCACGCTGATGATTGCCGTCAGCCCGCTTGCGCTGGTGGACATGGCGTTTATTGCCTGGCGCAATCTGCGCCTGATCAACCGCATCGCTACGCTTTACGGTATTGAGCTGGGCTATTTAAGCCGTATTCGCCTGTTCCGCCTGGTGTTACTGAACATCGCATTTGCAGGCGCAAGCGAACTGGTGCGTGAAGTAGGAATGGACTGGGTAGGGCAGGATATTGCAGCTCGCCTGTCTGCACGTGCCGCACAGGGGATTGGCGCCGGGTTGCTCACCGCGCGTCTTGGCATCAAAGCCATGGAGCTCTGCCGTCCGCTGCCCTGGATGGATGACGATAAACCACGCCTTGGGGATTTCCGTCGTCAACTGCTGGTGCAGCTCAAAGAAACGATGAGTAAGAGCAAAACCAGGCCCCCGCTGTGACACCCGAAGAACGCCGTGACCGTATGGCTTTACGGCGTTCTCCCCATTCAGTCACTTATCTGTCAACTTTCCTTCACACATCTCTTCTGACCCGCCGGTATCTGGAGTATTATTACCGTACCCAATAATGCCGTTTGAAAGCGAAAAGGTCACCTCCATGCGTCTGGAAGTCTTTTGTGAAGACCGCCTTGGTCTGACACGCGAATTACTCGATTTATTAGTGCTGCGTGGTATTGATTTACGAGGCATTGAAATTGACCCGGTTGGGCTCATTTACCTGAATTTTTCCACCCTGGATTTCGACTCTTTCAGCAGTCTTATGGCTGAAATCCGTCGCATCCAGGGCGTGAAAGACGTTCGCACGGTGCCATGGATGCCGTCCGAGCGTGAGCATCGGGCGCTTAGCGCGCTGCTTGAAGCGCTGCCGGAACCCGTGCTGTCCCTGGATATGAAAAGCAAAGTTGAACTGGCCAACCCGGCAAGCTGCGCGCTGTTCGGGCAGGGTGAAGATAAGCTGCGTAACCATAACGCGGCGAGCCTTATCAACGGATTCAACTTTATGCGCTGGCTGGAAGGCGCGCCTGCGGATTCCCATACCGAACATGTCGTCATTAATGGGCAGAATTTCCTGATGGAAATCACGCCGGTACATCTGGACGGTGAAGATAAACTGCCGATGCTGATTGGCGCGGTAGTTATGCTGCGCTCCACGGTGCGTATGGGCCGCCAGTTGCAGAATATTACCCAGGCCGATACCAGCGCGTTCAGCCAGATTATTGCGGTCAGTCCGAAAATGCGGCACGTCGTTGAACAGGCGCATAAGCTGGCGCTGCTAAACGCCCCGCTGTTAATCGTCGGCGACACCGGCACCGGAAAAGATTTGCTCGCTCACGCCTGCCATCTCAGCAGCCCGCGGGCGCAAAAGCCGTATCTGGCGCTGAACTGCGGCTCGATGCCCGATGATGTTGTTGAAAGCGAACTCTTCGGCCACGCGCCTGGCGCCTATGCCAACGCTATCGAAGGAAAAAAAGGCTTCTTCGAGCAGGCGAATGGCGGTTCGGTATTGCTCGATGAGATTGGCGAAATGTCGCCGCGTATGCAAACCAAGCTGCTGCGTTTTCTCAACGATGGGACTTTCCGCCGCGTAGGAGAAGAGCACGAGGTCCACGTTGATGTGCGCGTGATCTGCGCAACGCAGAAAAACCTGGTGGAGCTGGTGCAGAAAGGCGAGTTCCGCGAGGATCTGTACTATCGCCTGAATGTGCTGACGCTAAACCTGCCGCCGCTGCGGGACCGCCCGCAGGACATTATGCCGCTCACCGAACTGTTTGTGGCGCGCTTTGCCGATGAACAGGGCGTACCTCGTCCTAAGCTTGCCAACGATCTCAGCAGCGTATTAACGCGTTACGGTTGGCCGGGGAATGTTCGTCAGTTGAAAAACGCCATCTATCGTGCGTTAACCCAGTTGGAAGGGTACGAGCTGCGCCCGCAGGATATCCTGCTGCCTGACTTTGATACCGCGAGTCTGGCCGTGGGAGAAGAAGCGATGGAAGGGTCCTTAGATGATATTTCGCGCCGCTTTGAGCGTTCCGTTCTGACCCAGCTTTATCGCTCTTATCCAAGCACCCGCAAGCTGGCAAAACGTCTTGGCGTGTCGCATACGGCTATTGCTAATAAGCTGCGTGAATACGGCCTGAGCCAGCAGCGTAAATCCGAAGAGTAGTACTGCAATGCCCCTTTTATGGGGCATTCGACACTGATGACAAACCTTCCTGCGTGACAAAACTAAAAAGTGCCGTCATTTAAAAACAAGGAAAATCAATCCATTGATTTTCGGCTGGTCATCATGCTGTTCATCATAAAGAAGGAAAAAACACGCTTTTCCTTCTTTGTCAGCAATCTGAATGCCCCCTTTATGGGGACATTCACACCTTAAGCCTTCAGGGCTTCCAGCGCGGCAGCGTAATCCGGCTCGTTAGTTATTTCATTAACTAACTGGCTGAATACCACTTCATCTTTTTCGTTAATCACAACAACCGCACGGGCTGTAAGCCCTTTCAGCGCGCCTTCGGCGATGCCTACGCCGTAGTCCTGCTGGAATTCAGGATTACGCAGAGTAGACAGGGTCACGACGTTGCTCAATCCTTCTGCGCCGCAGAAGCGAGACTGCGCGAACGGCAGGTCGGCGGAAACACACAGAACAACCGTGTTATCCATTTCGTTCGCCAACTGGTTAAATTTACGTACGGATGCCGCGCAAACGCCGGTATCGATGCTTGGGAAAATGTTCAGCACTTTACGCTTGCCCGCGTACTGGCTCAGCGCTACATCAGAGAGGTCTTTTGCTACCAGCGAGAAAGCCGCAGCTTTGCTGCCAGGCTGTGGAATTTGACCGGCAACCGCAACAGGATTGCCCTGGAAATGAACGAGTTGTGACATGTCTGTTTTTCCTTTTTACATATAATTAACGCCGCATGCAGTGTATTCCAGGATTCATTAGATGAATATAAAAAACTGATACTGCACGTAAAAGTGTTCGCTCCTATACTGAGCAAAAACCCGACGACAAGGCTAACGATGAGAACAGTTAAGGTTTATCAGGAAGCATGGCCGCTGCATACGCCGTTTGTTATCTCGCGCGGCACGCGTAGCGAGGCGGTTGTGGTTGTAGTTGAACTTGAAGAAGACGGAATTAAAGCCGCAGGGGAATGCACACCTTATCCGCGCTATGGCGAAAGTGAAGCCTCGGTGCTAGCGCAGGTTGCGACGATAATTCCGCAACTGGAACTGGGCATGACGCGTGAAGAGTTACAGCAGGCTTTGCCCGCAGGCGCCGCCCGTAACGCCGTAGACAGCGCATTATGGGATCTGGAAGCACGACGTAAAGGCGTCTTTGTTGCTCACCTGGCAGGCGTTGAGCTGCCGGAGATGGTAACTACCGCGCAGACGGTGAGCATTGCCGCTCCTGAACAAATGGCCGCCACCGCCGCGCTGCTGTGGGAGAAGGGCGCACGTTTGCTGAAAGTGAAGCTCGACGATCGTCTGATTACCGAACGCATGGTTGCCATTCGCGCGGCGGTGCCGGAGGCCGTGCTGATCGTTGACGCCAATGAGGCCTGGCACAGCGAAGGTCTGGCCGCACGCTGCCAGCTGCTGGCCGATCTGAACGTTGCAATGCTTGAGCAGCCGCTTCCTGCCGGTGAAGACGGCGCGCTGGCAAACTTTATCCATCCGCTGCCGATTTGCGCCGATGAAAGCTGCCACACGCGTGAAGGCCTGGCGGCGCTGAAAGGGCGCTATGAGATGGTAAACGTGAAGCTGGATAAAACCGGCGGCCTGACCGAAGCGCTCGCCTTGATGCGGGCTGCACGTGAGCAGGGCTTTGACGTGATGCTTGGCTGTATGCTTTGCACTTCGCGCGCCATCGCCGCCGCGTTACCGCTGGCAGCCATGGTTCGCTTTGCCGATTTGGACGGCCCGACGTGGCTTGCGGTAGACGTTGAGCCAGCCCTGCATTTCGAAACCGGAAAGCTCTATCCTTAACGCTCGCCTATCTGTGCCAGTGCAGCAGGCCCATCATCGCCTCAAGGTAACGCTCACTGGCTTCATCGGCTGACACCGGCGGGAATTCTACCGTGATGCACGGCAGGGTTAGATCCGAACACCAACTTCCAAACGAGCCCGGCGTTTCATAGCCAACGCTTGTCACCAGCGGTAATTCAAAGGCCGCCGCCAGCCAGTTGCCCAGCAGAGAATTATCGGCATCCTCTACGCACCCCAGAGGATCGTGAAACGACACCACCCACGCCGGTTTAAGCGAATGAATTAGCTGGCAGAGCGCCGTAGTCTCTGGCTCGGAGCCGGGCTTTACGCCGGTTGATAACACCACGTCTCGCCGATCCGCACTGCTGTTCCAGCGATAGACCGTTTCACCTGCTTTCCAGTTCGCAGAGGGAAAATTACGGTTCAGATCGACACCGTTGGCATTGGCGCGCAGGCCAAGCTGGCAGCCATCGGGATTAACGGCGAGCACAACATGATGACGACGATATTTCGACTCAAGCGTGCGCAGCGCGCAGGAAAGCGTCACCATCGCGGCGTTTTCATCGCCGTGTGTACCGGCAATGATAAGCCCGCTGCGGGTTTCGCTCGGGCTAGCCGGAAACCACAGTAACGGCGCGCCAAACACGGATTTACCGTAACGCTCGCAGCCAAAAGGCAAATGACCACGCTGTGGGCGAGGGCGATGACCGGGCATAAAAATCCTTATGAAAGCCAATAATTTTTATCATTAATAGCAGTGTTCTGAGAAAATCTCATCTGAAACAATTGGCCGCTGGTCGGTTTGCAAGCCATGCCCTGCCGCAGTAGATGACCGTGCTCAAGTTATCAGAATTTAATTTCCCACGGCGGTTGCATTGAGGCAGGTTGTTTGCTTTTCTTAATTGCAAAACAAGTAATTGCGTAACATCACCCGTTGATATGAGGTGTTTTTGACGCCAAAAGTGAATCCCTGAAAGGTAACTGATGAAAAAAACTTTTCGTATTACCTGCTGTGCGCTGGCCGTCGCCTGCACGTTTTCGGCGGCCAAAGCGGCAGACGTGCCTGCCGGTACCAAACTCGCCCCTGTTCAGGAACTGGTTCGTCATATTAAAGATGAGCCGGCATCATTAGATCCGATGAAAGCCGTTGGCCTGCCGGAAATTCAGGTCATCCGCGATCTATTTGAAGGCCTGGTGAATGAGAATGAAAAAGGTGAACTGATTCCCGGCGTGGCAACAAAATGGCGCAGCAGCGATAACCGCACCTGGACGTTTACCCTGCGTGACAATGCCCGCTGGTCTGACGGCTCCCCGGTCACGGCAGAAGATTTCGTTTATAGCTGGCAGCGGCTGGTTAACCCAGAAAATACGTCTCCCTTTGCCTGGTTTGCGGCCCTGGCGGGCATAACGAACGCGCAGGCGATCGTTGATGGCAAAATGCCTGCGGACAAGCTGGGCGTGACGGCGGTTGACGCCCATACGCTGCGTGTTCAGCTCGATAAGCCAATTGCGTATTTCCCAAGCCTGACGGCGAATTTCTCGCTCTATCCGGTTCCTAAAGCCACGGTAGAAAAACTGGGCCAGGACTGGACCAAACCCGGCAATGTTAATGGCAACGGCGCGTTTACTCTGAGCGAGCGCGTGGTAAACGAAAAGCTGGTACTGGTGCCGAATAAAAACTACTGGGATAACGGCAAAACCGTGCTGACCAAAGTGACTTTTATTCCCATCAATCAGGAAACTGCGGCAACAAAACGCTATCTGGCCGGCGACATCGATATCACCGAATCCTTCCCGAAAACCATGTACCAGAAGCTGCTGAAGGATATTCCAGGCCAGGTCTACACGCCGCAGCAGCTCGGCACCTATTATTACGCATTTAATACGCAAAAAGGCCCCACCGCAGATGCGCGAGTTCGCCTGGCGTTAAGCATGACTATCGATCGCAAAATACTGGCGGACAAAGTGCTCGGAACGGGTGAAAAACCCGCGTGGCGTTTTACGCCGGACGTGACGGCAGGCTTCAAACCTGAGCCTTCGCCGTTTGAGCAGATGAGCCAGGAGGAGCTGAACGCTCAGGCGAAGACCCTGCTGCGCGCGGCAGGTTACGATGCCAATAAGCCGCTTAAACTTTCGCTGCTGTACAACACCTCGGAAAACCACCAGAAGATAGCCATTGCCGTGGCCTCGATGTGGAAGAAAAACCTTGGCGTTGAGGTGAAATTGCAAAACCAGGAATGGAAAACCTATATAGATAGCCGCCAAACCGGCAATTTCGATGTGATTCGTGCTAACTGGATAGGGGATTACAACGAACCTTCGACCTTCCTGTCGCTGATGACTTCAACCCACAGCGGTAATATTGCGCGCTTCAATTCACCTGCCTATGACAAGGTGATGACGCAGGCAAGCCAGGAAGTAACAGAGGCCGGGCGCAATAAATTCTACAACCGGGCGGAACGAATCATTCAGGAGCAGGCACCCATCGCCCCGATTTATCAGTACACCAACGGCCGTCTGATTAAGCCATGGCTGAAGGGATATCCAATCGATAACCCCGAAGATATGGCCTACAGCCGCACGATGTACATTGTGGCGCATTAAGAGAAGTAAAGTTTGCTCATCTCCAGCTCATGCTAGTTTGGCATGAGCTTTTTAACCTGCCGATGTGGCGTAGCCGCCAACAATAAACCATGTAATAAAGACAATTGCAGAAAGAATAATAGCTATTGGAAACAGGATGCCTATTTTCATTTTTCCTCCAGGCCCTGGGCTTGATGTAGGGACATACTAAAGAACCCGGCGAGGAAAGGCTATAATTGTCTTTTAACTACCGTTGATGTTGTGGGAGGTGGAATATGGCATCAGGTTGGGCAAACGATGATGCGGTGCAGGAGCAAATAGACAGCACGATAGGCGATGCTATTGCCCGCGCGCGCAGCGAATTACCAAAGGGCGAAAGCCTCACGCACTGCGAAGAGTGCGGCGATCCTATCCCCGAACAGCGCCGCAAAGCTATCCCCGGCGTGCGGCTGTGCGTGAAGTGCCAGCAGGAAGAAGACGCCAGAAGATCCACTTTCTCCGGCTATAACCGTCGCGGTTCAAAAGACAGCCAGCTACGCTAGGGCTGGTAGCGCTGCCAGCGATTCCTGCCAGCTTCTTTAGCCTGATAGAGCGCAGCATCGGCCTCGGCGATCAGCCGGATGGCAGAGGTGCCGGGAACGCAACTGGCAATACCCTGGCTTAGCGTGATGAAAGGGGAAACCGGCGAGCCTTTGTGTTCCAGCGCCAGCGCCTGAAGGTTTATTTTCACGCGTTCGGCAACCGCCGTCGCCTGCTGCGGTGAGGTATCCGGCAGCAGCATAATAAACTCTTCGCCGCCAAAACGCGCCACCACATCCTGGCTATTACGCGTGGCGCTCTCCATGCAATGCGCCACCTGAGCCAGACATTCATCTCCCGCCTGGTGCCCGTAGCGGTCGTTATATTTCTTGAAGTGGTCGACATCAAGCATGATGAGCGAGAGTTCGGCATTAGTTTGATGCTGACGCTGGATCTCTTTATCCAGCAGCAGCTGAAAGGCGCGCCTGTTGGCGATGCCGGTCAGCGGATCGCGGTTAGCCAGCAGTTTTAATTGATTGATTAAATCCACATTTTCCTGTTCGCGACGAACGGCGAGCACAAACCAGCGTCGCAGGATTCGCCTGCCCGACTCAAATAAAGCCGCCATCAGGCAGTATAAAATCGCATTCAGCGTGGTGAGCGTGGTGGGGTAGATAAAGTTACATAGTAAAATGACGCCCCAGATCGGTAAGGTAAAGCTAAGCAACACTCGTCCGTCAAAGTATAACGAAATCAAAGCGGTAAAAATCAGCAGCGCTGAGAACGGGAAAACGATCCGTATATCGCCGCTGGCGATAAAGACATAGAAGCACAGAGCCCAGAGTGCGCTCAGGCAAAATATCGTCCCACGCGTGAGTTTACTAAGCCACGGTGCCTGCTGTTCGGGGGCCATGCGCAGAATAAAGATAACCGAGGCGGACAGGGCGAGCACCAGTACCAGTGAAGCTTCCAGCACATACAGCGGATGATGCGGTCCGGCTGCGAGGTTGCCTGGTGAAAAGTAATTACGTCCGAGGATAAATGCGGAAAAAAGTATGTTTACCCAAAGAAACCATGTGCCGCTTACGTTGATTGCGTGCTGGCGTACCATGCTGAGCCGTAAGTCAAAATTGGGGCATGCTTCACGTCTTTCTGACAAACTTTTCTCCTGAAATCGCATTAAAAAAAGATATTGCTTTGTGATTAACTGTAGCCTGTGTAGCTATCTTGTCTAACCGCCAACGACGAGTAAGCCGCTTTTCTTTAAGTAATTCAGCGCGTTTGCTGGCGGTGCAGGTTGAATAACAAAACAAGCGGGCTAGACTGACTACAGGGTTTTTGTCTGGCTGGGAGAAAGGAAGTGGAAGTGATTAAAGGGGCCGATCTCAACGTGCCTGACGCCGTATTCGCCTTGCAACTGGATGGACAGGGCGGCGTAAGACCGATTGAAAGTGACGCCGTTATCGATAGTGAACATCCATGCTGGCTGCATCTTAATTATACCAATCACGATAGCGCGGAGTGGCTGGCAAATACGCCGCTGCTGCCAAATTACGTGCGGGACGCGCTGGCAGGGGAAAGCCTGCGTCCGCGAGTATCGCGCGTCGGTGAAGGAACGTTAATCACTTTACGCTGCATTAACGGCAGCACCGATGAGCGGCCGGACCAGCTTGTCGCCATGCGGCTGTATATGGACGAGCGCCTTATCGTCTCGACTCGCCAGCGGCAGGTGCTGGCGCTTGACGACGTGGTTAACGACCTGAAAGACGGCACCGGGCCGGTAGACTGCGGTAGCTGGCTGGTGGACGTTTGCGACGCTCTGACCGATCACGCCAGCGAATTTATTGAACAGCTTCACGACAAAATTATCGACCTAGAAGATAACCTGCTCGATCAGCAAATCCCACCGCGTGGTTTTCTGGCGCTGCTGCGTAAGCAGCTAATAGTGATGCGTCGTTATATGGCTCCCCAGCGGGATGTCTACGCGCGTTTATCAAGCGAGCGGCTGTCGTGGATGAATGACGATAATCGCCGCCGCATGCAGGATATTTCAGACCGCTTGGGTCGGGGGCTGGATGAGATAGATTCCTGTATAGCCCGCACGGCGGTAATGACTGATGAAATCGCGCAGGTCATGCAGGAAGCGATGGGGCGGCGGACCTATACCATGTCGCTGATGGCGATGGTGTTTTTACCCAGCACCTTCCTTACCGGTCTGTTCGGCGTAAACCTGGGCGGCATCCCCGGCGGCGGGTGGCATTTTGGCTTCAGCCTGTTCTGCATTATGTTGGTGGTTTTGATCGGTGGTGTTGCCTGGTGGTTACATCGCAGTAAATGGTTGTAAAATTTCACCTTTTTAACAGAATTGTCGGTGAAAAAGGCCGCTTAATTTGAGCGAGGTCAATAAATGCCCGAGAGGTTAGGGGCAATATCTCTCCTGCAGGTGAATGCAACGTCAAGCGATGGGCGTTGCGCTCCATATTGTCTTACTTCCTTTTTTAGAATTACTGCATAGCACAATTGATTCATACCATGCCGACTTTAACAGTCGGCTTTTTTTTGTCTGCGATTTGTTGTCTATGCTTAAAGGGAGAACTAACAGGAGGAGTGTATGACTTTTCATCGAGGCATATTTATGAGCGACCCAACCCCCAGCGATCCGGTACCGAATCCCGACCCGTTCCCAAAACCGCAGCCGATACCCGATCCGCCTGTTGATCCCGATCCGAAACCCATCATCGATCCGCCGCCGCATATGTAAAGCATTCCCTCTCCGCTGCGGAGAGGGAAACCAATCATTTAATTTCCAGCACGTCCAGACGCTGTAACGGCGTTTCGCTGTCGTCTTCTTCTGGTTGCCAGCCGGCAGGCTGCATCGGCAGGTCTTCACGATCGAATGCCAGATCGCCGCCGTCCACCACTTCCGCACCCTGTGCGAGGCCTTTAAAGTCAAACAGTTCGGTATCGCACAGGTGTGAAGGCACAACGTTTTGCATTGCGCTGAACATGGTTTCGATGCGGCCAGGATAGCGTTTATCCCAGTCGCGCAGCATTTCGCCAATAACCTGACGTTGCAGATTCGGCTGCGAGCCGCAGAGGTTGCATGGAATGATCGGATATTCGCGCGCGATGGCGAAACGCTCAATATCTTTTTCACGGCAGTAGGCCAGAGGACGAATAACGATATGCTTGCCATCGTCGCTCATCAGTTTTGGCGGCATGCTTTTCATCTTCCCGCCGTAGAACATATTCAGGAACAGCGTTTGCAGGATGTCGTCACGATGGTGGCCAAGCGCGATTTTGTTCGCCCCCAGTTCCGTAGCCGTGCGATACAGAATGCCGCGGCGCAGGCGGGAGCAAAGAGAGCAGGTCGTTTTACCTTCCGGGATCTTGTCTTTTACGATGCCATAGGTGTTCTCTTCAACAATCTTGTACTCAACGCCGATGCTCTCCAGATAGGCCGGAAGTATATGTTCCGGGAAACCAGGCTGCTTCTGATCGAGGTTAACCGCCACCAGACTGAAGCTAATGGGCGCGCTTTGCTGCAGATTACGCAGAATTTCCAGCATGGTATAGCTGTCTTTACCGCCGGAGAGACAAACCATAATACGGTCGCCGTCTTCGATCATATTGTAATCAGCAATCGCTTCGCCCACGTTACGGCGCAGGCGTTTTTGTAATTTATTCAGGTTGTACTGTTCTTTTTGACTGGTCATGGAATTCTCGGGCTGTAAACCAACACGCGTCACGCGTAATGCTGGCGTGTATGGTACGGATTGCGGCGGCGAATGCCAGCACGTTTTACAGCCCCGTTACGGCGCACTCAGATTGAGGCAGCGCGTAGTGCGGAGCCTGGGTATGAAAACAAAGTGGTTGGTGAGTAACATCTCAGCGACAACCAAAATTTAAGAACCTGCCGCGTGCGGGATTTTTCGTAGATATCCAAATTAAGAGGTCTCGCTGATACGGGACCTTTTTTCGTTTATGGGTTGTGATAGCTGATGTGCTTCGTGGGAAAAAGCCTGCCCAATCCAACAGGCGGGAAAAGGGTCCCACATCCACATGAAGCGACAGTAAATCAATGCAGCTTCGCTATAAAGTCGCATCAGGGGAACACCGTAAAGCGCACAACAGGTAAGAATATAGACAGACTGCAATCGATACCCTCGGAATAACGCAGATGCGAAACGCTGGCAACGGTCAGTCACTACCGGCCGTTTTTAAGGGAAATAAACCCAGCCTCAGGCGGGGGGTTTAACGCATGAAATAAGCACGTTGCAAAATCCGATTAATCAGGGGTGGCTAGCTGGGTAATGTGCTTTTTTGATAAGCATTTACATTCTGTTTAAGTCTTACTGTTTACATGGTTAACTGTTTTCCCTATTCTTCGGCCCCGGCCCCCAAATTCAGTTGGTCACAGCGCGCGACGCATAATCGCTCGGTCGCTGGTTCAAACCCGGCAAGGGCCATCTAACCGCCACTAGCTCATCTGGAAGAGCGACAACCACGATGTTGTAGTACGGGGTTCGAGGCTCCGGTGGCGGACCATGCGGTCATCGTATAATGGCTATTACCTCAGCCTTCCAAGCTGATGATGCGGGTTCGATTCCCGCTGACCGCTCCAGATAAATGCTTTTCAGTCAGCGAAGAGGGAATGACCCTGAGTGACTGATAAAAAACCGATTTGAATGTTTGCGCTTTGGCGCAGAGCTTAGGGTCACCATTACGTGATAATAACGAATTGACCACTGTTTTTCGTTCGTTTACACCAGGTTTATTTTCAAATTTGGTAGCGTCTTATTTCTGAGATATAACCTTCGGAAGTTTATTAAGGAGGTTATTATGAAAAGGGTAAATTCTCTCGTTCTTTCTTCATTAGTTCTTGTCTCATTTTCCACATTGGCTGCAGAGGATTTGCATAACAAGCTTATTATCCAGGCAATCCCTGAATCCGAAGGGACGGTAGTTATTGAAGGACAACCTAAATACGAAAAGACCTTCAACCTTGTGGTTTCGAGCAAGGTGGATACCCCTATTGAGCTGACAGGTTATGTTGGTTGTTACAGGGCGTTTGATGAGAAAGGAAAGGAGTTCGATGAGCGCACTGTGCAGCTAGATCTGTTAGGAACGTTAAAAGATGGCGCTGCAAAGTTTGGCCATGCATCTTTCGTCAGTGATAATGACTCCGTTTACAACGCTAAATTCGTAAAATGGTCAAAAGAATGTCCTAACCTGCCGCAGAAACCTAAGTAATATGGGCTGTCCACGATATCGTGCATAGAAGGTCTGGAATTATTAATACAAACCCGCATCGGCGGGTTTTTGCGTTTCTAAGGGCTGCCAGTCTGCGGCCTTTTTTATTCCCCAAACCCCCACAAAGCACCGAACCGGAGTTACCAGAGATGGACAATGAGTATTAACCATATGAGCAAATCAGCATCTGGCGCAGCATAGGGCGCGTCATCGAATTGTCCCGCTTGACGATCCATCGCCGCCGTATCACTGCCGCTGCCGTACCAAGTTGCTCCCGTGCTCAAAGGCGAATACGCCCGGCTCGATGCGCCCGGCAGTCGGGCGTTATGTTGTCCCAGCGGGTCAGTAGCAAAACTACCTATGGCGAGAGGCTGGCGCGACAGTCATCAGCATTTCAGAAGGAAGTGCTCGGTCCGGTGCGCTATAAGCTGTTTTCAAAGGTGAGTTGATGCTGGGTCGATTTGTGGATGGCGAAGCCGGACAGCGGTACACCCTAAGACAACTCAAAGAACTTGAGCCTCAAGCTTTTTATGATGCTGGTTTATCGTAAAAGTCGATTCTGGTGCATTCGTTTCGCCTGCTTCATAAGCAGACATTTCTTTATCGAAACAAAGTTTTCTGAATTTTTATAAGACGACCAACGTTTACGGCAGCATTTTTTTACTGCGTTCGCTTATACAATGAAAGTGTCACGAGGGGTGAGCATTCCCTCGATTCCACTGGCGTAATAAACGCTTAATCAGGCCTGCAAATATCCAGTTCATAAACTATACATGGCACATCGTAATGCTGCTCTATTGCCTTGTAAGTCATGCCTAACCGCTGCATTACACGCTGCGAGGGCATATTTTCAGGATCGGCTACAGCAACCAGATAAGTTGCTCCTGTCCGTTCTGCCGCAAAAGCTATAATCGCTTTGGCGGCTTCCGTTGCATAACCTTTGCCATTGTGTTCTGGAACGAGACGCCAACCGATCTCTAATGGGGCGTCATCGACGTTTTCCAGGTGCTGGAGACATGCCGCTCCAACGATGATCCCCGAAGACTTATCTTTAATAGCCCACCAGGAAAATCCGTATTTTTGCCAACGGGCATTGACTCGCCTGATGTTTTCCCAGGTCTCTTCCGGCGTTTTAACAATGCCATTGCTGATATAACGCATCACGTCGGCATCGCTTTCCATTACCCTTAAGCCTTCGTAATGTGAGTCATTAAAGGGTTCAAGCATTAACCGTGCAGTTTCTAACTCCATCCAACGTTCCTTTTTACCTGATGATGTAATTTTTAGTGCTCTGCTCACAATACCGTAACTTAGCACGATATAAGCAACTTCCGCTTCTGGCATAAATTCGCTGCTAAATACGACGCGTTATTCACATCAGATTTCTTAGGTGAGACTTACTCTTGCGGGACCAAAAATATCATTATGATGGAAAGGGATGCGAATATGGCAAGTGCGATGGCCGCACCGGCTGTGGCATAAAGCTGAGCAAAGGCTACGGACCCGGTTACCTGTCCTGCGGCCAGCATGAAAAAAGCAACAGCCACTCCGGAGGCGGGGGATTTTTTTGCTGAAGATGTTGCACAGACCAGCAGCACGCCGGACAGAATGACATACCCCGCTCCGCAGAGCGCGGCTGCCGGAAATAGCCACCAAGAGAAGCCGTGACTGATTGCGAACAGAACAAGCGGTGCAGCCATAAATAGCTGTGACAGACGGTATAGCTGGCTCATACCGATAAAAGCGCTCACGGCGCCTGTCAGCACAGCAAGTATCCCTGCGCCCCCGCTTATCATCCAGAGCATATTGGTGGTTGAGCTGTCCAGGCCTGAGTGACGCTGCAATATTTCTGGGCCAAAGCTCCACCAGGCCGCGCTGGCTGTTCCGCTGATAAAAGAAATGATGGCAAGACGCCGCATAGCCCCGCTCAGAAAGATTTCGCGCCAGCTATTTTTCTTCTCCACGCCGCTATTCATGCCGCTGCCCGGTACGTAACGGATAACCGGAGCCAGGCAGATAAGCGCCATGACACCAAAAATGGCACAGGCCACACGCCATCCGCCTGGAGCAATAAATAAAATAAGGACAGAAAATATAATGCCTGCGCTGGTTCCGGCATTGATAACGGTGTTCCCCAGCGTTTGCTGCTTTTCAGGAATGCTGCGCGCGACCGCCCCCGCGAGCGAAGGCGATGCCAGCCCTGAACTTAGCCCGGCGATAAATAGCCCCACACCGAGCATAAGCGGAGAAAAAGAACATGCGAGCAGAAGTAGCCCAGCAGATGCACATAAAGCAGATATGACGGCGGTTACGCGTGGGCCAAACCTTATCACGCAAAACGATGCGCCCGTCACTGACAGGCAATAAGCCACATAGCTGCAGGCGGCAATAATGCCGGAAACGTAGGGGGAAAAGGGGATGTCCTTTACGATAGCCGGCATCATCAGTCCCCACGAGAACCTTGCCATGCCGTAAGTTATCGCAATGAGCGAAAAACCGGTGAAGCCGAGCGCAAAGGAAGTGTTCATTGCTTCTTCTCATGGCTGCTAATTAATAAGAGGGCCGTATGTTTAGCCTGTACGGCCGCATCTGGCCCCATGACCAGAGCAGAAATGACGGCGCCTTCAAACAGCATCCAGATGGCATTAATAAGCCCTTCATTTAAAGGGCTGCGGGAACAGCTTGCGCAAGCAGCTATGTATTCACGTAGCGCATAGCGGTAATCCAGAGCCCTGGCCGCCAGTATAATATCCTGCTGATTATATTCCCCCCATGCTTTCGCAAAGAAGCATCCCAGCGCGCCATGCTTGCGTATCCACTGTTCAAGCACGTCAAAAAGCTTGCTCACCGCTTCAGGATGCTGAGGAGGATGCAGGTCTGCGAAAAAGCGTTTCTGACGTTCCTCCATAACGCGTAAGGTCAGGGTTTCCCGCGAGGGAAAATAGCGATAGAAAGTACGCGTTGAGACCTGCGCCTCACTGCATATCAGATCCGTGCTGGTGGCGTGAAAACCGTTGGTATAAAACAGCCTTTCAGCGGCCTGCAATATATCTTGTTGTTTATTCATACTTCCAAAGGTAAACCGATCGTTTTACCTTTGCAAATATTCAGACCCTCACGGCTGCTTAGAGGCAATCACCTGTGCGTGCAAAGCACGCCATTCATTTACCTCAAGCCTGTAAACCTGGCTGGGCGGCGAATGTGGTACATCGTCAGTCGTTCCGGTTAAGCGCATTCCCGCTTTAATCAACACGCGTTGAGATGCGAGATGATCGGGTCTGACAACAGCGGTAATTTCCTGCAAACCAAGCGTTTTAAAGCCATGCGTTAAAGCGAAATTGCAGAACTCGGTCGCGAGGCCTTTTCCCCAGGCATCGGTAGAAAATCTGTATCCCAGGTTATTCGTAAGCGAACCATCGAGAGTGCGTAAGGTGATGCCCGCAAACCCGATGACATGCTCAGGAGCCTCCCGTAAGGAAACGGCCCAGTTACCGTAGCCATATTTTTTATACTCTTTTATCCAGTCGTTGAGTCTTGCGCTTGCAAATGCAATGTCTGGATAAGGGCCTGCGGGATTGAACGTGTTGGTCGCCGGATCGCCATAAATCCGGTAGAGATCGGCAGTATCTTCCGGGGTTAATTCTCTTAAAACGAGTGAGTTGGTAACGTACTGCATTCATTGCTCCTTGCGGGTGAGCCCTGTTTCTATTTTGTTCTGAAGGATGCTGAGAATAGTTCAGTTCCCACAGTCGGCCACTATCAAAATTTATGCTAGCTTTTAGCGTTAACCACTGACTGGTAAAAATGGCCCGGCCCTACAATAAGGCATTTATGCATGAATGATAATCTGGCAAAGATGGGGAGCGCGCGGGTAAGCCTTGTCGACTTTGCAGGTAAGAAGTGCATCGAAAAGCTAAACGTCTCACCCGTTGAATATCAGTTTTATCACGGCGCCTCAGCAGCCCTGAAGGCGGCTGGCGTTCATACACCCGATCTCATCACAAGCCGTGAAAGCAATCATTCTTTGCTGCTGGAATTTATTCCATTGTCCGTCACTCAGGAAGAGCTGGTTGCCGATCAAGGCGTGATAAAAATGCTTGCTTGTCTCCATCATCAGCCCGGCCATTCGAATTATATATTCCGGCAACATACATGGTCAGAACATGCAGGCGAGCAGGCAATACGGCTGCTCGGTTTTAGCGGGGCGCCGGCCAGGCTCCTCGTTAAGTTGCAGAAAATGAGCCATGAGCTTTTCTTACCTAAGGCGTTGATATCCGGTGACAGTAATGCCGGAAACTGGGGGAGAAGGTCCAACGGGGAGCTGGTTTTATTTGACTGGGAACGCTTTGGCCAAGGAAGCCCGGCGATTGATCTTGCCCCGTTAATTAAAGGAATGGGGCAGTGGGAGGAATACCGGAGTATTGCCGAACGGTATACAGGTTTACACCCGGCCTTTTCCACCCAGGAACTGGCGAGAGAAATCGCCATCAGCAAGGCCTGGATAGTGACAGAAGTCGTTGATATTCTGCAAAGAAGATCGAACCCCGCGCTCGGTTTATATCTCAACTGGTATCGCAACGTCTTACCGCTGTGGTTAGAAAGCCTCGGAAAGAGCCTTTATCATCTTTCACCCGGCTAAAACCTGTGGTGCACGCAGAAAATTGTGCTAGTTTTTTTATGGGTAATAACAAGAGAGCAGGGTAATGAGCCAGGACGAAGAGCGTGCGCAGCTAATCGGCTGCGCCATTGGGGCGGCAGTGGTGAGTCTGATAGCAGAAGGAACCGTAATCAATCGTGACAACATCGTCACTGAGCTGCACCGGCAGAGAAAAATAATCGGCGACGGGGCAGGAAGCCTGATAAGTCACGCAGCGGTTGAAATTGTGATGCGAGGGCAATAAAAGAAAATCCGGACTGAAACGCCCATAAGCATGATGCTATGCTTTTACGCCACGTTAAAAATGGAGCAAGTATGGGAAACCAGGCCACAGATGAAGAGCTGTATCAGGAAATGTGCCGCGTCGTAGGTAAGGTGGTTCTGGAGATGCGCGATCTTGGGCAGGAACCTAAACATATTGTCATCGCTGGCCTGCTGCGAACTTCACTTGCTAATCAAAAAATCAAACGCTCTGAGTTAACCGCAAGGGCAATGAGCACCGTAATCAGCGCGCTGTCCGGCGTTAAATACGTAGATAAATGACCCTGCCAGCCGAAGCTGCTAGAATGCGCGGCAGCCGCTGCCCGACAGCCCATTTATCGAGAGTATAATTGTGACCTCTTTTTCTACCCTAAATATTCTGCCTGCGGAACAACTCGCCAATCTTAACGAACTAGGCTATCACGCCATGACTCCCGTTCAGGCTGCCGCATTGCCCGCTATTCTTGCAGGGAAAGATGTCCGCGCTCAGGCTAAAACCGGCAGCGGTAAAACCGCAGCCTTCGGTTTAGGCCTGCTGCAACACATTGACGCCAGCCAGTTTATTACCCAGTCGCTGGTGCTGTGCCCAACGCGCGAGCTGGCGGACCAGGTTGCTAAAGAGCTACGTCGCCTGGCGCGCTATATGCCAAACATAAAAGTGCTGACCTTATGCGGCGGACAGCCGTTTGGCGTGCAGCGCGACTCTTTGACCCACGCGCCGCACATCATAGTGGCAACGCCGGGTCGTCTGCTGGACCATCTGAAAAAAGAGACGGTAAAGCTGGACGCGCTGCAAACGCTGGTGCTCGACGAAGCCGATCGTATGCTGGATATGGGCTTTGCCGATGCCATTGACGAAGTCATCAGCCACGCGCCGGCCAAACGCCAGACCCTGCTGTTCTCCGCCACCTGGCCGACGGCGATTGCCACCATCAGCAAGCGCGTTCAGCACGATCCGCTGACCATCGAAATCGATTCTGTGGACGAACTCCCGTCCGTAGAACAGCAGTTCTATGAAGTCTCACGCGGCGGCAAAATTGGCCTGCTGCAAAAGCTGCTTAGCAAACATCAGCCCGCTTCCTGCGTGGTGTTCTGTAATACCAAAAAAGACTGTCAGGCCGTATGTGACGCGCTGAGCGAAAGCAATCAAAGCGTGCTGGCGCTGCATGGCGATATGGAACAGCGCGATCGCGACCAGACGCTTGTGCGTTTCGCCAACGGCAGCAGCCGCGTACTGGTGGCCACGGACGTCGCCGCTCGCGGGCTGGACATTAAAGCGCTTGAAATGGTGATTAACTACGAACTCTCCTGGGACCCTGAAGTGCACGTTCACCGTATCGGACGTACCGCTCGCGCCGGGGAAAGCGGCCTTGCGATAAGCTTCTGCGCCCCGGAAGAAGCACAGCGCGCAAGCGTGCTGGCAGAGATGTTAAACCTTTCGTTAAACTGGCAGCAGGCGCCGACCGGCATCAGCATAAAGCCGCTGGAAGCCGAAATGGCGACGCTGTGCATCGACGGCGGCAAAAAAGCCAAAATGCGTCCCGGCGATATCCTTGGCGCGCTGACGGGCGATATGGGTCTGGAAGGTGCGGATATCGGCAAAATAGACGTGCATCCGGTGCATGTCTACGTTGCCGTTCGTCAGTCCGTTGCCCGCCATGCATGGAAGCAGCTCCAGCAGGGCAAAATTAAGGGCAAAGCCGTTAAGGTACGTTTGCTGAAGTAACCGCTTAAGTTCCCCCTCCCTGCAAGGGAGAGGGAACCATTACGCCGCGTCCGCCAGCACAAACATCCCGTACGGATGGATCTCCAGGTAATAATTATCCCCAACATCAGGCTGCAGACGCGTGGCGTTCACCTGCAACAGCAGAGCCTGACCGTGCCATTCCACCGTTACTTCATACTGCGGCCCCATATAGGCGACATGGCGAACCACGCAGCGCTGGCTTTGGGCCCCGTGTTCGCTCAGCGTGATGGCTTCCGGGCGTACGCCCACCGTGCCTTCTGCCTGGGAAATCGCCAGCTGTGGAGGACGCGGCAAACGATAGCCGTGGATTTCCACATAATCGCTGCCAAAACGCGCCGGGAAAATATTGGCATCGCCCATGAAGCTCGCCATAAAGCGCGAGGCGGGCTGGCGATAAAGCGTTTGCGGGCTGCCAATCTGCATAATCTCGCCTTTATTCATCACCAGTACCGTATCCGACACCGCAAACGCCTCGCTTTGATCGTGGGTAACGTACAGCGAGGTAATGTTGAACTGCTTTTGCAGCTCGCGGATTTTGTCACGCATGCTGCGCCTGAGGTTGGCGTCGAGGTTGCTGAGCGGCTCATCGAACAGCAGCACTTTCGGCTTGAGGATTAAAGCCCTCGCCAGCGCCACGCGCTGCTGCTGGCCGCCAGAAATCTGGTCGACAAAACGGTCTTCAAACCCATCCAGATCGACCATCGCCAGCGCTTCTTTTACGCGGCTTTTAATTTCTGCCCGCGGCGTGCCCAGCATCTTCAGGCCATAGCCGACGTTATCGCCAAGCGACATATGCGGGAACAGGGCGTAGGACTGGAACACCATGCAGATATCACGCTGCTGGATCGAACGGTGGGTCACGTCTTCACCGTCAATTAAAATCTGCCCTTCGCTTGGCTTTTCAAGCCCGGCCACCAGGCGCAGGACGGTGGTCTTACCGCAGCCGGACGGGCCGAGCAGGGTGACCATTTCACCTTTGGGAATGGCCAGATTGATGCCGCCAAGGACGGTATTATTGCCAAACCGTTTCGTGACGCCGCGTAGTTCTACAAAATGAGGTTGTGTCATGGTTTACTCCGTAATCACGCGTTGGTTTTGGCTTTCGAACGCGAAATACGCGCCTCGCCAATCAGCCAGTCAAAAATGAAGATAATCGTCAGCATCACGACGATCAGAATCGATCCATAGGCGATAGCCACGCCGTATTCGCCATCTTCCACACGGTTAAGAATGTAGGCCGTCGCCACGCGGGTATCCGGCGTCACAAGGAAAACAATGGCGCTGACCGTAGTAATGGCGCGTACAAAGCTGTAAATCAGCGCTGAAAGGATTGCCGGGCGTAGCAGTGGCAGCAGGATGTTAATAATCGTGCGCATTGACCCGGCGCGCAGGCTCAGGGAAGCCTCATCCAGCGACTTGTCAATTTGCCCGAGTCCGGCGATACCCGCGCGGATCCCCACCGGCACGTTGCGCATCACCATCGACATAATCACGATGGCGGCGGTGCCTGTCAGGTACACCGGCGCGCTGTTAAACGCCAGAATATAAGAAACGCCCGCCACGGTGCCCGGCACCGCGAAGCACAGCATAGTGGTGAACTCAATGGTCTTTTTGCCGCGGAACTGCTGGCGCACCACAATCCAGGCGATCAGCAAACCGAAGAACGCGGTGATCGGTGCGGCAATCCCGGCGTAAAGCAGAGTATCAAGCAGCGAAGGCCACGCGCCGTCGTTCATGCCCTGGCCGAACAGCTTGATGAAATTATCCAGCGTCAGGGTGTAATCCACGCCCCAGTTCACCGTAAAGCTGCCGTAGAAAATGCTGCCGTAAAGCAGGGCGTTAAACGCAATCCACACGGCCAGCAGCGCGATAACCGCCCAAACCAGCGTGACCGGCAGCGGCTGCACGTCGCCACGGTTAGATTTGCCGGACACCGTCACGTAAGAACGTTTGCCAATCCACATGTACTGAATGCAGAACACCGCAAGCGAGAACAGCAGCAGGAACGCGCCAAGCGTGCTGGCGGCCTGGTAATCAAGCTGGGAACCGGTGATATAGAAATAAATTTGCGTGGCGAGCACGTCGAAGTTGCCGCCCAGCACCAGCGGGTTACTGAAGTCCGCCAGCGACTGCACAATCACAATCAGGAAGGCGTTCGCCAGCGCCGGTTTTAACAGCGGCAGGAATACGCCTTTGAAGGTCTTCCAGCGCGTGGCGCGCAGCGTATAAGAGGCTTCTTCGAGCGACGGGTGAATAGTTTTTATCGCGCCGTCGAGGATCATAAAAGCCATGGGCGTAAACGCCAGAACCTGCGCCAGCCAGATACCGGTAAAGCCGTACAGCCAGTTAGTGTTAGTTAGCCCGAACCATTCCACCATCAGCTCGGTGACATAGCCGGAGCGGCCCATCATCAGCGTGACGCCAAGCCCGACGACAAACGGCGGGGTAACGATAGGCAAAATAGAGAAGATACGGCCAATGATTGCGCTGCGTCTGGCAATACGCGTGGTGTAAATCGCCAGCACCAGGCCAAAGAAGGTACAGCCGACGCCCACGGCAATCGACAGGCCGATGGAGTTAATAATCACCTGCACAATGTGCGCCTGGCCGAGCACCGCCATAAACGCCAGCGGCGCAAAATCCCCGGCGTCGTTGGTGAACATCGGGATAAAGATAGCGATGCTTGGCCAGACGATAAATACGCTAATCAGCGCCACTATGGTCACCAGCGAACCAATAACGAAGCGGTCGCCCCCCAACCACTCAAGGCGGGCGAGGGCGAGGGTAATAATCATGCCCAGCGCGATGAACAGCACAATGGTGGCATACCCCATGCCGCGTCCGATAACCGTCGAGCTTACCACCACAAAAGCCATGCATAATAAGGCCCAGCCGGCGTCGAAATAGTGGCGCTGTTTTTTCTCCGGCCCCAGCGCGCTGAACGGGCGCAGCAACAGCAAAGAGGGCAGGATGTACCACAGCAGACTGATATTTAAGCCGGACCAGCCGTAGGCGGCGAGTATCTCATCGCTGGTAGATTCGAACAGGCCGTAATCCAGGCTCCAGCATGGCAGCAGGGCAAAAGCCAGCCAGCACAGCGCCACCCACCAGAAAATAGGGTCCCGCAATCGCTGCGTGCGCGAAAGTAAAATTTCAGACATAAGTGCCTCATCGGCCAAAAAAAGAAGGGAGCAGGTGACGTGACAGCGTCACCTGCTGGCGGGTTAGTTACCCATCTTCACATCGGTAACCCACTTGCTGATAAGCGCCTTGCGCATGTCGGTCGCGCCGTATTTATCCATGTCGTAATTGATAAGCTTCAGGTCGTCGAGCTTGAGGGACAGCGGCGAGGTTTCGGCAGTGGTATTGGTCAGGATCTGGTAGGACTTACCTTTCTTCCAGGACAGCTCCTGCGCCTCTTTTGACAGCACCCAGTCAACGAACAGCTTAGCGTTGTCCATATTACGCGCGCCTTTCAGAATGCTGACGCCGCCAATTTCATAGCCGGTGCCTTCGCATGGCGAAATCAGCTCCAGCGGAGCGCCGTTCTCTTTTTCCAGCGAATAATCGTGCAGGAAACCGATACCGATGGCCGTTTCGCCACGGGCGGCGTTACGCGCCGGAGCGATGCCGGATTTGGTGTACTGTGAAATATTGCCGTTGAGTTTTTTCAGGTAATCAAAGGCCTGATCTTCCCCCCACAGCTGGGCAAAAGTCGCAAGAGCGGTATAGGCCGTGCCGGAGCTTTGCGGATCGGCAATCTGAATTTCGCCTTTGTAGACCGGATTCGTCAGATCCTTCCAGCATTTTGGCAGCGGAAGATTTTTCTCTTTCAGGCGCTGGGTGTTAACGCCAAAACCGAGAATGCCGACGTATACGGCCGAGGAGTAGTTGCCTTTACGCTTGGCCGGGTCGCGGAACTGCGGCATGATTTGCTCAAGGTTGGCTGATTTATAAGGCGTCAGCAAGTCCATCTCGCCCGCCTGCGACTGGGGATCAAGCGTGCCGCCGTACCATACGTCGGCCTGCGGGTTTTTCTTCTCGGCGTCCACTTTTGCAAGCGTACTGCCGGAACCGTTACGGATAAACGACGTTTTCACATCGTATTTATCGCTAAAGGCTTTGGCTTCCGTTTCGCACATTTCATTGGTGGCGCTGCAATAGACCACCAGGCGGCCTTTTGCCTGGGCGGCGCCGGAAAGCGTCGCCAGCGCGACGCCTGCGGCAACCAGAGAAGAGAGCACGGTCAGTTTCATATTATTATCCTAAGTGTCCTGAGGTAAGGTGATAGCCGGATCCATGGCCCCAATACTCCTGTCCTGCGCGCTGATGCCCGCCATCAACAGCGGCATCAGCAAAAATCCAATCAATGCGGCGGCGATAGTTAACAGTACAAACATCCCCGACCAGCCGTAACGCTCAATCACCTGCGACAGCGGCCAGCCCGCCAGCGCGGCGCCTAAGTACGCAAACAGGCCCAGAAAGCCGGTTGCGGCGCCTGCGGCCTGCTTGTGGCTGCATTCCACCGCCGCGAGGCCAATCAGCATCTGCGGGCCAAACACGAAGAAGCCGATGGCAAAAAAGCACATCGCCAGCAGCGCGTAATGGTGCACCGGCGAAAGCCAAAGGGCGGCAACGGAGATAAACAGCCCAAGGGCAAACAGCAAAATCATCGGCGCACGCTGGCCGCGAAACAGCAAATCAGAGCCCCAGCCCGCAAACAGCGCCCCGAACAAGCCGCCCATTTCAAACAGCATCACCGTGGCGTTGGCGCTGAGTAAATTTACGCCGTGGCTTTCAGCCAGCCAGATGTTTCCCCAGTCGTTCAGCGCGATGCGAATCAGGTAAACCAGCACGTAACTCGCGCCGAGCAGCCAGATCATCGAATTTTGCAGCACCGTGCTGCGAAACATCTGCCACAGCGGCATGGCGGGGCTAAGCTGCACCTGGCGTATTTCCAGCGGGTCGTGGCGCCAGACGCCTACCGGGGGCGGGCCCGCCTCTTCCGGTGTGCCGGTTAACCGGCGGCACAGCCAGACGCCCGTCACGATGCCGATAACCCCCGGCACCAGCAGCGCCGCCTGCCAGCCAAACCACAGCGCCATTAGCGCAGAAATCATCGGCACCGCCGCGCCGCCCAGGTTAATGGAGGTGTTCCAGCACCCCCACCAGAAGCCGCGCTCGTTGCGCGAATACCAGTGCGTCAGCAGCCTTGCACAGGGCGGCCATCCCCAGCCCTGAAAAAACCCGTTCAGCGTCCAGATAACCAGCAGCATCGTCAGGTTGCTGCCAAAGGCGAACAGGATATTCAGCACGCCGGTCGCCATCAGGCCTGCGCCCATAAACCAGCGTTCTCCTCGTCTGTCATGCCAGAGCCCTGCGGCAAATTTCGACAGGCGATACGAGAGGTAAAACAGCGTGCCCATCAGGCCGATATCGCTTTTGCTAAGCCCAAGATCGACCTGCATTGCCGGAAGGACAAAGCTCACGCTTTTACGTGTCAGGTAAAAAGCGGCGTAACCCACCACCATCGAAAACAGCAAACGCGGTCGCAGGTCGCGGTATTTACGTCCAACGTTTTGCTCAGAAATCATGGGATTCCTCCGGGTTGAAAAGACTATAGAAAAAGGCGACAGAAAGGGGATGAGACAAGGTTTTAGACAACTAAGACTTTTTCCTGGTTATCCCTGACTTTGTTGAAAAAGTGTGGGCAGGTTAACAATTACGCGCGTTCCGGCGCGGCCTTCGAGCGTCAAATCCCCGCCTAACGCGCGGATGCGCTCCCCGATGCCCTGTAACCCAAAGCCGGTATTAAGATCGCCGGTAAAACCTATGCCGTCGTCTTTGACCTCAAGCCGCACGCCGTGCGGCTGTAAAGTCAGTGAAATATCGACATGGCTTGCATCGGCGTGCTTGCAGATATTGTTCAGCAGCTCCTGCACCAGGCGATAAAGCGTGAACACCACGGTATCGCTGACGGGTTGTCCAGGGAGGTCGTAAGTAAAACGGCAGATAACGCCGCGTTCGGCAAAAGCAAACTCCTGCACCAGATGATGCAGGGCCTTCTCAAGGGACATCTCATCAAGCACCGGGGGGCGAAGCTGGCGCAGCAACTGGCGGGTTGAGTGGTGAATGCGCTGGGCAAGCTGGTTAATTTGTTCGGCGGCAAGCGACGCCGAATCGCCGCTGGCGGTACGCTTCACCAGCATCGACTGGATCTGGATCGCGGTAATGTTCTGGCCTATTTCATCGTGCAGCTCGCGGGCGAGATCCTTGCGCGTATCTTCTTCGGCGTGCACCAGCTTTTCCATCAGCTCACGCCGGGCCTGCAGCTCGATTTCCAGACGCTGGCGATAGCGATGAAGATTGTTAGCCAGATGCTGCTGACGGCTGATTGCAATCCCCAGCCCGATACCGAGCAGCGCCTGAGTCGACAAAAACAGCTCCATCTCCATCAGCCCGTTAAAGCCGGTGCCAATCTGCCGGGCGATGGTGATCATCATGCTGCCAAGCAGCGCCGCCAGCACGCCGCCCTGCCAGCCAAATTTATAGGCCATTACCACGTTTGGCAGAAACACCACGATCAGCAGCAAACGCTCGATCTCCGGCGACAGCACCATTTGCGCACCCACGCCAATAATAAAAAACAGGCTGCACCAGATAAGCAGCGAGGTGCGCAGCGGAGGATTAGGCGTTTCCTGTGCCAGCAGGCTTTCCAGGTGCTGCTGGCGCAAATATTCATAAATCAGATACACGAAGGGCGTCAGCAAAATCCCGCCGGTAAACGCGGCCAATAAAATTTGCGAAGCAGAGCTTGCGAGGAAGGGGCTAAGCGCCAGCGTGTGCAGCAGCGCGTCGCCGGTAATGGCCGCCATCAATAAAGACAGCCGCTGCCAGTAGAGCGTGAAGCGATGCCAGTAGCGCTGCACAAGCAGCGCTGGGATCGCGCTGATAAACGGGGAAAGCAGCATTACCGGTTCGATCATTAACTGCTGCTGCCACAGCCAGCCCATCAGCCCGATAACCGAAACCAGCAGGGCTGGCCAGTAACGACGATGAAGCAGGATCAGCAGCGCGAGGTACACGCCCTGCGGCAAAAGCAAAGTAGCCTGCTGGCCGTTGCTGGTGAGATAGAAGCTGATAGTCCACAGCGCCAGCCAGCCCAGTCCCCAGGCAAAGACGATAAACAGCGACAGCAGCAGATGGCGCCACAAACGTCCCATTTAGTGCCCGGTCAGCAACTGGTGGTCGAGGGCGAAATGCACCAGATCGATAGTGCTTTCACATTGCAGCTTGCCGAGAATGTTGGCCCGGTGCACGTGCACCGTTTTATGGCTAAGCCTGAGCATATCTGCGATATGTTTGACGCTTTCACCCTTCACGAGAAGATCAAAAACTTCGCGCTCGCGAGGGGTTAAACCCTCCAGCGCTTTTGCAGGTTGCCCGGCATGGCGTAGCGCCCGCAGCGCGTCGGCACACAAATAATGTCCGCCCATGCCAACGGTACGCACGGCCTGTACCAGCTCCTCAGGCCCACAGCGCTTGGTGAGATAGCCGCTGGCGCCGGCGTCCAGCGCGCTTTGTACAAAGGCGGTGGTGTCGTAAATGCTCAGAATAATGGCGCGAAAGCCCGAATGCTGCTGGCGCAGGCGTTTGAGCAGGCTGAGGCCGTTTTCGTCAGGCATGGCTACGTCGAGCACGGCCACGTCCGGGGGATTTTTGGTAAGCGCAGCCCAGGCTTCGGCGGCGGAGCTGTATTGCCCGACCACCTGAATATCCGTTTCCAGGCTTAAAAGCTGGGCGAAACCGGAACGCACCACAACGTGGTCATCAACTAAAGCAACGGCAATCATCGGGGTGCTCATTCAAAGGAACCAGGCGACATGATGCGTGCGAATATATTCTTCGCAACGGCTACGTCAGGAATATGTTACGGAAGTAACAAAAAGAACGCCCATACCGACCTTTGCCCACGAGGAAGCAGGCCGGGACGGGCTGGGCTGGGTTTCCTCTCCCTTGGGGGAGAGGGGCAGGATGGGGGATTACTCGCTGCTCACTTTCTCCGCTTTACCGGCCATCTGCGCCAGGAAATCGTAGCGTTTTTGCAGATCTTCGGCGGCGTCTTTCCACAGTTGCTCCGCCACCTCCGGCTGCTGCGAATTCAGGCGACGGAAACGCTGCTCTTTCATCAGCGTATCGGCCAGCGCGTCCGACGGCGGACGGGAATCCAGCGCCAGCGGCAGCTTGCCTTCATCCGCACGACGCGGGTCGAAGCGGTACAGCGGCCAGAAGCCGGTGGCGGTGAGCTGGCGCATCTGATCGTGGCTCAGCGCCAGATCGTAGCCGTGTTCTTCGCAAGGGCTGTAGGCAACGATCAGCGACGGCCCCGGATAGGCTTCCGCTTCCTGAATCGCTTTCACCGTCTGGTTTAGCTGGGCGCCAAGGGAGATTTGCGCCACATAAACGTGACCGTACATCATCATGCTCACGCCCAAATCTTTACGCGCTTTACGCTTGCCGTGCTCGCCAAATTTGGTCACCGCGCCAAGCGGGGTGGCTTTGGAAGCCTGGCCGCCGGTGTTGGAGTAACACTGCGTATCCAGCACCAGAATATTGACGTTCTCAGTAAGGCTCAGCACGTGATCGAGGCCGCCAAAACCGATGTCATAGGCCCAGCCGTCGCCGCCGATGAGCCAGATAGATTTTTCTACCAGCGCGTCGGCGTCGGTCAGCAACTGACGGGCATCAGCGTCATCGACGCCAGCCAGATGCTGTCGCAGTGCGGCAACCTGTTCACGGCGAACCTCCGGCGTAGCTTCGGCGTGAAGCTGCTCGCTAAGCTCGGCCGGCAGCCGGTCGGCAAATTTTTCCAGCAGGCGCATCACGCGCACGCGGTGCTGGTCAACCGTTAACCGGAAGCCCAGGCCAAACTCGGCGTTATCTTCAAACAGCGAGTTCGCCCATGCCGGGCCGCGGCCGTTGGCGTCCGTAGTGTAAGGGGTGGAAGGAAGGTTGCCGCCGTAAATTGACGAACAGCCCGTCGCGTTGGCAATCAACAGGCGATCGCCGTAAAGCTGGGTCAGCAGCTTGATATAAGGCGTTTCACCGCAGCCAGAGCAGGCGCCGGAGTATTCAAACAGCGGCGTCAGCAACTGAGAAGTACGGATATCGATGCGTTCCAGGCTTGTGCGATCCATTTCCGGCATCCTGAGGAAGAAATCATAGTTTTCTTTTTCTTCCTCAACGTGTTCAAGACGAGACATCATGTTGATGGCCTTGATCTCCGGATTCTGGCGATCTTTTGCCGGACAAACTTCCACGCACAGGTTACAGCCGGTGCAGTCTTCCGGCGCCACCTGCAGAACATATTTCTGGCCGCGCATATCGCGGGACTTCACATCCAGCGATTGCAGGGCGGCGGGGGCGGCGTCCATTACCTCTGGCTGCACCACTTTGGCTCGAATCGCCGAGTGCGGGCAGGCCGCTACACAGTGGTTGCACTGGGTACAGATCTCCGGCTTCCAGATGGGGATCTCTTCTGCAATATTGCGTTTTTCCCACTGCGTGGTGCCCATCGGCCAGGTGCCGTCCGGCGGCAGCGCGGAAACGGGCAGCGCATCGCCAAGACCGGCAAGCATCGCGGCGGTGACGGTTTTGACAAAATCTGGCGCGGCGTCGGAAACCACCGGCGGGCGCATCGGGCTGTCTTCGAAGACCGGCTGCAGCGCAACCTCCGCCAGCATTTCACGCGACATCGCCAGCGCCTGCCAGTTACGTTCAACCAGTTCCTGGCCTTTGCTGCTGTAGCTTTTGGCAATCGCCCCCTGCAGTTCAGCCAGCGCGCTGTCGCCCGGCAGAATGTTGGTGAGGTGGAAGAATGCCATCTGCATGACGGTGTTGATGCGTGCACCAAGCTGGCATTCACGAGCGATTTTCGCCGCGTTAACCACAAAGAAACGCGCTTTCTTCTGGTTAAGCACCGACTGTACCTCCTGCGGCAGGCGGTGCCAGACTTCATCCGCGCCGTACGGCGTATTGAGCAGGAATATACCGCCAGGCTTCAGACGCTCGGCCATCTGATACTTGTCGATAAACTGTAGCTGGTGGCAGCCGACGAAATCCGCGCGGTCGATAAGGTAGGTGGAATTAATCGGATGTTCGCTGACGCGCAGGTGAGAAACCGTCAGGCCGCCCGCCTTTTTCGAGTCATAGACGAAATAGCCCTGGGTAAAGAACGGCGTGGAATTACCGATAATTTTAATGTTGTTTTTGGTCGCCGAGACGCTGCCGTCGCTGCCCAGGCCGTAAAACAGCGCTTCGAGTTTAGCGCGGGATGGCAGGGTGTTTTCCGGCAGCGGCAACGACAGGTTAGTTACGTCGTCATAAATGCCGACGGTAAAGCGTGGGCGCGGCTTCGCCTCTTTTAACTCGTTAAAGACCGCCAGCACGCAGTCCGGGCCAAACTCTTTGGAAGAAAGTCCATAACGCCCGCCAATCACCCGCGGCAGGGTTTCGCGATCGCCACGGTTGAAGGCTTCGGCAAGCGATGTCATTACGTCCAGGTACAGCGGTTCTGCGAGCGCGCCCGGCTCTTTGGTTCTGTCCAGCACGGCAATATGGCGCACGCTTTCCGGTAAGGCGGCCAGCAGATGGTCGGCAGAAAACGGACGGAACAGGCGAACTTTTAGCACGCCGATTTTTTCGCCGCGCGTTAGCAGCTCATCGACAACTTCTTCACAGGTGCCGATAGCGGAACCCATCAGGATAATTACCCGCTCGGCCTGCGGATGACCGTAATATTCAAACGGGCGATACCGGCGACCGGTGGCTTTCGCAAAGCTGTCCATCGCCTGTTCGACGTGTTCATAAACCGCGTTGTACCACGGGTTTGTTGCCTCGCGGGACTGGAAGTATGTATCCGGATTGGCGGACGTGCCGCGAATAACAGGATGTTCAGGATTCAGCGCGCGCGCGCGATGCTCATCGATCTCTTTTTGCGGCAGCAGTTCAAGAATTGTGCTGTCTGCCAGCGGGACGATTTTATTAATCTCGTGCGAGGTGCGGAAACCATCGAAGAAATGAATAAACGGCACCCGGCTTTTTAACGTGGCGATATGCGAAATCAGCGCAAAGTCCTGTGCTTCCTGAACGCTGCTGGCGCAAAGCATGGCGCAGCCGGTCTGGCGAATGGCCATGACGTCAGAGTGGTCGCCAAAAATAGAAAGCGCGTGTGTAGCCACGGTACGGGCCGCCACGTGCAGAACAAACGGCGTTAGCTGTCCGGCCAGTTTGTAAAGGGTGGGGATCATCAGCAGCAAACCCTGCGATGAGGTGAACGAAGTAGAAAGGGCACCGGTTTGCAACGCGCCGTGCACGGTGGCGATAGCCCCGGCTTCCGACTGCATTTCTACCACGCGAGGCGTATCTCCCCAGACGTTTTTGCGGCCATCGCCTGACCAGGCGTCCGCCTGCTCGGCCATGGTTGAGCTCGGTGTTATCGGGTAGATGGCAATAACTTCACTGGCGCGAAACGCCACGGAGGCGACCGCACCATTGCCGTCGATAGTGATCATAAAAGTGACCCTTACATTGCGCAAAAAAAGAGGCTCGCATTACGTCGGCGGCCCTGAATAATGCCTTAAGTTTAGCAAAGGCCGGAAAGCGCGATTTTCGCTTTTGTGTCATTGCCCCTGCCGCGAGAAGGGTTACCGATGGGAATTTTCTGAAGTTTTATGCTAAAAAGCGATCCGTGTTGCAAAAACAAACACTTTTTCTTGCCCATTGCTCTCGACGCCGCGCGGACATGGCGCTTATGATTCCAGGGGTTTGCAACGTTCAGGGGGAGAAGAGTAATGCGCGCTGCGTTTTTAGCCGGCTGTGCCGCTTTGTTGTTATCGACAACGCTTTTATCGGCATGCAGTAGTAATGAACCACCTCAACAGGCCACCGCCGCTCATGTTCAGCCGGGAATGCGGGCTGCTATGTCGAATCAGGGGCAGGCGAGTTGTGCAATGATTGGTGGGTCGCTGAGCGTGGCTCGTCAGCTTGACGGGTCGGCAATTGGGATGTGCGCTATGCCCAACGGCAAACGCTGTAGTGAAAACGCGCTTGCCGCCGGAACCTGCGGAGCCTACTAGCGAAGATCGGCCGGCTTATACACTAAAGTGTGCTGGCTGGTTTTAAGCGTTAACGTCTGCTGCGTGAGATCCACCTTCGCTCCTGCGGTCAGCATATCGTTGATCATGTGGTCAAGCTCGTTAAGCTGCGGTTCCACGCAAAGCATCATGGTCATGCCCAGGCCTTTCGCCTTCAGGGTGTTATCGGCGATGCTTGCCTGGCCCATAAAGCTGTTACACATGCGACCCGCTATATGCATGTTTTCCCCGAAGCTCAGCTCCGGCATACGCTTGATCCCTTCCAGAGGTTTACCGTCCACGCTTTGTAAAACATAGCGGTGATGCTGCAGATCCTGTGCGGTAACGGTTCCTTTATCACCGGATTGTGCACAGCCAGCCAGGATGGTTGCCGCCAGCATCAGCGAAGCTACTTTTTTCATTTCTTCTCCCTAAGTTACTTATTTCATCAATGAGTTGGCGCCACTTTGGCAAAAAGCACGCCATGCCGCAGTAAGGATAATCTTAAAAGCTCAGCGCCTGCGACATAAGTTAGTTAACCTGGTTTGCGCAAGGTTCGCCGTTCTCAAGCTGGCGCAGGTTTTCAAGCGTCGTTTCAGAAATACTGGTTAAAGCTTCCGCCGTCAGGAACGCCTGGTGCCCGGTAAAGAGCACGTTGTGGCAGGCGGACAGGCGGCGGAATACGTCATCCTGAATCACGTCGTTAGACTTGTCTTCAAAGAACAGATCGCGTTCATTCTCGTACACATCCATACCCAGCGCGCCAATTTTCTGCGTCTTCAGCGCTTCGATAGCGGCCTGGGAATCGATTAATCCGCCGCGGCTGGTGTTAACGATCATCACGCCGTCTTTCATCTGGCTAAAAGCGGTGCGGTTGAGCAAATGGTAATTTTCCGGCGTCAGCGGGCAGTGCAGGGAAATAACGTCAGCCTGCGAGAAGAGCGTTGGCAGATCGACATACTCCACGCCCATCTCCAGCGCCGCCGCGCTTGGGTATGGGTCAAACGCCAGCAGGCGCATACCAAAACCTTTCAGGATACGCAGCGCCGCAAGGCCAATTTTACCGGTGCCCAGCACGCCTGCGGTTTTACCGAACATGGTAAAACCCGTTAAGCCTTCAAGCGAAAAGTTGGCGTCACGCGTGCGCTGATAGGCACGATGAATGCGACGGTTCAGGCACATCATCATACCGACGGCGTGCTCGGCTACCGCTTCCGGCGAATAGGCCGGTACGCGCACAACGGGCAGACCCAGCTCTTTTGCCGCATCCAAATCCACGTTGTTAAAGCCAGCGCAGCGCAGGGCAATAAACTTCACGCCCTGGCTTTTTAGCTCTTCGAGCACTGGGCGACTGCCGTCGTCATTAACGAAAATACAAACGCCGTCGCAGCCGTGGGCGGTTTTGGCGGTTCTCTCCGTTAACAGGAAGTCATAAAATTCAATATCAAAGCCATATTCCTGGTTAACATTCTCAAGATACTTTTTGTCGTACTGTTTTGTGCTGTATACGGCCAGTTTCATAAGACTTTTCTCCAGAAGGATTTAACGTAAAATTACCATGCTTAAAATTTTCTTACCAATATTAAAATAAGTTTTAACAGGCGGGAGAGGCCCGACGGTAATCGCTCATCTAAGCTTAGACGATGGCGTTGACTTCACGCCCGGCCCGAATCATGACAGAATCATTGCATATTTCGGCATAAATTGTCGCTGAATCAGGATATTAACCGCCCATGAAGGGTAAATACAAAGCCATTATTGCCCTCGCACTGGTGCTTGTCTTGCTCCCGCTGACGCTGCTGTTGACCATCGCCAACTGGCTGCCAACGCTTGCTGGCATCTGGCTTCCACAGGGCACGCGAATTGCCATGGAGGCCAGCCCACGCCTTAGCCGTGGGGCAATTATTATTCCCGATCTTCGCTACCTGGCCGGGGAGTGCGAACTGGCAAGCCTGAAGCACGCAAGGCTCAGCCATCCGAGCCGCTGGCGGCTGCATGTGAACGAACTTACCCTTAATCCCGAGTGCATGAGCAAAATTCCTGCCGGTGATTCCAGCCCTGCCGCACCGCGCACCCTTGCCCAATGGCAAGCTTTGTTGCCCTATACGCTGCTGACCATTGATAAGGTCAACGTGACGCCGTGGCAGCAGTTTACCGGCGCGCTGCGCGTCTCGCTCACGCCGGCGCGGCAAGAGGTGCATTACTCCGGCCCGCTATTAACCGTTGATGCAAATCTGAAAGGCCAGACGCTTGAGCTACAGCAGCTTAAAATCAGCGCATTCGAAGGGATGGAGCCGATAGAACTGGTGGGCACATTCACGCTGCCGCTGGTGCCTGACGGCTTGCCGGAACAGGGGCGCATCACCACCGCGCTGCGCATTCCACAGGAGCCTGAGCCTGTTAACGCCGTGCTTGACTGGCATGAAGATCAGGGAACGTTCACGCTGCGTAAGGCAGGCGAAGGCGAACCGCTGGTTTCACTGCCCTGGACCATTAGCCAGAATATTTTCGAAATTAACGGCGGACAATGGTCCTGGCCGTACCAGGGATTCCCACTGCGTGGCGGCATCGCCCTGCGTGTGGACGACTGGCGGAAGGGACTGGAAAATGCCACGGTAAGCGGAAGAATGAACGTGGTAACCCAGGGCCGCGCAGGCAAGGGCAACGCGGTACTGAACATCGGGCCGGGCAAGCTGAGCATGACAAACAGCGCGCTGCCGCTACAGCTAACAGGAGAAGCTAAACAGGGCGAGCTTGTCTTCTATGCCGTGCTGCCCGGAGAGTTAAGCGGCGCCCTGACCGATCCGCAACTGCTGTTCAGGCCTGGCGCCCTGCTGCGCTCCCGTGGCCGGGTGATTGACGCGCTGGACATCGACGAAATCCGCTGGCCGCTGGCGGGCGTGCGCCTCACGCAAAAGGGCGTGGACGGGCGGCTACAGGCCATCGTTCGCGCTCACGAAAATGAAATGGGCAACCTTGTCTTACACCTGGATGGTAAAGCCGACAATTTTCTTCCTGACGCCGGGCTGTGGCAGTGGCGCTACTGGGGCAACGGCGCGTTTACGCCGATGAACGCCCGCTGGGATGTCAGCGGCAAAGGTGAGTGGCGTGACGACGTTATTGAACTGACCTCGCTCTCGACGGGATTCGACAAACTGCAGTACGGTTCAATGCAGATGGACAAGCCGCGTCTGGTGCTGGAAAAACCCGTTCGCTGGCAGCGTGCGGAAGAGCATTCTTCTTTTACCGGCGCTTTGTCGCTGGATGCAGGTAGTACAACCTTTACCGGCGGCAGCGCTTTACCTGCCTCAACGCTGAAATTCAGCGTCAACGGCGAAAATCCGTCTTCATTCCAGTTCAGGGGCGATCTGCATGCCGGAAAAATTGGCCCGGTGCGCGTGATGGGCCGCTGGGATGGCGAACGTCTGCGCGGCAACGCCTGGTGGCCGCAGCAAGCCTTAACCGTTTTCCAGCCGCTGATTCCGCCGGACTGGAAGCTGGATCTGAAAGACGGCACTCTTTATGCACAAATCGCCTTTTCCGCCGCGAGCGGGCAGGGTTTTGAAGCTGGCGGGCACGGCGTAGTGAAGGGCGGGAGCGCATGGTTGCCGGACAACCAGATAAACGGCGTCGATTTTGTTCTGCCGTTCCGCTTTGGCAATTCGGCCTGGCATCTGGGAACCCACGGGCCGGTAACGTTACGTATCGGAGAAGTAAAAAATCAGGTGTCCGCGCAAAACGTTACCGCCGATCTTGAAGGCTGGTATCCGTGGAGCGACACGCAGCCGTTAACGCTAAGCAACGTGAGCGTTGATATCCTTGGCGGCAAAATACTTATGCAGCAGCTTCGCATGCCGCAGCGGGACGCCGCGCTGCTTCGGCTACAGGATATTTCTACAAGTGAGCTAATCACCGCTATCAATCCTAAGCAGTTTACGGTGTCCGGACGGGTTACCGGCGCGCTGCCGCTGTGGCTTAATCATCCGCAATGGATTATCAAGGATGGCTGGATCACAAACCCTGGCCCCCTGACGTTTCGCATGGACAAAGACATGGCTGACGCCATCGTTGCCAATAATATGGCGGCGGGCGCGGCGATAAACTGGCTGCGCTACATGGAGATTTCCCGGTCATGGACGAAAATTAACTTAGATAACCTGGGCGTGGTGACGATGAGCGCAAGCGTAACGGGGATAAGCCACGTGGAGGACAAGAAAAACACCGTTAATCTCAACTATACCCATCAGGAAAACCTTTTTACGCTGTGGCGTAGTTTACGCTTTGGCGACAATTTACAGGCCTGGCTGGAAAAAAACGCCACCTTGCCGGATGCGCGCTGTCAGACATCCGGTAAAGCATGTGAGGAAAGACAATGAAAACCTTTATCGCCGCAGGACTGGCGGCCGGAACGCTGGCGCTTTCGGGCTGTACGCCGCGCATTGAAGTGGCCGCGCCGAAAGAGCCTATCACCATCAATATGAACGTGAAAATCGAGCACGAGATTCATATCAAGGTGGATAAGGATGTGGAAAATCTGCTGAAAAGCCGCAGCGACCTGTTCTGATGAGGGGCGACTAATGAAAATCGTAATCAAAGGCGCGCTGGTTTGTACGCTGCTGTTCAGCCAGCCGCTATGGGCCATAACCCTAAACGAGGCCCGCCAGCAGGGGCTGGTAGGGGAAACGCTGAGCGGGTATATCGCGCCCGTCCGGCAGGATAAAGAAACGCTGGCGCTGGTGAAAAGCATCAACGAGGCAAGGGCGGCGCATTATCAGCAGTTGGCCGACAGCAATAACATTTCCGTGGACGAAGTAGCGAAGCTTGCCGGGCAGAAGCTGGTAACGCGTGCGCAGCCGGGCGAGTATGTGCGCGGAATCAACGGACAGTGGATGAGAAAATAATTAAGCCCACGCCATGATAAGCGTGGGAAGTTTTACTCTTCGCTAAACCAGTCGCTGTTTTCCTGGCGGATCAACAGGATCGACTGGCTTATCTCATGCAGATGGCGATGCATCGCCTGATCCACGCCATTCTCATCGTGCTTCTTAAGCGCTTCAAAAATAGCGTAGTGCTGCGCCAGCAGCATGTCCGGCGGGGAAACATGGTCGAGGCTCATATAGCGCACGCGGTCCATCGTCGCCTTGATGTTTTCAATGGTATCCCACGCCAGACGGCAATCGGCAACCAGCGCCAGCTGTTCATGAAACTCATCATCAAGCTGGAAAAAATCGTCCAGTTGATTACGTTCAATGGCAACGCGCTGCTGGTTTAAGAGCTGCTCAAGCATATAGAGATGGCTTTCTGTCGCCATGCTTGCGGCGCGTTTCACAACCGCGCGCTCAATGGCCTCGCGAATAAAACAGCCGTTCTTAACGTGATTGACGGAAATCTTGTTCACGTACGTGCCGCGCTGGGGACGAATCTGCACCAGCCCCGTTTCCGCAAGCTTAATAAAAGCTTCACGCACGGGCTGACGGGAAACGTCAAAACGAACGGAAACTTCTTTTTCTGAAAGCGGGGTGCCGGGCGGAATCAAGCAGCGAACAATGTCGCTGCGCAGAATGCGATAAATTTGCTGGTTAACAGGCAGCGTAGGATTAAGAACCGAAGATGAAGGCATGACTTTATTTCTTATTTAGAAAACTTATGCAAATTTAACACTTATTTGCGAAATCTCCCATACCCGGACGGCACGCCGGGCAGGGAAGGCCGTTATTCTTCGCGGTGAACGCTAAGCCCGGCAAAAGTCTGGCTTACCGGCATCATTTCAAGCGTATTGATATTGACGTGTTTTGGCAGCGTCGCCACCCACCAGACGGCTTCCGTTACATCTTCCGGCGTCAGCGCATTGGCATTTTCGTAGGTTTTATCCGCCTTACCGTCGTCGCCTTTAAAGCGCACGTTGGAAAACTCGGTGCCGCCCACCAGGCCCGGTTCGATATCGGTCACGCGGATGGCCGTTTTATGCAGGTCGGTGCGCAGATTCAGGCTGAACTGGCGAACGAACGCTTTGGTTGCGCCATAAACGTTGCCGCCGGCATACGGCCAGCTTCCAGCGGTAGAACCGATATTGATGACATGCCCACGGTTGCGATCCACCATGCCCGGCAGGACGGCCCTGGTCATATATACCAGGCCTTTATTATTGGTGTCGATCATCGTTTCCCAGTCATTGGGATCGGCCTTGTGCGCCGGTTCCATACCCAGAGCCAACCCTGCGTTATTCACCAGAATATCAATCTCACGCCATTCGGCCGGCAGTTGTGCTATTGCCTGTTCGATAGCGGCGCGGTTACGGACGTCTAACTGTAGCGTCAGAATGCTGTCGCCCAGCTCGTTTTTCAGCTCCAGCAGGCGCTCTTCGCGACGGCCGGTGGCAATCACCTTATGACCATTTTGTACAAAACGACGGGTGATGCTCTCGCCAAAGCCCGCGGTGGCACCGGTTACCATAATAATCATGTCACTGTTCCTCAACGCTTTTACGTCGTCATACCTTAGCATGTCGGTAAGGCTTACGATAACTGAAGTTCTGTTTAAGGTGCGGCATCGGGAGCGGCACCTGAGCCGCCGGTGAAAATAGCGTCCGAAATAATATCAAACAGCCGATCCGCACGGGGCACAAGCGGAGGCTGTTCAGCAAGCCATGCCAGCGCGCTAATCAGCGCAAACAGATCGTTGCCATCCATATCTTTCCTGGCCAGACCTTCAGCCTGAGCCCGAACCAGCAGACGCGTACCGGCAGCCCGCAAACCAACGCAGGAGTGGTGAAGTGCGGAATGTTCATCCGCAATGGCCGCCACCATCGGTGCAATAACACCGCTGTAGGCGCACGTCACCGAGATTGCTTCTCGCAGCCATGCAATCAGCGCATCTTTAGCATTCTCCGCGGCCAAAAACTCTGTGGCTTTCAGACTCAATGCGTCGAAATTCTGGCGGAGCAGCGCCTCAAACAACGCCTCTCTTGTCGGAAAGTGGCGATGAAGCGTCGCATTGCCAACGCCTGCTTTTCGGGCGATATCCCGCAGGGAGGCATCTGCATGGCCGCCGGTAAGCAGTTCATGCGCAACGGTAAGGAGGTGTTCATAGTTCTTTTTTGCGTCAGCTCTCATCATTCACCTTGACAACCGGATCAGTGATCCGTTTATATGGACCAGTGCACCATATAGTGTATTACCTTTTTCATGATGGAGAAAGCTATGTCTGTTAACACAATGAAAGCAGTACGTATTCACGCATTCGGCGGCCCGGAAGTTTTGCAATATGAAGAGGCGCCGATGCCGGAAATCAGTGCAGGCGAAGCGCTTGTTCGCGTGCACGCAGCAGGCATTAACCCGCCCGACTGGTATCTTCGCGACGGGTACAGCACGCTTCCTTCAGAATGGCGGCCGGCATTAACGTTCCCCATTATTCCTGGTACGGATATTTCGGGCGTTATTGTAGCGGTTGCTGATGATGTCGAAGGGTTTGCCGTTGGAGATGCTGTTTATTCCATGGTGCGATTTTTTAGCACCGGGGAAAGCAAAGCTTACGCGCAATACGTCAGCGTGCCGGTCCGGGAGCTGGCGCTCAAGCCCGCAGGCCTCGATCATATTCATGCCGCCGCGGCCCCGATGTCGCTGCTCACTGCCTGGCAGTTCATGGTTGAAGTAGGGCATGAGGAACCAAATCCACTTCAGCCGAACCGGCATTTCCCCGTGCCGCTTGTGGGCAAAACCGTCCTCGTGAACGGCGCTGCCGGCGGCGTGGGTCATTTTGCGGTTCAGGTCGCAAAACTAAAAGGGGCATACGTCATCGCCGTGGCGTCCGGCAAACATGAAGCGCTGCTCCGCGAGCTTGGCGCTGATGAGTTCATTGATTACACCCGCGTCCGGCCGGAAGAGGTCGCACATGAGCTGGATCTTGTCGTCGATGCCGTCGGCGGGCCAGGCAGCAGCCGTTTTCTTCGCACGTTAAAGCGCGGTGGCGCGTTATTTCCCGTTTACCCGTTAGGATTTTCCGGGGCAGATGAGGCTGCAAGCCTGGGCGTGACGGTATCAGCAGTTCAGGTACGCTCAAGCGGAAGCCAGCTGGCGGAGCTTGCGGGCCTGCTTGACGATGGCAGTATCCGCGTGGTTGTGGACAGCACCTATCCGCTGGCCAATGCTCGTATGGCGCATGAGCGCGCCGCCAGAGGGCATATTCAGGGTAAAATCGTGCTGACAAACGACTAGCGACCGCCTGATATTCGCAGATGACGCTCCTGCTTATCCGCCCTACAATCAATAAATCACGATTCATAAGGGGGTATCCCCCTTCTTGTTGGCTTTTTTCAGGAGCACAGGATGTTGTCAGACAATCCGTTTTACCACGTCAGCTTATTGCCGTATCAGGCTCCGCGTTTCGATCAAATCAACGACGGCCATTACCGTCCGGCGTTTGATGAAGCAAAGCGTCGTAAGCTCGGCGAAGTGGCGCTTATCACGCAGAATCTCGATGCGCCAACCTTTGAAAATACTTTCCTCGCGCTGGAGCAAACCGGGCAGATGCTCTCCCGCGTCACCAGCGTCTTTTTTGCCATGACGGCGGCACACACCAACGATTATCTGCAGCAGCTTGACGAAGAGTTTGCCAGCGAACTGGCGGAACTTGCCGATGAAATTCGCCTTAACGAAGCGCTTTTTGCGCGTATCGACAGGGTATACCAACAGCGCAATACGCAGGATCTGGATGCTGAATCCCTGCGCCTGGTTGAAGTCATCTGGCAGCAGTTCAAGCTGGCGGGCGCTACCTTAAATGACGAACAGAAGACTCGCCTGAAGCAGCTTAATAAAGAAGCGGCGCAGCTCAGCAGCCAGTTCAATAATCGCCTGCACGCGGCGGGTAAGGCGGGCGGGTTAGTGCTGGATTATGCGCACCAGCTTGAGGGCTTAAGCAGCAGTGAAATCGCTGCGGCAAAACAGGCGGCTGTGGATAAGGGCCTTGCCGATCGCTGGTTGATCCCGCTACTGAACTTCACTCAGCAACCCGCGCTGCAAACCCTGAGCGACCGTCAGACGCGTGAAAATCTGTTCAACGCAGGATGGGAACGCACGCAGCACAACGATGGCAACGATACCCGCGCCATTGTGGCAAGGCTTGCAGCTTTGCGCGCAGAACAGGCGCAGTTGCTGGGGTTTGAGAATTACGCGGCCTGGAAAATTGCCGATCAGATGGCGAAAACGCCGGATGCTGCCCTTACTTTTATGCGCAACATAGTGCCTGCGGCCACGGCCCGCGCGCAACGCGAGCTGGAAGACATTCAGCGGGTTATCGACGAACAGCAGGGCGGATTCGAGGCAAAAGCCTGGGACTGGGCATTTTACGCCGAGCAGGTACGGCGGGCGAAATACGATCTTGATGAAGCGCAGATCAAACCTTACTTTGAACTTAACAGCGTGCTGGACAACGGTATGTTCTGGGCGGCAAGCAAATTGTTTGGCCTGAGCTTTAGCGAGCGATTTGATATCCCCACTTATCATCCTGATGTGCGCGTATGGGAAATCTTCGATAAAGACGGACGCGGCATGGCGCTGTTCTATGGCGACTATTTTGCCCGCGACAGCAAAGGCGGCGGCGCGTGGATGGGGAACTTTGTTGAGCAGTCGACCCTGTTTGCAAACGATCCCGTCATTTATAACGTCTGCAACTACGTGAAACCCGCGGCCGGTGAACCTGCGCTGATCTCATGGGATGACGTGGTAACGCTGTTCCATGAATTCGGCCACACGCTACACGGCCTGTTTGCCACGCAGCGTTACGCTACGCTTTCCGGCACTAACACGCCGCGCGATTTCGTTGAGTTTCCATCGCAAATCAACGAACACTGGGCGCGCCAGCCGGAAGTCTTCGCTAACTATGCCTGCCATTATCAGACAGGCGACCCCATGCCTGAAGCACTGCGCGAAAAGCTTTTCCGCGCCGCGCAGTTTAATAAAGGCTACGACATGACGGAGCTGCTCGCCGCCGCGCTGCTGGATATGAACTGGCACAGCCTGGCGCCGGGAGCGGAGGGGATTGATGTGACGCAATTCGAAACCAGCGCGCTGGAAAAAGAGAACATCAATCTACCGCAGGTGCCTCCTCGTTATCGCAGCAGTTACTTCGCGCATATCTTCGGCGGCGGCTATGCGGCAGGTTACTATGCCTATATCTGGACACAAATGCTGGCTGACGACGGCTACCGGTGGTTTGAGGAACAGGGCGGGTTAACGCCGCAAAACGGAGAAATATTCCGCCAAGCGATTTTATCGCGAGGAAACAGCAGCGATCTGGCCCAGCTTTATCGTGACTGGCGCGGACACGATCCTTACAGCGAACCGATGCTGAAAAATCGTGGTTTAAGCGAATAATTATTAAGGGTGATGCTGGTCAGAAATATTAAATGTACATTCTGAGCACCATCGCCCAAACCCATCCTTATCAGCCCAACCACCATAGACCTCATTAAACTGACTGCTTAAAATCTCTTTAATAATATATTTTCCTTATATCTATTACCTGTTCCATTAATATTTTAAGCTCGATTATGTGCGCAATTTTATTTTATACGCTAAGGCGTGAGTCACTTAAAAACATAAAATCTATATTCTGCCACACTTGTCACGAAATAAAAGTTTGATTTCCCTTCTTTAGTGTGAGTATTCTTTAGACAGGCTGTATAGTACCATAAGGAATTATTAACTATTCTTGAGCAGGATTTAGCAAGCCATGTACAGGCATTAACCGATGATAGTAAACACTGCTTGTGCCGCTTTATTAAAACTTTTCTGCCAGCTAACTGACTGCAATGCACACAATATTCTTTAATATTTAAAATATGATAGCATCTGATGAGTAAGGACGTTCTGGATTAAGGGGTAGTATTTATGAGGGACGAGGTATGAATAACTACATAGTTTTTATTAAAGACAAAAAATCAAAAGTGGTAATAGCGGATCAGGTAACACGTGCGCTTACCAGCGAACTGAAAAGCAAGGGATTTGCTAAATACCCTTATATAATAGAAGCGGATAATGAAAATGATGCCGTGCGGAAATTAAACAAAGAGGGTAAGGAACATCTTAATGCCCTGTCTGAATACTCCGGCAATGTCTTCTTCTACTGTGCCATTTTAGTCGTCGGTTTAGTTATAGCCTTCATCCTCTCACGCTGATCCGTCATGCGGTAATAACATCCGAGACCTCACAAAACCGGTTAGTTAGACTTTCCTGACTGGTTTTATATCAGGGTAGAGCGGCTCCGCCGCGCCACTTTTTTGGATCATTAATCGCTTACTGGCGAAATAGTATTAATTTTCTTTGCTGAACCTGTAGGCCATAACAGATTTTGTGTGTAGAAAAATCCTACCCTGACGCTTTCCTCCATGCAGCTATGCTCCTCTGGTGCATCGAGGTGCAGGCTTGCACGCCGGGAGCGAGGAATTTGCTCACATTCGCCCAGCTAGCCACCGGCGGATATCATTTCGCATCCCCAGGAACACAGGGAACAATCAATATACCGCCGGGCAATGATGCTTAGCTTAAATTTCGGCTTGCGTAGCGCTTAACAGCTTGCGCAGCTTCTCCCGATGCAGGTCGCTGATATCGTGCGGGTGGCGATAGCCGATGTTCTCGATCGCGCGGGCATAGAGCGCCACCAGCCAGTCGTAAACGTAGCTTGCGTTGCCGCGAGCAGGCGTTTCGCCAAGCTTAGTCAGGCGCTTAGACGCCTGCGCCTGCGCTGCCGGAGCAAACACCGTTGCGCCTTTGTTCACGCGGCTTGCCGGGCGGGCGGACTGCGGCACGCTGGCGTAGCCAAGCCAGTTGACAAAATCACCTAACACGTTGCTCGCGCAGGTAATTTCCTGAGCCATACTTCCGTCGCCAGACTGCAGCGACGCATTAAGCAAGCCCGGCAAATCCAGACGATAGCTGGCAACAATCAGCAGATCGCAAAGCGCGTTGAGCTGGGAAATATCCAGCCCGAAGATCTGCGCAACCTCAGGCCTTTGCGCCAGGCGACGCAGATGGGTAACCCATAGCTGATGCACCTCAAGCGCGTAGCTTACGGGATTAACGTCGTGCCGGTCGTCACCTTCATCGTCGGCAAACAGATCGATATCCAACTGAAAGCCCGCCGGCTTTTTGGTTTGCTGCTGATGATGGCGCTGCCAGCATTGCTGTAGAGCGTCGCGCTCCGGCACCAGATTTGCCAGCAGCTCACCGTGCAGCGCGGCCTTTGCCTGCAGGGCACGAACCAGGCCCTCAGCCTGCTGGCGAGCCGCTTCCGACGCAACATTGTGTGAGGCGCTTAACCGCTGGAACATCTCACGGGTTTGCGCTTCAAGGGCGCTTTGCAGCAGCGCTATACGTTGGGCACGACGTTCGCTGTTCATGGCATCGGTTAGCCACTCCAGCAGGCGATGCATATTGCGGCTGTCCAGCGCCTGTAGCGTTCCCCAGCGTTTCCCTGCCTGGCCGATCAAGCGCTGCACGCCATCATCCAGGCTCACACCCTGAGTGAAACGGGCATCAAATGGAGTGATCGTCCAGATTAACCCCGGCAGCGTAGCTTGAGCGCCCTGCGTGTTGTCCACCCAGCGGGAAAGTGATTTACCGGCGGATTTAACTTCCGCACGCTCGGTGGCGGCGTTGCAGACCAGCAGCGTATCCGGCTCCAGTCGGTCGGTATAGTAATCAATTTGCGCCAGCGGTATGTCGATGATATCCACGTTGCTAAGCGTAGGGGCATTGCTTAACGTCAGGCAAACTTCCGCGCAAAGCGCCAGCAAATCATGCTGCGCCAGGCTAACGGGCGAACCAGCCTCGTCGTTAAACAGCGGGCAGATCATCACGTCAGCCTGCAACTCTGGCTCATCGGGCGTAGCAGGGACCAGAAAACCTTCCGCAGGCAGCAGAAAGGTGTCAACCAGCAGGCTTGCCGGAGCGAGAAAGCGGGTCGTTTCGCCAATATGGTGCAACGTGTCGCTCAGATGCAGCCACCGGGCCGTTAAGCCCGCGTCATCTCCCCACAGCATCGCCAGCAGCGATACGCGATCGGCTGACGTTAACCGCGGGATCAGATCGGCCATTTGCTGCCAGAGCGCGTCGTCGAGATGGTGCTGACGGCGAACCTGCGCATGATAGCAGCGCGCAATATCCGAAACCTGCTGGCTGGAAATCCCGGCTATGGCCTGCGCCTGGCGTCGGGTTTGCAGTTCGGCAATACGTGCAGCAATCACGCTGGACTGCGCGATACGTGGTTCAGGCAGGGTGTGATACTCACGGATTATCCGCAGCGTTACGTCGCTTTCGCTAAACAAGGTCAGCAGCAGGGGAAAATTCTCGCTAACCGGGGCGGCTTTTGCGCTAAAGCGAACGGCAAGCGTGGCAGCGCAATGGCCAGGATTAATATGCGTCAGGTAATCCAGCGTTTTATCGCCGAGCACGACTTCAATGCGCCCGGCATGATTGGCCAGCAGCGCGCTGAGTAAATGCTGTTTACCGGCAACGGAACGTCCGTATAAACCCAGCGTTAACGGCTGTTCCGCTAACGCATCAAGCTGATGCTGGCGACGCTGCAACGGCAGTAGCCGCGCCAGCAGGCTGTCGGCCTCGTTTTCCAGTAACGGCGCATGAGCGCGGGTATCCTGAATCCAGTTCGCAAGGTTATGCAGCACGGTTTTTTGGTGACTCACGGTTAGCTGACTCATTTTTGGTAGACGCTCCCGCTGTCAATCCAGTAATGGCTTGCGCCGCTGTAGCTGCCGGCGAGGGTATTTAGTTTAAAACTTAGCTGGCTGAGCGGCACTTTGCTGCCGTCCTGCAGCCAGGCTTCCGCTAGCACAAAGGCGTTGGCGTCGCGCGTTTGCTGTAAACGCACGTTCAGCACGCCGTCACCGGCGATGGCTTTTGCAAGGGATGCGGAGTTGATCGCCAGCGTATAAAGCGGCGTGGCGGGCCAGCGGGCGTTATCCAACTGGCGGAAACCAAGACAGGCATTGCCGCGCAGCGGGAAATGCAGACGGGTATCCAGCGAGGCTTTCGGATTATCGAGATCGATATCGCGATACCAGACGTTTTCTTCACTCAGCACGTTATTGCCGTCGAGCATTCCCAGGTATCGCACGGTGGAGTAGGCCTGGATATCAGCCGCTTTAAAGTTAAAACCGGGCAGGCGCAAATCCATCGCCAGGCTGCACAGCATAGCGCCCACGGCGGCGGTAGATTTCGGATTGCCGATACGACCCTGCTGGCTGAACGGATACCATTCGTGGGTCTGGTAGTTATCAAGCCAGACGATACGGTTCACCGGCACCGGCTGAAGATGGCGCAGCAGAGCCTGCACGCCAGGCAAACAGGCAGGGCGGCCGGTGACGAGTAAAACGTCGCAGCAGTAGTGGTTGATAACCTCGCACAGCGCCTGTAGCGGCGCGGTGAGGGTAAATTGTCCGGCCATCAATGCCTCGCGCAAGGAGGCAAACTCCACCTGCATCGGCACGCTGAATAAATCAAACGCCGGGGCGTCCGCTGGCAGCGCATGCTGTACCGCCTGCTGGACGTAGTTAACAACGTTGTCCGTTGGGCGTTTTGTTAACAGCTCGCCAAAGGTGGCCTCAAGCATTGCCTGGCGATCGTCCGGATCGCTGTTTTCCCAGTGGTTCAGCACGGCGTGGCCGAGTGGAATAAACAGTTGCAGCGCGGTTTGCTGGCGCAACGTGCCGCGAGTGTCCATGCGCCCCGACTCGCCGAATAGCGTAGTCATCAGCCCGGTAACGTCAGCCACGCCCGCCTGATGAATTTTCGCCTGCAGGGCGGGCAGCACGCAGCGTTGAATCACATCCAGCAGAATGTCATCGCCCGCCACCTTGAAACCTTCGCGGAACAGCAGGCGCGGCGCAATCTTCACGTTGCTGCCCACGCCGTCATCGAGCTGATACTGCGTAATAGCCATATCCGTGGTGCCGCCGCCGATATCGATAGAGGCGACGCGCAGGGTTTTACCCTCAGGCTCCTCTTCGCTAAGCATTCGATCCGGGCGAGCCAGCCGACGGAAGAATGTTCCGCTCTGTCCGGCGTAATTGACTATCGCCTCGTTATACAGCCAGACGAGCTGCCCGCAGGTAGCTTCGTCCCATTCCATGTGCACCACAGGCACCGGCACAACGCTCTTATCTTTGTCGCGCTCAAGCTCAAAACCTTCGTCTGCCGGATGCCACTCCATCGCTTTCCACACCAGGCCCACGGCTTCGCGCATCCTCTGGCTGAACAACTCACGCTCCTGTTTAGGCATGGCGGAAGGCAGAGTGAGGATCAGATTGCGTAGCTGGCGAGGGGCGTTGAGGTGCCCCATGCTCTGGCGCGAACCGACGCTGTTAATTTGCATCAGCGCCTGCGCTAACAGCTCGCACAGCATCAGCGTCATCAACGAGCTGCGGCTGTACTGCGGC
>DAMALH010000012.1:0-11017 GCA_032000125.1 Buttiauxella sp. | reverse complement strand
GGTAACGGCGCGGGCTGGAGATGCCGCTGGCGCCTTCCGTGCCAAGACGTTCGCTCGCCATACGGCGCGCTTCGCTGCCCACGCGGGCGATTGACGGCCAGACGAACGCGTCGTCCCGGCCGCTTTCTACGGAAAAATGCTGCTTGCCAAATTTGGCTTCTGAGAACTCAAGGCGGCTGGTAAACATCGCCTCGTTGATAAACTGCGGTTCGCTCAGGGAGCGAATTTGCAGCTCTGCCGTCTGGCGCAGGCCGTCGTTGGCTTCGCCATGATCTTCGATAAGCACGCCGCAGGTGTGGGTGTTGCCCACATCCAGTACCAGATCGACCGGGATCGCCGGGGATTGCAGGGTGGCGGCGACAATCTTCACTTCCGGCACGGCAAGCTGCGCGCCCAGCATCTCCAGAATATTCAGGTAGTGTCCCTGGTATTCGAACATCTTCATCGCGGTGGCAAGTTCACGTTCGCTGCGCGGTTCATGCTGCGTGACATAGTGCGTAAACACTTCGCGCAGCCAGCCGTCCACCCAGGTCTGGTCGAGGAAATCATGAATTTCCTGGTTCTGCCAGGCCAGAGCAAACCTGGCACCGTTGCGGACATCGTTCAGCGTAGGCGCAAGATGGGTCGCAGAGGCGTCATCGGCATAAATTTTGGTATCCAGCGCGATGCTGACGCGCACCGTATTGCCGGCGGAATCCGGCGTTTCAAGGCAGCGGATCTGCACCCGCGCCCAGTTATCCGGCCCGCCTACAAAAGTCCGCGGCGGGTTAAACCGCTGAAACGGAAGCGGCAGCCAGGTTTTATCCAGCACTTTCAGGGAGTGGCCGAGGGTAAGGGTACTTTCAGGTTTCACCACCTCCGGCGCGCCGCCTTCGTCGTCAGGCAAAGTAAACCTGCCGGGCACCACGTCGTAATCAAGCCGCAGCAGCGGGCCGTTAGCAGTTTTACGCACAAAACGCCCGGTGTGCGGGGCGTTTGGTTGGGGGGCGAGGCCAAAATCCAGAAACTGGATGCCGCTGTCTTTGATGAGCGTAACGCTCGGCTTGTAGTGGAAAAGGTTGGCAAGCATCAGGTTAATCACTCATTTTTTTAAACGTCATCGGCACCACGGTGTCACCTTCATAGCGTCCGCTGCACTCCGCCACGCCGTTATCGCCCGGCTTGCAGGAGATTTCCGGCATCGGATAGCGTGACCCATCGCTGCAGCGAGCGCTGCCGCGCGTTTTTATCATTAACGTACCGGACGACTGCAGGCCGGAGAAGATCTCTACCTTACAAGCAATATTATCGCCGTGGATCAGGCGCGCGGTGCCTTTATTATTAGCAATCTGGTAGCGCAGGCTCGGCGGCTTGCCGGTAATAGGATCTTTTACATCAATCAGCACGCGCCATGTACCGTTGAGGAATTTTGTCGAGCCAATTTTTAACGCGTCGGCAGGCAGCACGAGCGCATTTTTCTCCGCGGCCGCGGGCGTAGCCGGAACCGGCTCAGGAGCCGGAGGCGTAACCACTTCCGCCTCGGCTAAGGGTAGCGGTGATTTTTCAACCACGGCAACGGGCGCGGCATCAACGCTTTGAATAGCAGCAGGCTTGATCGGCTGTGGTTCAGGTGCCGCTTTTACTACGGCTACCGGAGGCTGAGCGGAGGCCGATAAAAATTTATACGCGACAGGCGTGGCAACAAGCGCCAGCGCAGCGGCGGCGACAGGCAGCAGCCAGAGACGTGATTTTGTCTTAGCGGCGTCGGGCGGCTGCGGCGCAGGAGCGGGTGGTACGATTTGCGTTTCTGGCTCTGGCTGAGCAATAGCGACCCGAGGCTGAGGGCTATAGACCAGCGGTTCGTCCGGCTCGCTCAGGGCCGTTTCTTTTGCCGCAACAGGTTCTGCCACCACCGGCTCGGCTTCTGGCTGCGGCGGCTCAGGAATAAATGCAATTACCGGTTCCGGCACCTCGACCACGCGCAGGCAATCCAGCATGTCTTCGCGCGCGCCCTGGTTAAGATTGACAAAGCCCCAGAAGGTAATGACGGGTTTGCCGTCCACCAGATAAACATGCTGGCTGCCGGGAAACTGCAGGGCATTTGCAAGCAGCGAGCCAAAGAGCTGAATGGCGGTCTTTTCCGCCTGCTGGCAGCGCTGGATAAGCGTCGCAACGTTCGCCTGGCAGTTATCAAGGTAGCGCAGCGCTTTTTTACGCTGCTCGTTGCTTGCCGCCGCCCAGCTCAGCACGCTGCCTTCAAAAGGCGCATACCAGTCGACACGGTCGCCTTCGTCATTGGGCTGTGGAATAGCGAGACTGTCCGCCACCGCATGCTGCTTTCGCAGGCGTAATGTTTCGCGTATCTGTAAAGCCGAGTCGAACACTGCCTGTCCGTTTTCGCCCAGCGCCAGGAAATCATCCAGGCATCCGCTGCGCAGTAATGTTTTTGCCACGTCTGTCATCCTGCCGGTAATGACTCATTTCGAGCCATCTTCACGCGTTACATTCTACCGGCTCCCGCCTGGAGCAAACGGCGGAAGAGACGACAAATATTTCTAATTATTGAGGGATTGCGGTTAAGTCGTTGGGTAGGCAGCAGCTTTTGTGCTAATCATAAATCTCGTTTTATATAAAGGATGTGAATGTATGCCGGAACAACTGCCGTTATTACTGGTTCAGATGGGCCATCCGCCAGAAGATGTGCGGACGGCGGTGGGTGAACAGCCACAGTGGTTCTCTGCAGCGCTTGGCGAGCCAGGCCCGGTACGGGTCGTTTGTCCGTTTGCAGGCGAAAGGCTGCCGGCGACTGGCACATTTCGCGCGGCGGTGATCACCGGCTCATGGGCAATGGTCACGGACCATGCGCCGTGGAGTGAGCAAACCGCCGAGTGGACGCGGGAAGCGGTGCTTGCCGGTGTGCCCGTGCTCGGCGTGTGTTACGGGCATCAGCTGATGGCCTACGCGCTGGGCGGCGTGGTGGATTACCACCCGCAGGGAAGCGAAGTGGGGCAGATAGCCGTGGTGCTCAACGCCGCTGCGCAGCACGATCCGCTATTGCACGACCTGCCGGGTACGTTCGATAGCTTTCTAAGCCACGAACAAAGCGTGATCGTGCCGCCTCCAGGCGCAGTTGTGCTGGGCGCATCCAGCCACGATCCGCATCAAATCATCCGTTATTCCCCAACGGCGCTGTCGGTGCAGTTCCACCCGGAATTTACCGCGCCGGTAATGAACAAAATTATCAACAGCCGCAGCGAAAGGATGGCGATGAAAGATAAAGATCGTGACGCGCTGCTGTCAAACGTAAGCGAGACGCCGGTTGCACGCTCAATTTTGCAGAGGTTTGTGGCGAACACGGCCGGGAAAACCGGCTGAACGTGTCGGCCGATAAGTTTGGTGGCCAGTCTTACTCATAAAATGTCACGAAATTGTTAACTTTCCGCGAGGATTCGGTAAGCAAAACCTGTCTATCTTCATAGCAGATGAATACAACTTTCGGGCTATCGGGAACTCTGACTATGCTGGTGATAATTCTTGCCTACCTTGGCGGCCTGCTGACCATCGCAAGCCCGTGCATTTTACCTGTACTGCCTTTCGTGTTTGCCCGCTCCGATCAGCCTTTTGCCCGCACGGGACTGCCGCTGCTTATCGGCATGGCGCTAACCTTTACCCTGTTTGCCACGCTTGCCGCCGTGGGCGGCGGCTGGGTGGTTGCGGCTAACCAGTATGGCCGCTATGCCGCGCTGGTTCTGATGGCGCTGTTCGGCATAACCTTGCTGTTCCCGCAGGTCGCCGAGCGGATGATGCATCCGCTGGTGTCGGCAGGCAACGCGCTGTCCAATAAAATCGCCGTCGGTGGCCCGGCGGGCGCGGGCAGCTCCTTTTTGTTGGGGATTGCCACCGGCCTGCTTTGGGCACCCTGCGCGGGGCCGATTCTGGGCCTGGTGCTGACGGGCGCAGCTTTGCAGGGGGCAAATACTGGTTCAACGCTGTTGCTGCTGGCCTATGCCGCAGGCGCCGTTACCTCCTTAGCGCTGGCGTTGTTGATAGGCGGAAAGGTGTTCACGGCAATGAAACGCTCGCTGGGCGTGGGTGAATGGATCCGCCGCATTCTGGGGGCCGCCATGCTGCTTGGCGTGGTGGCTATCGCTCTGGGTCTCGACACCGGCGTGCTGGCGCGACTCTCTACGGTCTCTACCGGCGGCATTGAACAGTCGCTGCTGCAAAAGCTGGCCCCTGAAAATGCCCCTGCCACACGGGCGCCTGCTGCAGCACCTGCGAGCGATGCGGCTCTAAACCTGTCCGATCAGGGGATGATGCCGCCGTTAACCGGTGCCGTGCAGTGGCTGAACTCGCCGCCTCTGAGCGCGGATGCGCTGCGGGGTAAAGTGGTGCTGGTCGACTTCTGGACCTATTCCTGTATTAACTGCCTGCGCGCCTTACCCTATGTAAAAGCCTGGGCGGAAAAATATCACGATCGGGGTCTGGTGGTGATAGGCGTGCATGCGCCTGAATTTGCTTTTGAGCGCGACGTGGGCAACGTGACGAAAGAGGCGAAAAAGCTCGGCATCACTTACCCGATCGCCATCGATAACGATTATAAAATCTGGCGCGCCTTTGATAACCAGTACTGGCCTGCCCACTATTTTATCGATGCAAAAGGGCATCTTCGCTATCAGCACTTTGGCGAAGGCGAATATGCGCAGTCTGAACGCGTTATTCAGGCGCTGCTGCGTGAAGCCGGCGCGAAAGACATTAACGACACGCTCAGCACCGTCTCGGCGTCGGGCGTCGAGCAGGCGGCGAGCGGCATGAACGATATCTCGCCGGAAACCTATCTGGGCTACGGACGAGCAGAGAATTTTGCCTCCGGCAAGGTTACCGGCGATAAGCCTGCGGATTACAGCAAACCTGTCGCGCTGCCGCTGAACGCGTGGGGGCTGGAAGGGCGCTGGACTATCGGCATGGAGAACATCACGCTTAATCATGACGGCGGGAAAATCCTTTATCAATTCCACGCCCGCGATCTTCATCTGGTGCTTGGGCCGGGGAAAGATGGCAAGCCTGTTCATTTCAAAGTGCTGCTGGACGGCAAAGCGCCGGGAGAAAGGCACGGTACGGATAGCGATGCTGCGGGTAACGGTACGGTAACCGAACAGCGGTTGTATCAGCTGATTCGTCAGACTGAGGGTAGCGGCGAGCACACCTTCAGCATTGAATTTGAGGAGGCCGGGGTAAACGCCTACGCCGTCACCTTTGGCTAACGGGAGCAGGCGGGCCGCTAAAGCGCAAGTATAGGGCTTTATGCGGCGAGCGCCGATAGTTTAAGCAAATTCAGCTAAAAATGAATAACATGATAGCCGTTTGTTATTTGCCGCCGACGGGCTGGTATGCTGTTATTAAGAGTCAAAATAATAAGTACGCAAACCATCCGGCAAGCAAATAAAAGGCAAAAATATGTCCACAGGGAAAACACTCCTCGGGCTGCTGCTTAGCGCCCTGCTACCTGCAGGCGCTGCAACGGCGGCCGCCAGTAACACCATAGTCTACTGCTCCGAAGCCTCTCCGGAATCCTTCAATCCGCAAATCGCCAGCTCTGGCCCAACCTTTGTTGCCAGCTCGCAGACGTTGTACAACCGCCTGGTGGATTTTCGCCAAAGCGATAACCTGCCGGTGCCGTCGCTGGCCACCGAGTGGAAAATCAGCCCGGACGGTAAAACCTACACCTTTACCCTGCGCAAGGGCGTCAAATTCAACAGCAACAAATACTTTAAGCCAACGCGTGATTTTAACGCCGACGACGTTATCTTCTCCGTGATGCGCCAGAAAGACGCCAACCATCCGTATCACAAAGTCTCGCAGGCCAGCTATGAGTACTTCAACGACGTAGGCCTCGACAAGCTGATAACCGAGGTGAAAAAAATCGACGATTATCATGTCCAGTTCACGCTGAGCGAGCCAAACGCGGCCTTCCTCGCCGACTGGGGTATGGACTTCGCCTCGATTTTGTCGGCGGAATACGCGGATGCGATGCTGAAAAAGGGCACCCCTGAACGGGTGGATACCCAGCCAATCGGCACCGGCCCTTACGCGCTGCAGGAATATAAAGTGGATTCGCTGATCCGCTATGTGGCGAACCCGAACTACTGGAACGGTGAAGTACCGACTAAACATCTGATCTTCTCAATCACGCCAAACGTGCAGACCCGTCTGGCAAAACTGCAGAAAAACGAGTGTCAGATTATACCGGCGCCAAGCCCGGTGCAGTTCGATGCCATCAAGGGCAACAAAGACCTTGCGCTGCATACCGTCGATGGCCTGAACGTCGGCTATCTGGCGTTTAACACCAGCAAAAAACCGTTTGATAACGTGCTGGTGCGCCAGGCACTGAACTACGCGGTGGACAAAAAATCCATTATTAACGCCGTCTTCCTCGGATCCGGCACGGTGGCGAAATCGCCGATTCCGCCAACCATGATGGGCTATAACAAAGACCTTAAGGATTACTCCTGGGATCCTGAAAAAGCCAAAGCGCTGCTGAAACAGGCAGGCCTGGAAAAAGGCTTCGATACCGACCTGTGGTCTATGCCGGTGCAGCGTCCGTACAACCCGAACTCGCGCCGCATCGCCGAAATGATTCAGGCGGACTGGGCGAAAGTGGGCGTAAACGCCAAAATTGTCACCTTCGAGTGGGGCGAGTACCTGTCGGGGATGCGTAAAGGCGAGCACGCTTCGGCGCTGTTCGGCTGGATGTCTGACAATGGCGATCCGGATAACTTTGCGGATACTCTCTTAGGCTGCGGCAGCATCGAAAGCGGCTCTAACGCCGCCCGCTGGTGCGACAAGCAGTACGATGCGCTGACGAAAAAAGCGAAGCTAACCAGCGATCCGGCCGAGCGCGCTAAGCTTTACGAACAGGCACAGGAGATCTTCTACCAGCAGGCTCCGTGGATCCCGCTTGCTAACGGCAAAACCTTCTATGCCACCCGCAGCAACGTAACGGGGTACAGCGTCAGCCTCAGCGGCAGTGATTTCTCAAAAGCTAAGCTAAATTAAGCAGTGACGCGGGCGCCATCCACCCTAAAGAAGGAGAACGCATGGCACATCTGGACGACGTCATCGCTCGCGTAGACGCAACCATCAACCAAAACGTCATCGAACACATGAACGAACTGCTAATAGAGCTCAGTGACGATGCGCAACTGAGCCGGGAAGATCGTTACACCCAGCAACAGCGCCTGCGTAACGCTATTGCGCACAAAGGCCATCATCAAAAAGAAGAGGCGGAAGAGCGTCGCCAGGTCTTAACCAAAGGCGGCACCATTCTGTAATCAGCGGGAGTTGTTATGCGTATTGGATTTATCGGGCTGGGCGGCATGGGCCAGCCCATGGCCGAAAACCTGCTTAAAGCAGGCCATGAAGTCGCGGTGTGGAACCGTTCCGCAGCGCCAGCAGAGGCGCTGAAAGCGCAGGGCGCACGCCTTTGCGCATCCCCGGCGGCGTTTACCGATTGCGAAGCGCTTATCTCCATGCTGGCCGATGATGATATCAGCCGCGACGTGGTTATCGGGCAGGGCGCGCTCGACGCGTTGCCGCAGGGCGCAGTCTGGATCAATATGGCGACGGTATCGGTGGCTTTCACCGAAGAGATGGCGGCCAAAACCTGCGCTCGCGGCTGCCGCTATGTGGCGGCGCCGGTGCTTGGACGCGTTGACGTTGCCGCAGCCGGGAACCTGAATATTCTCACCGCGGGCGACGAGGAGCTGCTTGCTAAAGTGCAGCCGATTTTTGACGTGCTGGGCAGCAAAACCTGGCGCTTCGGCGATAAGCCTGAGCAAGCCGCCGCCGTGAAGCTTGCGGCGAATTTCATGCTGGCGAGCGCCATCGAAGCAATGGGTGAGTCGGCGGCGCTGGTCGGCGCTTATGACGTAGCTCCGGCTGATTTCCTCGGCATGCTCACCAGCACGCTTTTTGCGGCGCCTGCCTATAAAAACTATGGCGCGATGATCGCGGAAAATCGCTATACCCCGGCGGGTTTCACCATGAAACTGGGGCTAAAAGACGTGCGTCTGGCCCAGCAGGCGGCGGAAAGTAAACATGTGCCGATGGGCATCGCGGGCGTATTACGCGATAATTATCTTGATGCGCTGGCGCACGGTGATGAACATCTTGACTGGGCCGCACTGGCCACAGTATCTGCCCGCCGCAGCGGCAAAGCCTGAATAAACTCCCGTCTTTAATGGCGGGATTGAGTTTATTAATAATCGCCAATGCTTTTACGCCACCGCCCGCTGCACCATTCCAGAAATATAATCCAGCATTGCGCGCTATAATAGTGCAAATATACCATAAGAAAATCGCATATTTATTTTAACCTACTGAATGTAAACAATATAAAATAACTGGCATTGTAATTGCTTTATCCATTTCATCTTGTATACCAGATGGGATGCCAGTTTATGCCAGTATTAACCCTTGCCGAGTGGGTCGTAAAATACCGCCAACAACCCCCTCAGCTTCTCGCTGCCTGGCAGCAACTTAACGCTAATTTATCCCGCAATGATAACGCGTGGATATATATTGCGAATAACGATGAAATTTCTGCGCAATTAAATCCTGTTCTTCAGGCAATTGCGTCGGGGGAAAAACAGGCAAGCGACTTCCCGTTATTAGGCGTGCCCTTTGCCGTAAAAGATAATATTGATGTGGCAGGCATGCCGACCAGCGCAGCTTGCCCCGCGTTCACCTACACGCCGGAGCAGGACGCTACGGTTGTCGCTCGTTTAAAAGCCGCGGGCGCGGTGGTGGCAGGCAAGACAAACCTCGATCAGTTTGCTACCGGACTGGTTGGCACCCGCTCGCCGTTTGGGGCGGTAAAAAACGCCTTTAACCCGGATTACGTAAGCGGCGGTTCAAGTTCCGGCTCGGCATCGGTGGTAGCACGCGGGCTGGTATGCTTCGCTTTGGGTACCGATACGGCAGGCTCCGGCCGGGTGCCTGCCGGGTTTAACAATATCATCGGCCTGAAACCTACGAAGGGCTGGCTTTCCACCAAAGGGGTGGTGCCTGCCTGCCGCCTGAACGACTGTGTTTCCGTGTTCGCGTTAACCGTGGCCGACGCGCAGACGGTGGCAGAGATAGCCGGTGGCTACGATCCGCAAGATGCGTACTCCCGTCATCATCCACAAACCGCTCCCGCACGCTTAAGTGCAAAACCGCGTTTTGCCATCCCTGACAAGCTGGAGTTTTTTGCTGACGCCCGCAGTGAAGCCGCATTTGCCAGCACGCTGGCGCGCCTGGAAGAGCAGGGCGCTGAGCTGGTGACAATTGATTTCTCCGCATTTAATCAGTTGGCAGAACAGCTTTATTACGGCGCATGGGTTGCTGAACGCACCCTGGCCGTGGGAGCGCTTTTCAAAGAACAGCCTGAAGCTATGGACCCCACGGTACGCGGCATCGTGGCGAACGGGCTGAACTACACCGCCTGCGATGCCTGGCAGGCGGAATACACGCGGGCCGAACTGGCGCAGAAAATTAACGCCCAGCTCGCTGAGTTTGATGCGCTGGTCGTGCCGACATCCCCGACTATTCATACCATCGCAGAAATGGCGCAGGAGCCTGTGCGGTTTAATTCGCAGTTTGGCACCTATACCAATTTCACCAATCTCGCGGATCTCTGTGCGCTGGCGCTGCCGGGCGATTTTCGCGATGACGGCTTGCCAGCCGGAATCACGCTGATTGCCAGGGCATGGCACGATCGGGCGCTCAGCCAGTTTGGTATGGACTGGCAGTCGTCCCTTGGTCTGCCGTTAGGCGCAACGGACAAACTGTCTTCGCAACCCATGCGAGAAAAACCCTCGTCAAATCATGTGCGCATAGCCGTGGTTGGCGCGCACCTGCGTGGCATGCCGCTGAACCATCAGCTTACCTCGCGCAACGCGACGTTTATCGCAGAATCCCGCACCGACGCCAGCTACCGGCTGTATGCGCTGGCAGACACGCAGCCTGCCAAACCAGGACTTGCCAGAGGCCGTCAAGGCGAGGGGCAGCCGATAGCCGTTGAGCTGTGGGACATTCCGCTGGCGCGCTTTGGTGAGTTTGTCGCTGAAATTCCGCCTCCCCTGGGGATTGGCACCTTGTCGCTTGCAAGCGGCGAGAGCGTGAAGGGCTTTATTTGTGAAGCGTCAGCCCTTGCTGGCGCGACGGACATCACCGCGTGGGGCGGCTGGAAAGCCTGGCTTGCCCGTCACCACAGCGCCTGAGGAGAGAATATGTTCAGCTCAGTATTAATTGCTAACCGCGGTGAGATTGCCGTTCGTACAATCAAAACCCTTAAGAAAATGGGCATCGCCAGCGTGGCGGTCTATTCCGAGCCCGACGCCAACGCGCAGCACGTCAGGGACGCAGATATCGCTATCGCCCTGGGCGGCGAAAAAGCAGCGGACAGCTATCTGGATATGGCAAAGATCCTTGCTGCCGCCAAAGAGAGCGGCGCGCAGGCGATCTTTCCCGGCTACGGTTTCCTTTCCGAACGCGCTGAGTTTGCGCAGGCGTGTGAAGAGGCCGGTATCGTATTTCTCGGCCCAACGGCCACTCAAATCCGTGATTTCGGCCTCAAGCACTGCGCCCGCGAACTGGCGTTTAAAGCCGATGTGCCGATGACGCCGGGCACCGGCCTGCTGCTCAGCCTACAGGAAGCGCAGCTTGCCGCAGCCGAAATCGGCTATCCGGTAATGCTGAAAACTACCGCAGGCGGCGGCGGAATAGGGCTTACGCGCTGTGACGACGAAGCCGCTCTGCTTGCGGCATGGGCAAGCGTAAAACGCATGGGCCAGCAGTTTTTCAGCGACGACGGCGTATTTATCGAGCGTTTTGTGGACCGGGCTCGCCATCTCGAAGTGCAGATCTTTGGTGACGGCAAAGGCAAAGTGGTGGCGCTGGGCGAACGGGATTGTTCTTTGCAGCGCCGCAATCAGAAGGTCGTTGAGGAAACGCCTGCGCCAAACCTGCCGCAGTCTACGCGTGAAGCGATACACGC
>DAMALH010000011.1:0-109587 GCA_032000125.1 Buttiauxella sp. | reverse complement strand
GAGAATTAAAATGCGACATCCTTTAGTGATGGGTAACTGGAAACTGAACGGCAGCAAGCACATGGTTAACGAGCTGATCGCAGGCCTGCGTAAAGAACTGTCTGGCGTTGACGGTTGCGGCGTAGCGATTGCCCCTCCTGCCATGTACCTGGACCTTGCAAAACATGCAGCTTCCGGTAGCCACATTGTGCTTGGCGCTCAGAACGTGGACGTTAACCTGTCCGGCGCATTCACCGGTGAAGTATCCGCCGAAATGCTCAAAGATATCGGTGCTAAATACATCATCATCGGTCACTCCGAGCGCCGCACCTTGCATGCCGAATCTGACGAACTGATTGCGAAAAAATTCGCCGTGCTAAAAGAAGTCGGCCTGACGCCGGTACTGTGCATTGGCGAAACCGAAGCAGAAAACGAAGCGGGCAAAACCGAAGAAGTTTGCGCTCGTCAGATTGATGCCGTTCTGAAAACCCAGGGTGCTGCGGCATTCGAAGGCGTGATTATCGCTTACGAACCAGTATGGGCAATCGGTACGGGTAAATCAGCAACTCCTGCCCAGGCGCAGGCGGTTCACAAATTCATCCGCGATCACATCGCTAAAGCCGATGCGAAAGTCGCTGAGCAAGTCATCATCCAGTACGGCGGTTCCGTTAACGATAAAAACGCAGCCGAACTGTTTGCTCAGCCAGACATCGACGGCGCGCTGGTTGGCGGCGCTTCCCTGAAAGCTGACGCTTTCGCGGTTATCGTTAAAGCTGCGGCTGAAGCTAAAAAAGCGTAATTAACGCCGCTGGTAAAAAAGGCTCCGTCTGGAGCCTTTTTTACAGGTTGCCCGTTAGCCTGAACCAGCCGTAATCCAGCGGCATCAACACCGCAAACGTCACTACCGCCAGCGCCAGGCAGAGCTTGAGCCCGGCTTTTGCCGGCACCTTTCCTAACGCCATTGCGACCACGATTGGCGAAGCCATGTACGGCAACAGCGGCGTTGAATATCCCAGCACCTGCACCATAATCACCGATAACAGCGGGAACCCCGTGGCCTGCGAAAAACTTTCTGCAAGGGCGGTATACAGCGCCGGCACGCCGTTTGCCGTAACGATAAAATTCAGCAGGCTGGTAATGCCCGTCAGCGCGACAAAGCTGGTAAACGGGCGATCGGCATCAAGCGGCATCACCGCGAGTAATTTGTCCCCCACCACGCTGCCAAGGCCAGTTGCCGTCACCGTAGAAGCCAGCGCCAGAATCCCTGCCACATAGAAGCAGGTACGGACGTTAACCCCGCTTGCAAATTCTTCGCTGCTGATAAACCCAATGCGCGGCAGCAGCGTAATACAGGCGGCAACAAGCCCCACCCAGGCCGGCCCAATGCCGTGCAGGCTTTCACTAACCCACAGCGCCAGTACCGCCGCAAGAAGCCAGGCCAGGCGTTTCTCATCACCGCTCATAGGGCCAGGCCGGTCGGTGTTTTCCGGCGCACAAGGCTTACCGGGAAACAGCCAGCAAATCAGGCCGATGAGCATCAACCCCTTTAAAATCCCCAGCACCGGCGTGTGCAGCCAGAGATAAGGCAGATAGTTGAGATGAACACCGTAAGAGCCTTCAGCCGCCCCGCTCATCACCAGATTAGGCACGTTGGCAGGCAGGATAGTGGCGGAGAGCTGGAAAGTACCGAAGCCGACGGCCAGCGCCAGGCCAAACCAGGCCCGCGAACCGTCCACAATGCCGGACCGTTTCGCCATCGCCGCCACAATCGGCATCAGCAGAGCGATACGTCCCATATTTGAAGGCATGACAAAAGCGAGGGCATAGCTGAGCAACACGACGCTTCCGACCATGCGCACCCAGGAATCTGTCAGATTTGCGGAAATCATCCTTGCCGCTCGATCCGCAAGCCCGGTTTTGCGGATAGCAATTCCCAGCACAAAGCCGCTGAATACCAGCCAGAAGGCCGAAGAGGCGAAACCGCTGAAAATGACCTCGGCCGGGGCGATTTTCGCCACCATTGCCACGGCAAAGAACAGCAGCGCCGTAAGATATTCTGGAAGCGCGGAGGTGGCCCAGAGCGTGATGGTAATAAGGATAATCAGCGTGGGGAGAAACAAAGGGTGGCTTAACCAGTGCGACATACCTGTCTCCGGTAGACTTTTTAAGCAGTCTACGGCGGAGCGGTAATAATGTAAATTTTGCTGATAATGACCGGCAGATAAAAGGCCCCATCCGGGGCCTTTTATCTTAACGCTTGCTGATTTGGTCGAAGGTGCCGCCGTTCGAGAAATGCTCTTGCTGAGCTTTCGTCCAGCCACCGAACTCTTCGTCGATGGTGTACAGCTTAAGTTTCGGGAAGACGCTTTCGTACTTTTTCGCTACGTCCGGATTACGGGGACGATAGTAGTTCTTCGCGGCGATTTCCTGGCCTTGCGGAGAGTAGAGGTATTTCAGATACTCTTCGGCGACTTTCTGAGTCCCTTTCTTCTCAACCACTTTGTCGACAACGGAAACGGTAGGCTCAGCCAGGATAGACTCGCCAGGCGTTACGATTTCAAACTTGTCTTTGCCCAGCTCGTTAGTTGCCAGCAGCGCCTCGTTTTCCCAGGCAATCAGCACATCGCCAATGCCACGTTCCACGAAAGTGTTGGTTGAGCCGCGGGCGCCGGAATCCAGCACTTCAACGTTTTTGAACAGCGCCTTCACGAATTCCTGCGCTTTGCCCTGATCGTTATTGTTGTGGTGTAAGGCGTAGCCCCATGCTGCAAGATAATTCCAGCGAGCGCCGCCGGAGCTTTTTGGGTTCGGGGTGATAACGGAAACGCCAGGTTTAATCAAATCGTTCCAGTCATGAATTTGTTTTGGGTTGCCTTTGCGCACGAGGAACACGATGGTGGAGGTATACGGCGCGGAGTTATCCGGCAGGCGCTTGATCCAGTTTTTATCTATGCGGCCACGCTCAGCAATGGCATCGACATCGTAAGCCAGCGCAAGGGTAACAACGTCTGCTTCAATGCCATTGATCACCGAAGTCGCCTGTTTGCCCGAGCCGCCGTGAGACTGGCGCACCACTACGTTATCGCCGGTTTGCTGTTTCCAGTGCGCGCTGAAAGCCTTGTTGTACTCTTCATACAGCTCGCGCGTCGGATCGTAAGACACGTTAAGTAACTGAACGTCTTTCGCCAGGACGCTGCCGGAGGCCAAAAGTAAAGTTAATCCCACTCCCCACTTGTTCATCGCATGCTCTCTTATATGTCGTTTGATGAACTCAGCCTGCCAGAAAGTTTTCTATTGATTAAAGAATAAAAAAAGATTGGTTATAATCATTGGGAATATATGATGACCTAAAAAAGCCGGGTTTCCCCGGCTCGTTGCACGGGGGCAATCAGTAAAGCTTTTTGGCGCAGTCCAGCCAGTCACCTTTAAATGGACGCTTCATGTTTTCGATAGCATCAATGATGTCGTGGTGAACCATTTTCTCGTTCTGAATACCTACGCAGCGGCCACCGTAGCCTTGCAGCAGCAGTTCGATGGCATAAGCGCCCATACGGGAAGCCAGAATGCGGTCATAGGCAACCGGGGAGCCGCCGCGCTGAATGTGGCCCAGGACGGTTGCGCGCGTTTCACGGCCGGTTTCGGTTTCGATATATTTTGCCAGTTCGTCGATATCGCAGATGTGTTCAGTGATGGCCACGATGGCGTGTTTTTTGCCTTTCGCGATGCCGGCTTTGATTTCTGATACCAGGTCTTCCTGGCTAAACTCCACTTCCGGCAGGACGATAAATTCACAGCCACCGGCGATAGCCGCCGCGAGGGTCAGGTCGCCGCAATAGCGGCCCATCACTTCGACGATAGAAATGCGCTGATGGGAAGAAGAGGTGTCACGCAGGCGGTCAATCGCTTCAACAACGGTTTCCAGCGCGGTGAAATAACCGATGGTGTAGTCGGTGCCCGCTACGTCGTTATCAATAGTGCCCGGCAGGCCGATGCATGGGAAACCCATCTCCGTCAAGCGTTTAGCGCCCATGTAGGAACCGTCACCACCGATAACAACCAGCGCGTCGATGCCACGCTTTTTCATGTTCTCAATAGCCACGCTGCGGATATGATCCTGACGGAATTCCGGGAAACGAGCGGAGCCCAGGAAAGTGCCACCACGATTGATCATGTCGGACACGCTGTAGCGGTCCAGGTTGATCATGCGATCTTCATATAAGCCAAGATAGCCATCATAAATACCAGCTACTTCCAGACCTTCGGACAATGCCGCGCGAACCACGCCGCGAATCGCGGCGTTCATGCCCGGCGCATCACCGCCGCTCGTCAACACACCAATTTTTTTGATCATGACTACCTCTGAACTTTGAATGCAAAATTAATCCTGTTGCCGGAAACAGCCTGCGGGCAAACCGAGGCTTCGACTCTGCTGCAAATAGTATAACAATCGCTTCATGCTGAATTGATTCAGGTCAGGCCAGGCGGCGGTAATTTACCCATAAAGTGCCGCCCATGTCTGCTTTATTAAATGAAAAACTAAAGCTCAAAATGCCCTTGCCGTTCCGACGGAACGACCGAGCAGGGATCCTGGTGAATGATCACATCCGATCCGGGGAAATGATGCAGAATCGCCTGCTCCACTTGTTCGGCAATAATATGCGCCTGAACCAGCGGTAAATTGTCTTCCATTTCGATATGAAGCTGAATAAAGCGGGTCGGCCCTGACTGCCGCGTACGTAAATCATGCGCTCCCCTGACGCCCGGCCATGAGGTAACGATATCAATAATGGCCTGATGCTCGGCGTCCGGTAACGCACGATCTAAAAGGGACTGCACGGCCTCATGGCCCATGCGAATCGCGTTATACAAAATATAGACGCCGATCCCTAGTGCAAACAATGCATCAGCGCGGTGCCAGCCATACCAGGATAGCGCAAGCGCGAGGAGAATCGCGCCGTTCATCATAACATCAGACTGATAATGAAGCATATCCGCACGAACGGCCTGACTTTGCGTTTTTCGTACTACCCAGCGTTGAAAAGTCACAAGAATTAGCGTGCTGATTAGCGCGATTACGGTAACCACTACGCCCACAAGCGGCTGTTTCATCGGTGCCGGGTCGGCCAGGTGCTGGATCCCGGTTAAGAACAGGAACAACGCCGAACCTGAAATAAACATGCTTTGCGCCAGCGCCGCCAGCGATTCTGCCTTGCCGTGACCGAAAGTATGCTCTTCGTCCGCAGGCTGTAGCGAATAGCGCACAACAAGGAGGTTCGTTAGCGACGCGGCAATATCCACCAGCGAATCGACCAGCGCCGCCAGAATACTGACCGAACCGGTATACCACCAGGCGAAAATTTTAATCAAAAGTAACAGCGACGCCATTACCGTTGCAGCAATCGCCGCGCGGCTGACCAGCTGCCCATATTGTTGATTCATAGGGGCTCCAACAAATTAATGCTGGCTAGTATAGCGGATGAGCCCGCTCACTCGGGCAAAAAAAAACCCGCCTGGTCAGGCGGGGAAGACAGGGATGGTGTCTATGGCAAGGAAAACAGGTTTGTTACTGGTTACTGCGGGTACTACTGCTACTCAGTGCCTGCAACGACGTCATTCGCTGCAGATCCGCAAGCTCACGAAATTGATTCATGCGCTGTTGGTGTTTGTCATGCAAAACGGCTTGCTGTTCAGGCGTTAACAGGCGGTACATTTGGTTGCGTACTTTTGCCATTTCAACCTGGCGAGCAACCTGTTCCTGTGCCATTTTTTCTGCCTGGGCACGAACAGCCGTTTCATCAAAATTTTCTGCGGTGACCAGATTATGCATGGTCTCCATTTCGCGAACATTCACAGGTGGGCTATCATGCCTTGCACGCTGCATCAGATCGCGCATCTGCTGACGCTGTTGTTCAGTTAAATTAATGCCGTCAAACATATGGCTTTGAACACTATTGCGTTTCGCAAGCTCCTCACCGGAGTGCCAGTTATCGCTGGTCGATAAGTCTGCGGCCTGGCTGGTTAGCGTTACGAGCGCCAGCGTAGAGGCCATGACGACAGCGGTAACATTGCGCATCACTTGCTCCCGAACTCTTGTGTGCTGCGATTCAACGAGAGCCAGTCTACGATTCCCGCTGCAAACTAGCGTCAGGGGGTGTAAAACAACGTAAAGTCATGGATTAGCGCGCCTTGATGACGTAATTTCTGCCTCGGAGGTAATTTAACAATGAATAAAATTCTGCTAGTTGATGATGACCGAGAGCTTACTTCCCTGCTAAAGGAACTGCTCGACATGGAAGGTTTTAACGTACTTGTCGCGCACGATGGCGAACAGGCGTTAGAGCTTTTAGACGACAGCATCGACCTGTTATTGCTCGACGTGATGATGCCAAAGAAAAACGGCATCGATACCTTAAAAGAGCTACGCCAGACACACCAGACCCCTGTCATCATGCTTACCGCGCGCGGGAGCGAGCTGGACCGCGTTCTCGGCCTTGAACTGGGCGCTGATGACTATCTCCCTAAACCGTTCAACGATCGTGAACTGGTGGCCCGTATACGCGCTATTTTGCGCCGCTCACACTGGAGCGAGCAGCAGCAAAATAGCGACAGCGGCTCACCTACGGTAGAAGTCGATGGATTAAACCTCAACCCCGGCCGCCAGGAAGCCAGCTTTGACGGCCAGGCGCTTGATTTAACCGGCACCGAATTTACCCTGCTGTATCTGTTAGCGCAGCACCTGGGACAGGTTGTTTCTCGTGAACACCTGAGCCAGGAAGTTTTAGGTAAACGTTTGACGCCGTTCGATCGCGCCATTGACATGCACATCTCCAATTTGCGCCGTAAATTACCCGATCGCAAAGACGGGCATCCGTGGTTTAAAACGCTGCGTGGTCGTGGATATCTGATGGTGTCCGCTTCATGATAAGTAGCCTTACCGCGCGTATTTTTGCCATCTTCTGGTTGACGTTAGCATTAGTGTTGATGCTGGTACTGATGCTGCCAAAACTGGATTCGCGTCAGATGACCGAACTGATGGAAAATGAGCAACGTCAAGGCACCATGATTGAACAGCATGTCGAAGCGGAGCTGGAAACCGATCCGCCTAACGATCTGATGTGGTGGCGCCGCCTGTTTAGAGCCATTGATAAATGGGCTCCGCCCGGGCAACGTCTCCTGCTCGTCACCAGCGAAGGGCGAGTCATCGGCGCCCAGCGCAACGAAATGCAGATTATCCGTAACTTTATCGGCCAGTCTGACAACGCCGATCATCCGCAGAAGAAAAAGTACGGCCGCGTTGAATTAGTAGGGCCCTTTTCCGTTCGCGATGGGGAAGATAACTATCAGCTCTATCTTATTCGCCCGGCCAGTAACTCCCAGTCCGACTTTATCAACCTGCTGTTTGACAGGCCGCTGTTGCTGCTGATTGTCACTATGCTGGTCAGTTCCCCGCTGCTTTTATGGCTGGCATGGAGCCTCGCAAAACCCGCGCGTAAGCTGAAAAACGCGGCTGACGAGGTGGCGCAGGGGAATTTACGCCAGCATCCAGAACTGGAGGCGGGCCCGCAAGAGTTTCTTGCTGCCGGCACCAGTTTCAATCAGATGGTGACCGCGCTGGAAAGAATGATGACGACGCAGCAGCGTCTGCTGTCGGATATCTCGCACGAGTTGCGCACCCCGCTGACGCGTCTGCAGCTTGGCACCGCCCTTTTGCGGCGTAAAAGCGGCGAAACGAAAGAGCTTGAGCGTATCGAAACCGAGGCTCAACGCCTGGACGGCATGATTAACGATCTGCTGGTGATGTCCCGCAATCAGCAGAAAAACGCGCTCGCCAGCGAAACCATGAAGGCGAACCAGATCTGGTCCGAAGTGCTGGATAACGCAGCCTTTGAAGCAGAGCAAATGGGCAAAACGCTGGAGGTTACCTACCCGCCGGGCCCGTGGCTGATGTACGGCAACCCGAACTCGCTGGAAAGCGCGCTGGAAAATATCGTCCGCAATGCGCTGCGTTATTCACACACCAAGATCGCCGTGAATTTCTCAGTTGATAATCAAGGGATTACCGTTACCGTAGACGACGATGGCCCCGGCGTCAGCCCGTCCGACCGTGAGCAGATTTTCCGCCCGTTCTATCGGACAGACGAAGCGCGAGACCGCGAATCAGGCGGTACTGGTTTAGGGCTTGCCATCGTTGAAACAGCGGTTCAGCAGCATCGTGGCTGGGTGAAAGCTGAAGACAGCCCGCTTGGCGGCCTGCGGCTGGTTATCTGGCTACCGCTCTATCATCGTAACTAACAGGCGCTTATAACAGGCCCGCTGGCCTGTTTTTCCTTCGAGCCCCAAATTTTGCTATTCTGCGCCCCTTGCTTACGGGGGTCATATGCTGAATATCGTGTTGTTTGAACCGGAAATCCCACCGAATACCGGAAATATCATTCGCCTTTGCGCTAATACCGGCTTTCGCCTGCATATTATCGAGCCGACGGGCTTTGGCTGGGACGACAAGCGGCTGCGCCGCGCGGGTCTGGACTATCACGAATTCACCGCCGTGACCCGCCATGCCGATTACGCTGCCTTTCTTGAAGCTGAAAATCCGCAGCGCCTGTTTGCCTTAACCACCAAAGGTACGCCAGCGCACAGCGCGGTGAGCTATCAGGAGGGGGATTATCTGGTATTTGGTCCGGAAACACGCGGCCTGCCTGCAACCATCCTTGACGCGCTGCCTGCAGAACAAAAAATTCGCATTCCGATGATGCCGGACAGCCGCAGCATGAATCTGTCTAACGCGGTGTCTGTTGTAGTGTACGAGGCGTGGCGCCAGCTTGGTTACCCTGGCGCCGTGCTGAGAAGTTAAATTCCGTCGCCGTATTCAAAGCCGCTATTGGCGCCGTTGAAATGCTGATCCATATCAATGGCGGGTTTATCACTTTCCGGCTTGCCGACGATGCGTGCGGGCACGCCCGCCGCGGTAGTATGTGGCGGCACAGGTTGCAGAACGACGGAGCCCGCACCAATTTTAGCGCCGCGCCCGACTTCAATGTTGCCGAGGATTTTCGCCCCGGCACCAATCATCACGCCTTCGCGGATTTTTGGATGTCGGTCGCCGCTTGTTTTACCGGTCCCGCCGAGCGTTACGGACTGCAAAATCGACACGTCGTTTTCCACGATTGCCGTTTCACCAATCACGATGCCTGTTGCATGGTCAAGCATGATCCCACAGCCGATTTTTGCCGCCGGGTGAATGTCGACCTGAAAGGATACGGAAACCTGGTTTTGCAGGAAAATCGCCAACGCCTGACGCCCTTCTTTCCATAACCAGTGGCCAATACGATAGGCCTGCAGCGCATGAAAACCTTTCAGATAAAGTAACGGCGTTGAATATTTATCCACCGCCGGGTCACGGCTACGCACGGCCTGAATGTCACAGGCGGCGGAAGCTATCATTTGCGGCTCTGCGGCATAGGCTTCTTCCACGACTTCGCGGATAGCGATAGCGGGCATAATCGGCGAGGCCAGCTTATTAGCCAGCATGTAGCTTAAAGCGCTACCGAGATTTTCGTGCTTGAGGAGAGTTGCGTGGTAAAAACTGGCCAACATTGGTTCACAATCCGCAAGCGCTCGCGCTTCGGCTTTAATGTTGTTCCACACCAGATCCAGTTCTTCAGACGACATTGCTCTCTCCAGACAGAAAACAGCGTCCGGTACAAAGACCGGAGCGCTTCAGTTATTGCGGTTATATTGTTCCATCAGTCGCAACTGCGTCAGTTGCCGCTCCGTTCATCCTTGCGTGTTCGACCAAGCAGCGTTAATGCTGCCTCGCGAGCGTTTTTTCCGCAATACAATACCTGATAAATTTCCTCTGTTATTGGCATTTCGACGCCAAAGCGAGCCGCCAGCTCCCGCACTTCTTTGGTATTGCGGTAGCCTTCAACCACCTGGCCGATGTTCTGCTGCGCCGAATCCACGTCCATCCCCTGCCCCAGCATCATGCCAAAGCGACGGTTACGTGACTGGTTATCGGTACAGGTCAGCACCAGATCGCCAAGCCCCGCCATCCCCATAAAGGTTTCAGGATCGGCGCCCAGCGCGCTGCCAAGGCGGGTCATTTCAGCCAGACCACGAGTGATAAGCGCGGTACGTGCGTTAGCGCCAAAACCGATACCGTCGGACATCCCTGCGCCAATCGCAATGACGTTTTTCACCGCGCCGCCTAGCTGCACGCCGATGAAATCCGGATTGCTGTAGACGCGGAAGCTTTTGCCGCAGTGCAACAACTGCTGCAGATCCTGCGCGAACGTCTCGTCGGTTGCCGCCAGAGAGATTGCCGTAGGTAAACCGGCGGCGAGCTCTTTGGCAAAAGTTGGCCCTGAAATCACCGCAAGCGGCACGCTTTCCCCCAGCGCTTCACGTGCAACGTCCTGCAACAGGCGGCCGGTTTCTGCTTCCAGGCCCTTGGTTGCCCAAACCACTCGCGCATCCGGGCGCATCAGCGGTTTGATTTGGCGTAGCACCTGGCCGAAGACGTGACTCGGCACAACCACCAGAATATTGCGGCTCGCCAGAAGCGCGGTGGCTAAATCACTTTCGAGATGCAGGGTGTCCGGGAAGGAGACATCAGGGAGGAATGCTACGTTACAGCGGTCAGCCTGCAATTTAGCAATATGTTTTGGATCGTGGCCCCACAGGACAACCTGGTGGCCGTTTCTTGCCAGCGTGATGGCAAGAGCGGTGCCGTAAGAACCGGCACCGATCACAGTCATTGAAGCATTAAGGCTATTCATCAGGCATCCTGATGGTTTTCAGTACCTTCGCCAGATTGCTGTTGCAGATAGCTCATGAACAGCGCATCGAAGTTAACCGGTGCAAGGTTCAACTGCGGGAAGGTGCCACGAGAAACCAGGCTAGTGATTGCTTCGCGCGCATACGGGAACAGAATGTTCGGGCAATACGCACCCAGGCAGTGTGCCATTTGCGTGCCTTCAATACCGCCGATGGAGAAGATGCCGGCCTGTTGTACTTCACACAGGAAGGCGGTGTCTTCACCCAGCGTAGCGGTCACGGTTACGCGCAGCACAACTTCATACACGTCATCTGCCAGTTGGCTGGATGCGGTATCCAGATCCAGCTTAACTTCTGGCTGCCAGTCTTTCTGAAAAACATGAGGCGCATTTGGCGCTTCAAAAGAGATGTCCTTGGTGTAAACGCGCTGAATCTGGAAAGCCATTTCTGTGTTGTTTTGTTCTGACATTTTTAAACCCTTAAAAAATTAATACGTCCTTTATGCATCCGCGACTGACGTAAATAAATTGCCTATCGCAGCAGGGGATCGAGTCCACCACGTGCGTCAAGCGCATACAAGTCATCACAGCCGCCAATGTGCTGTGCATCAATAAAAATCTGCGGCACCGTTGTACGGCCACTGCGCTTGATCATCTCTTCCCGTTTCACGGCATCGCCATCAATAGGCAATTCCTGGAAAGTTACCCCTTTGCTGTTGAGCAAATCTTTTGCGCGATGGCAAAAAGGACAGGTCGCTTTGGTATAGATTTCAATGTTCGCCATGGGTTACCTCAGAATACGTTCAGATTATTTACCGCGGACCAGCGGCAGGTTGTCCCCGCTCCAGCCAGCAACACCTTCTTTAAGTAAGGTTACGTGCTCAAAGCCGGCTTTCGTCAGCAGCGCTGCTGATTCCTGGGAAGAAATACCGTTGCCACAAACCACGATAACCGGTTTAGCTTTGTGTTTTTCCAACTCACCAAAGTTGCCGCTTTTGATTTCGCTTGCCAGCACGTTGAGCGAGTTCGCGATATGGCCTTTGCGGTAGTCATCACGCTGGCGCACATCAACCACCACAGCATCCTCTTTGTTGATTAAGCGCGTGGCTTCACCACGGGTAATCACTTTCACCTTTGAGGTTAATCCCTTAAAGGTCATGAAAAGCACGGCGGCCAGTAAACCAACCCACGCCAGACTAAGTATGGGATGACGACCAACGAATTGCATAATTTCTTGCATGGGGGGTGATAACTCCCGACTGAGTAATGAGAAAAAAACCAGGCAAGGAGTATACCTTCGCATTGTGGCAATTACAGCCAGTCAGCATGATGTATTGTGGATTCTGCGTGCTGTTACGAAAAAAATGACGCTGACCGGAATAAACCATTGCCGGTCCGGCCCCTTTCTTTGATCTTCTGCGGCTATTTCCCGGTAAGGCCTGTAGTAAAATTACGCAAATTTTTTGTCTTTGACTAAGAGGCCTTGCAATGTCGGTTACTAAAAAACCTATGGTTCTGGTAATTCTGGATGGTTACGGCCATCGCGAAGAGCAGCAGGATAATGCCATCCTGAACGCTAAAACCCCGGTTATGGATACTCTGTGGGCCCGGCGTCCGCATACCCTGATCAATGCGTCAGGCCTGGAAGTGGGCCTGCCTGACGGGCAGATGGGTAACTCCGAAGTCGGCCACGTAAACCTCGGCGCTGGCCGAATCGTTTACCAGGATCTGACTCGTCTGGATGTTGAAATTAAAGAACGTAATTTTTTCGCAAATCCGGTACTGACGGCGGCAGTAGATAAGGCCGTTGCGGCTGGTAAAGCGGTGCACATTATGGGCCTTGCTTCCGCAGGGGGCGTTCACAGCCATGAAGAGCATATCCTGGCGATGATCGAACTGGCCGCAGAGCGCGGCGCGCAGGCCATCTATCTGCACACTTTCCTGGACGGTCGCGATACCCCGCCGCGCAGCGCTGCCTCCTCTTTGAAAAAATTTGCCGATAAGTTCGCCGCCGTTGGCAAAGGCCGCGTTGCTTCAATTATTGGCCGCTACTTTGCCATGGACCGCGATAACCGCTGGGATCGCGTAGAGCTGGCTTATGATCTGCTGACCCAGGCTAAAGGCGACTATCAGGCCGCTACCGCAACGGCGGGCCTTGAAGCCGCTTACGCCCGCGATGAAAACGATGAATTTGTAAAGCCAACGGTCATTCGTGCCGAAGGTGAAGCAGAAGCGGTGATGAACGACGGCGACGCCCTGATCTTCATGAATTTCCGTGCTGACCGCGCGCGCCAGATCTCTCGCGCGTTTGTAAATACTGACTTTGACGGCTTCGCACGCAAAAAAGTAGTTAACTTCGGCGACTTCGTGATGCTGACCGAATACGCGGCCGACATCAAAACTGCCTGCGCCTACCCACCGGCTTCTCTGACCAATACTTTTGGCGAGTGGATGGCGAAGCATGAAAAAACCCAGCTACGTATTTCCGAAACCGAAAAATACGCGCACGTTACCTTCTTCTATAACGGCGGCGTTGAAGAGCCGTTTGCTGGTGAAGACCGCGTACTGGTTAATTCGCCAAAAGTGGCGACTTACGACCTGCAGCCCGAAATGAGCTCTGCAGAATTGACTGAAAAATTACTGGCCGCCATCGGCAGCGGCAAGTACGACACCATCATCTGTAACTATCCTAACGGCGATATGGTCGGCCATACCGGCGTGTACGAAGCAGCAATTTCTGCTGTTGAAGCGCTTGACGACTGCATCGCGCAGGTGGTTTGCGCTGTAGAAAAAACCGGCGGCCAACTGCTGATCACCGCTGACCACGGCAACGCAGAGCAGATGCGGGACCCGGCGACAGGACAGGCGCACACCGCGCATACCAGCCTGCCGGTACCGTTGATTTACATCGGCGATCGCCACGTGAAAGCGGTAGAAGGCGGCAAGCTTTCTGATATCGCACCGACCATGCTAAGCCTGATGGGCATGGAAATCCCGCAAGAGATGACTGGCAAGCCGCTGTTCATCGTGGAATAATCCCTCCCCATGAGGGGAAAGGCGATTTTTTCAATAACATGGGTCGTGAAGCCGAAGCGGTTTTCAGTCAGGCCCGTTATCTACGCCAGCGTACTTAGCGCTGGCGTATTGCTATGCCCTTTTTCAAGCCATGCGGATGACAGCGCTCAACTGAAATCTATCCAGCAGGATATCGCCGCAAAAGAGCGTGCGGTACGCCAGCAGCAGCAGCAACGCTCGACGCTTCTTGCGCAGTTAAAAGAGCAGGAACAGGCAATCGCTGCGGCAAGCCGTAAATTACGCGATACCCAAAACACCCTCGCCACGCTTAACGGCCAGATTGAAACCATGAATGCTTCTCTCGTGAAGCTGCAAAAACAGCAGGCCGCCCAGGAGCGTAACCTGGCAGCGCAGCTTGATGCGGCTTTCCGTCAGGGTCAGCATACGGGGATTCAATTAATTCTGAGCGGTGAAGAGAGCCAGCGCGGACAGCGCCTGCAAGCCTATTTTGGTTATCTGAACGCGGCTCGCCAGCAAACGATAGAAGCGCTTAAGCAAACCAAAGCGGAAGTCGACGAGCAAAAAGCGACGCTGGAAGCTAAGCAAACGGAACAGCAAACGCTGCTTTACGATCGGCAAGCCCAGCAGGCCAGGCTTGAAGAGGCGCGTAACGAACGTAAAAAAACCCTCGCCGGCCTTGAGTCTTCAATCCAGCAGGATCAGCAGAAGCTGAGCGAGATGCGCCAGAACGAATCCCGCCTGCAGAATCAAATTGCCCGGGCCGCTGCCGCTGCGAAAGCTCGTGCCGAGAAAGAAGCGCGGGAAGCAGAACAAGTTCGTAATCGACAAAAAGAAGCCGCAAGCAAAGGAAGCACTTATAAGCCAACGCAGGATGAGCGCTCGCTTATGTCACGAACCGGCGGGCTTGGATCTCCACGGGGACAGGCATTCTGGCCGGTACGCGGCTCTCTGCTGCACCGTTATGGCGAACAGCTCCAGGGTGAACTACGTTGGAAAGGCATCGTTATCGCAGCGGGCGAAGGAACAGAAGTCAAAGCCATCGCCGACGGACGTGTGATTCTCGCCGACTGGCTCCAGGGCTATGGGCTGGTTGTGGTGGTAGAACACGGTAAAGGCGATATGAGCTTGTATGGTTATAACCAGAGCGCGCTGGTCAGCGTCGGCACTCAGGTACGCGCCGGCCAACCCATCGCGCTGGTAGGTAACAGTGGTGGTCAGGGCCGCCCGTCACTCTATTTCGAAATTCGTCGCCAGGGCCAGGCAGTCAATCCACAGCCGTGGTTGGGAAGATAAGTTTTGCTTCAATTTCGTCACGTTGTTTTATCTCTTGCCTGCGCGCTGGCGCTGGCACCTTCCGTTTATGCCGGCAAACTGGCGATTGTGATCGACGACTTTGGTTATCGTCCACATCAGGAAAACCAGGTGCTCGCGCTGCCTTCTGATGTCTCCGTCGCCGTTCTGCCTGATGCTCCGCATGCCCGTGAAATGGCGACTAAAGCTCATAATGCCGGGCATGAAGTTCTGATTCATCTGCCCATGGCCCCGCTTAGCAAACAGCCGCTGGAAAAAAACACCCTGCGACCGGAAATGAGCAGCAGCGAGATCGAGCACATTATCCGTGAGGCAGTCAACAAAGTGCCCTATGCCGTGGGGCTGAATAACCACATGGGTAGCGCCATGACCTCGAGCCTGTTCGGCATGCAAAAAGTGATGCAGGCGCTGGATCAATACAATCTCTATTTTCTCGATAGCATGACCATTGGCAACAGCCAGTCGATGCGTGCCGCAGCGGGAACAAAAGTTAAGGTTATCAAGCGGAAAGTTTTTCTCGACGATACGCAGAACGAAGCCGATATCCGTTTCCAGTTTAACCGCGCCGTTGCGCTCGCACGCCGTAATGGATCGGCCATTGCCATCGGCCATCCGCATCCAACCACGGTGCGCGTGTTACAGCAGGTGATTTATAACCTGCCGCCGGATATCACGCTGGTACGCCCGAGCAGCCTGTTAAATGAACCACAGGTGGATACCTCTACGCCGAACAACGCGATCCCGGGTAAACCAGGCAAGCCGGTACAACAGCCGCGCAATCCCTTCAGCGGCGTGAAACTTTGCAAACCTAAAAAGCCGCTGGACCCGGTCTACGCGACGGCCTACTTCGCCGTACTCAGCGACAGCATCAGCCAGAGTACGCTGGTGAAATACGTGCGGCATCAGTGGCAGGGGTGGGGAACGAGCAAACCCCAGGCCTGAATTTCGCCTGACCGCTCAAACGCAGCGTATAAACCTGAGTACTGAACCCTTATAATGCTGGCTGATTAACTCAACTGGGAACCGGTCTTCAATGACGCAACAACGGCGTAAAGTTCTCCTGCTGGATAACGGTAAAGAGTGGGGAGGCGGCACCAACAGCATGCTGGAGCTCCTCAAGCGTATCGACCGCCAACGGTTTGATATCACCTGCTGTTTTTACTACAACTACGCGCGTGGAGAAGGTGAAACCATTGAGCAGGTGCTGAACGGCATCGGGATCCCTATCGTTTTTCTGCCGCAGGCCAGGCAACCGCTTTGGGCAAAAATCAGCAAAGAAACGGCCCGCGCCTTCGTTTTCTTTAGCCGTTCAGGGCGCAAAAAGGTTGCAGAGATCGTTGATAAGCAGTGGCGCATCAACCCCAACGCGAAGCGCATTCGCAACCTGCTGCAGCGTGACGGCTACGAAATCCTCTATATGAACAACCAGCCGGGTTCCAATATGGAGGGTTACCTTGCGGCAGCCGATCTGGACGTTGCCGTCGTGCAGCATTGCCGTATTGAGCCCGTCATGACAGAACAAATTGCGCAAACGGTCAATCGGGTGGCGCAGGCGGTAATTGCCGTTTCCCATGGCGTTGAGCGTGTTCTGGTTCAGCATGGCGTAAATAAATCGCTGTGCACTACCGTTTCCAACGCGATTGATATTCACCAGCCTTTGCCGGATAGAAAAGCCATACGTGACGCATTAGGGCTGGATGAGACCACCTTTGTGTTCGGCAGCATCGGCTCGCTTATCCCGCGCAAATCCTGCCAGCATACGCTTGAGGCTTTACACCGCTTTGCGCAGCAGCACCCCGAAGCTAAATGGAAATTTATGCTGGTCGGCGAAGGTCCGGAAAGAGATAGGCTACAGCAGCAGGCAAGCGACTATGGCTTTGCCGACCGCGTTATTTTCACCGGCTTTCGCAATAATCCCCTGGATTATCTCGCCGCTTTTGACGCCTTTATCCTTGCCTCAAAAAGCGAAGGCCTGCCGCGGGTGGTGCTTGAATCTATGCTGCTCAGGACCGTTGTTATCGGCTCGGACGTGACCGGAACGGGGGAGCTTATCGATTCTGGCCGTACTGGCCTGCTTTACCCTTATGGCGAGGTCCCGACCCTGGCATCACATCTGCAGGCGGTATGGCAGGATAGCGCCTTACGTGATGCCCTAACTCAGCAAGCCCATCAGTGCGTAATTGATAATTATGCAATAGAACATTACGTTGCCGGCGTCGAATCCGTTCTTAACGCCGTAAAACCAAACCGGAAAAGCCATGTTTAAATTTCTGAATGCGAAATATCGCCATATTACGGCGCGACATAATATCCCTTATCAGGATCCCGCTTCCGGCTCGAACGCCGTGCCGGTGACGTCTATCGTTATTCCTTGCACCGGTGCGGATTATATTGAAGAAGGGCTACTTTCGGCGACGTTTGCCGCTCGTTTCGCTCCGGATGTGGAAGAGATAGTCATTGTTTCCGATCGTCCGGCTGAGGAATTTGGTGAATTACCGCCCAAAACTCGTGTAGCAACTCTCAATTTACCCCAGCGCGAAGAAGATTATCGCTACAAACAAATCTACCTTAGCCGACTGGTTAAACTGAATGCGCCTATGCAGGCGCGTACCGACGGTATTTTGATGATCGATTCCGACCTCAACCTGCTGCAAATGCCAAAGTTTAAAATCGAAGAGCAGCATATCTACTCCAGTTTCCGTCAGGGCAAAATGATTGCCAAGCTGGCTGGCGCTCCTGCCGAAAAAATTCCGGCCTATTACAAAGATACGGTGCGTCCGTATATCGTCGATCACGTAAACGGTGCGTTCCTGGCCGCTACAAGCAAAACCTGGCGGCGAATTTGTCCGTTATGGCTGACGTTATTCCAGGACACCTGGGAGCTGATGGACGACAGCCAGCCGCCTACCGATCAGTTACCGCTGGCCGCGCTGCTGGATATGCTGGATGTGCGCACGGTGAATCTTGGCGACTGGATGAACTGGCCTGTATCGAAGAAAATCGGCGGCACGCCATCCGTAATCCCGAAAGAAGTGATTGGCGCACACGGCGGTTTCCCGCTGTCCGAATGGCAGAAATATCTTGCCTCGCCTGATAGCGAGTTGCTGTTTAAGGGCCAGGATTACACGCGTAAAGTGCGCTATCTCACAGATGCGGAAAAGCAAACCGCAGGCGAGTAGCGAACCTAAAGAAAAGGCCGGTTTCCCGGCCTTGAGACTGATGACAAAACGTCCGGCGTGACAAAACTAAAAGATGCCGTCATTTATAAAACAAGGAAAATCAATTTATTGATTTTCGTCCGATCATTACAAAGAAGGAAAAACCACGCTTTTTCCTTCTTTGTCAACAATCTGAAGGCCGGTTTCCCGGCCTTTTTATTATCCCGACCTGTTTAATCCCAGCTAAGGATAACCTTCCCGGATTGCCCGGAACGCATCGCATCAAAGCCTTTCTGGAAGTCATCAATGCCAAAACGGTGCGTGATGATAGGCGAAAGGTCCAGACCAGACTGGATAAGCGCGGCCATTTTGTACCAGGTTTCAAACATTTCGCGACCGTAAATCCCCTTGATGAAAAGCCCCTTGAAGATGACTTTTGTCCAGTCGATGGACATCTCTGACGGAGGAATACCCAGCATCGCGATCCGGCCGCCGTGGTTCATCGTATCGAGCATGGTACGAAACGCCGGCGGCGCGCCGGACATCTCCAGGCCCACGTCAAACCCTTCGGTCATGCCCAGTTCGTTCATTACGTCATTCAGGTTTTCTTTACTGACGTTCACCGCGCGGGTCACGCCCATTTCACGCGCCAGCTCAAGGCGATATTCGTTCACGTCGGTGATCACGACATTACGGGCGCCCACATGTTTAGCAACGGCCGCGGCCATGATGCCAATCGGGCCGGCGCCTGAAACCAGCACGTCCTCGCCGACCAGGTCAAACGAAAGCGCCGTGTGAACCGCGTTACCAAACGGATCAAAGATGGAAGCCAGGTCGTCGGAAATATTGTCCGGGATTTTGAAGGCGTTAAAGGCAGGCAGCACCAGGTATTCAGCAAAACAGCCCGGGCGGTTAACCCCTACGCCACTAGTATTGCGGCAAAGGTGGGTACGGCCGGCACGACAGTTACGGCAATGACCACAGGTAATGTGCCCTTCGCCGGAAACGCGGTCACCGATTTTAAAACCTTTTACTTCCTGGCCGATACCGACCACTTCGCCCACGTATTCATGGCCAACAACCATCGGCACCGGAATGGTCTTCTGGGACCATTCATCCCAGTTATAAATATGCACATCGGTGCCGCAAATCGCGGTCTTACGGATTTTGATGAGCAGATCGTTATGGCCCATTTCCGGTTTGGGCGCATCCGTCATCCAGATGCCTTCTTCTGCTTTTAACTTCGCTAATGCTTTCATGACCGTTCCCTCAGGCGATAACGCCCAACTGTTTACCGATACGCGTGAACGCTTCAACCGCGCGCTCAATCTGCTCTGTGGTATGGGCCGCAGACATCTGAGTACGGATGCGCGCCTGACCTTTTGGTACTACCGGATAGAAGAATCCGGTGACATAAATGCCTTCCTTTTGCAGCTCGCGGGCAAAGTTTTGCGCCACCACAGCTTCACCCAGCATCACAGGAATGATGGCATGATCGGCTCCTGCCAGGGTGAATCCGGCGGCAGTCATTTTTTCCCGGAACAGGCTGGCGTTGGCCCACAGACGCTCGCGCAGCTCAGCGCCTGTCTCCAGCATTTCCAGGACTTTGATCGAGGCGGAAACAATCGCCGGAGCCAGAGAGTTAGAGAAAAGATAAGGTCGGGAACGCTGACGCAGCCACTCAATGACTTCTTTGCGGCCCGCGGTATAGCCGCCGGAAGCGCCGCCCAGCGCTTTGCCCAGCGTGCCGGTGATGATATCCACGCGATCCATCACGTCGCAGTATTCATGGGTTCCACGGCCATTTTCGCCAACAAAACCTACCGCGTGCGAATCATCGACCATCACCAGCGCATCGTAGCTGTCCGCCAGATCGCACACGCCTTTCAGGTTGGCAATCACGCCGTCCATTGAGAAGACGCCATCGGTAGCAATCATGACGTGGCGAGCACCGGCCGCGCGCGCCTCTTTCAGGCGGGCCTCCAGCTCCTGCATATCGTTGTTAGCGTAGCGATAACGCTGCGCTTTACACAGGCGCACACCGTCGATAATAGAGGCGTGGTTTAAAGCATCAGAAATGATGGCGTCTTCCGGCCCAAGCAGCGTTTCAAACAGCCCGCCGTTGGCATCAAAGCAGGAAGAATAAAGAATGGCGTCGTCCGTTCCCAGGAATCCTGCCAGCTTGCTTTCCAGCGCCTTATGGCTGTCCTGCGTGCCGCAAATAAAGCGCACGGAAGCCATACCAAAACCGTGTTTATCCATCCCCTGCTTCGCCGCTTCGATAAGCTGCGGGTGGTTCGCGAGTCCCAGGTAGTTGTTGGCACAGAAGTTAATAACGTGGCTGCCGTCAGCGACGGTGATATCCGCCTGCTGCGCCGAGGTGATAATACGTTCTTCTTTAAAAAGACCTTCCAGACGTGCGTTATCAAGCTGTGAGGTTATCTGTTGGTAAAAATCTTCGCGCATCGCGATTCTCCAGGCAGGGCATATTTCGGCACATATTACCCAAACCTATACCAGGAGACGAGATTACGCTTCAGAGAAATTGATTTTTGCAGGATAAATCACGAGGGTCAGAAACTTCGTCTGATTAGGCGGGTCTTTGATTGTAATGGTATGATAAGAGCCATTAGCGCGTGAGGTATTGTGCCTTGCAGCCCCTCTATATAGTTAAGGTCACGCTTATGATTATTGTCACCGGCGGCGCCGGATTTATCGGCAGCAACATCGTTAAATCACTGAATGATATTGGTTATACAGACATTCTGGTGGTCGACAACCTGAAAGATGGCACCAAGTTCGCAAATCTCGTCGATCTGAATATCGCTGATTACATGGATAAAGAGGATTTCTTAATCCAGCTGATGGCGGGTGAAGAATTCGGCGAAATCGAAGCGATTTTCCACGAAGGTGCCTGCTCTTCCACCACCGAGTGGGATGGCAAGTACATGATGGATAACAACTATCAGTACTCTAAAGAAGTGCTGCATTACTGCCTGGAGCGTGAAATTCCGTTCCTGTATGCCTCATCCGCGGCAACCTACGGCGGCCGCAACAGCGAGTTTATCGAGTCTCGTGAATACGAGCAGCCGCTGAACGTTTACGGCTACTCTAAGTTCCTGTTTGACGAATATGTTCGCCAGATCCTGCCGGAAGCTAATTCACAGATTACCGGCTTCCGTTACTTCAACGTTTATGGCCCACGCGAAGGCCACAAAGGCAGCATGGCGAGCGTTGCGTTTCATCTGAACACCCAGTTGAACAACGGTGAAAATCCAAAACTCTTTGAAGGCAGCGACAGCTTTAAACGCGATTTCATCTACGTTGGCGATGTTGCTGCGGTTAACCTGTGGTTCTGGCAGAACGGCGTCTCCGGCATCTTTAACTGCGGCACCGGCCGCCCTGAGTCTTTCCAGGCCGTTGCCGATGCGGCTTTAGCATTCCACAAAAAAGGCAGCATTGAGTACATTCCGTTCCCGGAAAAACTCAAAGGCCGCTATCAGGCCTTTACGCAAGCCGATCTGAGCAAGCTGCGCGCTGCGGGCTACGACAAGCCATTTAAAACTGTTGCCGAAGGCGTAACAGAATATATGGCCTGGCTTAACCGTGACGCATAAGCAGGTAGCCTGACGCATGAAAATTCTGGTGATTGGCCCGTCATGGGTGGGCGACATGATGATGTCGCAAAGTCTCTATCGCACGCTCAAGGCGCGCTATCCCCAGGCGATAATCGACGTGATGGCACCCGCATGGTGCCGTCCACTGCTTTCGCGTATGCCTGAAGTCAACGAAGCGCTGGCAATGCCGCTTGGCCACGGCGCGCTGGAAATCGGCGAGCGCCGTCGCCTGGGTCATAGCCTGCGAGAAAAGCGCTATGACCGGGCCTATGTGCTGCCAAACTCCTTTAAATCAGCCCTCATCCCCTTCTTTGCCAGCGTGCCGCAGCGCACGGGCTGGCGCGGCGAAATGCGATACGGTTTGCTCAATGACGCACGCGTTCTGGATAAACAAGCCTGGCCATTGATGGTTGAGCGTTATATCGCGCTGGCTTACGACAAGGGGGTGATGCAGTCGGCAAAGGATCTTCCCAGGCCTTTGCTGTGGCCCGAATTACAGGTCAACGAAGGCGAAAAGGCTCAGACCTGTGCGGCTTTTAACCTTGACGCCTCACGCCCAATCATTGGTTTTTGCCCGGGTGCCGAATTTGGTCCGGCTAAACGCTGGCCGCACTATCACTACGCAACGCTTGCCGGAAAGCTTATCGATGAAGGCTATCAGGTGGCGCTGTTTGGCTCCGCAAAGGACAAAGAAGCCGGAAACGATATCCTCGCCGCTCTGACAACCACGCAGCAGGCGCATTGCCGGAATCTGGCCGGAGATACCGAACTGGAGCAGGCGGTGATTTTAATCGCCGCCTGCAAAGCCGTGGTAACAAACGACTCTGGCCTGATGCATGTGGCCGCAGCGCTTAATCGCCCGTTGGTTGCCCTGTATGGGCCGAGCAGCCCGGACTTTACTCCACCGCTGTCACACCAGGCGCGCGTGATTCGCCTGATAAGCGGCTATCACAAAGTGCGCAAAGGCGATGCCGCCGAAGGCTATCACCAGAGTTTGATTGATATTACGCCCGAGCGCGTAATGGACGAGTTGGCTGCCCTGCTGTCAGCCGGGAAGGAAGTTTAATGCGGGTACTGATCGTCAAAACATCATCAATGGGCGATGTCCTGCACACGCTACCCGCCCTGACCGATGCCCTAAAGGCGATACCTGGTATAAGCTTTGACTGGGTGGTTGAGGAAGGTTTCGCACAAATCCCAACGTGGCACCCGGCGGTAGATAAAATCATTCCTGTCGCGATTCGTCGCTGGCGTAAAAATTGGTTCTCGGCTCCAGTCAAAGCAGAGCGCAGGGCGTTCTATGAGGCGCTGCATGCCAGTCGTTACGACGCCATTGTTGATGCACAGGGTTTGATCAAGAGCGCAGCGCTGGTTACCCGTAAAGCGCATGGCGTGAAACACGGCCTGGACTGGAATAGCGCCCGTGAACCGCTGGCAAGCCTCTTCTATAACAAACGCCATGCCGTAGCAAAGCAGCAGCATGCGGTTGAACGTACAAGAGAATTATTTGCAAAAAGCCTTGGCTATGAAAAACCCACGCGGCAGGGCGACTACGCAATAGCACAACATTTTCTTGCCGCTGCGCCGGCTGATGCAAATGCGTACGTTGTTTTTCTTCATGCCACTACGCGCGATGAAAAGCACTGGCCAGAATCAAACTGGCGAGATCTTATTCAATTAATGCATAAAACGGGCTTACGTATTAAACTCCCGTGGGGTGCAGAGCATGAGCGCGAACGGGCTGCCCGCCTGGCTGAAGGATTCGATTACGTTGAGGTATTGCCTCGCTTGTCTCTTGAGCAGGTGGCAAAGCAACTTGCGGGCGCGCTGGCTGTCGTTTCGGTTGATACCGGATTGAGTCATCTTACCGCCGCGCTTGATCGGCCAAATATTACGCTGTATGGACCGACAGATCCGGGTTTGATCGGCGGTTACGGACAGAATCAGCATGAAATCATTGGCGCAGGAAAAAGTATGGCTAACATTACAGCAAATGAAGCATTTAGCGTACTCCAGACTTCCACTCAATTAGCCACAGAATAACGATTAATGAGCTACCTATTTCTTTTCATTCTTTTGCTGCCGTTCAAACTGATCGGCAAGCTGTTTTACAGAAAGACAGGCCGGAATCTACTGATTCAGACGGCCAAAATCGGCGACTTTGTAAACGTTACGCCCCTGCTCGCACATCTTAAACACAGCGACGTGCTGATCGGCAAGGCAACGCTGCCGTTGGCTAAACACGATGAAACCATCGACACTATCTACCTGATAGAAGAGCATAAAAAGAGCCTGTGGGGTAAATTTCGCCTGGCCTTCAGGCTGATGAACCGCTATGACAATGTCTACCTGCTGCAACCCAACAGCACTAACCTCTTCTTCGCGGCCGCCTGTAATGCGACAAACAAACAATTTTTAAGCACCTATACCCGCCGCTGGTACCATGCCCTTTTTTACTGGACTGCCGATGGCATAGTGGAGCATGGTAAGTACACGTTAAGCGTGGACAACTATCTTAAGCTCGCAGACCGTAATCTGACCTGGCGCGACTATCCGAAGCACGCCACGCTGCCATTAAAAATCCCCGCCTCATATCCGCAGGTTTTAGACCAGACAGGGGTTATTAAAATTGGCCTAAGCATCTCTGCAGGCAACAAAGCCAAGACCATTCCTCCGGTCGTTTGGGGGCGCCTTTTTACTTCGCTAAAAGATCTTCCGTGTTTATATTATATTTTCGGATCGAAAAACGAGCAGGTATGGCTGGATGACCTGGTTAAGATGACGGGCGAGCGCGACGATTTCGTCAATATGATCGGAGAGATTCAGCTAGAAGATCTGCCTCATGCAATAAGCAAGATGGATTTTTATATTGCTTCTGATTCGGGGAATATTTACATCGCCGATGCCGTAGGCGTACCGATCATTCTTATTTATGGTCCATGTTGCGTAAAAGAACAGCGCCCTTTAGGCAATATTTTACTCATCGGTGATGACGCTAACACTAATTCTTTTGTTTTCGAGACAAGATACTATTTCGATAAGCCTAAAGAAGAGCTGTTTGGTTTGAGTGATGTGGATCTGAACACCATTCATACGTTTATTACCGATCATTCACCTGAAGCGACCATTAAAAAACATAGCGTCGATTAGTTTGTTGATGTTAATGAGTAGGTATATGAACAATAACCCGCTTTTAAGTGTAATCATTGCCGCACATAACTGTGAGCAAACCATCGATGCGACCTTTCAGAGCCTGGTAAATGCGCTAGGTCCGGCTATCATGCAGGCCGAGATTATCATCATTAACGATGCTTCTGAGGATGCTACTGGCGAAAAAATAGCTCACTTTGCCAATGTGTTTCCACAGGTAACCTTATCTTCCGTAAATTTTAAAAATATAGGACAGGTGCGTCAGCACGGTATTACTTTGTCCCACGGCAAGTATATTACTATGCTTGATAGTGATGACCTTATGAAAGAAGGCACCCTCTCTTCTGTCATACATTTTTTGAGCGAGCGCCAGCCGGATATGTTACTGACCAGGCTGCATGAGGTCCGTGACCTGAGCAGAATTGATCATAAATGGTCAGGTTTTCATCCGGAGAAAATATCACAAGAAGACACCATCACTCGTTTTTTAATACATAAAGATCTTCAGGCTCATTTAATTGGCCAGTTTATCAAGCGAGAGATTTATCTCGCGAATAAAATCCCTGCCATGACCTGCTATGAGGATTTTTATGTATTCCCGATGATTCTTATGGCTGCCAGCAATATTTATTTCCAGTATGACAGCCATTATTATTACATAAAGCATCGAGGAAGCTTATCTTCAACCCCGGACGAAGAAAAAATAGCTAATTTAATAGAGTGCACGCAGAAAATGGAAGAGGTTTTCCCGGAGCGTTTTCAGCATTTGATATTATGCCACTGGCTGGATATTTTTATAAAACACGGAGCGTTACTAAAACATAAACGTCAGAGGGACATCGTAAAAGAACATGTCCTGCTGACGTATTCACCCGGTTTTTTCTTCAATACCAGCGTGCGATTTAGCTATAAGAGAAAAGCATTGAGTACATTATGGAAAAAATAAAATCAAGACTATATTTAACCGTTTTTATTTTCACTCTACTTTCCGTTGCTTTCGCTTTAGTCAGCAACGGAAGACAAAAAGACTTCTATTACATTGCTATTTATTTAGGAATAATAGGGCTTTTTGTCGAGCGCAAAAATATATATTTCAGAAAATTCAACATCGCTTATCCAATTATCCTTTTTGGGTTAATAAAATTAATCTGGTTTTTCTTATTACAACACGAACCGACTGGTTACAATCTTTACAGTGACCAATTTAACGGTGGAAAAAAATTAGTGCTCGGTGGAATTCTCGTGCTCTATTTAACTCAATGTAGTTATTATTTGAACAGACTAAATTATAATAAAATAATGCTTATAGTATTAGGCGCAGGTTTCTTGTCGGCTTCGTGTTATGGCTTCTGGCAGTTTTACCAGGGCTCTGCGCGTGTCGAAATGGCGATTAATAGAGCCACGATCTCAGCATATATATTTTCATGTTTAAGTGTTATACTGATTTATCTACTATATACTCAAGAAAAAATCGGATGTTACGTTCTTGCTGCTACGGTGATAATGGTTTCATTTATTATCATTATCCTTACTGGCACCCGTGCTGCAATAATTTTCCATCTACTTATCGTAGCATGCATGTCTTTTTATTACTTCAGAAAAATACATTTCAAATCAATTCTTGTTGTTCTGCTTATCTCTGCCATTACCATCACTATTCTTTATAATCGTTATATATATCCTAAAATTATCCAAACATATAATGAAGTGTCACTTTATCAGACAGGGAAAGATAGCACATCTTTGGGTGCACGTTTTTCGATGTGGACTATAGGCTTAAAAAACTTCGGCCACGCTCCGTTAGGTCAATCTTTTAAATCGCGACTTGATTACAGTACTCAGATCGTAGAAAAGAAACCTGAATACAGGACAGCGCTAAATTTTATTTCCATTCATCTGCATAATGAGATGATAGAGACGCTATCCTTACAAGGCATTGTCGGGGGATTGGCGCTACTATGGTTCTATATCAGCCTGGCCTGGACAGCATTCAAGAAACGTAACACGCCATTATTATTTACTATTACCTGCATGATCGTTTACGGCCTTAGTGATGTATTATTATTAAGCTCAGAAGCAATTTTATTTTATGTTGCCATGATAGGCATTTGTAGTATTTCATTTATGAATACACAAATAAGCCCTAAAACTAAACCGGGCTAAGCGCCCGGTTTTTTTATTCTGCTTTCATAATATTCAGCCAGAGTCATCCCCCCGCTGGTTCGTTCCGCAAGCCATGCGAACAAGGTTTCTAAATCCTGATAAAGCCGCTCGATATCCGCTTCGTCCTTGAATGTCGGGCTGCCGCCGGGCATAAATTCTGAGGAATGCAGCATAAATTCCACATAATCATTCCCTTCCGCCAGCGTTTTTTCCGCCACCGCAATCATCTGCGCCGCGTTTCCGCCTGAAGGACGAAGCCAGTTCACCGAAGGGCTGCGGTATTTACCTCGCAGACGATCGTACCCCTGCTTAACGCCGTTCATTAATGCGCTGTGCTTATATTGAATGCTCATCGGCACCTGCAGCAAGGGGGAGCTTCCCGGCTGGCTGATGTCATCCAAATCCATAAAATAGGCGCCCGTCGGGAAATGTTGATAGTCTGTTCCACCACTGCCGGCAGGTGAACCTTTGGCGTTTTTCCAGTTCACGCGGGGCGTAACTGAACAATCGACTTTATAGCCCAATTCCACCAGCACACGGGCATAACGGCTATCAAAAGCCCAGCGTCCGGCCCGATGGCTGAGCATTTTAGTACCGAAAGTCTCTTCCAGCAGCGTTGTCATATAGACGGCTTTCTCACGCAGGATTTCATCGGGATACTCGATAAGATAAGGCTGCCAGCGCCAGTCATCGCCGGTTAGATCAAATTCGGGCGGGCTGTTCCACGCATGCAGATGCATCCCCACCTCGCCTTGTCCGCGCGCGATAACGTCTTTGGCAAAGGCGATAAAATCCGGGTCAACCGCCATTTCGTAATTTGTTAACCAGACGGGTTTGAAAGCATATTTTTCACAAAGTGACTGAAAGCGTGGCAGAAAACGCGCATTCTCAGTTTTAATCTGCCGGTGGTTTTGCCACAGATTATCGCCTTCGGTATCGATAGTGATGATAAATGCAGGTGTAGTCATTGCCGTCTCTGAGCTAACGATGTTTACACCATGTTACGCAGCCTGCCAGATAAGGGCAAACCGCTTTCCAGGAATGCACCGACTCCTGAGTAGAATTGTAGCAACCGCACTCAAGGTCTATTAGAATCACGCTTTGGTTAATCACCTAAAGATGATAATGAATAACGCTTTGCATACACTCGCTGACGGGCCGCAAACTCGTATATTACTCATAAAACTGCGCCATCACGGTGATATGTTGCTGACAACACCGGTGATTAACGCGCTGCATCAAGCCTGGCCACAGGCCCGGATTGATGTTCTGCTTTATGAAGAAACGCGCGATATGCTGGCAGCGCATCCTTTTATTCATCACATTTATGGCATCGATCGTAAATGGCGCAAACTCGGCACCCGTCAGCATTTATGCAAAGAATGGCAGCTTCTGAAAACGCTGCGGCAGCAGCGATATAGCCTGGTGGTGAACCTTGCCGATCAGTGGCGTAGCGCCATTGTTACCCGTTTTACCGGTTCTCCGGTCCGCATTGGGTTTGATTTCAACAAACGCCGCGGCTGGTTCTGGCGTCAATGTCACACTCAGCTCGCACCCGTTACCGGGCACAAGACCATGCATACCGTCGAGCAGAATCTTTCCGTTCTGGCTCCCCTGAACATCCCGGCCGTTAATGACGTTACCATGAGCTATCAGCCAGATGACTGGCAAAGCGTTCAGGCGAAGCTGAATACCAACGGCGTTACGGGTGCTTTTATCGTCGTGCAGCCCACCTCCCGCTGGTTCTTTAAATGCTGGGATGAAGGGAAAATGGCAGCGACGATTTCCGCGCTGCAAAAAGATGGCCACACGATTGTGCTGACATCCGGGCCGGATAAGAATGAAAAAGCAATGATCGAAGCCATTCGCGCGTTATGCCCAGCAGAACGCATTTGCTCTCTGGCAGGGGACTTAAGCCTGCGGCAGCTAGCCGCGCTTATCGACCATGCCAGTTTGTTTGTCGGCGTCGACTCGGTGCCCATGCATATGGCAGCTGCGTTACAGACGCCCTGCATCGCCCTGTTTGGCCCGTCAAAACTTACGTTCTGGCGCCCCTGGCAGGTAAAAGGCGAGGTTATCTGGGCCGGCGATTACGGCCCGCTTCCGGACCCGGATAAAATCGATACCAAAACCAGCGAGCGCTATCTGGATGCGATTCCAGTGGATGCCGTGGTCACTGCCGCAAGGAAACAGCTGTCATGAAACGCTGCCGTCTGGCCATCGTCCGTCAAAAATACCGTCCGGACGGCGGCGCCGAACGCTTTGTCTCACGTGCCCTGGAAGCGCTGAGCGCGCATGACTTAGAGCTGAACGTGATCACTCGTCAGTGGCAGGGCGAGCGCCAGGAGAACTGGCATATCCATATTTGCGACCCCATGAAGTGGGGCCGTATCAGCCGTGAGAAAGGCTTTGCGGACGCCGCACGGGCCCTATGGCAACGTGAAAAGTTTGACCTGGTGCAGAGCCATGAACGTATAGCCGGCTGCGATATCTATCGTGCCGGCGATGGCGTGCATCGTCGCTGGTTACTGCAGCGTGCCCGGATCCTGCCGGCATGGCGTCAGCAGTTGCTGCTGCGCGATCGCTACCATCGCTATGTGATGCAGGCTGAACAGGCTATGTATCAGGCACCGGAGCTAAAAGCGGTAATTTGTAACGCTGAGATGGTAAAACGCGAAATTATCGAAGATTTTGCTATACCTGCTAATAAGATACATGTCATCTATAATGCTATTGATTCCTCCCGCTTCGTTCCGGCTACGCCCGAACAACGGGCAAGATGGCGGGAAGAAATCAAACTGCCGCAGCAGGCTGTCGCGCTGGTGTTTGTAGGGTCAGGATTTGAACGCAAGGGCCTTGCCAGCGCTATTCGGGCCGTAGCTAACAGCGATCGCTATCTGATTGTGGTGGGGCAGGATAAAGCAGAAAAAAATTATCGGGCGCTGGCACAGACTCTGGGGTGTCAGGATCGGGTAATGTTTATGGGAATGCAGAAAAATACGCTGCCGTTTTATCAGGCCGCTGACGGATTATTACTGCCAACGCTCTACGATCCCTTCCCTAACGTGATTCTGGAAGCGATGGCATGCGGTTTACCGGTTATTACCACGCCCACCTGCGGCGGGGCTGAGTTTATAACGACCGGACAAAATGGATATGTTTGCGATGCCTTGAATATTCAGGAACTGTCGGATGCGGTGATGGCTATCTCTGCACGTCACCAGAACGAAGTCATGGGAGTTCATGCGCGTGAGCGGGTCAGGGAAGCGACGCCGGAAAAACTTTCACAGCAACTTATTTCGCTGTATCAAAACATACTGGATTAGACGATGCGCATCCTAATGATTATTGATGGATTACCCGGCGGCGGCGCTGAGAAAACCGTGCTCACCCTTTCCAGGGGGCTGGTTGGTATGGGCCATCAGGTTTCGATCTTCTCTTTGCGTCGCGTCTGTGACTATGAGATCCCGGACGGGGTCGATTATCAAATCATTCTGGATACCTGCAGGAAACCCTGGCGCAAGCTCACCGAGCTGTCTCGCCGCGCAGCGCTGCTGGATAAGGCCGTAGAGAAAGCGCAAAAAGCGGGAGCCTTCGATCTCATTTTCTCCCATTTGCATAAAACGGACCGCATCGTCGCCCACTCCAAAACCATTCCACGCGAAAAGCTGTGGTACTGCGTACACGGCATGTTCTCTTTCTCTTATCTTCTGCATCGCCACGGCTTTTCCCGCTGGTTAAAACGCCAGAAAATAAAACGCGTTTATGAGAACAGCAATGTAGTCGCCGTGTCGAAGGCGGTGCTGCGCGACATTACCGAGCGCTTCGACATAAGCCTTGCGAAAAGCACGGTTATTCATAATCCCTTTGATATTGAGGGCATTCAGCAGCGTGCTAAAGAGCCCTGTGAAATGTCGGGCCAGGATTATCTTATTCACGTTGGTCGTTTTCACGAGCACAAACGCCACGATCGTCTGATTAAAGCCTACGCGTTGAGCGGTATCCAGGCGCCGTTAATGCTGATGGGTAACGGCAGCGATGAACGTATTCATGAGATAAAAACGATGGCCGTCGCCGCAGGCGTTGCCGACCGGGTTATCTTCAAATCCTTCGTGCCTAATCCCTATCCGTGGATAGCTAACGCCCGCCTGCTGCTGCTTAGCTCAGACTGTGAAGGCTTTGGCAACGTGCTGGTTGAAGCGCTGATCTGCCAGACGCCTGCGGTCAGCACCCATTGTCCAGGCGGCCCGGAAGAAATTCTCATCGGGCCGCTGGCACGCGGCCTTTCAGGCATGAGCGACCAACAGCTGGCGGATACCATGGTGGATATCTATCACAACCCGCCGGTTATTGATGCCAGCACCATTGAGTCCTACAGCACCGACGCCATCTGTCAGCAGTATTTGTCCCTGGCGAAAGAAAAAATATAACAGTACTTTCAGGTAACTTTATGCTCCAGACTCCTTTACTTAGCGTTGTCGTTGCGGTTTATAACGGCGAACTTTTCCTGGCGAAGTTTTTTGCCTGTCTTGAATCCCAGGCCATCGAAGGAATGGAAGTCATTATGGTGAACGATGGTTCTACCGATGGCTCGATGGCGATTATCGACGCCTGGCGCGACAAATTTCCGGGCATGTTGGTCATTGAGCAGGAAAATCAGGGCGTCTCCATCGCGCGTAACACCGGCCTTGCTGTAGCCACGGGACAGTATCTCTCTTTCCCGGATATTGACGACGATTTCAAGCCTGGTATGTACCGCCGTCTGCTGGATCTGGCGCTGGAAAATCATCTCGATGTCGTTACCTGTAACGGCAACTACGTTTACGAAAACAATAAGAAACCTTCACGCCCCATCTTTCCTGAAGACAAACTTCAGTCAACGGGCGTAATGAGCGGCCCTGCATGGCTGAAAAAGGCGCTGGATTCTCGTAAGTTTTTACACGTTACCTGGCTAAACCTGTACCGCCATGACTTTATCCGTGAGCAAGGCTTTACATTCGAGCCGGGCTTACGCCATCAGGACATTCCGTGGACTACTGAAGTATTGCTCGCCGCGCAGCGTGTTCAGTACACCAGCGAAAGATTTTATGACTACTACATTCATTCCGCTTCGGTTTCCCATACACCGGATACCGATGACACGCTGATCCGCTCGGCGCGGCATTACATCAAAATCCTCGAAATGCTGGAGGCCATTAACCAGCGCTACCCGGAGCAGGTAAAAAATATCCCCGCCTGCAACTGGCAGATAGCCAAAGAAGGCCTTGGGATCCTGCACACGTTTAATAACATGAAGGACCCGCAGAAGAAGAAAATGATTATCCAGGAGTTTTTTGACCGCGGGATCTGGCGTCTCATCTGGAAGAACGCCCGGGGATTCCGTCTGCGCTGGCGTTTAGGGCGCCGTTATCTGAAGCTAAAAAAAGCAACGCGAGTGCCCGGTTAACGCTTCTCCAGGCGGGCTGCCTACGTCGGCCCGCCAGCCGTTTTTTCGCCGCAAGATTGACTGAACAATCGGTAAAGCCGTCGAATATCACCAAAACAATAGCTTTACGCCCTGTGAATGCTTAGAATTTGCCCGCCGATAATGAAAATACGGAAAACTCGCTTGGAATCGTTGTATACCGCTCTGCTCTATCTCATTCAGCCCTTCGTGTGGCTGCGACTTTTGCTCCGTAGCCGTAAAGCCCCTGCGTACCGTAAACGCTGGGCAGAACGCTATGGCTTTTGTCGAGGGAAAGTAGCGCCGGACGGTATCATGCTGCATTCGGTCTCCGTAGGGGAAACTCTCGCCGCCATCCCTCTGGTTCGTGCGTTGCGCCATCGTTATCCGACCATGCCTATTACCGTCACCACGATGACGCCCACCGGCTCCGAACGGGTGCAGTCGGCCTTTGGTAAGAACGTCCATCACGTTTATCTTCCTTACGATTTACCCTGCGCTATGAACCGTTTTCTGGATACCGTGCGTCCGAAACTGGTGATCGTTATGGAAACAGAGCTGTGGCCGAACATGATAACCGCGCTGCATAATCGTAAAATTCCGTTAGTCATCGCCAACGCTCGCTTATCCGAACGCTCCGCAAAAGGTTACAAGAAGCTCGGTAATTTCACGCGTCGCCTGATGAGCAAAATCACCCTTATCGCCGCACAGAATGAAGAGGATGCCGGCCGCTTCCTGGAACTGGGCCTGAAACGCTCCCAGCTCACGGTTACCGGCAGCCTGAAGTTCGATATTTCCGTCACGCCGGAGCTTGCCGCGCGCGCCATCACGCTGCGTCGCCAGTGGGCTCCTCGCCGTAAAGTCTGGATTGCCACCAGCACTCACGATGGCGAAGAAAGTATTATCCTCGACGCGCATCGCCAACTGCTGGCGAAATTCCCGGATCTGCTACTGATTCTGGTTCCACGCCATCCGGAACGCTTTAAAGATGCCAAAGATCTGGTGCAAAAAAACGGGTTCAGCTACACGCTGCGCAGCAGCGGTGAAATCCCTTCGGGCAGCACCCAGGTGGTGATTGGCGATTCGATGGGCGAGCTTATGCTGCTGTACGGCATTGCCGACCTGGCCTTTGTCGGCGGCAGCCTGGTGGAACGAGGCGGCCATAACCCGCTGGAGCCAGCGGCGCACGCGATACCTGTACTGATGGGCCCGCATATTTTCAACTTCAAAGATATCTGCGCCAGGCTACAGCAGGCGGACGGCATGATCACCGTCAGCGATGCCGGTTCTCTGGTGAATGAAATCACCACCCTTCTGACTGATGAAGACTATCGTTTGTACTACGGCCGCCACGCTGTAGAAGTGCTGCATCAAAATCAGGGCGCTTTACAACGTTTGCTACAGTTACTGCAACCTTATCTGCCACAGCGGAGCCATTAATGCCCAGCCGACTATCGGTGGTGATGATCGCCAAAAACGCGGCGGATATTCTGCCGGCATGTCTGGCATCGGTAGCCTGGGCTGACGAAGTAGTCCTGCTGGATTCAGGCAGTACGGATGCAACCGTCGATATCGCCCGTCGGGCCGGCGTAAAAGTTTTCGTGGATGAAAACTGGCAGGGCTTTGGGATACAGCGCCAGCGCGCGCAGGCGTATGCCAGCGGCGAGTATATTTTGATGATCGATACCGACGAGCGGGTAACACCTGAGCTTGCCGCCTCACTAAAAGCAGTCCTTGCCAGCCCCCGACCCGACGCCGTTTACAGCATTGCCCGTCGCAATCTTTTTCTGGGCCGCTTCATGCGCCACAGCGGCTGGTATCCGGACCGTGTAACCCGACTCTATGCCCGCGAACGCTACCGTTATAATGATAATCAGGTGCATGAATCACTCAATGCGCCCGACGCAAAAGTCATCCCGCTCACGGGGGATTTGCTCCATCTGACCTGCCGGGATTTTGCAAGCTTCCAGCGCAAGCAGCTAAGCTATGCGACAGCCTGGGCCCATGAAAGGCACCAGCATGGTAAAAAAGTCTCGCTGGCCGGAATTTTAAGCCACACTTTGGGAGCCTTTTGCAAAACGCTGCTGCTACGCGCAGGTTTTTTGGATGGGAAACAGGGCTGGCTGCTGGCGGTAGTTAACGCCCAATACACGTTTAATAAATACACTGAGCTCTGGGCATTGAACCAGGGCTATACGGAAAAAAAACCGCTATGAGCACCCGAGCGATTTACCCCGGTACTTTCGATCCCATCACCAATGGTCATCTGGATATCGTGACGCGCGGCGCCATGATGTTTGATTCCATTATCCTGGCCATTGCAAACAGCCCGCATAAGAAAACGATGTTCTCTCTTGACGAGCGCGTGGCGCTGGCCAGACAGGTGACAGCGCACCTGCCAAACGTCGAAGTTGTGGGGTTTAGCGATCTGATGGCGAATTTTGCAAAAACGCAGCAGGCCAACGTTCTGGTTCGAGGTTTACGCACGGCGGCAGATTTTGAATACGAAATGCAGCTCGCCCACATGAACCGTCATCTGATGCCGGAGCTGGAAAGCGTCTTCCTGATGCCCTCAAAAGAGTGGTCTTTCGTTTCTTCTTCGCTGGTGAAAGAAGTGGCGCGCCACCACGGCGATGTCGCGCATTTTCTGCCGGAGCCTGTCTGTCAGGCCCTGCTGGAGAAACTCACGCAGCCCTAATGCTGGCAGTTTCGGCAATAGAACGTGCTGCGCTGGGCGTGCTTACCGGCAATAATCGGCGCGCCGCAAACCCTGCATGGCTTCCCTTCCCGCCCGTAAACCTGAAGCTGCTGCGAGAAATAACCGGGTTTACCGTCAGTCTGTAAAAAGTCTTTTAACGTCGTGCCGCCCTGCTCTATCGATCTTAACAGCACCGCCTTGATCGCTTTTACCAGCAGCTCGCTTTCGGTTTTTGATAACGACTGCGCGGTGCGATCGGGATGGATCCCGGCGGCAAACAACGATTCGCTGGCATAAATATTCCCTACGCCCACCACCAGCTTGTTATCCATCAGCCAGGGCTTAATGGCGGTTTTCTTCTTAGCGGACTTTTCACGCAGGTAGTCGGCATTAAATTCTTCGTTGAGCGGCTCTGGCCCAAGATGCGCCAGCACGTTGCTCCCTGCCAGCTCCTTAACCCACAGCCAGGCACCGAAGCGACGCGGGTCGGTATAGCGCAGCACCTTGCCGTTGCTCATCACCAGGTCGACGTGATCGTGTTTCTCGGCGGGCCGCTCTTCCGGCAGGATGCGCAGGCTGCCGGACATGCCAAGGTGGATGATAATCCAGCCGTCCGGCAGTTCGAGCAACAGGTATTTAGCCCGGCGCTGGACGCTTAACACCGGCTTATCGCTTAGGGCGTGAATCTCTTCAGAAACAGGCCAGCGCAGGCGACCGTTGCGCACGATGGCGTGCAGGATGGTTTCGCCTACCAGGTGCGGTTCAATGCCGCGGCGGCTGGTTTCGACTTCAGGTAACTCTGGCATTGCTCCTCCGGGCGTAAAGCACAAAACAAAAAAACCCCGCCGAAGCGAGGTTTTTCATCAAAGTCACTAAAATTATTTAATTTTAGCTTCTTTGTACAGTACGTGTTGACGGACAACTGGATCGAACTTTTTCAGTTCCAGTTTTTCCGGCTTAGTACGTTTGTTCTTCGTGGTGGTGTAGAAGTGACCTGTACCAGCAGAAGAAACCAGCTTGATTTTCTCGCGAATACCTTTAGCCATGATTTATTTCCTCTTTAAGTACTTAGTACTTTTCGCCACGGGCACGCAGTTCAGACAGAACTGTATCGATGCCTTTCTTATCAATTACACGCATACCTTTAGCAGATACACGCAGGGTGACAAAACGCTTCTCGCTCTCAACCCAGAAACGGTGAGAGTGCAGGTTCGGCAGGAAACGGCGTTTAGTCGCGTTCAGTGCGTGGGAACGGTTGTTACCGGTCACCGGACGCTTGCCAGTAACTTGGCAGACTCGGGACATGTCTATTCTCCAAAAATCAAATTAGCTCGAGCTTCGTATAGGGTTATGGCGCCTCGTCAGGCTGCAAGCCTGGTCCCTGGCGGTTCAATGTGAACCACAGTGCCAGGCGCATAATGCCAAACCCGAGATTCTCAAAGGTGGCGTAGTATACGCTGCCTGACGCATGTGCTCAAGTCCCGAACAGACAAAGATCCCCATGGATCGCGCAAAACGGCTTAAATCCACCCGCGTTCAGCAAAAGAAACGTACTCTCCGCGACCAATAACCAGGTGGTCAAGCACGCGAATTTCCATAAAAAGGCAGGCTTTCACAATACGTTCGGTAATGGCACGGTCAGCTTTGCTCGGTTCGGCCCTGCCCGACGGGTGATTATGCGCAAGAATAACTGCCGCTGCATTAGATTTCATCGCTTCGCGTACAATTTCCCGTGGGTGCACCTCGACATGATTCAGCGTTCCAGAAAACATTGGCGCGTGTTTAATAATTCGATGCTGGTTATCGAGAAAAATCACCATAAAAATTTCACGTTCTTCGGTGGTCAACTGGCTCTGGATAAATTCCCGAACGGTATCAGGGCTCTTCAACGTGAGTTCTTCCACGCCACGCGAGGCGTAATAGCGTCTTGCCAGTTCCGCAATCGCATTCAACTGAGTGTATTTGGCCTCACCAATCCCTTTAATGTCCTTAAACTGCGAATAATCTGCCGACAGCAAGCGGCTCAGGGAGCCAAACCTTTCCAGCAGGACGTTGGCCAGGGTCAGCACGTTCATGTCCCTTAACCCCGTGCGCAAAAAGAGCGCAAGGAGTTCCACGTCGGTTAATGAGCTGACGCCAAACCTGAGGAGTTTCTCGCGCGGTAAGCCGCTTTTATCCCAGTCCATTTTTATCTCCATAGAGCCTCGAATCCCTTTGTACCGCCATTGTGCACCACTTGCCCGGCTGCTCGCGATGCGCAGATTTTCAGCCTGCGGGATATCTCGCAAACTGCAAAAAGTTGTGCCCTGAGGAGTGTGATAAAATAGGCCCACGATTAAGACTTGCGGTGGGAAAAATCATGATGGGGCTTTCCGGCAAAAAAATTGTTCTGTGTGTCAGCGGCGGTATCGCAGCCTATAAAACGCCTGAGCTGGTGCGCCGTCTGCGCGATCGCGGAGCAGACGTACGAGTGGCAATGACCGAGGCGGCAAAAGCCTTCATTACGCCATTGAGCCTGCAGGCCGTGTCCGGTTACCCGGTATCAGACAGTTTGCTTGACCCGGCAGCAGAAGCAGCAATGGGGCATATTGAACTGGGTAAATGGGCTGACTTGGTGATTCTCGCCCCCGCCACCGCCGACCTGATTGCTCGCGTAGCGGCCGGTATGGCAAACGATTTGGTTAGTACCATTTGCCTGGCAACTCCCGCACCTGTCGCCGTGGTTCCCGCCATGAACCAACAGATGTATCGTGCAGCGGCAACCCAGCACAACATTGAGGCGCTGGCTTCTCGCGGTCTATTGATGTGGGGGCCAGACAGCGGCAGCCAGGCCTGTGGCGACATAGGGCCCGGCCGTATGCTGGACCCATTAGATATTGTGGATCTGGCCGCTGGTCACTTTAGCATCGTCAAAGATCTGCAACATCTTAACGTCATGATTACCGCCGGCCCAACGCGCGAGCGTCTTGACCCGGTACGCTATATCACCAACGACAGCTCGGGTAAAATGGGGTACGCCATTGCCGCCGCCGCCGCCGCTCGGGGTGCAAATGTGACGCTGGTTTCCGGGCCGGTCGCCTTGTCTGCTCCGGCATGGGTGAAACGCATTGACGTCACCTCCGCCCTGGAAATGGAGGCTGCCGTGCAACAAAATGTGTCGGGCCAGCATATTTTTATCGGCTGTGCAGCCGTAGCAGATTATCGTGCCGCAAGCGTTGCGGATGAAAAAATCAAAAAGCAAGGCGATGAAATCACGATAAAAATGGTTAAAAATCCGGATATCGTTGCAGGCGTTGCCGCGCTTGCTATCAATCGCCCTTATGTTGTTGGGTTTGCCGCCGAAACAACTAATGTGGAAGAATACGCCCGGCAAAAGCGTATCCAAAAAAAGCTCGACCTGATTTGCGCCAACGATGTTTCACAAACAGGCCAGGGCTTTAATAGCGACAGCAACGCGTTACACCTTTTCTGGCAGGAAGGAGAAAAAGTCTTACCGTTAAGCGATAAGTCACTCCTTGGCCATCTTTTATTGGACGAGATCGTTACCCGTTATGATGAAAAAAATCGACGTTAAAATTCTGGACCCGCGAGTGGGTCAGCAGTTCCCACTGCCGACTTATGCCACTTCCGGCTCTGCCGGACTCGACCTGCGTGCATGTCTGGACGCTGCCGTAGAACTGGCGCCGGGCGTAACCACGCTGGTACCGACTGGACTTGCAATCCATATTGGCGATCCTTCTCTGGCGGCCGTCATCCTGCCACGCTCCGGGCTTGGCCATAAACACGGCGTAGTCCTTGGCAACCTGGTAGGTCTGATAGATTCCGATTATCAGGGCCAGTTAATGGTATCCGTCTGGAATCGCGGGCAAGATAGCTTCACCATTGAGCCGGGCGAACGTATTGCGCAGATGGTCTTCGTGCCCGTTGTACAAGCCGAATTCAACCTGGTCGAAGATTTTGATGCCAGCGTGCGTGGCGAAGGCGGCTTCGGTCATTCCGGCCGTCAGTAATCTCTTTTTATAAACGTAACCACACGCATTCATAACGCTAAAACAAACCGCAAGCGGCATGCTTGCGGGCGCTGTGTGGCTGCTTGCCTGGCAGGTGCTTTATTTCAGGGGTATTTTAAAACATGGCAGAAAAACAGACTGCGAAAAGGAACCGTCGCGAGGAAATACTTCAGTCTCTGGCCCAGATGCTGGAATCCAGCGACGGTAGCCAACGCATCACCACCGCTAAACTTGCAGCCACGGTGGGCGTTTCTGAAGCGGCGCTGTATCGTCATTTTCCCAGCAAAACGAAAATGTTCGACAGCCTTATCGAGTTTATTGAAGACAGCCTTATCACCCGCATCAATCTCATCCTGAAAGATGAAAAAGATACGCTGGCCCGTCTGCGTCTTATCGTCCTGCTGGTGCTTGGTTTCGGTGAAAAAAATCCCGGCCTGACCCGTATTCTGACCGGGCATGCGCTGATGTTCGAACAGGATCGTTTACAGGGCCGCATCAATCAGCTTTTTGAGCGCATCGAAGTGCAGCTCCGCCAGGTCATGCGCGAGAAGAAAATGCGTGAAGGGGAAGGCTACCTTACCGATGAGGCGCTGCTGGCGGGCCAACTGCTGGCCTTCTGCGAAGGAATGCTTTCTCGCTTCGTACGCAGCGAGTTCCGCTATTTGCCAACGGATGATTTTGATACCCGCTGGCCGTTAGTTGCCGCGCAGCTTCGTTAAAGTGAAAAGGGCCTGACGGCCCTTTCGCTTATATCCCGTACCGATCGCGGTATTCCTGAACCGCAGCCAGATTTGCCGCCATCTCCGGCTTCTCTTCCAGATAGGTAATTAAATCCTTCAGCGTGATAATAGAAATTACCTTGCAGTGATAGTCACGCTCCACTTCCTGTATGGCAGAGATTTCACCACGTCCACGTTCCTGGCGGTCCAGAGAAATCAGCACGCCCGCAAGCGTTGCGGCGTTTGCCGCGATGATTTCCATCGATTCACGAATCGCGGTACCCGCAGTGATAACATCGTCCACCAGCATCACGCGGCCCTGAAGCGCGCTCCCCACCAGGTTACCGCCTTCACCATGGGTTTTGGCTTCTTTACGGTTGAAGCAATAAGGCACATCTCGCTCATGGTGTTCCGCCAGCGCAACTGCGGTGGTCGTTGCGATAGGGATACCTTTGTAGGCAGGCCCAAACAGCAAATCAAAATCAATACCGGAATCCATTAGCGCAGCGGCGTAAAAACGCCCCAGCAGCGCCAGATCGCGTCCGGTATTAAACAGTCCGGCATTGAAGAAATAGGGGCTGGTACGCCCGGATTTCAGCGTGAATTCGCCAAACTTCAGTACCTGCTTGTTAAGCGCAAATTCAATAAACTGGCGCTGATACGGTTTCATGGATTCGCTCCTGTACGTTTCTTCAGACATAAAAAAGGCGACTGCTCAGTCGCCTTAAAAATCAATTTTCTAACGCCGCCTTCTGCGACGTGACGATGGATTCAATTCCCCCTCGCGCAAGCGACAGTAGCGCCAGCAGTTCTTCATGGGAGAAGGGTTCGCCTTCGGCGGTACCCTGAATCTCAATCATACGGCCATCTTCCATCATCACGACGTTCATATCGGTTTCTGCTGCCGAATCTTCGACATATTCAAGATCGCAAACCGCTTCGCCATTAACGATGCCAACGGAAACCGCAGCAACCATGCCCTTCATCGGGTTGGTTTTCAGCTTGCCGATAGCGACCAGCTTGTTCAGCGCGTCAGCCAGCGCAACGCAGGCACCGGTGATAGAGGCGGTTCGTGTACCGCCGTCTGCCTGCAGCACATCGCAATCCAGGGTGATGGTGTATTCGCCCAGCGTTTTTAAATCCACTGCCGCACGCAAAGAGCGGGCAATCAGACGCTGAATTTCCAGGGTGCGGCCACCCTGCTTGCCTTTCGCCGCTTCGCGGGCGTTACGGCTATGGGTAGAACGCGGCAGCATGCCGTATTCGGCGGTGATCCAACCTTGCCCCTGCCCTTTCAGAAAACGCGGTACGCCTTCTTCAACGGTGGCGGTGCAAAGGACTTTGGTATCGCCAAATTCGACCAGCACGGAACCTTCAGCGTGTTTGGTGTAATTACGGGTCAGGGTGACTGGGCGCACTTGTTCGGCGCTACGACCTGATGGACGCATGGGCTTATCTCCGGCTAAAACGAATGTGGCGCGCATTATACGGACTTCGGACGCTTATTCCTATCCTGCCCAGCCAGGCATGGCTATAATCCCCCCATCCATTGCTCAATACGGTAACGATTTATGATCCGCAGTATGACCGCCTATGCCCGACGTGAAGTAAAAGGCGAATGGGGCAGCGCCTCCTGGGAGCTACGTTCGGTAAACCAGCGTTATCTTGAAACTTATATTCGCATGCCGGAACAGTTCCGTAGCCTCGAACCCGTGGCTCGCGAGCGTATACGTACCCGCTTAACCCGCGGGAAAATCGAATGTAATCTTCGCTTCGAACCTGACGCACGTGCGCAGGGCTCTCTTCTGCTTAACGAGAAGCTTGCTAAACAGCTGGTTGAAGCAGCGAACTGGGTAAAAATGCAAAGCGACGAAGGCGAAATCAACCCGGTTGATATTTTACGCTGGCCGGGCGTGATGTCCGCTCAGGAACAGGATCTTGACGCCATTGCCGCTGAAATCCTTGCCGCGCTGGACGGCGCGCTGGACGATTTCATTCTTGCCCGCGAAACCGAGGGCCTGGCGCTGAAATCCCTTATCGAGCAGCGCCTTGAAGGCGTCAGCGCCGAAGTGGCTAAAGTGCGCTTGCAGATGCCCGAAGTCGTTAAATGGCAGCGTGAACGCTTAGTCAGTAAACTCGAAGAAGCCCAGGTTCAGCTTGAAAACACGCGCCTTGAGCAAGAGCTGGTTCTTATGGTGCAACGTATCGACGTTGCCGAAGAGCTGGATCGCCTGGAAGCGCACGTTAAAGAGACGTACAACATCCTGAAGAAAAAAGAAGCCGTGGGCCGCCGCCTCGACTTTATGATGCAGGAGTTCAACCGTGAGTCGAACACGCTGGCCTCAAAATCCATCAATTCTGATGTCACCAATTCAGCCATTGAGCTCAAGGTGCTGATTGAGCAAATGCGTGAGCAGATTCAGAATATCGAGTAACGTTTCACGCGATCTCGCGTAGTCTCACTAAGTCTCGTCAGGATAAAAAGGCCATTGTAAATCATGGCCTTTTTTTGTTTTATATAGTCTCATATTGTATCACTAGAGCGCGTGTTTCGTGTGTACATAGACGTGTACATACTGGCATTTATGACACGCAGTTTATGTACATAGCAATGAGACAAGATAAGCATGGCGAAACTGACAGACGTACAGATCAGAGCATGGAAAAATTCGGGTGAGCATTTTGAGGGAAGAGCTGATGGAGACGGGCTGTATCTATGCTTCCCAAAGAGTTACTCAGCTCCATTTTGGCGCTTTCGCTATCGTTTTGCGGGGAAGCAGCGGGCGATGGTCATAGGCTCATATCCTGAACTGTCACTCGCTAAAGCACGTGAAACAACCAAACAGCTATCAGCCCGTGTTACGTTGGGCTATGACGTTGCGGGGGAAAAGCAAGAACGCAAAGCAGAAGCGTTGAGGAAGATCGAGAATGAAAAGCACGCACTGTGTGTTTCAGAACTTGCAGCTGAATATTTTGAACGCCAGATTCTCAATCGGTGGAAGCATCCAGACATCCTGCGTCGTCGCATTGATAAGGACATTAATCCGGCAATCGGTCGCCTCAGAATTGAAGAGGTTAAACCCAGAGATATTGATGACATGCTGCAAAAAATAGTTCAGCGTGGTGCACCTACAGTCGCTAATGATGTGCTCCGATGGACTCGCCGTATCTTCGATTACGGTATAAGACGCCATATGCTGGACACAAACCCTACCGGCGCGTTTGAAATTGATGATGCAGGTGGGCAGGAAAAAAGCAGGGAACGCTGGCTAAGCCGAGAAGAGCTTGCGCGATTCTTACAGGCAATGCCAATGACAAAAGGTTTCTCACGTCAGAACGAACTGACAATGAAACTTCTGCTGGTGTTCTGCTGCCGCAAGATGGAGCTTTGCGGTGCACGTTGGGAAGAGTTCGATTTTAATGAATCAGTTTGGCGCTTACCCGCAGAGCGGGTTAAGAATGGCGATGCGATTGATATACCTATCCCGACAGTAGCTCTTGAATGGCTAAAAGAACTGCATCAAATGTCTTGCAATAGCCAGTGGGTGCTTCCAGCAAGAAAGATGCAGCACCGCATGATTCCCCACATTCAGGAAAGCACACTGCCTGTTGCGTTGGGCAAGGTAAAGAGAAATCTTCCTGATATGCCTAATTTTACTATTCATGATTTTCGGCGCACCGCACGATCTCATTTGGCTGCGTTAGGAGTTGATCCGGTAGTTGCTGAACGCTGCCTGAATCACAGAATCAAAGGTGTAGAGGGGATATATAACCGTTATCAGTATTTTGATGAGAGGAAGCAGGCGTTAGAATTGTGGGCTGACTTGCTTGTTTCTTTAGAACGAGACGAGGGTTATAATGTAATGCCGTTGAGAAAGCAGATTCAGATATAAACACCCCAAAAATCAGCATGTAATTAGAATAAAAAATTATAGCATGGTGATAGAGTTTTATCATCATCAACATATCATTACTACTTGAAGTTGGAGAGAATTTTGAAAGCTATTTATCATTATACTGGACAGGCAGGGTTGTTAGGGATTATTGAAGGTAAATCGATACGATGTACTAATCATAAATTCCTGAATGACCGTATGGAATATAATTATGCAGTCGATACACTAAAAAGTCATTGTGAATATATAAGAGAAAAATTAACCGAAAATACTCAATCGGGTTTAAAAGAAGCTGAAGTATTGAGCAACTTCTTTAAAGCTACATCAGATTTTGTAGTTAAAAACATTCGTGACACATATGTAGCATGCTTTACAACAAAGCCAGACGATACAAATCATTGGCAAGCTTATGGTAACAAACAAGTAAGTTATGCAATTGAATTTGATCTTGGAGAGTTAGAAAAGGCAATTAATATGTCCGGTAGAGCAGAATACTCTCCTAAATTAATTGAGTATTTAGGAGACCCTAAAGAAAACGATGAAGGAATACCCGGGGGATATTTACTTCAACATTTTAAACCACGTATTATGCCAGTTTCATATGACCCATCCCAGATTATTAACATAATTGATTATTCAGGATTTAGTGAACTCACAAAATCAACCAATAAATCTAGTCCTGCTGAAACTCTAGAAAAAATAGAGGAATTTACATTGGGAATGATTAATAAAGCATTATTTGCATTTCCGACAACAAAGAAAAAAGAATGGTCACATGAGTCAGAATACAGGATTGTACTCTCTGAGGCTAAATCAGTTAATCCAGAAAAAAAACTTAGAGAATATATAAAAGGGAAGGAGAGAATTATTAAATGGTATGATGCAGGTGCATATCCAGTACCATTCGTTGAATTTCCTATTAATCCTAAAATAATTAAAAAAGTAACATTCCTAGCCGCTGGTCACAATGAGAGAATCATTGAAGCGCTAGAGCTCCTTAAAGGCTTGCATGGCCTCAACTTCGATATAGAAGCATCCAAAAGTTGCTACTATAAAAACTAAGATATGTTTATACCATTATTAATCAAACTGGAGATTTTTCCGACTGAAACAATCTCCAGCATTGACACAAATGATGAACAACTTAGTGTTAGTTGTGATGGAGTCTTTATTATAACCTCATCAAAATGCTGGTGCCATGCTTAATCATCAGCATTTATTTTAATATACTTTGAATTCAAACTGAGGGAACTCTAATTTTATTTTCTCTAATCTAGCACAACTTATATCGGAAATAATATTGTAGCCATGTTTTTTGGCGGTATGTGCATCTGGAATTTGACTATTATTTTCCATTAAGATAGTTTTCCTAGTCCCATTATCGTTACTATTTAGGACAGCTGATGCATGTGCCGTTGTAGCAGAACCAGCGAAAAAATCTAGAATAACGGCATCAGATTGTCCAATAACATCAAGAATTGTCATTATATATTTTAATGGTTTCGGTGTATCAAAAATCTTATCACCAAATAGCTTTGTTATTTCATTAGTAGCTCTTTCAGTATAAAACTCTGTGTTATCCCAAAAGGTTCTCACTTTTTTTCTTTTGTTAGTTGATGAGTAATTTTTAACGTAAACAACTCCCTTTTTACTTGCATATAACTGCCAGGAGCGTTCACGCGCTGTCTCCTTACCCCATAACCAACGACGCTCTATTCCTTTAGAGTCAACAGGAAAAACCGGCTGCAAGCCGATGCCCGGTTCAACAAAAACCTCCCCAGTAGATGGGTTGAAGAATAAAGGGTAAAACATATTCGGACGATCTGTTCTTAAACTAGCCTCACCCTTTTTCCTAAATAGCCCATCAACTTTATATTTCCCATGAATATCTTCCTTACCATAATCACCGGTATCATCTAGTTGACCGTTTAACTTAGATGATGATGTTTTACCATAAAGTATTAAATATTCATGCGTAGAAGCAATATTCTTGTTACTACCTTTACCATTTTTGGAACGGCAAACTACAATATTACCAATAAAGTTACTCTCTCCAAAGATACTGTCCATTAGTATCTTTAAATAAGGAAATTCATAATCATCAATGCTAATAGCGATCAAACCAGTTGGCTTCATCATCTCTTTGGCACAGATCAATCGAGGAAGCATGAACATCATCCAAGCACTATGGCTTCCAAAAAGATCAGACGTAGTTGATTTTCTCTTATCATGGTATAAGAACTTACTACCTGTATTATAAGGAGGATCTATATAACAAACATCAATAGTATTTTTTCCATTGGATATCAGACCAGCTAAACCATAAAGATTATCACCACTAATAAGTATAGAGTCAGGAAGATTATCGATGCTTAACTCAAGAGATAAATCTATTAAACTAGAGTCCAATAGACACTCAGAGGAGCAAAAACCTAACTTTTCACTTATACTCTTAATTTTATTGTTTAAACTAATCATCATTTGACACCCTTATATTTCTCGGTAATTATTATACTATAACTCTTTGATCGTGAATAGATACAAAATACGTCTCAAAAAAAAATAACAATACAGAAAACTAAACTCTCAAGCGATTATATTTATCATCATTATATAAATTCCATCGCCAAACTATTTAGAACTTTCCTTGTGGTATAGCCTTAGTTTTGCCCCCCCCTTCCATCTCTTGGCCTGCTATGGCATCCTTTGCATAGTACATTCAGGAGACGGTGCAATGGACTTTCCAAGTAAAATTTACAGCCAAGATACGACAGTATATTCCCAAGATAGTGTGAGCAAACGTATAGAGGCTCTACTACTTAACAATATTGGCAAAATTGTAACTCGTGAACAAATCATACGAGCAGCAACTAACCCCATTACAGGTAAGCAACCAGAAAACTGGCATCAACGTTTATCTGAGTTACGAACGGATAAAGGTTATACTATTCTGTCTTGGCGCGATCTTAAAGTACTTGCTCCTGAAGAATATCTGATGCCTCATGCAGAAAGACGTGTAACAGCAGCAAAACGAGTTTTACCAACCAAATCTTGCTGGAGTCTAGTGTTAGTACGTGCTGGAAATAAGTGTGAATGGACAGAGGATGGCCAGCACTGTGGCCTAAGTGCTGGCGATATTGACCCAGTTGGTGGAGGTACGGTCAAACTAACGCCGGACCATATGACCCCACATTCAATTGACCCACAAACTGATCGTAATGATCCCAATAAATGGCAAGCATTGTGTGGTCGCCATCAGGTTATGAAAAAGAATTATTGGGATTCAAACAATGGTAAGATAAACGTTTTAGCCATATTGCAATCAGTTAGTGAAAAACAAAAAGCAGAGTCTTTGAGATTCCTTTTAGAGTACTTCGGCTATGAAATCAAGTGATATAATTATTTATGAACCAACTGATGTACTTATGTCTATCAGTAAATTCAGACGTGAGCATGGCCGTTGTTCATGTGCCATGTTTGATCCTTGGTATAATAAGGGTGTTGGTGGAACCAGGGATGATTATATTGAATACATAACAAATATATTAAATGAATTAGCGACAATAGCTGATCATATATATTTTTGGGGATTCCCAGAGATAGTAGCAAATTTTATAGGCTTAATTCCAAGCACTCATAATTACAATGCATGGTTAACTTGGCATTATAAAAATAATCCTTCTGTTATTAGAGGATGGCGCTCAGCTCAAATGACTTGCCTACATATGAGTACTCCTGATGCTAAAATGTATCCTGAGCATTTTTTAAATGAAGCCCAATTAGCAAAAAAATCAGAGGGTAAGCTAAGGTATATGCCCGGGCCACCATCAGTCATAGAAGCGCCGCTTAATATTGGCTTCATTCGGAAAAATGAGCAAACAGGGCATCCAGCCCAAAAACCAATTGCTGTATATACCCCATTAATTGAAATGGTCACAAAACCAGGTGATATAGTATTTGATCCAATGTGCGGTTCTGGTACTACAGGTGCAGTCTGCATGACCCTAGGCCGTAAAGCTGTACTATCTGATATAAATCCAGAATATATATCAATGACGGAGGAAAGACTGCAACGGCAAAAAGAAAAAACAATGACAAAAACTAGCTGAAACTACTCACGATTTTTAAAACATCGAACTGTATTTAACTCTTCAATATTGGCAAGTACTCAAATGATTTAAGGTACTTGCCTTATTAATTATTCCTTCCTGTACTCTCCGTCCATTGAACCGATAGCAGAAACACCACAATAATTTTCACAACTATGGGTCATCACATTTACAGAACCATTGTTCGATTCACTAATGACCATCACACATGCGCTCGATGAGTCGCTGTATACCCAGCGATTCCTCTGCCCCGCAACTACGCCAACTTCTCTTGCAACACCTTCCATATTACAAACACCTAAAGAAATACCATGAGATGCATTAATACTGAATGTGGCAACCCCCCTGTCTAATGATAAAGACAAAGTACCATTGTTTTTGATATATTCATCAGCATACGCAAAATTAAAACCACCTGTTAAGATAAATAAAATGATCCATTTCTTCATAAGAACCTCACGCATGTAATTAATATTTTATGCCCATGTTATTTTTAGCGACACTAGCATAACTCATAAAAATGCTAGAAAGACTACGAATGTCTTGTAATGTACGAGACTCGAAAATTTCATCTCCAGAAATAAGACCAACCAGATAGAGCTCACCATCATCCTCTCTCAATATAAAACCAGAATAAGGCTGCCCTGATACCTTGATTCTAAATCCAACATAGTCTTTATATTTAACTTTATCTAGGGATTTAAATTCTGGTAATTCATACATCAGCGTCAAGTAGTCTCTTAGACTAGAATATTTAAGATGCCCACCAATATCTATATACACATCAGAATTCAATTGTTTTTCAGAAAACCCAAGCAATTGAATTTTATCTACATTTCTCATCAAATTTTTTTGAATTATTTTTGAATTTGACATCGAATTTTCTTCTTTTTTAATTATGTCCATAGCCTCATAGAATTTAATATATTCAATTTTTCCACTAAGATGATCAAAGCATTCGTTCCAAAGATAATCCATCTGCTTAGAGTACATTTTCTCTATACATTGCGTATCAGTACAAGCATTTCTCTTATCAAGCCAATCTATTTGCGATTTTATAAGCTTAGATTTAGATTCTTCAGGCATATCAGGCCCTATAGCTATTTTATAATTTTGAGATAAATAATCATCCAAACGACTTAACTTATGATCTGAGCAAATAATTTTTTCAACATCTGAAGTTGCTTTATTACAATCAAAAGAAGCTGCATAACTTGTACTACAAGCCATCATTGAAAGAATGAATAAAGATTTTTTGTTTATGATATTTACCATGAGATACCCTTATTATACGAACCTAATGAATTTTTTTTAGAGAACCATCAATTGTGTAGGTAGATGATATATATGGTGACTCTATGAGTCTGAACGTGCCCGCACCAACAATATTATTCATTACCCGAACATCCTGGAAGGATGATTTCTCATACGATTGTGCTCTGTGATAAAATGCAGAATATGCAACAAGCCCCTCTCCCCAAGTAATATCTCTTGTGGGTCCAATGATCGCGTTACAAAAAGACTTATGGAAATTAAATATTTTCTCCGCGCCCCTACCGACTGAACAGCTTGAAAAGCAAATACATTTACCTCTTAATATAGGCCACGCTATACGATCAAAATCCCTCCATGTAATAAAACCTTCGTCTGTTAAAATAAAACCATCACATGAACCGTGAGCACTGATATGTACATATTTAATGTGTTCTCGTTGTGCTATTTTTAATGCCTTTACTAGCATTCCTTCATTAACTACTTCAGTACATTTTGCAGCTACACCTTGTAACTCCAAAACCTTCCTTAGTGTATTTCCCTCGTATCTCTCATCATAAATATCCAGATCGCTGCGTGATTCAATAATAAGTATTTTCTGTTTTTTCATTACTCTCGCCCACAAAGACCTTCAATGATGGTCTTTTAACCGATGTATCAATATGGACCATCCTTGATAAGCATGGTTACTGTAAAAGCCATATGACTTCGCACATCTCAGTTCAGCACCTCATCAAATAGCCATAGAAGAGCAAAAACACATTTATAATCCATAGATGATATTCATACAAGAGCAAAAAGCCCACAAACTTCCATCTATAGACATTAAAGGGAGTGGTGGTATATGGCTCAGCTATCTTCAGATAGTGCAGATAAACAGGTAGGGCAGCGCATTCAGATGCGACGTAAAGAGCTAGGGATAACAGCTCAGCACCTGGCCGAACTTGTCGATATCTCTCATCAGCAACTCTCGCGCTATGAACGTGGTACAAACAAGATCAATGTGGCACATCTTGTTAACATCGCTATTAAATTGAATACACCTATTAGTTGGTTTTTTATTGACTGCTTTTCGACATTAGACAATGAAACTAAGAGTCAACAAGATTTTGTGCCAGTCAAGGATGCCGATTTGAAAAATCGGTTTGATCAGATATGGCCTCGTTTAACGCATGAACAGAGGCGTATATTAATAATGCTTCTTGATGAATATACCAAATAACAATAATAAGCTATGGCTATTTTAGCCAATATCTTGCAAAATTCACAATCAAGGGATTTTTTTATCCATTTCTATCATTTTCTCAACGACCTTTTCTTCGCATAAAAGGTCTTCAACAAATTTGTCTATTTCAAATTTAGTAACTTTACTATTCAAAGCTCTCAGTTCATCATGTTTTACTTGTTTCACTGTATTTCCGAGCGGCGATAGAGGTATTTGGACACCATTATTTTTTAGCTCATTTAATATCTCTTCATTATTTAAATCTAATTCGTGTTTTAAATGACCAGTGAGCTGATGTAAGTGCAGTAATTCCTGAGAGCCTTCTGTTTTTGGTATGTACTTCGTTATAGAATCTGAAATTCTCAATAGATACTTCATAACTCCCGAGTATGTTTCTATAAGGTTATATTTCCCTTTCTCTGGGCGACGATAACCCAGAGTCTCACATAATTCGATTAGCTTATCATAATGAGAGTCATCGAGTCTTATTGACAACTTTTTATCCCCAAGCTTATCCAATTTTTCCTTGCGTCTGTTTTGATATTCAATGTATTTCTCACGCCGATGAGCCAATTCTGCTTCTTCTCGAATTTCATTTTTCTTAACCATGATTTTTCCTATTTGAATCAAGCCACTTTGCATCTGATCATCAGATTAGCACAAAACTATTGCATTCAAGCACACTAATCTGATCGTCAGATAAGAAGGATCAAAAAAACCAAACCATCGCGCAGACAGATCCACTACAACACATTGATATATAGATAAAAAATAATTAAAAATTTACGCATTCATAAATCTGTAAAGACTGGTCGCATCAATTGGATGCGTTAACTAAACAGGTTTTAACCATGACTGATCTACGCCTAATCAAGATCAAAACAGTCCTTGAATACTGTGCTTTCTCACGCGCTACGCTCTATCGCCAAATCAAAGCAGGTCATTTCCCTGAACCAGTTCGCCTGACTGGTGGTGTAAACGCATCTTCTCGCTCAGTAGCGTGGAGAGAAGAGGAAGTACAGCTGTGGATTGCCAGCCGCCAGAAAGTACCGTTATCAGAAATAAGAAGAAATTGAGCAAAAAAGCTCATCGCTCTAATAGCACGTTATATGCACATCTATAGGGATAGTGATTATCTGATTCAATACTCACTATCCCGTACCAATAGTTATTTATGTAGGGGATATAAATGAAACTTAACAAACGCAACATAGAATTTTGTTGTTCACTTGATATTGGCATGAATACCAGAGATCAAAAGTTAAAAATGCGAGTTGATAAACTATGTGTTGTAAGTCTATTCGATGAGAGCACCGAAATGAAGATTACATATGCCAAACTGAAAAGGATGAGACACAAGGAATTCAAACAATATCGCGTTCAATACATCCGTAACAAAGATGGTAAACCTTATCGAAAAGCGTTATTGTTCCGAGGAAAGAAGAAATACACACCTGTACTGTTGCGAATAGATTACTCCCCGCTAAATCGTAATACAGGGGGAATACGTTTAGATTTTCGCCCCCAACATATGGATTCCACAAAAATAGATCATTTGTTATCGTGGATAAATCGGCGATTAGGAGGAATATTCTACCAGTTGCTTGCGCAGGCATGGATTACGCAAATTGATGTCGCTCTCGACATCTATAAATGCAAGTTAGATGATTATACATGGGGCTTAGAACGTTCAGGAAAAACAGCATATTTTGATAAGGAAAATGGTTTACCGGGACTCAGGATAGGGAGTTGCCGCTCTCTTTTACACATCCTTTGCTACGGAAAAGTAGATGCTAACAGCGGTAGAAAACTGGTATTTCGGGAAAGGGCCAAATTCATTAACATTAATTTTGGTGAGTATCAGCAATTCTTGCGTATTGAGGCTCGGTACAGGCCAAACGCTAAACCCACAAGCAAGAATGGTAACGTTTTGATGCTAGCCCACCTTTCAGAGATGAGAAATCCCTTCGAAAGACTCCGGGTCTACTCGAAAGATTTGGGGAAAGAGCTACTGGAAAGAGGGCTTCTCTGTACGCTGCCAGACGCTCCCAGCATCGCTGAAATGAAGCGCTACATGCTGGTAACTATGCAATGCTCACGTTTGCCTCGCAAGGTCGATAGACTCATTGCAGAGCACGAGATAGAGCTGTTCGATAAACGTACAGTTTGGGAGCAGTGGTCACGCTGTGTTGCTCAACTAAGCGGCATTTTCAGTATAGCGTCTGTTTTCTGTGTACATAGACGTGTACATAATGAAAATGTGGAGTATGAAAAAAGCAATTAAATCAAAGTAAAATCACTGATACTCAACATTCAGATTCAATATCGAGTAAGGTTTCACGCGATCTCGCGTAGTCTCACTCAGTCGCATCAGGACAAAAAGGCCATTGTAAATCATGGCCTTTTTTGTTTTATATAGTCTCATGATGTATCACTAGAGCGCAGGAGATTGCTAAAACGCTTTCCGCGCGTATCGCGCTGGTATGTTACTCTTTCTTCAGATTGCGCAGGTCGTATAAGAAATTTTTATAGTTACCATAAATCGCTGCTGCTGTCTCATATAGATAGTACGATATCAATCGCTTTCATGAGCCTTTAAACGTACACGTTTATGGCTAAAATACGCATCGGCTACGCACGCTTCTCTACCGACAAGCAGGAGGCACTACTCGGACCAGGTGGCTCATCGGAGAGAATTTACATCGATAAAGGACTGACCGGCTAAACCTACACCGACCCGGTCTGGCTCATGCACTGTCTGCCGTTCTCAGTGGAGACACGCGGGTTGTTCCTAAACTTGACCGTCTGGCCCGTTCTGTTCCTGCGGCAAGGGAGATCGCTGACGCCTTATTGGCAAGGAGGGTAAGCTGACCCCAAGATCCAGCATCTACGATCCGGCAGACCCGATGGGGAAAATGTTCTTCAACGTGCTGACCACGTTTGCCGAATTTGAGGAAGATTTAATACGCCTGCGGATCAGAGAAGGTATGGCCATTGCCCGAGCTAAAGGGAAACTGCGGGGAAAACAACCTAAGTTGTCAGACAAGCAGCAAAAAGAGCTGTGCCGAATGCATGAAACCGGACAGTATTTAATCAGTGACCTTGCTGAATTATTTTCAGTTTCATGGCCAACGGTCTATCGGACGCTTTCTCGAACGAGACATGAGCTGTGAACGAGTCATGTCAGAAAGGTGCCATCATGAAGTTCAGATATATAGTTCTGACGGGAATAGTTGCACTTTCCATGGCTTCAGCCATGTTACTTCCGGGTATATTCTCTCAGTTGAAAAATACGCCTGAAATTAATTATTACAAAAGTCACCCTGATTTAGCTTATACCGTATTTAGCGGTTGTAAGCTTCATACGGACAATGTTGATGACTGTTACGCTGCTTACAGTGCGGCCATTGATCTGGCCGATTCAGCAGACTGTAGCCCTGCGGGTAAAGAAATAAAGCGCAGATTTAAGCGACTCGTTGAACACAGTAAGGAAGAATATATCACCGAAGAAATAATCTCTGACTGTGAAATAAGCAGAAAGCAGTCTTTTTTTGAAAAATGGGCTGAAAAAAGCAAATGAATTTATAAGATAAAATAAGGGCTGCGAGTAAAATCCCTCAGGATAGTATTTCTGTGGTTCAGGCCCATATCGGCTGGAGCAAGGATAATGAATGATGTTGCAATTTTGGCTGGCTTTAGTGCCTCAGCCTGACGGTGCTATCCCGCAACGCTAAATGTGTTGATATTCTGTTTATGGGCAATCGATTATAGTAAAATTAGAATTAATTTTATTTAACTTTTGATGGGCTGTTATGAAAAAGACCTTTGTTATGACGTTAATCTTGATAAGCCTGACGGGCTGCGTAGAGTATCAGTGGGTTAAGCCCGGCACCGACAAACAGCAGGAAGACATAGCTGAAACTCAATGTAAAGCGCAGGCACTCAGGGATTTGCCACCGGACAATCAAATTTCTGGCAAGTACACATCTAAAGATGAAAAACATAAAACTACTGATACAAGCTACTCAACGAGTGATGAGAACGAGAGTAAGCGAGATATCCTGGTGAAGGACTGCATGTATAGAAAAGGCTGGACACAGATAGAGGTACAGCATTGAGTTGTGTTAGCTCAAACCTGATCTAACAAGCCTGTACATAAATTTGTGTAACTGCCTGATTTTGATATGTTCAATCCAATATCAAAAGCAGGTTACTTTATGGACGAAAAGCAGTTGCAGGCTCTGGCTAACGAACTGGCCAAAAATCTCAAAATCCCTGAAGTTCTCAGCCAGTTCGATCGTCTGCTTAAGAACATCGGCGTTGAGGCGGCGTTCAACGCCGAAATGCCCCACCACCTCGGCTACGATAAAAACCATGCTAAAACGGGCTATCGCCCGTAACGGCTACTCCACAAAGACCGTAACCACTGTCGATGGTCCCCTGGAACTGCGTAACCGCAACTGGTGAAGAAAAACCAGACCCGGCACCGGAATGGATAACCAGATCCTGTCGTTATATGCCAAAGGAATGACAACCCGTGAGATAGCGGCTGCGTTTAAAGAACTTTATGACGCTGATGTCTCACCGCCGCTGGTATCGAAGGTGACTGATGCCGTTATGGAACAGGTAAAGGCCCTATGGCTGACAGTCCATTTGCCATCGCGACAAAGGAAGAGTGTGTGAGGAGTTAGCAGGCTTTGCCACCACCAACTGGCAAAGCCTGACACAGCAGCATCTGAGCGCTTAACGACGGTTCTGATAAGCCCTCACGCTACGGGCTTATGAATAGTTGACCAACAGAATCGCTTCTGCGCTAAAACTGCCGCTCTCAGATGGGGTGCCGCTGATGCCAGGGTTAAGCAATGGCGCCGCCTCGATGGTATGTTTCGTAGTGTTATCAAAATCAACCTCGGTATTCATCTCCAGGGGAGCATCATCCTTGAAGAACTTAATACCCAAATCGTTATTACTGGTCGCCAGCAGGGAACTGTTAAATGAAGCAGCCGTTCCAATGACTTTAAATAACAGTTGTTTTGGCGCGGAAGCATCACATTCCACATCAATATTTAGGTTTTGTTTATAATGTTCGCCATCAGCATGGGAAATTCCCACGTCGCCAAAACCTACTTTAATCGTGTTATCACCGTTAATCTTACAGGGTGGTGGGGCAACCACGGTCGCCGAAAAATTAAATTTCGGCCCCTGTTCGGCGGCCATGCAGGCAGAGCTTAGCAGGCACAAAAGGATGAGATTATACGCTTTCAAATGACCGCCTTATGGAGCACTGAAAATTAACGTCGCCGAGCCCTTCAGGCTTCCGGTAGGAATCGAGCTGTAGGTTTTATCATCTTTGACTAACGCAAACTGAATATTGTCCTGCCCTTCTCCGTTAGTTACGCTGGTTTCAATGCTATCCTCCGGCGCGATAACCTTCCCTTTATAAACCAGAGCAACCCCGATACTGGAATTATCGGTTTTAATCAGCTTACTGGAAAAAGGAGCAGCATCGCTTACCAGACGCACCAGTATTTTTTCGCTCACCGTTTTATCGTCGCAGGAGTAATGTAACGGCTCCTCTTTTGTGTACATTGCGCTGGCAGCGTCGGTCGTTAACAAGTCCTGGCGGACCTGACCAAATTCGACATTTTTTTGCTCATTATTGTTTATCGTACAGGTGGTTGTGACAAAGTGCGCATCGTTATCGGCCACCAGCTTCCATTTATATGGCCCGCAATTAGGGCAACCGGACTGATCGTTGCTCTGAATCAGGTTAATTTGGGCGATCAAATCACCTTTTCTGATTTGGATATCCGCAGAGGGCTGCTTTTTTAGCTCAATAAACATTTTCATACTCAACGGCATGGTTTGCTTATTGGTGATATCCAGGATCTGTTTCCCCGGGGGAACAGGATCGTCATGATACATATCGTTAATCTGCAATCCGGCCTTGTTATCTTTGAAGATAGAGGAATTTACGATCATCGCATCAGTATCTGTCTTCAGGTAGTCATGCCAGTTGGCGACTTCATTTGTACAGGTTATTTGTGAAACGTTAATAATCTGATTTTTACCCTCGATTAAATCCGGCCCGACACTGACGCGCACTTCTATCGGCTTTTCTGAACCCCGTGGTGGAATAACGCTGCCATCAGAGGTTCGACAGGTAAACGCCTGCGCAGAGGACTGGCATAATATCAGGAGGGCTAAAGCTACCCAGGCTTTTTTAAACATTGGTTTATTACCTTGACATTAATAAGCGCCGACGCCCTGACGATCGCACCCTGCCTGGTTATGGCTAACAATTACAGGATATAATGCAATACAGACAGTGCGCAGGCTGTAAACAGTACCGACAGGACTTCGTGCTAAATGTCTACTGGTAAGACAATTCAAACGTCGCCGTCGCGTTAAATTCCCCGGGCGTAATATTTTCCTTTGCAATGGCTTCCGGGTTTCCCTCGACAAAAGCCTTCCATTGCAGAAAATTCTCGTTGCTTTGCAGCGTGATGGCAGGTGAAGCCCGATCGAGTGGCTGTAATTCACCGTTTTCCCGTTCGATGCCGATGGAAATCCCCCCGGCGCTGCTGCCCACGTCTAACGCCAGTAACCCAGGCAGACTCGCACTCTCAGCGCCGTGGAAGGTAACGCTGACGGTGCTGGCTATTGATGGATCGCATTGGGCCAGATGAATGGTAAAGGGTTGGCTAAGGCTTCTTTGATTGGCATAAAGGGATTTGGCAATCACCGTACCGAAATCTAGCGTAATAGTGTCTTCACCGTCAGGAATAATACAGGGTTCGGTAACCAGATTGCCGGTAAACTGCACCTTCTCTAACGCCTGTATCGGGGCAGAACCACATAGGGCCACGCAAAGCGTAAGCGATTTCGCCCACGCCATCGTTTTTCGCTCCCCCGCGCGTGCCTTATTCATATTCAAGGCCAAAAGAGATCAGCGTATGCCAGCTGCCGGCCCTTAACGGCGCCCCCGTACGCTCCGGAGTCAGGGTATAGGACAACATATTCTGACCATTATTTAACAGCAATGGGATGGCATCGGTGTTTGGCCGCACGTCATGCCCGTATGCATCTCTCAGCCTTAGCCCCAGCCCGCTGGTACCAGCAACGGCAAATAGCTCAGGGTGGGTTTTGTCGGCGGGTGCAGTGAAACGCACAGTTACCGCTGGCTGATGAGGGCTCCATAGCAGGTTATTGCTGTTCTCATCACGCAAACCGGACGGGCAATCCTGCAACTGCAGTTCGATATTAACCGGCTGCCCCTGAGCCCCAACCTGCTGAAGCTGTCCACTGGCGGTATTACCAAGACTGACAGCCTGCCATAGCGACGCCATATTCAGACGGCAGGGGCTTTCGGTGAGCGAACCGGAGACATGCAGAACCCCCGTCTCTCCATCAACGATACTTTGCGCCTGAGCAACCAATGATGTGCTGGCCAGCATCAGGCCGGCCAGACACCGTAATATGCTGTTTTTCATATCACTCTTACACCTTAGCCCGTTATTTCTCAACGACTGGCGAAGCGCTACACTGGTTACCGCTACATTTAAATTTCAGCTGCGGGCGGCCACCATAATCATTGATATAGGTCAGCACCGGCGTACTGCCTAATGCCGATGCGCTAACCCCCAGAGGTGCATCGCTACGCGGCGCAAGCATCAACGGATTAAAAGATTTAAGCGGTTCACCGTCGGGCCGGGTGCTTGCTTCGGTAAGAGTGACGTAATAAGGCGTGGGGTTGCGCACCTGATAACGATCGCCATTACGCACCAGGGTGATCTTTTCCTGCCACGGAGCCACTGACGAATCCACAACCAACGCTTTCGGGCGGAAGAATAATTTGATGCTCGTTTGCAGCGCCAGCTGCAGCGTATTGGGCTTGTTGCTGCGCGGCGGGATTTCACGCAGGTTAAAATAGTAAAGCGTTTCACGATCCTGCGGCAGCGTATTGATAGCCGGCAGCGTCTGTATGCGCACCTGGCTATGTGCGCCTGGCTCAACACGCTGGACCGGAGGCAATACCACCATCGGGCTACTGATCTTGTTGCCCTTTTCATCTTCAATCCAGCCCTGAGCCAAATAAGGCAGTTTTGGGTTCTCATTGCTCACGGAAAGGCTAACCGATTTCTGGTCACCTTCAACTATCACCCGGGTTCGGTCTAATGCGATAGCGGCATGCGCCGGCGTAGCCAGCGCATAGCACAAGGCACCCGCGCTCAGAGTCGAAAAAAATCTGCTGTTCATTGTTTCACCTGTACATGGTTAATTCAGTCTGCTGCATGTCCATCATTGCCCGCCGCAGTCTTCTTACGCTGGGCATCAATAATGCATTGCAGCAACATTTGGTTATTCGTGTCGCGGGGCAGCGGGGATGGCAGCGTCATCAGGCACTGCTGATCATCATCCCAACTCACCCACATATGCCCACCGGGCTGCATTCCGCTCAGATACACGACGCCGTCATCAGCCACGGTGCCAGTGTTCTGTCCTCGCTCGTTCTGCACGGTCGCACCAAAGGGCGGATATGAACCGTCGGCCATGCGGATCGCAGCCATTGCCCGCAGGCCGGCAATAACATCGAATTTGCGATAGCCGATCGCGCCATCGGTGAGCGTTCCCTGGACAACGGAATGAATGGCCTCGGCGTTGTCGGGCAGTGAATCCAGGTCAATGCTCATTTGGCTGCGGTAAAAACCGCTGATATCGGTATCAACCGCTTTGCCAAAATAGTTAGACCGGGTATCGATACCGAAGCCTTTTAGTGGAATATCCGCCACACCATCCGTATCAAGCAGCATGCGTGTTCCGCCCGGCACATTGCTGCGATGGAGAGCGGCTCCTTGCGTGGTTGCCGTTATACCGCCGCGCATGCTCAGGCTAAGCGCGGAATAACGCGCCGGCATATAACTGCCGCTGGCGTCAATTTGCGCCACATCGCCTTCACGGCTCCAGTTGCCGCTGAAGCTCTCTCCCTGACGGGTAAGCGAGCTGCTCACCTGGTAGTTGTCTCTGTCGCCGATGTGCCCGGAATAGCCCACCTGGTGAGTGATATCGTCCCTGTCTATTGCGCCGCTGTAGCTAAGCGAACCGCCGTTGCTCCAGGGTACAGACAGGGATAAATACATACCGTTATCGAGCGTGCTGTAATAACGGCTGCGATAGGCGGTCAGCGACAAGCTGAGGTTGCGCAGTTCGCCCAGGTCGAAATAGCGCGACAGCGTCAGGTTATAGCGGTCACTTGCCGGGCGATCCCAGTAGGTCTGGTGGTTATAGTTCAAGTAAGCCGTTACCCCTAACGCAGGCAACTGCTGGTTAAAGGTGATGGTGTACATCTCTTTGCTACTGCCCACGCGCGTACCACTGCGCCGGGCATCGAGATACTCGCCCATGCTCATAAAGTTACGCTCGGAGAAACGGTAGCCAGCAAAGGTGACCTGGCTACCCGTCGAGTCGAAGCGTTTTGAATAACTTAGACGATAGGAGTTGCCCTGCTGTACGCCGGTATTGTCCGGCAGGCTGGCGCGGGAGCGTGTTACATCAAATGACATGGCACCAAACATTAATAAGTCGCGCCCTATCCCCACTGCCAGCGCCTGATAATCCTTACTGCCCACGCCCCCACCATAGAGAGACCAGCCATTGTTCACCCCCCAGGAAAACTCCCCCGAGGTAAATTCTGGCCCGTCGGTATGATGCTGCATATCGGAAGGGCGACCGGCCGCCAGCTTATAGCGAACCTGCCCTGGGCGGGTCAGATAAGGCACCGTAGCCGTGTTGACCGTAAAGGTCTGAACCGTTCCGTCCTGCTCTTCAACGCGGACATCCAGCATCCCGCTCACCATGTCATTCAGATCCTGGATACGAAATGGCCCGGCCGCGACTTGCACTTCCTGCAAGACCCGGCCCTGCTGGCTGATGATGACTTTGGCATTGGTTTTCGCCACGCCGGTGACTTCCGGCGCATAACCGCGCAGGTTAGGCGGCAGCATTTTGTCATCCGACTGCAGCCCCACCCCGGTAAAACGGAAGCTGTCGAAGATGTCAGAATAGAGGGAGTCTTCCCCGATAGTCAGTTTTGCCGCTAGCGAGCGCAGGGCGCGAAACGCATAGAACCGACTCCAGTCCCAGCCGCTATCACTACCGCTCTTCTCATGCCGTAACCGGCCCTGCCAGTCAGCCCTTACCCGCCAGGGGCCGATATTCATACCGGTAGTGCCATTCCCGTTCACGCTGTGGCTATCGCCACCCTGCTCATCATGACGGGTTTGCACATTGGTATAATAATCAAACAGTAACCCGGCGATACCATCATCCCACTGAGAGGGGGGGTCCCAGTTCGGTGCCCGGTACTCCAGGTAGGCCTGCGGCATGTTCAGATACAGTACCGGACCATTCAGATCGCCGCGCGCTTGGGTACCCGGCAGCGACTTCAGATCGAGGCATTGCCCATTGTGAAACCATTCCAGTTTCGACCCCACAGACTCTTTTAAACCAAAGCTTGCAACCAGCTCAGGCGTGAGACAAGGAATGCTATTTTTTTTGTCATCGTCCGACACAATCCACTCAATAGATCGATCGGTAATTTCATTTTTGTTTACCAGCACCGTCATCGTGTAACGGCCAGGCATAATATAACCTGCGCGGGAAAAGTGGCTGAGGTCGATATTCGCTTTATCATGCACATCCAGAATATCGGTGTTAAATTCAATATCTTCTGCTGACACGCGATAACTAAATACCATCAACAAGGCAGTTATTAGCGCAACCCTTTTTATGGGCTGTATAGGCCTTAGGTTTACCAATAAATACCCTGACATAATTTGATCCCGGAAATAACAAACATTGCGCGCAGTTATCCTGCCTCACATAAAAGACCTGATGGCGAAAATGACATGCTTAGTAATAATTCATCATGAATCGCAGATCGGAATGAAAGTTCCCCGCCTGCATATCGCGATGGTTACCAACTAGACGAAGGCTGTAGCCCAATATCATATCTCCGGGCGTTATCTCACCGACAGGAAGAGGCTGATTTGGATGTGCAATATTACCCTGACTGTCTGTCAGCTGGAGCGCAATACCGTTTGCCCCATCATTGAGCGCAAACGAACCGTTATCATCTTTTCCATTAAACGTGAGCTGAAAATAACGCCACGCTGGATCTCCTGGTTTCAGGCGGTCTAACCGACAATTCACCAGCCGGATATGAAAAAACTGCGGCGCACTCTGGCCATTGCGGGCAATCAGGCTGGCGGACGTTACGCCCATGTCCACACTCTGGTCGCGGCTTTCGGTAGCAATCGCGCAGGGAGTTTCAACAATACTTCCCCTGACATGTACGCGCCCCTGCCCCTGATTCGTGGCACTGGCTTCTGCGACGCCAAAAATAAACATGCTGAACAGCAGCACAAAATGACGCAAATTCGACATTCAGCACGTCCTTTTCTGATGTCCCATACAGGGGAAATTAGCGTGTATGGGACATCGGCATTACTGGTAAGCCAAGGTGAAATCAGCAACGCTCGTGAATTCGCCCGGAGTAACAGACGCGCCGTCGCCCTGTACATAAGCGGCGAAACTCAGCGTGTTATCACCGTTTTGCAGGGTTTGCGCCTTAGTCGGCTTGGCAAGATCGATTTTGTTACCTGCGCCATCGGTCAGCACAATACCAGCACCAGAAGCACTACCACTAATGCCTAACTTGCCATCTTTACCTTCCTGGCCGGTAAAGGTGGTGGTTACTGTTTTTGCCGTTGCCAGGCTGCAGTCTTTCAGCAATATGTCGAAGTTTTTGACCTGAGATTTGCCGCCATCGGCCAGAGCGACGTTGGAGATCTCTCCCAGTTCAACGGTCTGTTTCTGCGATGCGTCATCAATAGAGCATGGCGCATCAATAATAGAACCATGAAAATACACCTTACCATGGCCCTGATCTTGCGCGTGAGCAAGTGACGCCAAACCCATTCCCATAGCCACAGCTAATAATATTTTGTTAATTCTCATTGTTAAATCCTGATATAAAGGGGTTTCAAAATTACGCTCAAATGCTAACTTTCGACTTATGTCTTCCACTACTTATTACAAACGTAAGATGACCGCTATTCATCATAATGAATAGTGAACGTTATCAAGCAGAACGTAGGCATATTGCATCATACTGATGTTTTAACTGGAATATTTATCTCATTAACCCCAATCTTAACCACTAAAATTCACCCCCAAAACCCCACTATTTTCAGCAGGATACAAAAACCTCAGCAGTAGATACAATCCCACACCTTAACCATGGGTTAATTTTCAGCATTATCGTCACAAAGGCAATTACTTACCCGCTATATTGTAATAAGGACTAGCATTTATTAGGTGTTTAAGATTTTTCTATACTTAAGTTGTATTTTGTATAACCATTATGCTATGGTCCCAGCCGATTCAGTTCTCTTAAGAAAGAGATAATATTTTTACCACACGCATTGCTATTCAACCACACGAACAAATATTGTCTATATTAAAGAAGAGTAGAGATTATGTTCTATATAATAGATTCTCGAGTGGAATTTCATCCTGAAAAAAATTTGCTTATTGATTTACAAAGCAAAAATGAAGTAACGCTTTTCTCACCGGCCTCTCTTTGTTTACAGGGATTAATTGAAAATCAGGGGGAAATTTTAAAACAAAAAGATCTTATGCTTATTGGTTGGGAACATCGTGACCTGAGTGTCTCACCTAATGCATTTTACCAGAATATTTCACATATCCGCAGATCGCTTGCCGAAGTCCTTCCTGACAAGGAAATTGTTAAAACGGTAAAAAGAGCAGGGTGGTTTATTGATAACACCTTATCGATCGAGAAAGTTAGCTCTCCCATTACTGAGCCCCTTGCAGAGCCAGACTTTACTCACGATACGCTCAGAGCTTCCCCTCCTCCCCTGGCGGTCAAAAACGCTAACAGAAAATGTCTCCTGGTCTTTATAACATTTATTATCATATTTTTTAACGCAGCTTATGGGGTTCATAAACTTGAGGCACCAAAAACGTTGTTTAAGTATTACAGGCTGGAGAAAAAGATGCCGGAAGGCTGTGAAATATATGTAAACAACGACTCAGGAATATCAGTTTTTGATCAACAGAGGTTAAGAAAATCTGAAGAGATATGTAAAGGTTTCGACAAAGTATTCGTGACTCAGTGGGAAAGAATGGTGAGCTTTTCGCTGGCATTCTGCTCATATCCCCCCGGCACATCACATTCTGACGCACTTATTTGCTCAACTGAATACTATGAAAAGGACTGGATTAAGCCATGAACAAAAACATTATTGCCCTCGGCATCATTTTCTTTTTAAGCCTCGCTTTCGCAGGCTATCAATGGAAAGTTAACGACTCTTATCTTGATGATTACCGGTGCCGGGGTTCCTTGACCCTTTTTAACTACGACCTTTCGACGCAGATTAACGCAAGGTACCATTTCACAGGCAATACGGGACGGGTTATCTATTCCGGAGCGATATTCAAAAAAAATGAGCTGGTTGGTTTTGTTAATAAAGATATCCGCTTTGACATCACCAACGATGATGGTTCGATTGTTATGAACTCAAGAAGCGTAATGCCGCTTGGCAATGACACAGCCAGCCCGACGTTTACCGCCCTGATCTTCCCCGACTTCTTTTTGATGAAGGATAAAAAACAGGTTTATGAGATCAAAAAAAATACGAATGGATTACTCTTCATAAGAGATAACGTGCCGGTCTTTTATTGTGAGAAAGATTAGCAGGTTATGCGCCTGAAGTAAGCCATTCACCAACTTAAGCAATGCACTTAAGATAATAAATATTTACCTTCATGACCCTGGCGGTCAGAATTGGCCTGCGATTAACGGCTATTTTTTTAGACTATACCAGCATAAACATACTGAAAAGCACACAGCTATTTAAATGCCATAACAAGCGAAACCGATAATAACAGCACTCATAACTGCCTGCCACCAACGGATATAACGCTTACCATTTCGAATATGACCAAGGTTATCAGCATGGGAAAAAAAACAGATTTCGATAACCCGCTATGGTTTTATTTATCTGTCAATAAAACAGTGTGGCTAATCCCGGCGCTGATATATCTTCTCGCAATGCATCTATCCTGGCCCGTTTATGGCGGCAGCGGACTAAATTTACCTGCTAATTTGCTGAGCTGGATATTAATCTGCTTGTGGGTACTGTGCCTGCAATGGCATATCCGACGCGCCCGCGGCATCAGAGCAATATATGTCGCCTTACAGGCATTCTGTGGACTATGCCTGATGTGGCTGCCCCTGCTCTGGACACCGCTTCTTCACTGGCAAATAAAAGCGCTTCCGGGCCTGGCAGGATTAACCGCGCTGGTTGCCCTGTTCTGCTTTCTTTTACAAGTCCCTCTTAATTACTCGTCTCGCCGGCTGCTTATCAGGCTCATCGCCTGCGCAGCGGTGATTGAAGCTTTACTCGCGCTTATCCAACTGTTTTTCCCGCGACTGGCAATGCACTGGTTTGATTACAATATCCTGCTGGCACAGGGACGCCCATTGGGTGGCCTGCGTCAGGTTAATCTGCTGGGTTCCTTTCTGGCGACGGGTCTGGCCTGCACCGTCTGGCTTATTACCTCGACCTCGGCACGTAGCATTGCTTCCGGATGGATGAGGAAAGGAGCAAGCGTGCTCTTTACCCTCCCGATCGTGACCGCCCTCATTTTGACACATTCCCGAACCGGTATTCTGGGGGCTGGGCTGGCAATAGCGGCGCTATGGATATTCAGCCTGGCCGGTCGTCACCCTTTACAAGGGTGGCGGCATACCACTCTGGCGCTTGTCATCGGCTCACTGCTGGCGACATATCTTTTACCAGGCCATTTGCCACACCCTGCGCTGCACGCGCCTCAGGCATCCGGTCAGTTTTCCCATCAGACAAGCGCTGTTAACGATGCAGAAGGCATTTTTAGCCTCGAACGCATGCGCCAGCAGTCCCGCACATGGCGTCTGCAGATGTTGCAGGGAGCCTGGCTGATGATAAAAAGCCGCCCGCTGGCAGGAAACGGCGTCGGCAGTTTTGAAAGCCTGTACCCCGAAGCACTTTCCAACGCAGGGTTAACTAAACTGACGCCCGAGACCGTCACCCACCCGCATAATGAACTGCTTTTGACCTGGGCCGAGGGTGGCGTTATTGCCGTCACCGGGTTTGGACTACTGCTTGCCCTTTGGTTTTTGCCTCTGCGCCGCCGGCAGTGGTGGCAGCGCTATGGCAGGCTACTGTCCCTGAGCCTGCCGATCTGGTTACATATCATGACCGAGTTTCCGCTTTATCTCTCCGCCATACACGGTCTGACGCTGGTCCTGCTGTTACGCATCGCAATACCGGCGCGTCTGGCAAAAAGGTATAAGCCAAAAAGCCGCTGGCTGATATCGGTACAGAAACTGGCGGTAATCCTGGCCGCCAGTTATGGCGCCCTGTTTATGTCCACTGCCTGGCAAAGTCAGCGCATCCTGTTACAGGTAGAAAAGAGTCAATTTGCCGCAGAGGCGCTGCTCGCCCGACTGCCCAATCGCCTGTCACAATACGAGCGCGTACAATTTGACCAGGCGGTGGCTGACCTGATGCGCTTTAATAAAACTCGTAACCCCGCCGAACTCACGGATTTCGTTAATCGCGCCAGCCTTTTTCTGCAGGCGCATAATGATCGGGAACTGATGGACTCCCTGATCCGTATTCTCGTCGCGACGCATCACCTGCCAACGGCCGATTACTGGCGGCAACGGGCGGCGCTGGCCTTTCCCGATGACGCTCGCTTCAGGGCTGAAGGGAGCGGCCAGTGAAACTCTGTTATTTCATCAATAACGCCTCCTATTTTATTCTTCACTGGCTGGACAGGGCACAGGGCGCGCAGCAGGCAGGCTACCAGATCCATCTGCTTAGTGAATTTTACGATAGCAGGCAGCGCGAGATGCTGGAAAAAAAGGGGATAATATGTCACCCACTGCCGTTGCGCAGCGCGTCGGTTAACCCGCTAAATCTGCTGCTTACGCTGTTTAAGGCTGTACGGTTGATACGCCGGTTACGGCCCGATCTGGTGCACTGCATTACCATCAAGCCCTGCCTGGCCGGTATCTGGATAGCCCGCCGGCACAATACACTGTTGAGTTTTCCGGGCCTGGGACGCCTGTTTAATACCGCTCATCCTGCCCTGCACCTCCTGCGGCGGACCCTGTGCTATGGATGGAGAAATGCCGCGCTCAGGCCACGCTGCCTACTGACGTTCGAACACCAGGGCGATCAGCAGACCCTGTGCGACCAGGCACGGCTTGCGGTTGAACACACCCGTGTAACCGGTGTTTCAGGCGTCAACCCCGATGAATTTTGCTTTACCCCGTCCCCCCGCAATTTTCCGCCCCGGGTGCTGTTTGCCGCCCGGCTGATTCATGCCAAAGGGCTGGATGTGCTGGTGCGTATTTGCCGCAAGCTTCGTCAGGAAGGAACGGAGATGGTTCTTCTGGTCGCCGGCCTGCCCGTTCACAACGATCCCGATGCGATAGGTGCCGAACAGATTCAGGCGTGGTCTGACGCCGGCGAGATAGTCTGGCTGGGCGCCTGTGAGCAAATGCCTGCACTGCTGGCCAGTACGGACCTGGTTGCGCTACCCACCCGCTATGCCGAAGGCGTGCCGCGGATATTACTTGAAGCCGCTGCCTGCGGACGTCCTTCCGTGGCTTTTGACCGCGGAGGTTGCCGCACCGTTCTGCACAATAATCAGTCCGGTATTTTAGTGCCCGACGGCGATGAAATCGGTTTTGCCGACGCACTGCGTACCCTGTTAAACGACCCTGACCGCCGCGACAGAGCTGGACGAAAAGGACGGGAGCAGGTCACATCGCAGTTTACCGCAGCAGAGGCGAGCAGCCGCATGCTGAACTGCTATGACGAACTTATCGGCAAACAACAGCCCCCGTCTTTAACCGTTAGTCTTGCTATGGAGAAATAAGCCGTGTTTTCCCTTGGTTACTGGTGCGAGCTTATTAGCGTATTGACCCGCAAGGAGATCAACGTACGTTATAAAAGCAGCGTGCTGGGTTATCTCTGGTCTGTGCTGCACCCACTGACCTTTGGCCTGATTTATTTCGTGGTATTCCGCGAAATTATGCGTGTCCCGGTGGCTAACTACCCGCTGTTTATTCTCAGCGGCCTGTTTCCCTGGCAGTGGGCAGCCGCAGCGATATCCAATGCGCCCGCCACATTCTTAGCAAATGCTTCGATTATTCGCCGCGTTGCTTTCCCCCGTGGCGCGCTGCCGATCAGCCTGGTGCTGATGGAAGGTATCCACTTCCTGTGTGCCCTGCCGGTAATTGTGCTGCTGATCGTCTGTAGCGGCGGTTTACCGTCCATCTGCTGGCTGTGGGGCATCCCGGTACTGTGGGCTATCCAGTCTGCTCTGCTCACGGGCATCACATGGGCGCTGGCCGTTGTCACCCCTTTTCTGCGCGACCTTGAGCGCTTTACCGCGCTGGGGGTCATGGCGCTGTTTTATGCCACCCCGGTCCTCTACCCCGCACAGATGGTACCAGCCCGCTGGGCCTGGTTATTGTGGGCTAACCCTTTCGCCTCCCTGATCGCCGCCTGGCGCGATCTGCTGATGAAGGGTCAGCTCTCCCTGGCCTCACTGGGTATTCCGTTGGCAGCGGCGGTCGGGAGTTTGCTGGTGGGTTTTCATGTACTGCGCACGCTTTCCCCCTCAATGGCAGAGGTGCTCTGATGACTGCCGTGATTGAGTTTATCCATGTGTCAAAACGCTACCGCTTATGGAGCCATCTGAGCGGTGGGCTTAAGTCCATGCTGCTTCGCCCTCGTCTGGCGCGTAAGGTTATCCGGCAGTCCCACTATCTGGCGCTGGACGATATCAGCTTCAGCATCTCGCCCGGCGAATCCGTGGCCCTTATCGGCCGTAACGGTGCCGGGAAAAGTACCCTGTTAAGCCTGCTGGCGGGCGTGCTTCGCCCCTCCTCGGGCAAAGTGATAACTCGGGGCCGGGTGGCCGGCATGCTGGAACTGGGTGCCGGATTTCATCCCGAACTGACCGGCAGGGAAAACATTCGGCTGAATGCCACGCTACTGGGGCTGCGCCAGAAAGAGATTGAGCGGGCGATGCCCGACATCGTCGCCTATGCCGACATCGGCCGTTTTATTGACGAACCGGTGCGGATTTACTCCAGCGGCATGCTTGCCCGGCTCGGCTTTGCGGTGATGAGCCAGATATCGCCCGACATTCTGCTGATAGATGAAGTGCTGGCGGTAGGCGACCAGGCGTTCCGCCAGAAATGCCTCGCTACGTTGCGTCAGTTTCAGCAACGGGGTGTCACGCTGCTGATGGTCAGCCATAACCCTGGTGATATCACCGCTTTCTGCGACCGGGTGCTGTGGTTTGAAGATCATCGCCTGTACGCAAGCGGAACGCCGCAGGAACTTTTACCCCGCTACCAGAAAGCTCTGCTACATCCCACAGGTAACAAGTAAGGCCAACGCATGAAACACTCTATCGCTATTGCCGGCGCGGGCCTGGCAGGCAGTACCCTTGCCCGGATGCTGGCGGAAAATGGCGCCACCGTAACTATTTATGAAGCCCGCTCGCATATTGCAGGCCACTGCTATGACGCCCGTTGCCCACAAACCGGCATTATGATCCATCGCTACGGGCCACATATTTTTCATACGGACAAACAGCCTGTGTGGGATTTTTTAAATCGTTTCACCCGGTTCTCCGCTTATCAGCACCGGGTCAAAACCTGCGCACAGGGGCGGATCTGGTCACTGCCGGTGAACCTGCATACTCTCAATCAGTTCTGGAATAGCGCACTATCCCCCCAACAAGCACGGGAGAAACTTTCGACGCTCGCTCTGCTCACAGAGGAAAAACCAGTTAACCTGCAGGAGCAGGCACTGCAACTGATGGGCGATGACCTTTATCAGGCTTTTTTCAAAGGCTACAGCGAAAAACAGTGGGGACGCTCTGCGCTCTCATTGCCTGCCGCTATCCTGAAACGTCTGCCCTTTCGTTTTGATTATGACGATCGTTACTTCCGCCAGCGCTGGCAGGGCATTCCGCGACAGGGTTACACAAGCATGATCCGCTCCATGCTGGATCATCCGGCGATAACCGTTCACCTCAACCAGCCGTTAACACATGCCGACTGTCATAGATTACGCCAGTCAGGGCATCTGTTCTGGACGGGGCCGCTGGATGCCTTTTTTGATTACGAAGCGGGCCGACTGCCGTACCGTACGCTGCACTTCGAAGAGTTCATCACCAAAGGCGACTGGCAAGGATGTGCGGTGATGAATTATGGCGACGCCAGCGTGCCCTGGACGCGCATTACCGAACATAAACACTTCATGCCGGACGAACAGCACGAACTTACCGTATGCTGGCGTGAATACTCTCGGGAGGCTGGCCCTGGCGATATCCCCTACTATCCGGTCAACCTGACACAGTCAGACGACCTGCTTACGCATTACCGGCAACGCGCCAGCGCGCTGGATAATGTGACATTTATCGGCCGGCTGGGCACCTTCCGTTACCAGGACATGGACGCAGTGGTGGCCGATGCGCTGCAGGTTGCGCAGCAGTTTATGGCGGGTTGCGCACCGATTTTCCCGGAGCAGGCGTGATGAAGGTTGTTGCTTTGATCGTTACCTGTAACCGTCTGACGAAACTTCAGCATTCACTGTCCTCCACGCTGGCTATCGGATTTCACCGCGTGCTGGTAGTGAACAATGCTTCCACCGACGGAACCCGCGAATGGCTGGATGAATTGAGCGCCCGGACGGAGGCGCTGGAGGTGCTACATCTGCCGTGTAATACCGGCGGCGCAGGCGGATTCAGCGTCGGCCTGGCGCACCTTGCCACCCAGCCAGACTGGACGCATGTATGCCTGTTTGATGATGACGCCTGGCCGGACAAAGGCTGGCTGACAGCGCTTCACCAGGAGCCTGAAGTGGACGGCTACTGTAGCAATGTGACCGATCTGCGCGGCAAAAGATGCCTGATGAATATACCGTTCACCCGCCTGCCTGCGACACTGTGGCAAACGCTACGCTATATGCTGCGCCCTGCCAGCTTTCGCCCTGCGCAGCACCGGATTCGGGCGCTGTCACTCTCTTTTGTCGGCGCCTGTCTGAGCCGCCGCTGCCTGCCCGCACTGCGGGATGCGCTAATTCCCGAACTGTTTCTTTATTATGATGATTTAAGCGCGGGCGTTGCGCTCTCCCGGCAGGGCATGTTTCTGCTCTGGAGTCCGGCGCTGCGCTTCTGGCACGATACAGATCCGCAATGCTCCCTCTCTGCAGTAAAGCGCTATTACGCCACCCGTAATCTGCTATGGCTCTCATCCCTGCCGGCCGGGCCGATCTGGGGTCGGTCTGTTACCCTGCTGCGACTGATGCAAAAACTGCTGCAGGCCGCCGCCGCGCCTGACCGCAAGGTCGCGTTAAACGCCTGGTTTAGCGGCGTAGCTGACGGGCTGAGATACTGCCGGAAAAAAGAGGCGGCCCCGCCCTTCCCACGCCCGGGACGGAGGTGCCAATGAGAGCGATGGCGTCGCAGGTGATGTTCTGCGCCCTTACCTCAGCCCGGCGGCTGAAAACCCTGATACAAAAAGCGCTCAGACGGGTGCTTTTTGCGGCGGACGCGCTGTTTACACAGGGCCGGTTGCGCCAGTGCTGTCGTGATGTCAGCGACAGCAGGGCGATGCTGGAGCGGCAGCTCAGCGAACAGCAGCACGTTCTGCAGCAACAGTCCGCGCAACTCGCCATTCTGCAACAAACGCTGAATGTCGTCGCGCGCCGGCAGGGGGTGTCGGCAACGCCACCTATTCGGGTGCTGTTCGTTATTCATAATTTGAATACCTGGACCTCAGTAGCAGAACTGATCCGCAGGCTCGACGCGCATCCGATGTTTGAGGCAATCGTCGCCTCCGTAAATAAACGCTTTCCCGGCGAGGAGAACTGGTCAGGCGAAAACGCCGTTCATCACTTCCTGTCGGCGCAAAATGTGGCGCACCTGCGATTTAACCTGCCGGACGATGAATTGCGCGCCGCTATTTTCGCCCTCGCACCAGCGGTGCTGTTTCGCCAGTCTCAGTGGGATAACGACTACCCGCCTGCGCTCCGCTCCGAACAACTGTTTTTCACCCGCCTGGCGATTGTGCCCTACGGTATCGCCAATCTGGTTGAAAATCTTCCTTTTCACGGCAGCGGGAACGACAGCGCGGTGGACTCGCTCTTCCACCGGCGCTGCTGGCGGGTTTACTGTGCGAACGAAACGGTAATGGCTCAGGCACGACAGTACGCGCTGTTTGCTGGTCAGCAATTCCGCTGTACCGGCCACCCCCGGGTGAACTGGCTGCGCAATATCAGGCCTGCCTGGCCATGGGAAAACAGCGGCCGCCGCCGGGTTTTCTGGTCCCCGCACCACTCCGTGCTTACCAACTGGACCAATTTTGGTTTGTTTGCGCAGGTCTGGCGGCAAATGCTGGCGCTTTTTGCCGACTGCCCCACCACGGATTTTGTCTTTAGCCCTCACCCGGCACTACTGACGCTGCTTGCCGGCCCTCTTTCACCGCTGACCGTTGAAGAGCTGCGGGAGTTTGAAACGACCATTGCTTCGCTGCCGAATGTCTTTCGCTATGAAGGCGGCAGCTATGCAGAAGTGGCAGCAGCCTGCGATGTAATTGTGACAGATGGCATCAGCCTGCTGCTGGAAGGACAATTGTTGAACATTCCCCTGATTCATTTGGTGCGACAGGACAGTCGTCCCTTTAATGCCGCCGGGCGGAAAATCGCCAGCGGCTGGCTGAGCGTCAGCAGCGTTACGCAGCTCGCCGACATCCTGTCTGAGTGGGCGCAGTCTCCGCCTGAAGCCCTGCTGCGCCAGCAGCGGCAAAACATGGAACAGATGTTCCCGTACACCGATGCGCCGGGAGCAATTGTTAATGACCTGGAGATGGCATTTCTCAGCGAAGTCCAACGCCCCGCAACAACAGAGTAAAGGTAAGTTACTATGCAAATGGATATCACGGTTGGCATCATTATCTGTGCCCGCGATATGGAAAAGTACATCACGCAGTGCCTAACCGCCTGCCTGCATAACGCCACGCTACGCACTGAACTGCATATTATTAATGACGGCAGCACGGACGGCACCGGTCAGGCTATCGAAGCATTCAGCAATCGTTACGCCAGCCAGACGGTCTCCTTTTCCCTCTACCAGACGGAGGGATGTGGTCCAGGTGCGGCAAGAAATTTGGCCCTGCGGCAAATAAACACCGATATCGTGGCGTTTGTCGACGCCGACGACCTGATTAACCGCAGTACGCTGGATACGCTGGCGATGCAAATGATGCAGCATGGGGCAGATGTCGGATTACCGGCTATAGTCACATTTTCTGAACGTACAGGGGTAATAAGGGACTTTGACCCTGTCCGCCAGCGACTGCTGACAACCCTGACACCGGGCAATGGCGCCGTGACATTGACCACGCTCATGCAGACTCCCGGGCTGGCCGGTATTGAAACCTCAATGTGCATGAAGGTTTTTCGCGGCTCTTTTTTGCGTCAACATACAATAAACTTTGGCGAAGGGTATTTTTGCGAAGATGTTTTTCCCTCGCTGATCTCTTTGTGCAAGGCGCAGCAAATTTTACTGGTCAGCCAGCGTTATTATTACTATCGACTAGATCGCCCCGGCCAGCGAACCATCCAGATATCAGCCAGCTCTGCGCAATTATTAAACAGCATCAACGACCTAATGGACCACGCAGACTTTACCAGCCAAAGTATTGCCGTCAGGGCTGCGCTAATGGCGACGCTAGCGCGGATGGTGCCCTGGGCATGGTCATTACTGCCGTGGCCGCTGCGCGCTGACTTTACCGGGCGCGCCGAATCGCTATTTCGTCGCCAGCCCGGCCAGATACTGCACATGGCCGTACGTCAGTTACCCCTATCGCCGGCCAAGCTGTGGCTCGCCTCGCTGGCATGGCTCCCCGCCCTGCCGATCTCCTCCTGCCAGTTGCTACACTGGACCAGTACCAGTAGCGCGCGGCTACGCCAGCTCGGTGCTAAAGCGCGGAGGGTGATCGGTAGACTCTCTCCGTTTCGTGGTACGCCGCAGAACAGCCGGCAAATAATTCATGCCTTACAGGTCTATACTGAAACCGGTCTTATCCGGGACCTTCGCCTGCTGCCAAAAAGTAGCGACAGCGCCAGAGCCATTGCCCATCAGGTTTTCCCTGACTCAACGCTCACCCGCAGGGATGAACGGCAGGAGGAGGTCCCTGTCCTCTGCGCGACTTGTTACACAAGCCAGCATTATGAACGCGCGCTGTATGTCACCGGGCCACAGGAGATCCTGAGCGCCGTTTATCCCCGGCTGGCCGCGCAGGTGCAGACCAGCCTGATAATCAATCCCGTGACGGGAACGGTTGCCACCCATTACGCATCGGCGGTTGAGATTTCGGTTATCGTCCCGGTCTATGGCGTTGCCGCCTACGTCGGCAAATGCACGGACTCCCTGCTGGCGCAGACGTTTAATGGCCGTTTTGAAGTGCTGTTTATCGACGACGGCTCCACCGATGGTTCGGTAGAGATTATTCAACAACGGATAAAGGGCAATGCTAATTTCCGAATTATTAATCAGCCTAACGCTGGTGCGGCAGCGGCACGTAATACCGGCATCCGGCTGGCACGAGGTCAATATATCTGCTTTGTGGATGGCGATGATTATGTCGCCGGACACTATCTGCAAACGCTATACGACCTGATAACCGGGCATAGCGCCAGTATCGCTCAAGCCGCCTTCGCGTATGTGGATAACGCCACGGGAAAAATAACGGCCAACCAGGATAATCTGCGCGTGCGACAAACGGCCGGTCACGCCATCGCACAGGGTACTGACGTGATGCGTAGCGTACCGGGCATTTGGCGCAGAATTTATGCCCGGGATTTTTTGCTGAGCAATAACCTGTTCTTTAACCCTCAGTTCCGCCGCCATGACGACCTGCCGTTTAATATCCGCACGCTGGTGCGCGCAGGCGATATTCCGGTCAGCCATGAGGTAGTCTATTTCTATGTCATTGGCCGTCCGGGTCAGGACGTCAGCGCCACCGACGAGCGCATGTTTATTCATTTCCGTCTGTTTGATGATGTGCTGAAAGACGACTGCATCATGGCTCTCACCGGCAGACGCTACCGTACCTTTTTAAAGGTGATGTGTTCACACCATTTGTGGTCATTTACCCGTCTTGAACCCGCCTACCGTCAGCATTACCTGCCCGGTTTCGCCCACCAGCTTTTTAACAGTCCGGGCAATCTCAGCCCTGCCCTGCGAACACTGGTTCTGCTCCCCGCGTTTGCCGGCTTCAGGCGCATGTTGCTTAACTTGCTGGTGCTGAGCCGGTGCCCGGCTTCAGATTCAGCGATTACCGATCTCAACTTTACCAGCAGGTTCCCCGATGGACCTGGTGATAACGCCGCGAATTAAGCACATTTACTGCCGTGAAAGGCAGCGATGGCTTTCTGCGCCACCAGTTTCACTTATTGAAAAAGGTACAACATGTTCTGCTCTAAACTTACCGCAACGGGACTCAGGTCAATCATCCTTGCCAACCTGGCGCTGTGCCTGAGCGGCTGTATGCATGGCGCTGCTCCCACTAAACTCCCGGCTGCACCTGTGATGACGCAAAGCGCCAGCACCGACACCGCGGCTGCAAAAGCAGGCAATAGCGATGATAAAAATGCCTTCGCCACGCCGCCTGCGGACCGACTGGCCCAATGTAGCCACGAACTGGAGGCGTTAAAAACCTACAATCCGGACCGCTACAAACAATACCAGCAGGCTTTTACTCAGCTCAGCCAATCGAGCGCGGCTTACCTGGCTGTTTCCCATGACATTGGCAGCGATATTAACAACCTGGTCAGGCCAAAGTATCAATTCGCTCTCGCGAGTCTGTGTTACCGCATCCGGGCAGATCTGTCGACGGCGTTGATTAATCAGGTGAAAGTCAATGAGTAATATAAAGCCTTACCAGCGCCGTTTTATAACTTCTCTGGTTGGCAGCTTACTTTTAGCTGCACCAGCCGTCGGTTTTCTGCCATTGAATACGTTTGCCGGGGAAAGCAATAACAGCGGCCCGGCAGAAACCAGTCCGGCAGACCGTTTATTTGCACAGGAGGAGACCTCCTACAGCCTGGAGGAACTCGTGGCGCAGAAAACACCCTCTGGCGGCGCTGCGGATAATTCGGTTCTCAAAAACATTGGCAATACGACGACTGGCGCTGAAAAAAAACTGCGCAACGAGAACCGGGTGCTTAAACAACAGCTCAAAGAGCTAAGTGAAAAATTAGACGCTGTGGCCCGGACTGCGCAAAATGCAACCGACATCCGTAACCAGTGCCTCCAGTCTGTGCAAAAAGCCGCACAATCCGCGCATGCGCTAAGCGACAATATCGCGGAAAAAACGGCGCTGTCGAATAAGCTGAGTCAGGCGCAGCAGCAAATCACCGCGCTGAACAGCCAGCTGGCAGCGCTGAAAACTACCGGCACACAGGCCCAGGCAAACTATGATGATCTGCAAAAGAGACAGGCTGACGATCGAACCCTGCGCCAGCAGATGGAACAGAAGCTCAGCGAAATCACGCAGTCGCTTGATGCCAGTCAAAGCCAGCTATCCCAGGCCCTTGCCAATAATCAGGCGCTGAAAAAAAGTCGCGACGCCCTGCGTCAGGAAAACAGCCAGCTGGCTTCCTTACAAAACCAGCTTGACGCCGTACAGGCGGCGATGAAAGAGAAAACCGCGCAGCTGGCAGCAACAGAAAAAAAATTCCAGGCTGCCAGCGCAGACAGGGAGCAGCTCAATCTCTCTCTGAACAGCATGCAGACTGAACTGAAGACATTAAAGACACGTGTTAAGTCTTCCCCGGAAGTGGCCCTGGATAACTCCTCGCAACAGCAGGCTTATATGATTGGTCAGGCAATGGCTGATTCCATGCGCGACCGGATGCTGCATTATCAGGAAGTCGGTATGGCACTGGATAAGGCATTAATCACCGCCGGGCTAACAGACGCACTGAATGGGAAACAGCGGATAACACGCCCGCAAATGGATGCCGCATGGAAAGCATTCTCAGGGGATCTGCAGCAGCATATTGTGCAGAAAATCAAGGAGAGCGACGCCCTTATCGCCCGCAAGGGTGCCGGGCGAAAAGCAGTCAAAGTCGCCGATGGCATCACCTATTTCCGGGTGAAGGCCGGCATCTCCGGCAAGGCACAGCAGAGCACTCACACCCTGCAGTTGACCGAAACCACCGCAGAGACAGGCAGGACAATCAGTAATGTTCCACAACTGACGCTGAGTGCAGATGATGATATGCCTCCATTAGTACGGGATGCGCTGCCGCTACTCAGTCCTGGTGCTGAGCTGGAAGCCTATGCCATTGCTCGCACCATTTATGGTGATAAACCGCTACCAAAAGGTATCGCTCCTTTTACCGTACTGGTCTATCGCCTGAAAGAGCTTAATCCTTCTCAGGGGTAAGTTGCTTATCTTCATGAACGGAGATCACCCAAAAACGTCCAGGGCGTTCCGCCAGCATAAATATGCTGTCGGCCGCCGGTGGCGAATGGATGAAACGTAGATAAGGGGGCCAATTTGGATATCGAAAATTATTGTACGTAAGACTCATTTTTAACCAGCTGACTCATATCCGTTTAACCGGGGGAAAGTCTTCATCTGTCTGTCGGATATTATCTGGTGTGGTTAACTCTCCAGCAGATTTTCAAATAAATAAAACTAATGGATAAAAAGTCAGTTTAGAAAATCTCAATCGTGATACGGCCCGCAAAACGCTACCCTTTGCGCGATTTCTCCGGGAGTATTTATGCTGCTACATATTCTTTATCTTCTCGGCATTACCGCCGAAGCAATGACCGGCGCGCTGGCGGCTGGTCGGCGCCGTATGGACACCTTTGGTGTCATTATTATTGCTACCGCTACCGCGCTCGGTGGGGGTTCGGTGCGTGATATCCTGCTTGGTCACTATCCATTGGGCTGGGTAAAACACCCTGAATATGTGGTGATTGTCGCCGTAGCAGCAATAATAACCACCGTCGTCGCCCCGGTAATGCCCCACCTGCGACGGCTTTTTCTCGTGCTGGATGCCCTGGGCCTGGTGGTATTTTCCATTATTGGCGCACAAACGGCACTGGATATGGGAGAAGGCCCGGTCATCGCAATTATCGCAGCGGTAGTGACGGGCGTATTCGGCGGCGTATTGCGTGATATGTTCTGCAAACGTATTCCGTTAGTTTTCCAGAAAGAGCTATACGCTGGCATCGCCTTTGCCTCCGCTGTGTTGTATATCGCGTTGCAGCGCTATGTCTCCAGTCACGATGTCGTGGTGATTGCGACGCTTATTTTTGGTTTCGCCACGCGTTTACTGGCGTTGCGCCTGCGTCTGGGTTTGCCCGTTTTTCACTACAAGCACGCCGACCACTAATCAACAAATCCTTTTATGCCCTGCTGCGCCAGGAAAACAGCCAGGGCCTTGATCTGCGGATAATTCACAAAGGCTATCAGTTTTTTCGCCCGCTCCGCCCCCACGCCCGGCAGTTCTTGCCAGCTCAATTCATCACGGGAGACCAGGTGCCGCCAGTGAGAATCTGAAAGCACATTTATTGCTGCTTTTGGCAGAGGCAGCCCAAAGGCCATCAGCCAGCGATGAAAGGGCCGCTGACGAGCCATGGAGAACTGGTGCCAGAGCTGTATACCACGGGCGGGCGATATACCTTTAATCCGGGCTAAATCTTCAGCGCTCAGCAGCAGCCAGGAAAAAATATGTTCGAGATGGAATGCCTGGTAGAGCTGTTGCCAGGTACTTTTGCGTACGCCCTTAATGTCCAGCACATCCAGCGAGCTTGCCCAGACGAGGCGGGCAAAGAATTGTTCACGGCACTGCGCGGTGACAGAAAGACAGCTTAAAGGCGTGTGGTTTAAGCGGGACGGCGGCTGCGGCTTATCTCGCAGGCTTACGCGCCAGGCTACCCCGTCGATTACTGGAATGCCCTGTCCCGCAAGACTCACCATGACCCGATCGCCCGGCGCAATATCCAGCTCTTGCCAGCGTTTAACCGAACCTATATTGACGCGTTTAATTTGTTTATCGTCGAGTTGTAAGGGTTCCAGATCCAGCACTACGGCAACCTTTCCGGTACGCCCCACGGTAAAACGTATCCCCTTTACGTCAGCGAATTGCTGGGCCGGAGGATACTTCCAGGCCGCAAGCCATGATGCCTGCCCCGGCTGCCAGAATTTCCCGGCAGGCTCTGTTCCTTGACGAATCACAACGCCGTCGGTGACAAAGGGTAAGGAAGAGGTAAACCACAGGTTTCGTAAAGAGGAGATATCAGCCAGGGAGGAAACCGGTTTTGACCATGCTTTTACAAGCGAAAACCCCGCTTTGTCCAGCGTCTCCAGTTTTTGCCTGAAGTCTGTCGGTCCGTCTGGCCACGCCCAGATAAACACGTCAAAATCATTTAAAAAGTCGGCAGCCGTCTGCCGCATCATAGCGCCTGCCACTTTTCCCCTTGCGTTCATTCCCCCCATATTTTTCTGTACGTGCTGGTGACGTTTTAAAAATAACTCCCCCTGCAAAACGCTATTGGCCAGCGGGCCAGAAAGGGTTTTGGGTATCGCATCTATCATCGCCGCTTTCGCCGTCCAGTCTTCGCCTTTCAGCCCGTTGCCACGGCTTAGAAGCCGGAAGAGCCTGCCTTGCCGGTATACCAGCGTGATCGCCACGCCATCAACTTTCGGCTGTACCCACAGATCGGATTTTCCTTCAAACCACCGCGCCACCGCCGGGCCGTCGGCCAGTTTTTTAGCGCCTGTATGGGCGACGGGGTGCGGTGTCTTTCCATTAGTCGAAAGCGTGGGCTGCTGGGGAGCTGTCGCAGGCTGATAACAGCGCTGCCACGTATTTAAACGTGAACGGAGGCTGTCGTATACCGCATCGCTGATACGACTCTCCCCGTCACGATAATAGGCCTCGTCCCACTGTTTAAGCTGGGTTTGCAGCTTTTTCATCTCCTGGCTTGCCTGCAGCGGTGACCAAACCGGGCAAGACGCTGAAGCAACGCCTGTCAGGATGCTCACTATTAAAATCAGTTTGATTAACCCTTGCATAACTCTCTCCCTGTCAGTTCGCAATGAGATATAGCGCGGGCAGATGCCGACCGCGAGGTGGGATTTAAATCAATGCGAAGCATTTTCAGATAAAGCGCTAACGTTGCAGAAACGGGAAGTAAAGACGGGAAAACATTACGCAAAACTACCGAAAAGCGTGTCGGGTACACGACAAATTCTCCGTGCTGCCGTGTCGACGTGTATAATAGGCCAGTAGACGCTCTTCATTTATCCTTACCGAATAAGTTAGAACCCATGGCTCAAGGCACGCTTTATATTGTTTCCGCACCAAGTGGCGCGGGGAAATCCAGCCTCATTCAGGCTTTGTTAAAAACACAACCGCTGTATGACACACAGGTTTCTGTTTCCCATACCACTCGTGGCGTTCGTCCCGGTGAGAACCACGGTGAACACTATTTCTTCGTCAGTAAGGACGAATTCAGGCAGATGATTGCCGAAGACGCTTTCCTCGAACACGCAGAAGTCTTTGGTAATTATTACGGCACCTCGCGCCATGCCATTGAGCAGGTGCTGGCAACCGGCGTGGATGTATTCCTCGATATCGACTGGCAGGGCGCGCAGCAAATCCGTACTAAAATGCCGCATGCGCGCAGCATCTTTATTTTGCCGCCGTCGAAAGATGAATTAGATCGCCGCCTGCGTGGCCGCGGGCAAGACAGCGAAGACGTTATCGCAAAGCGTATGGAACAAGCTGTTGCAGAAATGAGCCATTACGCGGAATATGATTACCTTATCGTTAATGACGATTTCGATACCGCGCTGTCAGATTTAAAGATTATTATTCGCGCCGAGCGTCTGCGAATGGGTCGCCAAAAAGCGCGACATGACGCTTTAATCAGCAAACTATTGGCAGACTGAGCCCAGTTTCAGTATCATGCCCAGTCATTTCTTCATCTGTGGAGCTTTAAAATATGGCACGCGTAACCGTTCAGGACGCTGTAGAGAAAATTGGTAACCGTTTTGACCTGGTACTGGTCGCCGCACGTCGCGCTCGTCAGATGCAAATCGGTGGTAAAGATCCTCTGGTACCTGAAGAAAACGATAAAACGACCGTTATCGCACTGCGCGAAATCGAAGAAGGGTTGATCACCAACCAGATTCTCGATGTTCGTGATCGCCAGGAGCAGCAAGAGCAGGAAGCCGCAGAACTGCAGGCCGTTACCGCTATTGCTGAAGGTCGTCGTTAATTAGCCCTGCGGGTAGCCCTTGTATCTGTTTGAAAGCCTGAATCAACTGATTCAACAATACTTGCCCGAGGAGCAAATAAAGCGCCTCCGGCAAGCCTATCTTGTCGCGCGTGATGCTCACGAGGGACAAGCACGTTCAAGCGGTGAACCCTATATCACCCATCCTGTAGCCGTCGCCTGCATTCTGGCCGAGATGAAACTCGACTACGAAACGCTAATGGCAGCGCTACTGCATGACGTGATTGAAGACACCCCTGCCACCTACCAGGATATGGAGCAGCTTTTTGGCAAAAGCGTTGCCGAGCTGGTGGAGGGGGTTTCTAAGTTGGATAAACTGAAGTTCCGCGATAAGAAAGAGGCGCAGGCCGAAAACTTCCGCAAAATGATCATGGCGATGGTGCAGGATATCCGCGTCATTCTGATCAAACTCGCTGACCGCACGCACAACATGCGTACTTTGGGGTCGTTGCGTCCGGACAAGCGCCGCCGCATCGCCCGCGAAACCCTCGAGATCTACAGTCCGCTGGCCCACCGTCTTGGTATTCACCATCTGAAAACCGAGCTGGAAGAGCTGGGCTTTGAAGCACTTTACCCGAACCGCTACCGCGTCATCAAAGAAGTGGTTAAAGCGGCGCGCGGTAACCGTAAAGAGATGATCCAGAAAATCCTCTCTGAGATCGACGGGCGTTTACAGGAGGCGGGCATTCCGTGTCGCGTTAGCGGCCGCGAAAAACACCTTTACTCCATCTACTGCAAAATGACGCTCAAAGAGCAGCGTTTCCACTCAATCATGGATATCTACGCGTTTCGCGTAATCGTGCATGACATGGATACCTGCTATCGCGTTCTTGGGCAAATGCATAGCCTCTATAAGCCGCGTCCAGGGCGGGTGAAAGACTATATCGCCATTCCAAAGGCTAACGGCTATCAGTCCCTGCACACGTCAATGATTGGCCCGCACGGTGTGCCCGTTGAAGTGCAAATCCGTACCGAAGACATGGACCAGATGGCTGAGATGGGGGTTGCCGCTCACTGGGCTTATAAAGAGCAGGGTGAGAGCAGCACTACCGCACAAATCCGCGCCCAGCGCTGGATGCAAAGCCTGCTGGAACTGCAGCAGAGCGCCGGTAGCTCGTTTGAATTTATCGAGAGCGTAAAATCCGATCTCTTCCCGGATGAGATTTACGTTTTCACCCCGGAAGGGCGTATTGTCGAACTCCCGGCCGGGGCGACCCCCGTGGACTTCGCCTATGCGGTACATACCGATATCGGCCACGCCTGTGTAGGCGCCCGTGTGGACCGCCAGCCCTATCCGCTCTCGCAGCCGCTTACCAGCGGCCAGACTATCGAGATAATCACCGCGCCAGGCGCACGCCCGAACGCCGCATGGCTGAACTTTGTGGTCAGTTCCAAAGCTCGCGCCAAAATCCGTCAGATGTTGAAGAACCTCAAACGAGACGATTCGGTCAACCTGGGCCGCCGCCTGTTAAATCATGCCCTGGGCGGCAGCCGTAAACTGGCCGAAGTGCCGCCGGAAAATATTCAGCGTGAGCTTGAGCGCATGAAGCTCGCCTCGCTGGATGATTTGCTGGCGGAAATTGGCCTTGGCAATGCCATGAGCGTGGTGGTCGCGAAGAACCTGCAGGGAGAATCGCCGGCTTCAGCCCCAGCGCAGGCGAATGCGCTGCCGCACAGCCATCTGCCGATTAAAGGTGCAGACGGCGTGCTGATTACCTTCGCGAAATGCTGTCGTCCTATTCCTGGCGATCCGATTGTGGCTCACGTCAGCCCCGGTAAAGGCCTGGTTATCCACCATGAATCCTGTCGAAACATCCGCGGCTACCAGAAAGAGCCAGAGAAGTTTATGGCCGTAGAATGGGATAAAGAGGCGGAGCAGGAGTTTATCACCGAGATCAAGGTGGATATGTTTAACCACCAGGGCGCGCTGGCAAATCTTACCGCCGCGCTGAACAATGCGGGTTCGAATATTCAAAGCCTGAATACCGAAGAGAAAGACGGCCGCGTTTACAGCGCCTTTATCCGCCTGACGGCCCGCGACCGTATCCATCTGGCGAATATCATGCGTAAAATCCGCGTGATGCCGGACGTTATTAAAGTCACCCGTAACAGAAACTAGCGTTATGAATCCACAGCGTTATGCGCGCATCTGCGAAATGTTAGCCCGCCGTCAGCCCGATCTGACGGTGTGCATGGAGCAGGTCCATAAACCTCATAACGTCTCGGCGATCGTCCGCACCGCAGACGCGGTGGGCGTGCACGCGGTCCACGCCGTCTGGCCTGGAAACCGTATGCGCACCATGGCCTCATCCGCTGCGGGCAGCAACTCCTGGGTCGAAGTGAAAACCCATCGCACCATCAGCGATGCGGTTTCGCAACTTAAAAACAGCGGCATGCAAATCCTTGCCACCCATCTCTCTGATAAAGCCGTCGATTTCCGCGAAATTGATTACACGCGTCCGACCTGTATTTTGATGGGCCAGGAAAAAACCGGTATTACTCAGGAAGCGCTGGCGCTGGCAGACCAGGACATTATCATTCCGATGATCGGCATGGTGCAGTCGCTCAACGTTTCCGTCGCCTCCGCGCTTATCCTTTATGAAGCGCAGCGCCAGCGCCAGAATGCCGGCATGTACCAGCGTGAAAACAGCACCCTGCCTGAGTCTGAACAACAGCGCCTGCTGTTTGAAGGCGGCTATCCGGTACTGGCGCGGGTTTCCCGCCGTAAGGGCTTGCCCTATCCCCATGTGAATCAGCAGGGTGAAATCGAAGCTGATGCCGCCTGGTGGGCCACAATGCAGTCCGCGGAGTAGACATGAAAGGCCGTTTGCTGGATGCCATACCGTTAAGCACGCTTGCCGGTGTGGGCGTCAGCCAGAGCGGCAAACTGGCCAAAATTGGGCTGCATACCATCCAGGATTTACTGCTGCACCTTCCGCTGCGCTATGAAGACCGTACCCACCTTTACCCCATTAACGAACTTTTGCCTGGCATTTACGCCACGGTGGAAGGGGAAGTGCTGAACAGCAATATCAGCTTTGGCCGCCGCCGGATGCTGACCTGTCAGATTACTGACGGCACCGGCATCCTGACGATGCGCTTTTTCAATTTTAACGCGGCGATGAAAAACAGCCTGGCGCCGGGCAGGCGTGTGCTTGCCTACGGCGAGGCAAAGCGCGGCACGCACGGCGCGGAGATGATTCATCCAGAGTACCGGGTGCAGGGCGATCTCAGCACGCCAGAATTGCAGGAAACGCTTACTCCTGTTTATCCCACGACCGAAGGCATTCGCCAGGCTACGCTGCGCAAGTTAACCGATCAGGCGCTGGATCTGCTGGATACCTGCGCTATTAGCGAACTGCTGCCGCCGGAACTAAGTCAGGGGATGATGAGCCTGCCGGAAGCGTTGCGCACGCTGCATCGCCCGCCGCCGGATATGAAGCTTGTGGATCTGGAAACCGGCAAGCATCCGGCCCAGCAGCGCCTGATTCTCGAAGAACTGCTGGCGCATAACCTGAGCATGCTGGCGCTGCGCGCGGGTGCCCAGCGTTATCACGCTTTGCCGCTGGTCAATCATGACGAGCTGAAAAACCGTCTTCTGGCCGCTCTGCCGTTTAAACCAACCGGCGCACAAGCGCGGGTCGTTGCGGAAATCGAACACGATATGGCGCTGGACGTGCCGATGATGCGTCTGGTGCAGGGCGATGTAGGTTCAGGGAAAACGCTGGTTGCCGCTCTTGCAGCCCTGCGAGCCATTGCGCACGGCAAGCAGGTTGGCCTGATGGCGCCTACGGAGCTGCTCGCCGAACAGCATGCCAGCAACTTCCGCCAGTGGTTTGCCCCGCTGGGTATTGAAGTGGGCTGGCTTGCCGGCAAGCAAAAAGGCAAAGCGCGCATTGCCCAGCAGGACGCCATTGCCAGTGGCCAGGTGTCGATGGTTGTCGGCACTCACGCTATCTTCCAGGAACAGGTGCAGTTTGCCGGTCTGGCGCTGGTGATTATCGACGAACAGCACCGTTTCGGCGTTCATCAGCGGCTGGCGCTGTGGGAAAAGGGGCAGGTTCAGGGTTTCCACCCGCATCAGCTAATCATGACGGCTACGCCCATTCCCCGCACGCTCGCAATGACCGCTTACGCAGATCTGGATACGTCAGTTATTGATGAACTTCCACCGGGCCGTACACCTGTCACAACCGTTGCCATCGCGGATACACGTCGTAACGATATTATCGAAAGGGTACGCAGCGCTTGCTCCACGGAAAAACGCCAGGCTTACTGGGTGTGCACGCTGATTGAAGAATCGGAACTGCTGGAAGCACAGGCGGCGGAAGTCACCTGGGAAGAGCTTAAAGCCGCGCTGCCCGATCTCAACGTTGGATTAGTGCATGGACGTATGAAGCCGCAGGAAAAACAGGCAGTGATGCAGGCGTTTAAAGAGGGCAATATCCATCTGTTGATCGCCACAACGGTTATTGAGGTTGGCGTAGATGTGCCAAACGCCAGCCTGATGATTATCGAAAACCCGGAGCGTCTGGGGCTTGCGCAGCTTCACCAGCTACGCGGTCGCGTTGGCCGTGGCGCCGTCGCCTCCCATTGCGTGCTGCTTTACAAGTCGCCGCTGTCCAAAACGGCTCAGCTACGTTTGCAGGTTTTGCGGGACAGTAACGATGGCTTTGTGATTGCGCAAAAAGACCTGGAAATTCGTGGGCCGGGCGAACTGCTCGGCACTCGCCAGACGGGAAGCGCCGAGTTTAAGGTGGCGGATTTGCTGCGCGACCAGGCGATGATCCCTGAGGTTCAGCGGCTTGCCCGTCATATCCATGAACGCTACCCGGAACAGGCAACCGCGCTGATTGAACGCTGGATGCCGGAAACGGAACGCTATTCAAACGCCTGATAAGGCAAACACCGCCAGCTCGCCTACGGCTCAGGCGCTGTATAGGTTTTAAATATTAAAATTGCCGCCATGCAATCGTTTGCTTTTACCTTCCAGTTCGTTAAAATCTCCGCTTTTCCACCACGGGATTCCCTCTGATGTCTGTAAATGCCGTTGAGTCAGAAAATGCGCAACCGGTTGCATCGACTCGCTCCAGTGAATTGATTTATCGCCTCGAAGACCGACCGCCTCTTCCACAAACTTTATTCGCCGCCTGTCAGCACCTGCTGGCGATGTTTGTCGCGGTTATCACGCCGGCGTTACTGATTTGCCAGGCGCTGGGATTACCGGCATCAGACACGCAGCACATCATCAGCATGTCGCTGTTCGCCTCCGGCGTAGCCTCTATTATTCAAATTAAAGCGTGGGGCCCCGTGGGTTCAGGGCTGCTGTCGATTCAGGGCACCAGCTTCAACTTTGTCTCGCCGCTGATTATGGGCGGAATGGCGCTAAAAAATGGCGGCGCCGACGTGCCGACAATGATGGCTGCGCTCTTCGGTACGCTGATGCTGGCAAGCTGCACCGAGATGGCGCTTTCCCGCGTGCTGCATCTGGCGCGCCGTATTATTACTCCGCTGGTTTCCGGCGTCGTGGTGATGATTATCGGCCTGTCGCTGATTCAGGTAGGCCTTAACTCCATCGGTGGCGGGTACGCCGCGATGAACGATCACACCTTTGGGGCGCCGAAAAATCTGCTGCTGGCCGGTGCCGTACTGCTGGTGATTATTCTGTTAAACCGCCAGCGCAACCCTTATCTGCGCGTCGCGTCTCTGGTTATCGCCATGGCCGTGGGTTATGCCCTGGCATGGGCGCTGGATATGCTGCCGGAAACGACTGCGCCGACGAATACCAGTTTAATGATGGTCCCGACCCCGCTTTATTACGGTCTGGGCATCGACTGGAACCTGCTGATCCCGCTGATGCTGGTATTTATGGTGACGTCGCTGGAAACCATCGGGGATATTACCGCTACCTCTGACGTTTCCGAGCAGCCCGTTTCAGGCCCGCTGTATATGAAACGTCTCAAGGGCGGCGTGCTGGCCAACGGCCTGAACTCCTGCGTATCCGCTATCTTCAACACCTTCCCGAACTCCTGCTTTGGACAAAACAACGGCGTTATTCAGCTTACCGGCGTCGCCAGCCGCTACGTCGGTTTTGTGGTGGCGCTGATGCTGATTGTGCTTGGCCTGTTCCCTGCGGTGAGCGGTTTTGTTCAGCATATCCCTGAGCCGGTGCTCGGCGGGGCAACGATTGTGATGTTCGGCACTATCGCCGCATCCGGCGTGCGCATCGTTTCACGCGAGCCCTTGAATCGCCGTGCGATCATGATTATCGCCCTTTCTCTGGCGGTAGGTATGGGCGTGTCTCAGCAGCCGCTGATTCTGCAGTTTGCTCCTGACTGGCTGAAAACGCTGCTCTCCTCCGGTATTGCCGCCGGCGGTATCACGGCGATTGTTCTGAACCTGATTTTCCCGCCTGAAAAAGATTGATGTTCCTCACGCGCCGGTGATTTGTTGCCGCCGGCGCGTGAAACCCGCCCTGACAAACTCCTCCTTGAGCTATAACGGTAAATGGGGCATAACACCCTTACCGAAACTTCATGGGATGGAAGACAATGAAATTTCTCGGAAAGCTTATTGCGACACTTTTAGCGATCGTTCTGGTCGTGCCGATCGCTGCGTATATTTTGCTGCAGACCCGCTGGGGAGCAGACCAGGTCAGTAGCTGGGTCAACGAGAAAAGCGACTACGATTTTTCATTTAATGAGATGGAGCACCGCTGGGCTTCTCCCATGCACCTGACCTTCAGTAACGTGACGTTTGGCCGAAAAGGCCAGCCGGCTACCCTGGTAGCGCAAGACGTCGATATCGGCCTGAGCTCCCGCCAGTTTTCAGAACCGCTGCACGTGGATACTATTTTGCTGAAAAAAGGCACCCTGAATCTCAGCCCGGATTCTGCACCGCTCCCCTTTCAGGCCGACATGCTGCAACTTAGTGATATGGCGCTTAACAGCCCTGACGCCGAGTGGGATTTACGCGCCCAGCGGGTGAACGGTGGCGTCACGCCCTGGCAGCCTGAAAGAGGAAAAGCGCTGGGCAATACGGCAGATATTCAATTCAGCGCGGGTTCGATGACGCTTAACGGCGTGCCCGCAAGCAACGTGCTGTTGCAGGGCGCCATTAATCAGGGTCAGGTAACGCTTTCCACCATCGGCGCGGATATGGCTCGCGGCTCGCTCACCGGCAATGCAAAACGTAATGCAGATGGTTCATGGCAAATTGGCAGCCTGCGCCTTAACGATATTCGTTTGCAAACGGATAAATCCATCAGCGATTTCCTGGCTCCCCTGACCACCGTCCCGTCTCTGAAAGTAGATAGCCTGGAGGTCACCGACGCGCGGCTGGAAGGTAAGGGCTGGGCGGTAACGGATTTAGATCTGAGCCTGCGCAATCTGACGCTCGCAAGCGGCGGATGGCAAAGCGATGACGGCAGATTGTCGCTAAACGCCAGCGAGTTCATCGACGGCGTGCTGCACCTTAACGACCCCATCATAAACATAGATTTTACCCAGCAAGCCGCCGTGCTGCGTCAGTTTACCTCCCGCTGGGAAAGAGGCATGGTTCGCGCTTCGGGCCAGTGGCTGCGCGACGATAACCAACTGACGCTTGATGAAGTCGTGCTGGCAGGGCTGGAATATACGCTGCCGTCAGACTGGAAAAAACGCTGGCTGGAGCCCGTCCCGGAATGGCTAAATAAAGTGACCATCAAAAAGCTTTCGGCTAACCGCAACCTGGTTATCGATATCGATCCTGAATTTCCTTTCCAGCTCACCGCGCTGGATGCCGTGGGAAACAATCTGGAAGTGGTGCGGGACAGGCAGTGGGGCCTGTGGGACGGCAATATCAGCCTGAACGCTGCGGCGGCAACCTTTAACCGCGTGGACGTTCGTCGCCCTTCTCTTGCCCTGACGGCGAACGCGAATCAGATTTCTGTAACCGAGCTAAGCGCTTTCGCCGGCAAGGGAATGCTGGAGGCGACGGGCGCTGTCTCACAATCCCCGCAGCGTAATACGGCGATAAAACTTCGTGGTCGTTCAGTGCCGATTAACACTTTGCATCAATGGGGATGGCCGGCTTTACCGCTGGAAGGAGAAGGTAACCTGCAGCTTTCCATCACCGGAAGCCTTGCCGCGCAGACGCCGCTCAAACCCACGGTCAACGGCACGCTTCAGGCCACCGGCACAGACGGAAAACAGCTACAGCAAAGGATGCAAAAAGGCGAAGTTCCCGGTACATAGCTCCCTGAAGATTGTCCCCAGGGCGGCTACTCCTCTTCGTTACCGCCCTCTTCCAGCGGCCCGAAAGGTTTGGCCGGCAACACCAGGTAAACGCCTTCAAACACCGCGCCCTGCTTTTCATCGCCATAGAGTTCAACCTGCAGCGCAACGCGTGCTTTACGGCCTCGAGCCAGGCGATCGAGATCGCCGCTGAGCGAACCTAAATCCGCAATCGCCCCAGGACGCCCGGTGATTGGGCTGCTGTAACGAATATGGGCATCTGCCAGAATAATCGTACCGCCAAGGTGGCGCTCTCGCAGCATCAGCCAGATAAGGCCCCAGCCCGTCAGCGTTGCAAGCGAAAACAGGCTGCCCGCAAACAGCGTCTGATGCGGATTTTGATTGCCCGTTTCCGGCATGGTGGTAATAAATTTCTGCCCGGTGTACTGCAAAATGCGCACGCCCATTTTCTCGCTAAGAGGAATATGCTCGTACCAGGCTTGTTGAAGCTGCCCGCACCAGTCGGCGCGATGCAGAATATCGTCCAGCGAAGCTACGGGTTTAATCATCAGAAAATGCCGCACAGGGGTCGTCTGCGGGGTAGTGATCTCGCCCTGGTTGATAAAGCCTAACTTGGCGAAAAATTCCACCGCGTCTTCACGCGCGCTGCAAACCACGCGTTTCACCCCTTCCTGACGGGCGACGGATTCCAGGGTCATGGCCATCAGCGTGCCCAGGCCTTTGTCCTGCACGGAAGGATGCACCGCCATAAAACGGATCGCCGCTTCGTTATCGGCATTGATATATAAACGGCCTATGGCAACCAGGTTGCCTTCTTCATCCACAACCATCTGGTGATGGGCCATGGCGTCCCATGCGTCGCGTTCGGAGCCTTTGGGTTGATGCAGGGGTTTGCGCAACATCTCCCAGCGGAACTGGTAATAGCTTTCAAGTTCTTCTTCGGTTTGCGGTACGCGAAGGTGATACATAGCTGTACTCTCTTAAGATTTCGCAAGGCCGATCAACCGTGCGGGGTTTAGACCTGCAACCAGAATGTTACCGGGCCGTCATTGGTAAGCGATACCTGCATATTGGCAGCAAAGCGCCCCGTTTCAGCAACGATGCCCTGTTGTCGGCAGCGTTCGACAAAGTATTCATACAGCGTTTGCGCGAGCGCAGGCGCTGCGCCACCCGAAAAGCCAGGACGCATACCGCGCTCCGTATCTGCCGCAAGGGTAAACTGCGACACCACCAGCACGCTGCCTCCGGCTTGCTGAACGTTGAGATTCATTTTGTCATCTTCATCACCGAAGATGCGGTAGCCCAGCACCCGTTCGCACAGGCGATTCGCTTTTTGCTCGTTATCTTCTTTTTCGACACCCAATAACACCAAAAGTCCTGGGCCAATTTCACCCGTCACTTCACCCTCCACGGTGACGCGAGCTTGGGTGACGCGCTGAATTAATGCAATCATGGTTCTTCCAATTCTTCCTGCTGTAGTTCGGAGCGAAGCTTACGGTAATCGCCGAGGGTGACGGTAATTTCCGCCCCGAGCAACACGATACACCATGTCCAGTAAACCCAGACGAATAAAATGGGGATCACCGCCAGCACGCCGTAAATGAGCTGATAAGAGGGAAACATGGTGATATAGAGCGCGAAACCTTTCTTACCCAGCTCAAAGAGAAGCGCTGCGACCAGCGAGCCAATCAGCGCGTCACGTACCGGTACGCGCGTGGTGGGGACAATGCTGTAGAGCAGCCAGAATGAGAGCCAGGAGAGCAGCAGCGGGAAAATGCGCAGCACTTCATCAATCATGCTGTTAAAGCCCGTTGCCCAGCGTAACGACAGCAAATAGGAGCTGATGACCAGGCTCGCCCCGGCCAGTAACGGCCCGAGCGTGAGGATCATCCAGTACACGGCAAAAGAGTAGATTTTGGGGCGGGTGCGCTTGCTGCGCCAGATAGTATTTAGCGCGCTGTCCACGGCATACATTAGCAAAAGCGCCGTGACGACAAGTCCGCATGCGCCCACTACGGTCATTTTGCTGGAGTTAGCAACAAACTGCTCGATATAACGCTGAATGATATCGCCGGTTGCGGGAATAAAATTCGAGAAAATAAAGTGCCGTAGCTGAACGCTGACGTCAGAAAACATGGGAAAAGCAGCAAATAACGCAAACACCACGGCGATAAAAGGCACCAGCGACAGCAGCGACACGTACGCAAGGTTGCCCGCAAGCGTCGTCATATTGTCCTGGTCAATGCGATGCCAAAGCAGTTTGCCCCAGGCGACACCGGGTCTGAGGCGTTCACGAACGATAAACTTTACGTCTTTTAGCATGGGTTTTTTGCAAAGTAGTCAGGCAGCGTTTCTCTTCCGGTCACCAGAATGCTGGTGATGCCCACCTGCTGGGCCCCTTTAATATTATCGGCATTGTCGTCAAAAAAGATGGCCCGATCGGCAGAAACGCCCTCCTCATGCAGCAGTTTTTGATAGATTTCGGCGTCGGGTTTACGCATCCCCATTTCCTGGGACAGATAGATTTTATCCGCTGCCTGCGCGATTTGCGGATACTCGCCGGGCCAGAAATTAGTGTGTAAGCGATTGGTATTGGAGAGCACAACAACGCGGTGTCCCCGCTCACGTAGCTGCCTCATCAGGGCGATGACTTCAGGACGCAGGGCAACAAATACGGCCTGCCAGCCGGTAGAAAACTGTTCAAAACTCAGCGCCATATCCATCTCTTCACACACGGCCACGGCGAAATCTTCATCGGAAATCTGGCCGCGCTCGTGGCGGTGGAAGGCGTCGCCCATCACAAAGCTTTTTTGCAGGCTCGCCAGCGGCACCCGGCTGTAGTCGCTCCAGACCCCCAGCACGCGGTTGAAGTCGATATCGACGATGACGTTACCTAAATCAAAGATATACAGCATAACCCCTCTCCTTTACGTCGTGGACAAATAACTGTAGCGGTAAAGGGAAGCTTTGACTATCGCGGCCTTATAAGCGCGTCAATTCTGCGAGCGATGGTGCAAAAAAAAGCCCCGTCTTTTGCAGACGGGGCTTCGGTTTACAGCGGGAAAGAAACTTACGCTTCTTTGCTGCCACGACCGGCGCGTTTGCGGTCGTTTTCAGTCAGGTGACGCTTACGGATACGAACGGAAAGCGGAGTCACTTCTACCAGTTCATCGTCATCGATAAACTCCAGCGCCTGCTCCAGAGTCATCTTCTGAGCGGGAACCAGCGTAGTCGCTTCGTCAGTACCGGACGCACGCATGTTGGTCAGTTTCTTACCGGTCAGGCAGTTTACGGTCAGGTCGTTAGAACGACTGTGAATACCGATGATCTGGCCTTCGTAAACTTCTGCACCGTGACCCAGGAACAGCTTACCGCGATCCTGCAGACCGAACAGCGCGAACGCAACCGCTTTACCCTGACCGTTGGAGATCAGCACGCCGTTGTTACGCTGGCCCACTTCACCCGGACGCACGTCGTCGTAGTGGCTGAAGGTGGAGTACAGCAGACCGGTACCGGAGGTCATGGTCATGAACTCAGAACGGAAGCCGATCAGGCCACGGCTTGGGATCACGTAGTCGAGACGTACGCGGCCTTTGCCATCTGGATTCATGTTTTTCAGGTCGCCTTTACGCTCGCCCAGTGCCTGCATAACAGAACCCTGGTGCTGCTCTTCAACGTCCAGCGTTACGTTCTCAAACGGCTCTTGTTTACGGCCGTCGATTTCGCGGAAGATAACTTTCGGACGGGAAACCGCCATCTCGAAACCTTCACGACGCATGTTTTCGATCAGGACTGACAGGTGCAGCTCGCCACGACCCGAAACGCGGAATGCGTCAGCATCCTGAGTTTCTTCAACGCGCAGCGCAACGTTGTGCACCAGCTCTTTGTTCAGGCGGTCAAGGATCTGACGAGAGGTAACGAATTTACCTTCTTTACCACAGAACGGAGAGGTGTTGACGTTGAAGAACATGGATACGGTTGGTTCATCAACGGACAGAGCAGGCAGCGCTTCGACGTTCTGCGGATCGCAGATGGTGTCGGAGATGTTCAGCTCACCCAGACCGGTGATCGCGATGATGTCACCCGCTTCCGCGATGTCGCTCTCGATACGCTCAAGACCCAGGTGAGTCAAGACTTTACCGACTTTACCGTTACGGGTTTTGCCTTCGCTATCAATGATAGTGACCTGCTGGTTAGGCTTCACTTTACCGCGCTTGATACGACCAATGCCGATGACGCCAACATAGTTGTTGTAGTCGAGCTGGGAGATCTGCATCTGCAGGGTGCCGTCCAGGTCAACATTTGGCGCAGGAACACGGTCAACAATCGCCTGATACAGCGGGGTCATGTCTTCAGCCATGTCTTCATGGTCCAGACCAGCGATACCGTTCAGCGCAGACGCGTAAACGATAGGGAAGTCCAGCTGCTCGTCGGTCGCGTCGAGGTTAACGAACAGGTCGAAGACCTGGTCAACAACCCAGTCAGGACGCGCGCCAGGACGGTCAACTTTGTTGATAACAACGATTGGCTTCAGACCATGGGCGAAAGCTTTTTTGGTCACGAAGCGCGTCTGTGGCATTGGGCCATCCATTGCGTCAACGACCAGCAGAACGGAGTCTACCATGGACATTACACGTTCAACTTCACCACCGAAGTCGGCGTGCCCTGGGGTATCAACGATGTTGATACGGTAGTCATTCCATTTGATAGCGGTGTTTTTAGCGAGGATGGTAATCCCACGCTCTTTCTCCAAATCGTTGGAGTCCATCACGCGTTCTTGAGTTTCGGCACGAGAATCGAACGTACCAGATTGCTGCAGCAGCTTATCAACCAGGGTAGTTTTACCATGGTCAACGTGCGCGATGATGGCGATGTTACGCAGATTTTCGATCACAACTTTGCCTCAGGCATTAGAAATAGCGCGTTATTGTACACGTATTAATCGAAGGACAGAACAGGATCACAAAGAACCTTTACAAACAATATTAAAAGTAAGGGTTTGTGATCGCTTTCACGGAGCTAAATAGGGAGCCATAACGTAAATTGCACCAATATGGTGCCCATTTTTTACACTGAAGCACTATATTGGTGCAAATTATCCGTTGTGGTGCAGCCCTTTTGCACTACAGCGCGCATGATAACGCCTTTTTGGGGTGATTTAAAAGTTGGCACAGATTTCGCTTTAAACATTTCAGGGCAAAAGCCACTTTTAATAACCTTAGAAGACCTCGTTACCACGACGACAATGATAATCCGGAGAGTTAAGTATGTCCGCTGAACACGTTTTGACGATGCTGAATGAGCATGAAGTGAAATTTGTTGATTTGCGCTTCACTGACACCAAAGGTAAAGAACAGCACATCACAATCCCTGCTCACCAGGTAAACGCTGACTTCTTCGAAGAAGGCAAAATGTTTGATGGCTCCTCTATTGGTGGCTGGAAAGGCATCAACGAATCGGACATGGTGCTGATGCCAGACGCCTCTACCGCCGTTATCGACCCGTTCTTCGCGGATTCTACCCTTATCATTCGTTGCGACATTCTTGAGCCCGGCACTATGCAGGGTTATGACCGTGACCCACGCTCCATCGCAAAACGCGCTGAAGACTACCTGCGCTCTACCGGTTTTGCCGATACCGTCCTGTTCGGGCCAGAGCCAGAGTTCTTCCTGTTTGACGATATCCGTTTCGGCAGCTCCATCTCCGGCTCACACGTCGCAATCGACGATATCGAAGGCGCATGGAACACCGGCACCAAATATGAAGAAGGCAATAAAGGCCACCGTCCTGCTGTGAAAGGCGGTTACTTCCCGGTTCCGCCGGTTGACTCCTCTCAGGACCTGCGTTCCGCCATGTGTCTGACCATGGAACAAATGGGCCTGGTAGTTGAGGCTCATCACCACGAAGTGGCCACCGCTGGTCAGAACGAAGTGGCCACCCGCTTCAACACCATGACCAAAAAAGCCGACGAAATTCAGATCTACAAATATGTCGTACACAACGTAGCTCACGCTTACGGCAAGACGGCGACCTTTATGCCAAAACCAATGTTTGGCGATAACGGTTCCGGGATGCACTGCCACATGTCCCTGTCCAAGAACGGCGTTAACCTGTTCGCAGGCGACAAATACGCGGGCCTGTCTGAGCAAGCGCTGTTCTACATCGGCGGCGTTATCAAACACGCTAAAGCGATCAACGCCCTGTCTAACCCGACAACCAACTCCTATAAGCGTCTGGTCCCGGGTTATGAAGCACCGGTTATGCTGGCTTACTCTGCCCGTAACCGTTCTGCTTCTATCCGTATCCCGGTTGTTGCTTCTCCGAAAGCACGTCGTATTGAAGTGCGCTTCCCGGACCCGGCGGCTAACCCATACCTGTGCTTCGCAGCGCTGCTGATGGCCGGCCTTGACGGCATTAAAAACAAAATCCATCCGGGTGAAGCGATGGACAAAAACCTCTACGACCTGCCGCCAGAAGAAGCAAAAGAGATCCCACAGGTTGCCGGCTCTCTGGAAGAAGCACTGAACGCGCTTGATCAGGACCGCGAGTTCCTGACCGCAGGCGGCGTGTTCACCGATGACGCGATCGATGCCTATATCGCTCTGCGTATCGAAGAAAATGACCGCGTGCGCATGACGCCGCACCCGGTAGAGTTTGAGCTGTACTACAGCGTTTAAGTAAGCAATATCGCATTTGATTCACCGTTTTTTGTTGCCGTGGAACTTTCAGCCCATCTTCGGATGGGCTTTTTTCTCCACAAATAACCTGTTGTAACAAGGCTTTTTATTAGCCGACGCCTATAATGCACCAACATGGTGCATAAACCGGAGACTGCTGTATGGCAACTGGCATGCTGCCCGATGCTGGGCAGATTCTGAACTCTTTAATCAACAGCATCCTGCTCGTGGATAACGAACTGGCGGTCCACTACGCGAACCCGGCGGCGCAGCAACTGCTGGCGCAGAGTTCACGGAAGCTTTACGGCACGCCGTTGCCGGAACTGTTGAGCTACTTCTCACTGAACACCAGCCTAATGCAGGAAAGCCTGATCGCAGGCCAGGGCTTTACCGATAACGAAGTAACGCTGGTGATAGATGGCCGCTCCCATATTCTTTCCCTGACGGCCCAGCGTTTACCGGATGGGTTAATCCTGATGGAAATGGCGCCAATGGATAACCAGCGTCGCCTGAGCCAGGAACAGCTGCAGCACGCCCAGCAGCTCGCCGCACGTGATTTAGTTCGCGGCCTGGCGCATGAGATCAAAAATCCGCTTGGTGGTCTACGGGGAGCCGCGCAGCTTCTGGCCAAAGCGTTGCCGGACCCTTCGCTGACCGAATATACCAAAGTGATTATTGAGCAGGCGGACCGCCTGCGAAACCTGGTCGACAGGCTGCTGGGGCCGCAGCAGCCGGGGATGCACGTAACAGAAAGCATTCACAAGGTTACCGAACGGGTAATGCAGCTAGTGTCGATGGAATTGCCGGAAAACGTCACGCTGGTGCGGGATTACGATCCAAGCCTGCCGGAATTTGCTCACGATCCCGATCAAATCGAGCAGGTTTTATTAAATATCGTGCGCAATGCCTTGCAGGCGCTGGGAAGCGACGGCGGCGAAATTGTCCTGCGCACCCGCACCGCCTTCCAGTTGACGCTGCACGGCATGCGCTACCGTCTGGCGGCCCGAATTGACGTTGAAGATAACGGCCCGGGTATTCCATCAACGCTTCAGGATACGCTGTTCTACCCGATGGTAAGCGGGCGCGAAGGAGGCACCGGCCTTGGCCTGTCTATTGCGCGCAACCTTATCGATCAGCATTCGGGAAAAATCGAATTCAAAAGTTGGCCGGGTCATACCGAGTTTTCCGTTTACCTGCCTATTCGTAAGTAGAGGTTTGTATGCAACGAGGGATAGTTTGGATCGTTGATGACGATAGTTCCATCCGTTGGGTGCTGGAGCGCGCGCTGACCGGGGCCGGATTAAGCTGCACCACGTTTGAAAGCGGCAATGAGGTGCTGGACGCCCTTACCACTAAAACGCCGGACGTTCTGCTATCCGACATTCGCATGCCCGGTATGGACGGGCTGGCGCTGTTAAAGCAGATAAAGCAACGGCATCCGATGCTTCCGGTCATCATAATGACCGCGCATTCCGATCTGGACGCGGCCGTCAGCGCTTACCAGCAGGGTGCCTTTGATTATCTCCCTAAGCCTTTTGACATTGACGAAGCTGTCGCACTTGTTGAACGCGCGATCAGTCACTATCAGGAGCAGCAGCAGCCACGCAATACGCCGGTCTTTGGCCCAACCACCGATATCATCGGCGAAGCGCCCGCCATGCAGGATGTTTTCCGCATTATTGGCCGCCTGTCACGTTCTTCTATAAGCGTGCTGATTAACGGCGAATCCGGTACGGGCAAAGAGCTTGTGGCTCACGCCCTGCATCGCCACAGCCCCCGCGTCAAATCTCCGTTTATTGCATTGAATATGGCGGCCATTCCGAAGGATTTGATTGAGTCTGAACTCTTTGGCCATGAAAAAGGCGCGTTTACCGGCGCTAACCAGATCCGACAGGGCCGTTTTGAGCAGGCCGATGGCGGCACGCTGTTCCTGGATGAAATCGGCGATATGCCGCTGGACGTACAAACGCGCCTGCTGCGCGTGCTGGCGGACGGGCAGTTTTACCGCGTCGGCGGCTATGCGCCGGTGAAGGTGGATGTGCGAATCATCGCCGCAACTCACCAGAACCTTGAGCTGCGCGTGCAGGAGGGCAAATTCCGTGAAGATTTATTCCATCGCCTGAACGTTATTCGCGTCCCTCTGCCTCCGCTGCGCGAACGCCGCGAGGATATTCCTCGTCTGGCTCGCCATTTCTTACAGGTTGCGGCCCGTGAGCTCGGCGTGGAAGCGAAGCTGCTTCACCCGGAAACGGAAAATGCATTAACACGTCTTGCCTGGCCGGGTAACGTTCGTCAGTTAGAGAATACCTGCCGCTGGCTGACCGTAATGGCCGCAGGACAGGAAGTGTTGATTCAGGATCTTCCAGGGGAGCTGTTTGAAACTACGGTGCCGGAAACCGGTGCTTCGCATACGCTGCCTGACAACTGGGCGACGCTGCTGGCGCAGTGGGCCGATCGCGCGCTGCGTTCCGGTCATCAAAACCTGCTCTCAGAAGCTCAGCCTGAAATGGAGCGCACGCTGCTGACAACCGCCCTGCGTCATACTCAGGGCCATAAACAGGAAGCAGCTCGCCTCCTGGGATGGGGACGAAATACCCTGACCCGCAAGCTGAAAGAGCTGGGAATGGAGTAATGCAAAAAAGGCGGGTTACCGGCCCGCCTTTTTTATATCACCCGTGAGAACTGCTGCAACCGCGCTTTCTGTCTTAAATAGATATCAAAGCACATGCAGATATTGCGGATCAGCAGGCGGCCTTTCGCAGTGACCTGAATGCGGTGTTCGTCGACCTCCACCAGCCCGTCTTTTGCCAGCGGCGCCAGCAGCCTAAGATCTTCAGCGAAATACTGCGCGAAATCCACATCCCACACGCGCTCAACCTCAGCAAATTTCAACTGGAAATTGCAAATCAGCCACTTGATGACATCGCGACGGATACAGTCATCGCGGGTTAACGCAAGGCCGCGCCACAGTGCATCGCCCCGGTCATCAACCTGCTGGTAATAAGCCCTGAGCTCTTTCTGGTTCTGCGCATAACAGTCGCCAATCATGCTGATGGCCGATACGCCCATGCCGAGCAGATCGGTATCTCCCTGCGTGGTATAGCCCTGGAAATTGCGGTGCAGCTTGCCTTCACGCTGGGCTATGGCAAGCTCATCGTCTGGGCGGGCAAAGTGATCCATGCCGATAAACTGATAGCCAGCCGTGGTCAGCGAACCGATGGTTTCCTGTAAAATATCGAGCTTTTGCTGGGCGCCGGGTAAATCAGCATCTTTAATTTTACGCTGCGCGGCAAACAGCGTCGGCAAATGCGCGTAGTTAAAGACGCTCAGGCGGTCCGGGCTAAGCTCGGCAACGCGCTTTAAGGTGAAGGCGAAACTTTCCGGCGTTTGCTTCGGCAGACCGTAGATTAAATCAATGTTTGTCGAGGTAAAGCCCAGCTCGCGAGCGCGTTTAATAAGGGCAAAGATAAACTCTTCGTCCTGCTCACGATTAACCAGACGCTGCACTTCTTTATTGAAGTCCTGAACCCCCATGCTCAGGCGAGTAAAGCCCTCGCTGCGCAGGTGGTCGAGCACATCAAGCTCGATTTCTCTCGGATCGACTTCAATAGAAAGCTCGGCGTCGTCGTTAAAGTCGAAATGCGTGCGTAGCAGCCCTATCAGACGGCTGATTTGCGCTTTGCTAAGGTAGGTAGGCGTACCGCCACCCCAGTGCATCTGGCTGACGTGACGGCCTTTAAACAGCGGTGCACGATGCGCGATTTCTTGCTCAAGCGCGTCCAGGTACTGGTCTGCTTTATGCGTCTGGCGGGTGACAATTTTATTGCAGCCGCAGAAGTAGCACAGCTTATGACAGAACGGGATATGCACGTACAGCGACAGTGGACGCTCAGGGTAACGAGCCACCGCCTGCAAAAACGCCGCCTCGCCGAAGGCTTCAGAAAACTCCAGCGCGGTGGGATAAGAGGTATAACGCGGCCCTGAATAATTATATTTCTGGATCAGAGCCAGATCCCAGTCGATTAACTGCTCAGACATACTCACTCCTTCCGGTGATGCCGCCTGCGTTGACGTAGCCGGTGCGGCACACCCTTCCCTCGGGCGAAGAGCCTGCGGCGCAACGAATTCTGCAATCGCGACAACCGCCGTAGTTTAACGAATAACCACAGCAGATAACACACCAGCGGAATAACCATAATCAAAACAGCTAATCCCATAGGGGTAATCGCTAGTTACCGCCTTTCAGCAGGCGCATTAAGTCGTCGCCTTTATCTTCTTCGTCTTCTTCATCGTCATCATAAGCAATGCCGAGCTGTTCCATCAGCGCGTCAATACGGTCGAGTTTTTCGTTAACCCAGGTCTGTTCTTCAGCGCTTAAGGATTCGCCTTCTTCAAGGCGTTCAAGCAGCGCGTCCAGGCGCTCATCGTTCTCCAGCATATCCAGCTCGGCCTGTGGGGTAAGCATAGGTTTCTCGCTCTTTGGTTTGTGCTGTTTTGGCTTCGCGGCCGGGGCTTGGGTAACGCCCAGCGCGACAGGTTTTTTGCTGCCAATACGCGGATCTTTTGCCTGTCCTGAGCCCTGACCGGCTTTCGCCTGGCTACCGCCGTTCGCACGGCTGCCTGCCGAATGGCCGCGGTGTTTTTTCTGGCGTTTACGGTCGCGAGCTTCCTGGTCTATTTCTTCACGCGATTTACGACGAACTTTCGCCGGTTTGCTGCCTGGTGATGCTGAGTTTTGTTGCTTCATAATGAGTTGTCTTAAGCCGTTTCATTCAGTATAGAATTGCGGCGAAATCTAGCAGAAAGCAAGCAAAGAAAAAAGGCGGCAGAGTAACCAGCCGCCTTTTTCTTATTTTATTACCCTTTCGGGTCACACTATCCCTGTCTGTGCTCGACGCCCTGTCTCTCCTTCGCAGGCAACTTTCCGTATGCCGTCCTTTAATCCTTTTACCGCGTCTCCAGACGCTTTCGGCTTTCCCTGGTTCTTCGTCATCCTGACGTTCCTGAACCCTCATCCTGAGTTGCTGTCCCTTATGGCTCCCTTGCCTGTGCCAACCACTTTACGCTTAACCATAAAAACAACAAGGTTATAGTTTTGCTTAAGTTCGCTGTTTATCAGAAAGTTATTTTCAACTAATTGTTATTTAATAAATTATTCAATACAGGGCGCGGAAAGTCTCCGCTATATCTGCCGCCAGCGGTGGTTAATGTCTTACATTTTGTTGGGGCATATCCGCACCTGCGGAGAAACACGGTCTTTTCTGCCCGTTCAGGTATAATCCCCTTAATGCTCATCCTGACGGAGACAACCTTTTGACAAACTGGAACTATCAACTGACTCACTTTGTGCTTAGCGCACCGGACATTCGCCACTTACCTTCTGATACCGGCGTTGAGGTTGCTTTCGCAGGCCGCTCGAACGCGGGGAAATCGAGCGCGTTAAATACGTTGACGAACCAGAAGGCCCTGGCACGTACCAGTAAAACTCCCGGGCGTACGCAGCTTATTAACCTGTTTGAGGTTGCCGAGGGTAAACGCCTGGTGGATTTGCCGGGCTACGGCTATGCGGAAGTACCCGAAGAAGTAAAAATTAAATGGCAGCGCGCGCTGGGCGAATATCTGCAAAAGCGCAATAGCCTGAAAGGCCTGGTGGTGCTGATGGATATCCGCCACCCGCTTAAGGATCTCGATCAGCAGATGATTCAGTGGGCCGTGGCGAGCAATATCCAGGTGATGCTGCTGTTAACCAAAGCAGACAAGCTGGCATCAGGCGCGCGTAAAACACAGCTCAATATGGTACGTAAAGCCGCGGAGTCTTTCGGCGGGGATATCGAAGTTGAAACGTTTTCGTCACTGAAGAAAACGGGCGTCGACAAACTGCGTCTAAAGCTGGATAGCTGGTTTAATGACATAGCGCCAGCGGTTGAAGAAGCCGCAGAAGAGTAAAAAAAGACGGGATAGCCCGTCTTTTTTATTGGACGCAACCCAATAAAAAACGCCCCAGTCATTACTGACTGGGGCGGCTAAAATATTCAGCCAAATCCGATTACGTGAAGTAAAAGGTCTGAAAGATAGAACATCTTACCTCTGTACCCTACGCAAATAACTCTACTCCTTTTCATCCGGTTGAAAAAGCATTTTTTGTAGTTTTTTTTCACTGTTTGCATACCGTTCTTGAACCGTCATCACAAAAAGCTATGTCTTATGTTGCTTAGTTACAAAAAAATGATGCTGGTCCTGGTGGATTAATGTGCTTCATCCCAGTTTGCGCCGCTGCCAACTTCCACCAGCAGCGGAACGTCCAGCTTCATGCTGCCCTCCATTAGTTCTCGGACCTTGCCGGAGACGGCTTCTACGTCATCTTTATGCACTTCAAACACCAGTTCATCGTGAACCTGCATGATCATTTTCACTCGCGGCTTCTCTTTTCCCAGCCATGCGTCCACGGCGATCATTGCCCGTTTAATGATATCCGCCGCGGTGCCCTGCATCGGGGCGTTGATCGCCGCACGTTCAGCGCCCGCACGGCGGGCAGCGTTGCTGGAATTGATGTCCGGCAAATACAACCGACGGCCATCCAGGGTTTCAACATAGCCTTTCTCTTTGGCCTGAGCTCGGGTGCGCTCCATATAGCCCAGCACGCCCGGATAACGCTCAAAGTAGAGATCCATGTACTTCTGGGACTCTTTACGCGGAATGTTGAGCTGGCGTGACAGGCCGAAAGCGCTCATGCCATAAATCAGACCGAAGTTAATCGCTTTCGCGCTGCGGCGCTGTTCACCTGAAACGCTTTCCAGCGGCAGACCAAAGACTTCTGCCGCCGTTGCGCGGTGAATATCCTGGCCTTGTGCAAAAGCGGTTAACAGGCCTTTATCCCGGGAAAGGTGCGCCATAATGCGCAGCTCAATCTGCGAGTAGTCAGCGGAAACAATCACATAATCTTCTGGGGCGATAAACGCCTGGCGAATACGACGCCCTTCCTCGTTACGCACCGGGATGTTTTGCAGGTTCGGATCGGTTGACGACAGGCGTCCCGTTGCCGTAACAGCCTGATGATAGGAAGTATGCACACGCCCGGTTTTCGGGTTAATCATCAGCGGCAGCTTATCGGTATAGGTCGATTTCAGCTTCGCAAGCCCGCGGTGCTCAAGAATAACTTTCGGCAATGGATAATCCAGCGCCAGCTCCTCAAGCACTTCTTCGGACGTTGATGGCGCGCCGCCAGGTGTTTTTTTGAGCGGCTTAATGCCCTGTTTTTCAAACAGAATGGTTTGTAGTTGTTTCGGAGATGAAAGATTAAACGCCTCGCCGGCGATCTCATGCGCTTTGATCTCCAGCTCCGCAAGGCGTTTGGTGAGCTGTTCAGAATGCGTATGTAAAACAGCCGGATCGATTTTCACGCCGTTACGTTCGATACGCGACAGCACCGGCACCAGAGGCATTTCAACGTGCTTAAAGATATTAAGCGGGCCTTCGCTTTTTTCGAGCTCTGGCCACATTTTCAGGTGTAATTGCAGCGTGACGTCCGCGTCTTCGGCAGCGTAGCGCCCGGCCTGTTCCAGATCGATCTGGTTGAAGGTTAATTGCTTCTTACCTTTCCCGGCGATTTCTTCAAAAGTGATAGTTTTGTGCTTAAGCCAGCGGCTGGACAGGCTGTCCATATCGTGACGGCCCGCCACGCTGTCCAGAATGTAAGATTCCAGCATGGTATCAAATGCAATACCGCGCAGTTCAATGCCATAGTTGCCGACTATTCCGCGGTCGTACTTCAGGTTCTGGCCAATTTTCAGGGCCTTTTCGTCTTCCAGCAGCGGCTTAAGCAGCTCCAGCACGCGCTCAAGAGAAAGCTGATCCGGCGCGTCGATATAGTCATGCGCAACCGGAATGTAGCAGGCAACGCCAGGCTCTGTGGCAAATGAGAGGCCAACCAGATTTGCGCTAACGTTGTCCAGGCTGTCTGTTTCAGTATCAAAAGCAAAATATGGCGCTTTTTTCAGACGGACAATCCACTCCTGAAGGACATTCTCATCAACAATAGTGACGTAGTTTTCATGAGAAAGCGCGCTGGCTTCTTCTTCAGGCTCAACGGCAATCTCAATCGTTTTTTGCGGCTTCGCGGCGGCTTTGGCACCCTTTGCCTGTAGCCAGGTTCCGGCCTCAACGTCTGTTGTCCAGCGTTTGAACTCGTAGTGCTTAAACAGGCCAAGCAACTCCTCTGCTACCGGCTGCTGCACTTCAAGCTGCTCACAGCTTAGCTCCAGCTCGACATCCGTTTTGATCGTCGCAAGCTGATATGAGAGGTAGGCCACCTCTTTATTCTGCTCAAGCTTCGCTGCCATGGTTTTTGCACCGCGGAAGCTAAGATCGGCGATTTTTTCCGGGTTGGCATACAGCGCATCCAGCCCGCCCAGCCCTTGCAGAAGCGCCTGAGCCGTTTTCTCACCGACGCCGGGAACACCGGGAATGTTATCTGAAGAATCCCCCATCAGGGCGAGGAAATCGATGATCAGCTCTGGCGGCACACCGTATTTGGTACAAACTTCCTCAGGCCCCAGAATGGTATTGGTCATGGTGTTAATGAGGGTAACGCCCGGCGTTACTAGCTGAGCCATGTCTTTATCGCCGGTGCTGATAAGTACCGGCCGCCCTGATTTGCCGGCTTCCAGAGCCAGGGTGCCTATCACGTCATCGGCTTCTACGCCTGAAACCGCCAGTAACGGCAGGCCCATAGCTTTAACCATGGCATGAAGAGGATCGATTTGCGCACGCAGATCGTCCGGCATCGGCGGGCGATGGGATTTATAGTGTTCAAATAGCTCATCACGGAAAGTTTTGCCCTTTGCATCGAAGACTACGGCGGCATGAGTCGGCTGATACTGCATCAACAAACTACGCAACATATTGAGCACGCCGTACATCGCCCCTGTTGGTTCGCCCCGGCTGTTAGTCAGAGGAGGAAAGGCATGATAGGCCCGATAAAGATAGGATGAGCCATCAACGAGGATAAGCGGGTTTTGCGCAATTTGAACCATAGTGTTCCGTTCCATACCTGGGGATTTAAATTTATACCTAAAGGATGCCATAGGCTGGCCAAAAACATGAGCTTTTGGGGAAGATTAGGCAAAAACTTTTATGGATCCACGGGATCTTATGCAACACGGAGATTGTGGATAACTTTGTGTATAGTTTTATAACTAACTAATATCCTGACGTAATCACTTTATCTTATTCTATATATTTATATATAAATCAAAAAGTTAATTAAATACCCACGCATTCATGCATTAAGAGTTTTGTTATCTTGCAATGTGGATATAAAAACGTTTTATGCTATAAGCCACGGCTATTTGCTGTAAAAACAGCTCGGAATAGATAAGGCTGTGGCTTTTTGAGTAAGCCCCGGCGTTAAACTCTGCTAAAATCCCGCGTTCATAATCCTTTGCTCCCTCACTACGTTTTCATAACCACCTGAAAGTTATTCTTATGTCGAGATTGCTGGCTGCGATCGCTTTGCTTTTAAGCGTCATCCTCACCATTCTGGTTACTGTTGCCTGCTCTGTACCCATTATTATCGCCGGCATTATCAAGCTGCTGTTGCCGATACCGGCTTGCTGGCGAGCGATCTCGCTGTTTGCAGACTTTATGATGTACTGCTGGTGTGAAGGCCTGGCTCTGCTTCTGCGCCTTAATGCCCATCTGCAGTGGGACGTCGAGGGGCTGGAAGGCCTTAACAAGAAAAGCTGGTATCTGCTGATCTGCAACCACCGTAGCTGGGCGGATGTCGTAATTTTGTGCGTGCTGTTTCGCAAACATATCCCGATGAATAAATACTTTCTTAAGCAGCAGTTGGCATGGATCCCCTTTATCGGGCTAGCCTGCTGGGCATTAGGTATGCCGTTTATGAAACGCTACTCGCGCGGTTATTTATTGCGCCATCCGGAGCGGCGCGGCAAAGATGTGGAAACAACCCGCCGGTCCTGTGAAAAATTTCGTTTACATCCTGCCACTATCGTTAACTTTGTTGAAGGCTCAAGGTTTACTCAGGAAAAACACCTTGAGGCACATTCGGCCTTCCAGAACCTGCTTCCCCCTAAGGCCGCCGGGATTGCAATGGTGCTGAGGGTGGCTGGAGAACAATTCGATAAGCTTTTAAATGTGACGCTCTGCTATCCGGAAAACACGAGATCCCCATTTTATGACATGCTAACCGGGAAGATGACAAGGATTGTGGTACGCGTATCGTTAGTACCGATTGCGGAAGAACTACACGGCGACTACGTAAACGACAAAAGCTTTAAACGTCGTTTTCAGTCATGGCTTAATGCGCTATGGCATGAGAAAGATAGCCAGCTCAGCAGCATCATGCAAAAAAAGAAAGCCGGTCAGTGACCGGCTTTTGCGTTATTTTTTCTCAACCAGGAATTTGGTCACATCAGCATATTGCTTAACCATGGCATCCATACTGCTGGTATCCATGCCCTGCGGATTTAGCTGGTACTTACCATTAACAAAGATGGCTGGCACGCCCTGCAGTTGCAGATCGGCAGCGGCTTTCTCCTGCTGTGCAACCATAGATTTCACTACAAAGCTGTTCCAGGCCGCATCATACTCTTCCGCTTTTACACCCGCGTCGATGAATACCTGACGGATATCCGCAACGTTCTGTATGGTTTGTGTTTTTTGCACGGCTTCAAACATCGGGGTGGTAATTTTATCTTCTACGCCAAGCGCCATTGCAACGGCCCATGCCTGAGAAAGCTCCTTGCCCAGCGGGCCCAGGAATTCGACATGATACTTGGTCATTTTTGTGCCTTCCGGCAGTTTTTTCTCCACGGTATCAGACACATGAAGCACTTCTTCGAACTGGTAGCAGTGCGGGCAATAGAAAGAGAAAAACTCTAATACCTGCGGTTCGCCCGCGACGGGTTTATCGAGGGTAACGTACTCTTTACCATCGGTGAACTGGGCAGCAGAGGCACTGAATGCCAGAATCATACCCGCTAGTGCCAGCCAAATCTTTTTCATAATCCACTTTCTCCTGAATAATACTGACTAATACATTGGCGTTAATTTTAATGGGGGTTCACGCAGAACCCGGACCTGCTCTGTGAAAGTTGCAGTTTGTCTTCGCCAGAAATCTTCCTCATGAATCCAGGGAAAATTTCTGGGGAAAGCGGGGTCATCCCAGCGTCTCATAATCCACGCGAGATAATAAACCATACGCATTGCCCGTAAAGGTTCTATAAGGGCAATCTCGTCTGATTCGAAAGGTGTGAACTCTTCGTAAGCTTCGATTATCGTTTCAAGCTGCATGCGCTGTTCGGCTTTATCACCGTTGAGCAACATCCAGATATCCTGAATAGCCGGGCCGTTGCGGGCATCATCAAGATCGACAAACAGGGGGCCATCGCGCCAGAGTATATTGCCGGGATGGCAGTCGCCGTGTAAGCGCAAAGAAGCAAACCTGTCGTGCCAGTGAAGTTCCACCTCAGCAATTAAAGCATCTGCCGCTTTAAGAAAAGCGGGCTTCAGGGCAGCCGGAACCAGGGACGTTTGCTCAAACAGGGCGCGCGGCTCATGCAGATACTCAACGAGACCGATAGTCGGCCGCTTCTCAAAGCGCCTACGGCGACCGGTCTGATGAATACGGCCAAGGTAGCGGCCGACCCACTCCATCTGATCGATATTATCGGTTTCGTACTGTCGCCCACCAAGGCTTGGGAAAACCGCAAACATAAATCCCTGATGCCGCAGTAAAGTCTTACCGGAATAAGAAAGGGGTGCGGCGACGGGAACTTCATCAGCCAGAAGCTCAATAGCGTACTGATGTTCTTCTTCAATCTGCTCTGCGGACCAGCGGTGAGGGCGATAAAATTTCACCACATAGCGTTTGCGATCCTCATCCTGAAACTGATAGACGCGGTTCTCAAAGCTGTTTAAAGGCGTCAGCCCGGAATCCACCCGTATACCCTGTGCAAAAAGGGCATCCATGATGGTATCCGGATGTAGAGTCTGAAAATTAAAAGCGCTGTCTGTCATCCAGGCAACCGGCAATAAATACGAATAATTCAGGATAACATTTCATAGCCGCTTAAGTGGGCTGGCTTACAAGCTTTTACTCTTTAATTATCCCACGCGCGCGCAGCAGTGCGGTTTTGAAATCTTCCTCATAGTCTTTCTGGATGCCCGGAATAACGGCATCTTTTTCTGAATCTCGCATTTTCAGGTGATAGATCAGCACATCATCAGTGAGATCGGCCAATTCGCCGGTATAACCTGACTCTTTAGCGAGTTTCTGCAAAAATTGAATCAGGTTGAGGTCCGGCTCTTTTTGCCACGCGGGCTGAAGCAGCTCGAGCAGTTCGTTAAGACGCTTACATTTCATGATGGTGCTCCTTTCAATTGCGAGATGTCACACGTTAGCAGGCTCAATCCCACAATAAAAGAGGCGATATTAGTGAGACGTTTAACAAAAGTAACCGGGGTGATTCTGGCCGGTGGGCGAGCAACAAGAATGGGCGGGCAGGATAAGGGGCTTGTCATGCTAAATGGGCTGCCGCTGTTTAAGCACGTAGTAAACAGGCTCGCCCCCCAGTTGGGTAGCCTTGCGATCAGCGCAAACAGGAATCTTGAAAAGTATCAGCATAGCGGGCTAAACGTGTTGAGGGATAGCCTGCCAGATTATCCCGGCCCCCTGGCGGGAATATTGTCGGCGATGCAGGAGTTAGATAATGAATGGTTTCTGTTCTGCCCTTGTGATATGCCAATGATTCCGGAAGATCTTGCGGCCAGGCTTTGGGATGCCAGAGGGCAATATCCCGCCGTTTGGGTAAATGATGGAGAGCGGGATCATCCCACCATTGCGCTTGTTAACCGGAAACTGGCGTCACCGCTTGCAAGTTATCTGGCAGCAGGTGAACGCCGCGTAATGCTTTTTCTGCGTGAGGCGGGCGGCCATGCTGTTATTTTTCCTAATCAGCAGCAAAACTTCATCAATGTAAACTCACCCGCAGATCTGACTCAGTGGGAGAAGCCATCATGACCCCTTTGCTGGCCTTCGCTGCCTGGAGCGGCACGGGAAAAACAACGCTTTTGAAGCAGCTTATCCCTTTACTTATTGAACGAGGGATTCGTCCGGGTTTGATTAAACATACCCATCACGATATGGACGTCGATAAACCTGGGAAAGACAGCTACGAACTGCGTAAAGCAGGCGCTGTGCAGACCATCGTCGCCAGCCAGAAACGCTGGGCGCTGATGACGGAGACTCCTGATGAGCCTGAAATTGATTTGCGAGCGCTAGCAGGCCGGATGGATGCTACGTCCCTGGATCTGATACTGGTGGAGGGGTTTAAGCACGAGAATGTGCCCAGGATCCTTCTCTACAGAGAAGGGGTTTCGCACAGCTTTGACGCGTTAGAAATTGACAGCCAGGTTGTCGCCATTGCTTGTGATGCAAGAATAAAAGCACAACAAATACCCGTTCTGGATATTAATTCACCTGGCGAGATTGCTGATTTTGTTTGTGAATGGCTACAAAAATAAATATGACCTGCTTTTAGAGCAGGTTTTTCGTAAATCGCAGACAGCAAAAAGCCCTGCACTTTCGTGCAGGGCTTTCACTTATTC
>DAMALH010000010.1:0-111486 GCA_032000125.1 Buttiauxella sp. | reverse complement strand
GAACGGCGGACTGTTAATCCGTATGTCACTGGTTCGAGTCCAGTCAGAGGAGCCAGCTTTAAGAAAGCAGACGTCTACAAGCGTCTGCTTTTTTGCGTTTAAGCAACCGATATTGTTGCAAGTCTTACGCATCTGCATACCTCACGCAAAACCTGGAGCCGGTTGTCCCGTAGCGTGCTGAATGAAGCGTAGTTATGGTGCCAGGCAGGAGGGATTCCAGATGCGTCAAATACGGACAGTCTTCGTGCAGCTATCCTCTTAAAATCTGCCGCTCTGAGAAATATTGCGTTATCCAATTTCAGTTGTGAAATATTTTATATTAACTTAGATCAAATTTGCTTTGCCGAAGGAATTTTTTGAGATTCTCTTCGGAAAGCGGACGGGAGAAGACGAAACCCTGAATGCTTATTTTTTCGTGGCCGGGTATCATGTTAAGATCTTCTGTATTCTCAATGCCTTCACAAATTACCTCAGCGCCGCTTTCCAGGCACAAAAATAGCATTTGTAAGAATCTGTCATACTTACTTTTGGATTGACCAATACCGCTTACAACGCTTCGATCAATCTTGATGGTATCAAACTTGTAATTTAATAAATCTTTTTCTTGTAATACCCCAACGCCAAAATCATCTAAGGCTATTTGTAATCCACAGGCTTTTATATACTGCAAAAAATCCAGATGGTTTATTAAATCTGAGGATGAGATATTCTCATTAATTTCAACTTCGATATGGCTGCCGGATAATGAATGCTGCAAGCATTTATTAATAACATAATCTATTATTTCATAATCGCCTAACAGGTAATGCGAGAGGTTAAAACTAATTTTCTTGCCATGTGAGCGAGCTAAAAAAGCGATAATCGAATCAATTAAAAAATAGGTTGCTCTTTTTATATTGCCGGTGTTTTCCAGGTCAGTTATCACATCGATAACGGGAAGAGACTGCCCCTGGAAATTGAAAAACCTTGATAATGCTTCTAATTTGCAAACCCGCCCATAATGCAAATTCAACACGGGCTGATAAACAATCTTATGAATGCAATATTTCCCTGATGTTTTAAAATCCGGCATGTCGGCCTGCTTTTATGATTATTATTCGTACTAATATTAATACAACGTAAAGTTGCTGTTAAATCGATTTTATCGATCGATAATACCCCCACGATAGCCGTCACCTATCACATATTCATTATTGATCGCTAAACCCTATTTTTACCTGGATGTATATGGTATTAAGGCTGGGGGGATGTAGAGGTAACCATGACTTACATCAAAGATTTAGGGCTTTTTTTGGGCAGCGCAACGCGTCATAACTTCTTATAAAAACCGTTCGCCCACGTTAGAATTTATATACTTTTCAAAAGGTTCTGGTTAGCTGGCGTGATGTTGAAATGCATTTTTTCATCACCCTGATTTCTGAGAAGACAACTATAGCGTGAGCAGGTATTCCATATGATTACACAAAGTAATAACCCCTCAGCAAAAGTGATTTCTTCGCTGCTTCAGTATAAACACACCTTGTCTGTCTATATTAAAGAGATACCTTTTTCGCTGGCAGCAAAGATTACAGATTTAGATCTGATTACCGGCCGTATGATTCTCGCAATGGAATATCCCGTCATGGATATTCAGAAATACCTCTCGGCTAATGGAATAAGTTTCGATTTGGAAGCCCTAAAGGGTGCACATCATGCTGAACGGGAGATCTATAGCCTCAGCAATGTCGCGTGTAATCTCGTTAAAATAAATAGCATGCACTATCAACTGGAATGTCAGCTTCCTGAATCCGTATTTATACAAGAAAGCAAAGGGGGGATCCGCATACCCTTTATTGTAGGGATGCGGGCGCGAGCCAATATTGAAGTCTATCCGCAAGAGTTAAAAGTTACGGGCGGCCTGCGTAATTTATCCGTTGGCGGCTGTATGATCGATGTTGACCTGTCAGACTGTGTGGTACTGGGTATAAACCGAACGGTGCCGGGCGTTATTTTAGAATTTCCTGGCGGCGAAACCTTTTGGGCCGAGGGTAAAATTCGCCATATACGTCCTTTTGGCAACCATGGATATGCTGCGATCGGTATTCAGTTTATTAACCTATCCGCAGCACAAACCGAAGCGCTGTACCATTATGTCAATGAGTCAGAAAGAGAAGCCATTTTCCGGACGGGATCGAGCGATAAAATTGACCAGCCCTCTCCTCTTTTTATTCCTGGCGTTAAGGAAAAAATGATCCTGCAACATGAAATTCAGGAACGTGAGAAACTTACCCATCAGCTCCCCGCTGAACAAGGCGTAATGAATATAGCCCATCAGCTCCAGATTGGCCTGATGTATATCAAAAACCATAATCTGTTTCCCGTGGAAATATTTTATGAAAGCGTTGACACTCTGCTCAGTTTAATAAAAGAAAACCGCAAAACCTTCTTATATGCCCTCGCCTTCTTACGCGATGAGTCTGACTGGGTAAGGCATGCTATAAAAGCCGCAGGACAACTTGCTGATATGCTCCTGTTGCGCGATCCCTATGATGTGCAGATCCGTGAAGCGGTATTAGGGGCTTTGTTACATACGATGGGAAAAGCGCTTCTGATAAGCGTAAACCTGCCCTCGTTGAAAATGACCATGTCCCCGCCTCAAAAGGATATTCTCAGAGGCCACGTCACGGCATTGTGTGAAAAATTAAAAGAGTTAGGCTGGGAACCGAGCCCGATATGCAGAGATGTCATTGAAAACGCTAACGAACTTCTGGACGGTACAGGCTATCCGCGAGGGAAGCGCCAGCTTGAGCTATCGGAACTGAGCCGGTTAATGTCCGTCATCAAAGCCGTCAATAAATTAATCTATCCGCGTAACGGTATTCCGCCGCGCACGCCGCTGGAAGCCTATCGTTATATTAACGAGTGCGATGATGCTTATGATAAGACTATTCTAATAGAATATATTCGCTTATATGGTCCGAACCCAATAGGCACCCTGGTTAAATATAGCGGAGGCTTTCTGGCCTGGGTTATGGATATTAATGGCAGAGGCGAACCAACTAAAATAAATATCATTAAAAATCTCCGCTTCCCGGAAAGCAATATAAACAGCGTGCTCTCCAAAAGCGATCTCTTACAAATTGGCAAACTTGAGCGAGTAGTCAACCCAGCAGAGTACGGTGTTAATGTCTTAAAGGTTTGATAACTAATTGATTTAAAATGCATTAACAGGATACAGGGCAAGCCATTTCTTTTTCTCCCACCGTGCATCGTCCACCGGGAGATCCTGCCAGGAGCGACCGTCTGACCTACACTGTTAGCGATAGCAACTCAGTGCAGAGGACATTATGGTATCACTACCTTTTACCCGCTCACTGCGGTTTACCACGGGCACCGAACTTGAACTTCAGCTTATCAACAGCAGCGATGCACGGCTCGTGGATAAAGCTGATGTCGTGCTGGCTGATATGCAACACAGCCAGCAGATAAAGCATGAGCTAACCAAGTCGATGCTGGAATTAAACAGCTCGGTCCACACTTCGGTGCTGGAGATGCATGGAGAATTATCGCTCTTAGCCCGTAACGTCCGGGAAGTCGCGCGCAAGCACGGATGCGATGTCACAGGCGGCGGCCGTCACCTGGACGGAGACTGGCGGGAACAGGTAGTAAGCGATTTGCAGCGTCATCAAAACCTTGCTGAACGCTATGGCTATATCACTAAAATGGCCTGCGTATTTGGCCAGCATATTCATATTGGCGTGCACGACGGGGATGAAGCGATTTACCTGTGCCATGCGCTTATCCCTTATCTGCCGCATCTGGTGGCGTTAAGCGCCTCGTCGCCGTGGCTGGACGGCGTGGATACGTCCTTTTCAAGCTCCCGCTTTACCGGGCAGAATGCCTTTCTGAACAGCGAACTGATTGAAAACCTTTATGGCTGGGATGAGTTCAACCGCTTTTATAACGAGATGGTCGATATCGGAATTATTAAAAGCGTGAAGGATATTTACTGGTATGTAAGGCCGCAGCCGGCTTTGGGCACGATTGAGATCAGAATATGCGATATGCCGCTGACTATTTTTCATGCGGCGATGTTAACGGGCTACAGCAAAATAGTGGCGCAGTTTCTGTTGGCAAACCGGGTGGATATCGTAAAAAAACATCATGCCGTTGAGAAATATAATATTTTCAATGCCCGCCGCGATGGCCTGCAGGCCAGTTACGTCAGAACAATGCACAATCAGCGGCAGCCGCTGGCAAGCCATATATTAGGCTGCGTTGAAACACTGGCGTCGTTTACCCACGGCGATGAGGATAACTATGTTTTGCAATATATCGCAAAATACGTCAGAAAAGGCGTCAACGATTCCGACAGAATACGCCATCTGATTAAGCGAGCGGTGGATTTGAACACCGTGATGGAAAGGATGCGAAAAATGCTCTTATCCGCGCCGAAAAATTATAAGAAATGACGTTTAAGAGGGCCGATTCCAGCTATTCGGCCCTCTTCGCGTTAACGGTATAGATGAGTAATCACGCTTTAATTATCTGCTGCGGCTCGCAATAATGACCTCCGCCACGTTACGCGGCGCTTCAGCGTAATGGTGGAACTCCATGTTGTAAGTTGCGCGGCCCTGGGACATGGAGCGCAACGTGGTGGAATAGCCAAACATCTCTGAAAGCGGCACGTCGGCGCGAATGATATGGCTGCCCAGCCTTTCGTCCATGCCCTGCACCATGCCACGCCTTGAGGAGAGATCGCCCATCACGTTACCGGCGTATTCTTCCGGCGTTTCCACCTCTACGTGCATAACGGGCTCCAGAATAACCGGGTCGGCCCGGCGCGCGCCCTCCTTGAAGCCGAAAATCGCCGCCATTCTGAAGGCCATTTCCGAAGAGTCCACGTCGTGATACGAGCCAAAGGTCAGCGTCACCTTAACGTCCACGACCGGATAGCCCGCCAGCACGCCGCTGTTCAGCGCTTCGCGCACGCCTTTCTCAACGGACGGAATAAACTCGCGCGGCACCACGCCGCCCTTCGTCGCATCTTCGAAGGCAAAACCTTTGCCCGCTTCCAGCGGCTCAAGCGTTAGCACCACGTGGCCATACTGGCCTTTGCCCCCCGACTGGCGAATAAATTTCCCTTCAACTTCTTTTACCGTTTTGCGCAGGGTCTCGCGGTAGGTAACCTGCGGGCGCCCGATATTCGCTTCTACGCCAAACTCGCGCTTCATACGATCGACAATGATTTCCAGATGCAGCTCGCCCATGCCGGAAATAATCGTCTGGCCGGACTCTTCATCGGTATGTAAGTGGAAAGACGGATCTTCCGCCGCCAGCCGCTGTAGAGCAATGCCCATTCTTTCCTGATCGGCCTTGGTTTTCGGCTCAATCGCCAGCGAAATTACCGGTTCCGGGAACTCCATGCGCTCCAGCGACACCACGGCACCAGGATCGCATAGCGTATCGCCCGTCGTGACATCTTTCAGCCCCACGCAGGCGGCGATATCACCGGCGCGCAGTTCGTCCACCTCGTGCCTGTCGTTGGCATGCATCTGCACGATGCGCCCGATTCGCTCCTTCTTCCCCTTCACCGGGTTGTAAACCGAGTCGCCTTTTTTCAGCACGCCTGAGTACACGCGAATAAACGTCAGTTGACCCACGTAAGGGTCAGTCATCAGCTTAAAGGCCAGCGCGGAGAACGGCTCGCGGTCGTCAGGATGGCGTTCAACCGTTTGCCCTTTCTCATCGACGCCCTGAATAGAAGGGATATCCAGGGGTGAAGGCATCAGTTCCACTATGGCGTCGAGCATGCGCTGCACGCCTTTATTTTTGAAAGCGCTGCCGCAGAGCATCGGCTGAATTTCACCGGCAACGGTACGCACCCGCAGGCCCGCAACAATTTCCTCTTCGCTCAGCTCGCCCGTTTCCAGATATTTATCCATCAGCGTTTCGCTGGCTTCCGCCGCAGCCGAAACCATCTTCTCGCGCCATTTTTGCGCGGTTGATAATAACTCTTCCGGCACGGGAGCGTAGTTAAAAGTCATCCCCTGCGTTGCGTCGTCCCACAAAATAGCGCGTAGCTTAATCAGGTCAACGACGCCGGCAAAACGGTCTTCAGCGCCGACCGGGATAACAATCGGCACCGGGTTCGCTTTCAGCCGGTCAATCATCATCTGCACCACGCGGAAGAAATCCGCGCCCTGGCGGTCCATTTTGTTGACGAAAGCAAGGCGCGGCACACGGTATTTGTTGGCCTGCCGCCATACGGTTTCGGACTGCGGCTGAACGCCGCCCACCGAGTCGTACACCATCACCGCGCCGTCGAGCACGCGCATAGAACGCTCCACTTCTATCGTGAAGTCCACATGTCCTGGGGTGTCGATAATATTGATACGATGCGGTTCAAAGCCGCGGTCCATTCCCGACCAGAAGCAGCTCACCGCCGCCGAGGTGATGGTTATCCCGCGCTCCTGCTCCTGCGCCATCCAGTCCGTCGTTGCTGCGCCATCGTGAACTTCGCCCAGCTTATGGCTCATGCCGGTATAAAACAGGATGCGTTCGGTGGTGGTCGTTTTACCGGCATCGATGTGGGCGGAAATACCAATGTTGCGATAGCGCTCAAGAGGGATGGGTCGGGGCATGATGCGTCCTTAGTCTGTTAGACCGTGAGCGGCACGGATTGCCGCTGTTCTGTTATTGACCCGGCCGTTACGGCAACGGCCGGCACAGAAAGAGTATGATCGCCAATCCCCGTGAACGAGAACAAATCCGCTTAGAAAATGTGCTTTTTGCACCGGGCGGCATATGTCTGCCGCCGCGCGGGCGAAAAAAAACCGCCCGGGTTAGAGGCGGTTTTAGAAAGCATGCTGCGGGCGAAACTTATTCAGGCTTCAGTTCGCCCATCGCTTTGAGTTTTTTGGAAATGTCGCGACGTTCTTTGGACAGCTCGGCATTTTTGATGATGTAGTCATCAACGCGGTCTTCGTAGTCGGTCTTCATGCTGGCGATAATGCCCTGGATGGCTTCGATGCTCATGCCCGGCTTGATGTAATCGCTCAGGTTATCGAGCAGCAGAACACGTTTTGAGTTGTCACGGATCTTTTTCTCTACGTCCTGGATTTCACGCTGCAGTTTGTTCTTACGACGGAACAGACGCACAAACTCCAGCACGTCCTGAAAAGAAGGCTTAGTATTTTCCATTTTTACACCCCTGCTAAATTCAAACTCGGATTCGTTAAGACAACTGCCCTAACCATAAAGGTAGCGGCTGCCGTTGACAATGATTTATCGGTCGCTGGTCCTATCTTAACCTCAAATCATGCTGAATCGAAACCAGCCTTGTAAAAGCCGGTGCTCAACCGCGACTTGCGCAGCGCCCGACAGATCAGCTGTGAGAGTAATTCCAGCTGCCGGGCAAGCTCCAGGCTTAGCCATACATAGCCGTAGATCGGCGTTTCCTGCGGCGCGCTGCCCTGCCTTTCCTGCATCAACTCGCGCAGCTCGCTGACAATTTCGCCTAGCTTTTCGGTGTTGGCGGCGATGGGGGACGGATTGCCCTCCTGCAGGGCAAGGGCAATGGCGCCGAGGGTTTTTTGCGTCATTTGCTGCGTGTCGCGCAGCGTGCGCGCGTTAATCATCAAAAAGTGGCTCGCCCGTGAGGTCCAGTACGCGTTAATTTGCAGCTCAAGCGTGCATACCATATTGCGGCTCACTTTCTGAATCCCTTCAAAAATCGATTTCTGAATGCGCGTCTCTTTGCTGCAGGGGCCAATCAGTGCGCGCATTTTCACAACGTCATTGAGCATGGTTTGCAGCGGCTTTTCTAAACGCGGACGCTCAAGCAGATTTGGCGAGAAACCCGCGTTACTCAGGCGCCCAAACGCCGTGACGAAGCTCGCCATCTGGATCCGCCAGTGCACAAATGCCCGTTGAGGGTAAATGCTGGTGTACAGCATCGCCAGCAGCGATCCGAAAATAACGTCGCCGCTTCGCCACAGCGCGGTTTCCATATTTCCCGCAGGCGCGCCCACCACCACAGAAAGCGTGATGCCAATTAGCAGGGCCTGGTAAGGTCGTTTGCCAAGCGCAAGGAAACCGCATAAAAACATAGCGATGGCGCACCAGAGCAGCATCAAAGGCAGGGAGTAAAGTTCTAATTTAAGGGCCACAAGCCCGAGCGCCGCGCCAAATATCGTGCCGCCAATACGCTCAAAAGCCCGCGGGATAACGTTCCCCCAAAATGAGATAGGCCCCATGACCACCACCAGGGTAATCAGCGGCCAGGTGCCTTCCGGCACGTTGAGTATGCGAACAAGCAAAAAGGTGAGAATAAACGCCAGCGCGATGCGAATCCCGTGTACCGTGCGGTAGTGGCTGTAAACACGCATTTCAAACGGGCTAAGTGATTTATCGGGGCGCACACCCGTCTCCTGAAACCAAAAGCGCGATTGTAGCAGACAATGCCAGACACCCGAAAACGAGATCCCGGGCGTTTGGCATAGATCAATACAGATGGCGCCGGGGGCGCTGCGGTTTCGCTATAATTTTATCGCTTGCCGCTAACCGGAACATACATGTCAATCTCCCAGACGCCGCTTTCCGAACCGTCGTTAAGGTAGCGCTCAAAACAGGGCCTGGCGGTCATCTGATAACGATCGTCCGCGGCCAGGCTGCTGAAGAACCGCTTCCAGGGGCTGGCAAAATCGTTATCATCCACGCGCGCCCGCGCAACGGCATATTCACCGCCTTCCACTCGGGTAACAATAACGCCTTCGCTGGTTTGCGGTACGACAAAATCTTCCGGCACACGAAGCACCGTATCGCAGCGCAGCTTCTCTGCGGGCACCTCGTCGGGGTTGTCATAATAAACCGCCAGCCACTCGCTGCCGGTAACGTTATGGGATTTCACCCAAAGGGCGAGCTGCTCGAAACCCTGGTGAACGGTGCGCTCCCAGGGGCCAACCATATGGAAACCGGCCACTGTTTGTTCTGGCACCTGCTGAATCTTAAATTCCATACATTCTCCTGACTGGGTTAATAGTAAGGTCCCTGTCTGAAAGCTTATGTCCCTTTGAGTATATTTGCCCTTTGCGTAAGCAACACTTTTTAACCGTAACGCTGTGTACCCGATGGTTTATTTTAGCTCGGTTGTCGACGGCATTACCGACGTCAATAACGGTCAATCGCCGTGTTAACGTCCATGAAGGCCGTTAAAGCGGGGAGATTTATTTTTCTGTCCACGCGGTTTCGCCGAATGAACTACGCTTAATTACTGCTGCAGCACTGAACACATTTGTTATTTACTTAACCGTCATGTTGGGGAAACAAATGACAATCGAGGCCTTCTGAGAACGGTTTAACTCTCTCTTTGATGTTACCCGAAGCAATAATTTACTGGCGCAGGGCATTAGCGTTTTCACTACGTTGGGTGATTGAGTCACGCCGACTCCGCAGTTTATGCCTGAGCCAGATTCAGTCGGGCATTTACCTACTTAAGAGGTGATAACTATGACATACGAAGAAAACTATCTGGACTGGGTAAGGGACGCGTACGCCATGGAAAAGCAGGCGGAAAGCATGCTTGAAAAAATGGCCGACCGCCTTGAGCACTACCCGGATCTCAAAGCCCGCATCGTGCAGCACATTGACGAAACCCGCCAGCAGCAGGCGCTGGTGAAATCGGTTATCGATCGCTATGACACCTCCAGTTCGGTTTTTAAAGATGCCGTCGGCAAACTCACCGCGCTGGGCCAGGCGATGGGCGGCATGCTGGCAGAAGATGAAGTGGTTAAGGGCGCTATCAGCGGCTATGTCTTTGAGAACCTGGAAATTGCCAGCTATAGCTCACTGATAGCCGCCGCCGAGCTGGTGGGCGACCACGAAGGCGCGCGTATCTTTGGGCAAATTCTTCAACAGGAAGTCGCGATGGCCGAATGGCTGTCAACCCACCTGCCGGAAGTGACAGAGCAGTTTATGGTGCGTTCTGCCAGGCCGGGCGTCGAAGCAAAAAAATAGTCAGCGGGTAAAAAAACGGGAGAGGATCGCTCCCCTCCCGTTATTCCTTCTCAGGGGAATTCAGAATTTTTGATGCAGGTAATCGCTAAAGCGCGACCACATTCCGCCTCTCTTCACCTCGGTAAGCGAAACCAGCGGCCAGTGAGCGATAAGCTTGTCGCGGTCAAAAAGCTCGATTTCGCCAACGCGCTGGCTGACCCGTAACGGGGCCGACATATCCTGACGATCAAGCACGTATTTAGCTTTTATATTAGAGACTTCAGCTTTTGGCAATGCCATATACACATCCTGGTCGGTGCCCACGTCAAAGTTATCCCGATCGCCATACCAGATAGGCTCTTTGCCTATCTTTTTGCCCTTGTGCAGGATTTGCACGGTGTCAAAGTTTTCCTGGCCCCAGTGCAGCAGCTTACGCGCCTGCTCTTCACGCCCTTTCGGGCTGTCGGCCCCCATCACCACGGCAATCAGACGACGCTGCCCTACCACGCTTGAAGCAATCAGGTTAAACCCGGCGCCGGACGTGTGGCCGGTTTTTAGCCCGTCGACGTTAAGGTTTTTGTCCCACAGCAGGCCGTTACGATTCTGCTGGGTGATACCGTTCCACGTCAGGCTGCGCTCGCTGTACATACGGTAGAACTCAGGTTCACCGTGAATTATCGCCCGCGAAAGTTTGGCCAGATCGTAGGCAGAACTGTGCTGGCCGGGCGCATCAAGCCCGTGAACGGTTTCAAAATGACTTTCACGCAGGCCAAGCTGCGAGGCGTATTTGTTCATCAGCGCCACGAACGGCTGTTCGCCGCCGGCGACATAATCCGCGAGCGCCACGCAGGCATCGTTACCGGAATCGATAATCAGGCCGCGGCTCAGATCGCGCACCGTCAGCCTGTCGCCCGGCTTTAAAAACATCAGCGATGAGCCTTTAAATACGGGATTTCCCTGCGCCCAGGCGTCTTTTCCTACGGTGACAACGTCATCGGCGCTGATGCGCCTGCTGTCGATGGCGCGGTCTACAACGTAGCCGGTCATCAGCTTGGTGAGGCTCGCCGGATTGCGCTGCACGTGCTCATCAAAGGCGGTCAGAATTTGCCCGGTAGTGTAATCCATCAGCACCCAGGAGGCGGCCTGAATTTGCGGCGCAGGCGGCGCGTTAACAAAAAGATCGTCGGCAAAAGCGGAATGAGCGGAAAATGACAGAACGGCAAAAGCAATAAACTGGCGGATCTTCAACGAGGTATCCTCAACGACTTTATTTTCAGCCGCTCGTTTTACGGCAATTCATTTTTTTTTGCGCGGCAAAATTGCAAGAAAATATGACGTTTGCGGTTTTGTCATAGTGCCAGAGCATTTTTATGCCACCCTTTCCGGCCCTGACCTGCGTATTATCTGATAATAGTCTTGTTCCCCGGCATTTTATTGCCAGCGCCTGCGTTCATTTATATTTTGCCTTTTTGTTTGAATTTTATTCTAAAGGTACCAGCATGGTGCAAAGTAAAAACTGGACGCCGGAACTTGAAGGCCTGCGGGGATTTGCCTCGCTTTGGGTGCTGCTGGGGCATATCTGCCTGCTGACCCACTGTCGCATTCCGCTGCTGTCCGATCCCGGCCTGGGGGTCGATCTCTTTATCTTATTGTCCGGTTATCTGATGGCGAAAAATTATCAGGACAGGCAGCAGAAAGAGCCCTGGCAGAGCGTTAATACATGGCGCATGTTTTGGTTAAGACGGTTTTTCAGAATTGCTCCTCTCTATTATTTACTGCTCGTTTTTGCGCTTGTTTTGGGCGGCTGGTTTGGGGAAATGCGTAATATTATTGCCAGCGCGTGGCCTGGCACCGCCACGCTTGCAAGCCGCTATGCCGACCATTCGTTAATGAATATCGCAAGCCATCTGACTTTTGTATTTGGCTTTATTCCTGAGTACTCATACCGGACGGTCTTGCCAGACTGGAGTATCGGCCTGGAAATGCAGTACTACCTGCTGTTCCCGTTCCTCATGTTGATTATTATGCGCTTTGGGTTTGCCATCTCGTCGGTGATGCTGATGCTGTTTTGCCTCGCCGCCCGCTGGCTGCTGCCGGATTATTTTGAAGCCTTCCCGATGCCGTCGATGATCCTGATTAAGCTGCCCTTTTTCATCGCCGGCATGCTGATATCCCAGGCAGTACGTTATCAGAAGGGCTATTACATGGCCCTGGCGCTGCTTGCCCCTGTCGTCGCCTGGCAAATGCGCATTGCGGAAAACCACCTGCGCCTGATTGTTGAATGCCTGCTGATTCTCAGCATGACCGGTCTGCTATGGAAGCCGGAAAAACACACGCGTTTTAGCCAGCTTGCGCATTACCCACGCCATCTCCTGACGCGCCCGATAAGTCTGTTTCTGGGTGATATCTCCTACTCTGTTTACCTGCTGCACCTGATGATTGTGATCCCGGTCATTGGTCTGCTGGTGCATACCACGAGCTTTAGCCACCTGCCCTCCCTGGTGCGCTTTCTGGTCGTCTCAGGAATATGCCTGCCGCTAACCTGGCTTATGGCGTTCGTTTTGTATCACAAGGTTGAAAAACCCGGGATTGCCTTCGGCAAGCGTATGCTTAGCCGCGAGGCCGTGCAGCCGCAAAGTCTGACGCCTTAGCCGCTGGTTTTCTTCTGATGCCTTAACAAATGAGTTACCATTAAGCCAGACTTCATCAGCTTAATGGTAACCTCCGTGCCTGATACCGTACTGCAACCCACCTTTCTCTTCCACGATTACGAAACCTTCGGTAAGAGCCCCTCGCTCGACCGCCCTGCGCAGTTTGCCGCCCTCCGCACCGATGAGCAGTTCAACGTTATCGGCGAGCCGGAAGTGTTTTACTGCAAGCCTGCAGATGATTATCTGCCCCAGCCGGAAGCGGTGATGATCACCGGAATTACGCCGCAGCAGGCGCTGGCGCGCGGCGAGAACGAAGCCGCGTTTGCGAAACGCATTCACGATATCTTCACCGTGCCAAAAACCTGCGTGGTGGGCTACAACAACGTGCGCTTTGATGATGAAGTGACGCGCAATATTTTCTATCGCAACTTTTACGATCCCTATGCCTGGAGCTGGCAGAACGATAACTCACGCTGGGACCTGCTCGACGTGATGCGTGCCTGCTATGCGCTGCGCCCGGAAGGCATTGTCTGGCCGGAAAACGAAGACGGCCTGCCGAGTTTCCGCCTTGAGCATCTGACCAAAGCTAACGGGATTGAACACGCTAACGCACACGATGCGATGGCCGACGTGTACGCCACTATCGCTATGGCGCAACTGGTGAAAACCCGGCAGCCACGGTTGTTTGATTATCTTTACAGCCACCGTTCGAAACAAAAGCTCACCACGCTGATTGATATTCCACAGATGAAACCGCTGGTGCACGTTTCCGGTATGTTTGGCGCCTGGCGCGGCAACACCAGTTGGATTGCGCCGCTTGCCTGGCACCCGGACAACCGCAACGCGGTGATTATGGTAGATCTTGCCGGTGATATTACCCCGCTGCTTGAGCTGGATGCCGATACGCTTCGCGAACGGTTATACACGCCGAAAGCCTCGCTTGGGGATGCGGCAGCCGTGCCGGTCAAGCTTGTTCATCTTAATAAGTGCCCGGTGCTGGCCGTCGCCAATACCCTGCGGCCTGAGGATGCGGAACGTTTAGGCATTAACCGCCAGCAGTGCCTGGAGAACCTGAAAGTCCTGCGGGCGCACCCGGGCGTGCGTGAAAAGGTGGTCGCTATTTTTGCCGAGGCCGACCCCTTTGTGCCGTCGGATAACGTTGATACGCAGATTTATAACGGTTTCTTCAGCGATGCCGATCGCGCGGCGATGCGCATTGTTCTGCAAACCGAGCCGCATAACCTCGCGGGGCTGGATATTTCTTTCGTTGATAAGCGTATTGAAAAGCTGCTGTTTAATTACCGGGCGCGTAACTTCCCCGGCACGCTGGATGAAGCCGAGAAGCAGCGCTGGCTAGCGCATCGCCAGGCAGTGCTATCGCAGGAAGCGCTGCAGGCTTACGCGCTGGAACTCGAAGCGCTGTATAACCAGCATGAAGAGGATAAGGAGAAGACCGCGCTGCTCAAAGCCTTGTTCGAATATGCGCAATTTCTGGTGAATTAAAGGCAAAAAAATGGCTCCCGCAGGAGCCATTTTTCTTTCAGCGCTGTTACGCTAAATCTTCGTTGAACTGCGGCACCGGGTTGCGGAAGCGACGAGTGACGCAAGCCAGGTAAATCAGGCCCACACCGCCCCACACCAGACCGAGGATCATCGAGCTTTCTTCCAGGTTGATCCACAGGGCGCCTACGGTCAGCGCGCCACATACCGGCAGAACCAGGTAGTTGAAATGGTCTTTCAGGGTCTTGTTACGTTTTTCACGGATCCAGAACTGAGAGATAACCGACAGGTTCACAAAGGTGAACGCCACCAGTGCGCCAAAGTTAATCAGCGCGGTCGCGGTAACCAGGTCAAAGCGGATAGCCATTAACGCGATAGCCCCCACCAGCAGCACGTTCCATGCCGGGGTACGCCATTTCGGATGGATGTAACCAAAGAAACGGGTCGGGAACACGCCGTCACGGCCCATCACGTACATCAGTCGAGAAACGCCCGCATGCGCCGCCATACCTGAAGCCAGAACGGTCACGCTGGAGAAAATCAGCACGCCCCACTGGAAGGTTTTGCCCGCGACATAAAGCATGATTTCCGGCTGGGACGCATCCGGTTCCTTAAAGCGAGAAATGTCCGGGAAGTACAGCTGCAGGAAATAAGACGCAACGATAAATACCAGTCCGCCAATCAGCGCGGTCAGGAAGATGGCGCGTGGGATCACGCGCTCGGCGTCTTTGGTCTCTTCAGATAAGGAAGAGATACCGTCAAAACCGAGGAACGAGAAGCACAGGATTGTTGCGCCGGTAATCATCGGTACCACGTGCGCATCGCCGGACCAGAATGGCCGGGTGCTGGTCAGCGTACCTGCGCCTTCACCGTGGGAAATCCCAAAGACAATCAGGCCAACAATCACCGCCACGATGCCCATCTGCAATACCACAATCAGGGTATTGAAGTTGGCAACGGTTTTAATGCTGCGCAGGTTAGAGATGGTCATAAAGGCCACCAGCGCAACAACGAACAGCCACGACGGCACGCCGGGCACCAGCGCTTCAAAGTAAATTTTCGCCAGCAGAATGTTGATCATCGGCATGAACAGGTAGTCCAGCAGCGATGACCAGCCCACCATAAAGCCAACGGTAGGGTTAATTGCTTTTTGGGCGTAGGTATAGGCGGAACCCGCAGACGGGAAACGACGCACCAGCTTGCCATAGCTCAGCGCGGTGAACAAAATCGCCACCAAAGCAAAGGCATAAGCCGTCGGCACATGGCCATCGGTCATCCCGGAAACAATACCGAAAGTATCAAACAAGGTCATCGGCTGCATGTAGGCAAGGCCCATCATAACTACCGGAACCAGCGTCAGGGTCTTACGCAGACCTGGGCGGGTGTTTGCACCTGCGGTGACGTTAAGCGACATGTTCATTCTCCCAAACGGCGAATGCCTGCGCAAAAGCAAAAAACTGCCCCATCTTGTTTTCCTCGGCGACACGACTGTCGTTTTTTAAAAGCTAGTATCTATCCGGTACGAAGCCCGGCCTCTTGGTTTTTTTGGCGAATGCCTGTTTGACTGCTAAGACTCAATGCAAAAAAATAACCGACGCGTTTAACGTCGGTTTTTTATCTCATTTTGTGAGGCGCGTATTTTGCACCAATTCCAGGCAGGATGACAAGATGTTGAGGCCCTGTTTAACAATTTCTTTTTCGGCGGTTAACGGCACAAGGAATCTGATGACGTTACCGCGTACGCCACAGGATAAAAGCACAAGCCCCTGACGGCCCGCTTCCTGCACCAGCGCCGCGGTGAGATCTTTATCCGGCCGATGGCTGTCACGCCCTTCAACCAGCTCCATGGCGATCATTGCGCCGTAGCCACGCACGTCGCCTATGCAGTCGTACTGTTCGGCTAGCTGATGCAGCCTGGTGGTAATTTGCTCGCCTATCGCCTGCGCACGCTGGTTAAGCTGCTCTTTCTCGATAATATCCACCACCGCCAGGGCGGCTGCGATAGAAACCGGCGATCCGGCATAGGTGCCGCCAAGCCCGCCCGGTAGCGCCTTATCAAACAGGGCCTTTTTCCCTACCAGTGCCGAAAGCGGGAAGCCGCCCGCCAGGCTTTTCGCCATGGTTATCAAGTCCGGCTCAACTTCACTGTGCTCAATAGCAAAGGTTTTACCCGTGCGGCAGAAGCCGCTCTGGATTTCATCGACAATCAGCACTATGCCGTGTTTATCGCAAATGGAACGAAGCTGCTTCATAAACTGCGGCGACGCCGCGTAAAAACCGCCTTCGCCCTGCACCGGCTCGATAATAATGGCGGCGACTTCGTCAGGTGAAACGTCCGCGGCGAAAATACCCGCCAGCGATGCCAGCGCCTGGGTATCCGTTACGCCGAGATAGGCCGCAGGATAGGGCGCGTGGTAAATACCCGCCGGGAACGGACCGTAACCTTTTTTATACGGCTGCACTTTGCCGGTTAGCGCCATGCCTAATAGCGTGCGGCCGTGAAACGCGCCGCGAAAAGCAATTACCGCGGAACGGCCGGTAGCAATTCGCGCGACTTTTATCGCATTCTCCACCGCCTCTGCACCGGTAGTCAGAAACAGCGTCTGGCAGGGTTCGCTGATGGGCGCAAGCGCGTTCAGCCGTTCCGCCAGCTCAATATAGTTGCCATAGGGCGTAACCTGGAAACAGGGATGGGTGAAATGGCCAAGCTGTTGACTCACCGCCTCGATCACCGCCGGATGGTTATGCCCCGTATTCAGAACGGCGATACCGGAGGCAAAATCGATATAACGTTTACCCTCCACATCCCATAATTCGGCATTCTTTGCTTTTTCTATATAGACAGGCAGTAAATTTCCGACGCCGTGCGGAACCGCCTGTTCGCGCCGCGACTGCCATTGCTGATTGGTTTGCTTCATACGGACTCCTTGCGCACAAAAAACCGCTGCAAAATTAAGCAGGGGTGAAAATTTCATCGCGAAGACGCATTCAGAAGAGCTAGCGATCCATTTTTAACAATAGATGTGAGGCCGGGGGTCTGCCACTCACCCGGAAGTATTATTTTGCGTCATGCCGTAGACGGTGGCGATTTCAGGACTGGCGACGATTTGCTCCCGCCACCACTCGCTGGCGAGCCCGGCGGTTTGCTCATTCCAGCCGATCCAGACCGGCACAAAGGGCACATGGGAGACGACCTGCTTCTCTACCAGTACGCCGCTTTCGATAAAACGTTGTGCCATATAGCGCGGCACATAGCCGCAGCCGATTCCGCTGATTTGCAGTTCAAGTTTGGTTTTAAAATCAAACACGGTGATCGCTTCCTGGTCGTCAATAAGGTGCATCGCGCGGGAAGGCTCAAGACGCGAGGTATCTCCAACGATTACCGCCCTGCTGCGTTTGATTGCGCGTCGGGTTAGCGGCTCCTCCGCCTCGGCCAGCGGATGATGGGGGGCGACGACAAAGACAATTTCCAGTTGCCCAAGCAGCGTAAAACCGAATCCGCTCAGCGAAGGCGGGTCGCTCATCGCCCCGACAATAATATCCGCCCGCCCTTCCGTCAGCGCTTCCCAGGAGCCGCCAAGCACGCCGTTAATAAATTTCAGGCGCGTTACGCTGTAGCTTTTATAGAAGGCTTCGATAAGCGGCGTGAGCAGCGAAAATGGAAAGGAGTCGTCCACGCCGATCGTCAGTTCGTTTTCCCAGCCCTGATGGAGCTTGATGGCCTGCTGTTCAAGTTCGCGAACGGTGTGCAGCACTTCGCGTCCTTTTTCCAGCAGAAGCTGGCCTGTTCGCGTGAAACGCGCCCGGTGGCCTGAACGGTCGAGAATCTGAATATTGAGATCGTTTTCGAGTTTTTGCACGGTGTAGCTGAGCGCGGAAGGCGTTTTAAAGAGCTTTGTCGCCGCCGCAGCAAAGCTCCCTTCTTTATCGAGGGTGTCGAGAACGATCAGTACATCCAGCAATGGTTTCAAACTCGCCTCAACTTATACCCTAAATCATTCGAGCTGCAGGAAGGCGGTAAGGGAACCCATTTCAGGTGTTTACTTTGGTAAATGACCGTAATGGGTGAGTGCAGCCAACGCACCTGCAGCTTGAAGTATGGCGGGTAGAACGAGCAATGCCACCCGCTGCGCTATTGCACAGGCATGACTAGCGGGTTTGGATACTGGTATTCAAACCCCAGTTCATTACAAATTCGGCTGCCGTCCACAAGCTTCCCGTGGCCCGGTTTATCCTGCGAGCGAAACGCCGGCGCCTCCAGATTAAGCTGGCGCGCCATCTGCGAATAAAATTCCTCACGCGAGGGATGAACGGGCGCACATAAATTATAGATGTGTCCGCCTTTAGGGGCCTGAAGTAATAACGTAATGGCCGAAATGACGTCTTCTAAATGGACAAGATTGACGCCGTGACCGCCGTTAGCAACGTCGGATTTACCGGCAAGAAAGCGTCCCGGATGTCGTTCCGGCCCAACCAGGCCCGCAAGACGCAGGATATCAACTGACGTGCCGGGTAAATCATGCAGCCACTGCTCCAGCTCTTTTAGCACGCGTCCGCTGGCGGTGACAGGGCTAAGCGGAAAGTCTTCTTTTATCCGGCCTTCTGCCTCGCCGTAAACGGAGGTCGAGCTGGTAAAAATAATGCGCGGCACCTGATGGGCCAGCGCGCTGTCGACGATTTCCTGCACCGCCTGCAGATAAAAATCATCGCCTTCGCCGGTTCGCCGCGCGGGAAGCGTGATGACAAGCGCGTCAACGTTTAGCAGCTCATCGAGATCCTCGCTATCGCAAACCAGCTCAGGCGTCAGTTGCAGTTGATAACTGTCGATGCCGCACATGCGGGCTGCTTCAACGCCGTCGAGCGTCGTTTTGCTCCCTGTAACCTGCCAGCCCCGCGCTGATAATGACAGCGCAAGCGGCATGCCTAACCAGCCCAACCCGACAATCGCAACCTTTTTCATGCCTTCTCTCCTGAGACGCAGCATTTTCTTCTGCGCTGCTTTAACTAGCCTTTGTTAAGGCTACGCCACGATAAGCAAACTGACAATTAGCGAGCTTAAACAGAATATTAAGTATGGCGGTAAAAAGCCCTTGCGCTCAACGCTGAATCTGGTTTACGTTAAAAGCACATCATGAATAAGCATTCAAACGAGAATTTTATGACACGCGTCCAGACTACAAGCCACCATCACCACCATCATCCTGACTAGTCTTTCAGGCGATGTGTGCTGGAAGACGAAAAGATCTTCCAGAGGTGCATGAACGTGTGATGAAGCCCCCGGAAGAACTCTTTCGGGGGCTTTTTTTTGGACGTCAGACAGGAATGATTAAGGGGCAACTACCAATGTTAGACAACAACCGTTTACGCATAGCTATTCAAAAATCCGGCCGACTTAGCGATGATTCACGCGAATTGCTGGCCCGTTGCGGCATAAAAATCAACCTGCACACCCAGCGCCTGATCGCGCTGGCGGAAAATATGCCGATTGATATTCTGCGCGTGCGTGACGACGACATTCCGGGCCTTGTGATGGACGGCGTGGTAGACCTTGGCATTATCGGTGAAAACGTGCTGGAAGAAGAGCTGCTGACCCGCCGCGCTCAGGGCGAAGACCCGCGCTATTTCACGCTGCGTCGCCTGGATTTCGGCGGCTGCCGTTTTTCCCTGGCGATCCCGGTTGACGATACCTGGGACGGCCCCGCCGCCCTGAACAATAAACGTATCGCCACCTCTTACCCACACCTGCTTAAGCGCTACCTTGACGGCAAGGGCGTCCAGTTTAAATCCTGTCTGTTAAACGGCTCCGTTGAAGTCGCCCCACGCGCCGGCCTTGCTGATGCAATTTGCGACCTGGTTTCTACCGGCGCTACGCTTGAAGCTAACGGCCTGCGCGAAGTGGAAGTGATTTATCGCTCCAAAGCCTGCCTGATTCAGCGCGACGGTGAAATGCCCGAAGCCAAACAGCAGCTTATTGATAAATTAATGACCCGTATCCAGGGCGTGATTCAGGCACGTGAATCAAAATACATCATGCTGCACGCGCCGAGCGAGCGGCTGGATGAAATCGTTGCCCTGCTGCCGGGTGCCGAGCGCCCTACTATACTGCCGCTGGCGGGCGATCGGCAGCGCGTGGCGATGCACATGGTAAGCAGTGAAACCCTGTTCTGGGAAACCATGGAAAAACTCAAAGCGCTGGGTGCAAGCTCCATTCTGGTGCTGCCAATCGAGAAGATGATGGAGTAAGCCAATGTCGAACTTCAACACGCCGATTTTCTGGAATGACTGTGATGAGGCTGCGCAGAATGCGCTGCTGTTGCGCCCGGCTATTTCCGCCTCAGAAAGCATCACGCGCACCGTGGCAGAGATCCTGAATAACGTAAAGGCTAACGGCGACGCGGCGCTACGCGAATACAGCGCCAAATTCGATAAGGCAGAAGTTCAACGGTTAAAGGTGACCGGGCAGGAAATTGCCGCCGCGGTTGGGCGTCTTGGTTCGGATATCAAAGAAGCGATGGCGGTTGCCGTCGCCAATATAGAAAAATTCCACCTCGCCCAGCAGCTGGCAACGGTGGACGTTGAAACCATGCCCGGCGTGCGCTGTCAGCAGGTTACCCGCCCGGTGGCTTCAGTCGGCCTTTATATTCCAGGCGGCTCTGCGCCGCTGTTTTCTACGGTGCTGATGCTGGCTACTCCGGCTCGTATCGCGGGCTGTAAAAAAGTGGTGCTGTGCTCGCCGCCGCCGATTGCCGATGAAATCCTCTATGCCGCACAGCTTTGCGGCGTGCAGGAGGTGTTTCAGGTGGGCGGGGCGCAGGCCATCGCCGCGCTGGCGCTGGGGACCGACAGCATTCCTGCGGTGGATAAAATCTTTGGGCCGGGCAACGCCTATGTGACCGAAGCAAAACGCCAGGTCAGCCAGCGCCTTGACGGTGCGGCAATTGACATGCCCGCCGGGCCTTCTGAAGTGCTGGTGATTGCCGACAGCGGCGCGACGCCGGATTTCGTGGCCTCCGATCTGCTGTCGCAGGCCGAACACGGCCCGGATTCCCAGGTAATTTTGCTCACGCCGGATGCCGACATGGCGCAAGCCGTGGCAGAAGCCGTTGAGCGCCAGTTAGCCGCCTTGCCTCGTGCTGAAACGGCACGCAAAGCGCTGGCAAGCAGCCGCCTGATTGTGGCACGAGATCTGGCGCAGTGCGTTGAAATTTCTAACCAGTACGGCCCTGAGCACCTGATTATTCAGACGCGTAACGCCCGTGAACTGGTCGACAGCATCACCAGCGCCGGGTCGGTATTCCTCGGTGACTGGTCTCCGGAATCCGCAGGCGATTATGCTTCCGGCACCAACCACGTGCTGCCAACCTATGGCTACACGGCAACCTGCTCAAGCCTTGGGCTGGCGGATTTCCAGAAGCGTATGACCGTGCAGGAACTCACCCCGCAGGGGTTCACAAGCCTTGCGAAAACTATTGAAACGCTGGCCGCCGCCGAACTGCTCGACGCCCACAAAAACGCCGTTACCCTGCGCGTTGCTGCCCTGAACGGTAATAAAAAGGAGGAGATGCAATGAGCATTGAAGAGTTAGCCCGCGAAAACGTTCGCGCCCTCACCCCTTATCAGTCGGCACGCCGCCTGGGCGGCAACGGCGACGTGTGGCTGAACGCGAATGAATACCCGACGGCCGTCGAGTACGACCTGAGCCAGCAATCGCTAAACCGCTACCCTGAATGCCAGCCGAAGCTGGTGATTGAACGCTACGCCGCCTATGCGGGGGTGAAGCCGGAACAGGTGCTGGTTAGCCGCGGCGCCGACGAAGGCATTGAACTGCTGATTCGTGCGTTCTGCGAGCCGGGCAAAGACGCCGTGCTGTACTGCCCGCCAACCTACGGCATGTACACCGTGAGCGCTGAAACCTTCGGCGTGGAGTGCCGCACGGTGCAAACGCTGGAAAACTGGCAGCTCGATTTACCGGCCATCGCGGAAAATATTGAAGGCGTAAAAGTGATTTACGTTTGCAGCCCGAATAACCCAACCGGACAGCTCATCAATCCTCAGGATTTGCGTGTTCTGCTGGAAATGGCGCGCGGCAAGGCGCTGGTGGTGGCTGATGAGGCCTATATCGAGTTTTGTCCGCAGGCGACGCTCGCCGGCTGGCTTGAGGAGTATCCACACCTCGTTGTACTGCGTACCCTCTCCAAAGCTTTTGCTCTCGCCGGCCTACGCTGCGGCTTTACGCTTGCAAACGAAGAAGTCATCAACCTGCTGATGAAAGTGATAGCGCCTTATCCGCTTGCTACGCCCGTTGCGGATATCGCGGCGCAGGCGTTAAGCACGCAGGGAATAAACGCCATGCGCGAACGTGTGGCAGAAGTGCTGGTTAACCGCCAGTATCTGATAACGGCACTGAAAGAGGTTGCCTGCGTCGAGCAGGTTTTCGATTCCGAAACCAACTACGTGCTGGCAAGAATAACCGCTTCAAGCGCGGTATTTAAATCGCTGTGGGATCGGGGCATTATCTTGCGTGACCAGAATAAACAACCATCGTTAAGCGGCTGTCTGCGAATTACCGTGGGCACCCGAAAAGAGTGCGAGCGCGCCATCGCTGCGCTGCGCCAACAACCCGGCCTGTCGGCCACGGAGGGCGTGTGAGCCAGAAAATTCTTTTTATCGACCGTGACGGCACCTTAATTTCCGAGCCACCTTCTGATTTTCAGGTGGACCGCCTGGACAAACTCGCTTTTGAACCGGCGGTGATTCCTGCTCTGCTGCAGTTGCAAAAAGCAGGATACAGATTAGTAATGATCACCAATCAGGATGGGCTGGGCACGTCGAGCTTCCCGCAGGCCGATTTCGACGGGCCGCATAACCTGATGATGCAGGTCCTTACCTCCCAGGGCGTGAGCTTTGACGATATTCTGATCTGCCCGCATTTACCGACGGACGACTGCGAGTGCCGCAAGCCGAAAATCGCCATGGTTAAAGGCTATCTGGAAGAAGGCGTGCTGGATAAAGCAAACAGCTATGTGATTGGCGACCGCGCCACCGATATCGAGCTTGCGGAAAATATGGGCATCCAGGGACTGCGCTATCACGGCGAATCCCTTACCTGGCCGATGATAAGCGACAGGCTGAGCAAACGTGACCGCTATGCCCACGTTGAGCGCGCCACCAAAGAGACGCAGATTGACGTACAGGTCTGGCTGGATCGCGAAGGCGGCAGCAAGATCAATACCGGCGTCGGCTTCTTCGACCACATGCTCGATCAGATTGCCACGCACGGCGGCTTCCGTATGGAAATAGCCGTAAAAGGCGATCTTTACATCGACGATCACCACACCGTTGAAGACACCGGGCTGGCGCTGGGCGAAGCGCTGAAAATCGCGCTTGGCGACAAACGCGGCATCACCCGCTTCGGCTTTACGCTGCCGATGGACGAATGCCTGGCGCGCTGTGCGCTGGATATTTCCGGCCGTCCGCACCTTGAATACAAAGCTGAATACAACTTCCAGCGCGTGGGCGATCTCAGTACCGAGATGGTCGAGCACTTCTTCCGCTCGCTCTCTTACACCATGGGCATCACCCTGCACCTGAAAACTAAAGGCAAAAACGACCATCACCGAGTCGAGAGCCTGTTCAAGGTCTTTGGCCGCACGCTGCGGCAGGCCATTCGCGTTGAAGGCGATACGCTTCCCTCCTCCAAAGGAGTGTTGTGATGAACGTGGTGATTCTGGATACCGGCTGCGCCAACCTGCTGTCGGTAAAATCGTCTATCAAACGCCTGGGCTATGACCCGGTGGTAAGCCGGGATGCGGACATAGTGCTGCGAGCAGACAAGCTGTTTTTGCCCGGCGTCGGCACAGCGCAGGCGGCGATGGATCAAATTCGTGAGCGCGATTTGCTTGAGCTGATTCAGGCCTGTACCCAGCCGGTGCTGGGGATTTGCCTCGGCATGCAGCTCCTTGGCAGCCAAAGCGACGAAAATCAGGGCGTCACAACCCTCGGCATCATTGACGAACCCGTGCTTAAAATGACCGACTTCGGGCTGCCGCTGCCGCATATGGGCTGGAACCGGGTCTATCCAAAAGCGGGTGACCGCCTGTTCCGCGATATCGAAGACGGCGAGTATTTCTACTTCGTTCACAGCTACGCAATGCCGGTATGCGCCAACACAATCGCGCAGACAAGCTACGGCGAACCCTTTACGGCAGCCGTGCAGAAAGACAATTTCTACGGCGTGCAGTTCCATCCTGAACGCTCAGGCGCCGCCGGGGCAAAACTGCTCAAGAATTTCCTGGAGATGTAAGCACGATGATAATTCCCGCTCTCGATTTAATTGACGGCAAAGTGGTGCGTCTCCATCAGGGAGATTATGGAAAGCTGCGCGATTACGGCAGCGATCCGCTGCCTCGCCTGCAGGATTACGAGGCACAGGGCGCGGAGGTGCTGCATCTGGTCGACTTAACCGGCGCTAAGGATCCGGCTAATCGCCAGATTCCACTGCTCAAGAAACTGGTAGCTGGCGTAACCATTCCGGTGCAGGTTGGCGGCGGCGTGCGTACTGAAGAAGACGTTGCGGCTCTGCTGGAAGCTGGCGTTGCACGTGTGGTGGTTGGCTCCACCGCGGTGAAAGCGCCTGAAGCAGTAAAAGCCTGGTTTAAGCGTTTTGGTGCCGAAGCGCTGGTGCTGGCGCTGGATGTGCGTATTGATGGACAGGGTAATAAGCAAGTTGCGGTCAGCGGCTGGCAGGAGAATTCCGGCGTTTCGCTGGAAGCGCTGGTGGAAACCTATCTGCCGGTTGGCCTGAAGCACGTGCTTTGCACGGACATTTCCCGCGACGGAACGCTCGCGGGTTCTAACGTGTCCCTTTATGAAGAGGTCTGCGCGCGCTATTCACAGATTGCGTTCCAGTCTTCGGGCGGTATTGGCGACATTAACGATATTTCGGCCCTGCGCGGCACGGGCGTGCGCGGCGTAATCGTCGGGCGCGCTTTACTGGAAGGAAAATTCAACGTGGCGGAGGCGATCTCATGCTGGCAAAACGGATAATCCCCTGCCTGGACGTGCGTGACGGCCAGGTGGTAAAAGGCGTGCAGTTTCGCAACCATGAAATTATCGGCGACATCGTGCCGCTTGCCCAGCGCTATGCGCAGGAAGGCGCCGATGAGCTGGTGTTTTACGATATCACCGCGTCGAGCGACGGACGCGTTGTGGATAAAAGCTGGGTATCACGCGTGGCGGAGGTTATCGACATCCCTTTCTGCGTGGCGGGCGGGATTAAATCAGCCGACGATGCGGCAAAAATTCTGTCGTTTGGCGCGGACAAAATCTCCATAAACTCCCCTGCGCTTGCCGACCCTGATCTCATTACTCGCCTCGCAGAGCGCTTTGGCGTGCAGTGCATTGTGGTGGGCATCGATACCTGGTTTGATCAGGGTAGCGGGAAATATCACGTTAACCAGTATACCGGCGACGAAAGCCGCACGCGAATAACGCAGTGGGAAACCCTCGACTGGGTGCAGGAAGTGCAAAAACGCGGCGCCGGGGAAATCGTACTTAATATGATGAACCAGGACGGCGTTCGTAACGGCTATGACCTGGAACAGCTACGCAAGGTGCGTGAAGTGTGCCGCGTGCCGCTGATCGCTTCTGGCGGTGCAGGAACCATGGAGCATTTCCTGGAAGCCTTCCGAGACGCGGACGTTGACGGCGCGCTTGCCGCCTCCGTATTTCATAAACAGATTATTAATATTGGTGAGCTGAAGCTCTTTTTGGCCCAGCTTGGCGTGGAGATTCGAGTGTGTTAACAGAACAACAGCGCGACCAGCTTGACTGGGAAAAAACCGACGGCCTGATGCCGGTCATCGTACAACATGCCGTCTCCGGCGAAGTGTTGATGCTGGGATATATGAATCCCCAGGCGCTGGCTCAGACCGAGCAAAGCGGCAAAGTCACCTTCTACTCGCGCACCAAACAGCGACTGTGGACGAAAGGGGAAACTTCCGGACACTTTCTGACGGTGGTGAGCATCACGCCTGACTGTGATAACGACACATTGCTGGTGCTGGCAAATCCGATTGGCCCTACCTGCCACCTCGGCAACTCAAGCTGCTTCGCGCCAGCCAAACATAGCTGGCATTTCCTGTACGAGCTTGAAGAACTGCTGGCATCCCGCAAAACCGCCGACCCGGAAAGCTCGTACACTGCGAAACTGTACGCCAGCGGCACCAAGCGTATCGCGCAGAAAGTGGGTGAAGAAGGCGTGGAAACGGCGCTGGCCGCTACGGTTAATGACCGTCATGAACTGACTAATGAAGCGTCGGATCTGGTCTATCACCTGCTGGTACTGCTGCAGGATCAGGATGTAGATTTGAGTGCGGTAATTGAGAATTTACGCAAGCGTCACAGGTAACTTACTCCGAATACCAAAAAGGCCGCTAATGCGGCCTTTTTTATTTCACCTGAAAACTAAGCAACGGGTTTATAAGTGCGGATAGCGTTACGCGCCAACACCACTCCGGCACCAATCATACCGCCCAGCAACGTCGCCAGTATCAGCGTAATGCCGCGTTTAGGGCTATCCCTGCGAATAGGCAACGTAGGCTTCATCACATAGCGATAGGCGTGGATAGTTTTAGGATCGATTTTCAGGTTCTGGATATCAAACAAATTTTTCCGGGTCTGGTAATAAGCGCCTGAGAAGACCAGCGGGCGGGTCGACTCGTTCTTAATCATGGAAGTCAACGCTTCACTACCGAGTAACAACAAAGTGTCCTGAGTCACGTCTGAAGTTTGCTGAACCTGCGGTGAAGCAACCTTTGCTTCATTGGCAAACTTAAGCGCCTCGCTTATTTGCTTAATACGCAGCTCTTTTTGCTCCTGGGCTACCTTTTCCTGAGTTTGCAAAGAGTCTACAAGCGTGGTGATTTGTAGCTTGATGCTGTCGTTAAGATCGACCGCCAGCTCCGCGCCAATCTCTTCATCAACCTGTTGAATGTATTCGGCTACTTTAGCCCTGGCATTCTCAGGTGTATCGCCAACGTAGCTAATTTTCAGCGGCAGCGACTGGCCTTTAACAGAAGGTTCAATCGTCAGTTTTTCAGGTAGCTCAAGGTTATCCAGCGTTTCGGATAAGGCCGACATTGAGGAGCTTAAGCGCCCTATTACACGATTTTGTACATCCGTTATACCGGGCGCTGAGCCGTTATAGATAATGTTTAGGGCGTTACTATAGGTAGCAATCTGCGCGGCGTCCGGCTGAGTGATAATCGCTGTGGAAGTCCATTTCTCTTTAGCGACGAAAAGGTAGATAGCTGCGATAATAATTGCCAGAAGGGTAAAAGCGATGATAGTCACCTTCCCTCGCCATAACTGCACTAAAAGATCAATTAAATCAATAGATTCAGGACTGCTATTGATGTGATTTCGCGTCACATTATTGTTATCTTGGTTCATGATTACCCTAAAAAAAATAGTTCGCTAAAAGCGGGGGCCTGCTCGAAGCAAGTATAATCGGATAAAAATAAAAATACCTGGGGAGAACTAAGAATTTTTCTCAGAATAGCCCGAAAAAACCACTTGAAAATAGACGAGTAAGCGGTGTGGAAATGCTTGAAAAAAGTCAGGGCCTCTCAAAAAACAAAAAGGCGCTCCCGTTGAGCGCCCGCAAAAATATAGTTTTGGTTTTAAAGTAAATAACAAAATTTGCGCGTTATTTAAGCTAAATAAAGCGCCCTGCCGCCTTCACAGGCAATCATTTTGCGGCCAGTTGCATCAAGTATTGGCCATACGTCGTTTTTTCCATAGCCCTTGCGCTATCAAGCACCTGTTCCGCCGTCAGCCACCCTTTACGCCAGGCTATTTCTTCGAGACAGGCGACTTTGAAGCCCTGGCGCTTTTCAATGGTGTGGACGAACTGCGAAGCTTCAATCAGGCTGTCATGCGTGCCGGTATCAAGCCACGCAAAACCACGGCCGAGCAGTTCAACGGTAAGGTTATCCATCTCAAGATACATTTGGTTAATGCTTGTGATCTCAAGCTCGTTACGTGCAGAAGGCTTAACCTGTTTGGCTAAATCGACGACCTGATTATCGTAAAAATAGAGTCCGGTCACCGCCCAGTTAGATTTTGGTTCTTCAGGTTTCTCTTCAATAGAGAGCGCACGATAATTTTCATCGAATTCGACAACGCCAAAACGCTGCGGCGACATCACCTGATACCCGAAAACGGTTGCACCCTTTTGCCGGCTGGCGACCGTCTCAAGTTTGCTGCCAAAGCCCTGCCCGAAGAAAATATTGTCTCCCAGCACCAGCGCACAGCTCTCACCATTAATAAACTCTTCACCAATGATGAAGGCCTGGGCCAGGCCATCCGGGCGAGCCTGGATTTCATAGCTCAGGTTTATACCTAAATGGCTACCGTCACCCAGCAAGCGCTGGAATGAAGGAAGATCCTCAAGCGTTGTGATCAATAAAATATCGCGGATCCCTGCCAGCATAAGCACCGAGATCGGGTAATAAATCATGGGCTTATCATAGATGGGCAACAGTTGTTTTGAGACCCCACGTGTGATTGGGTAGAGCCGCGTACCTGAACCACCTGCCAGAACAATCCCCTTCATAGTAAATCCTTATCGTCTAAATTAACTGCTGAGACCTAAACGTTCCCTGGAATACGAACCATCTTTAACGCGTTGCCACCATGACTCATTCGCCAGATACCACTCAACGGTTTTTCTGATCCCGCTTTCAAAGGTTTCACTCGGTATCCAGCCAAGCTCACGTTCGATTTTTGAGGCATCAATAGCATAGCGTAGATCGTGACCCGGTCTGTCTGTTACATACGTAATCAACTCTTCAAAACGCGTAATTTGAGCAGGCTTAGTCGCCACTATTTCATCCAGCAGGCGGCAAATAGTCTTTACGACATCAATATTCTTACGCTCGTTATGCCCGCCAATATTGTAGGTTTCACCCGGTTTGCCTTCGGTGAGTACCTTGTAAAGCGCACGGGCATGATCTTCTACGTATAGCCAGTCACGGATCTGACATCCATTGCCGTAGACCGGTAACGGCTTGCCTTCCAGAGCATTGAGAATAACTAAAGGAATCAGTTTTTCAGGGAAGTGATAGGGCCCGTAATTGTTGGAACAGTTGGTCACGATAGTCGGCATGCCGTACGTACGCAGCCAGGCTCGAACCAGGTGATCGCTTGAGGCTTTCGATGCGGAGTATGGGCTGCTCGGCGCATAGGGCGTTGTTTCGGTAAACAGCGACTCGGTATCATGCAGATCACCATAGACTTCATCAGTAGAAATATGGTGGAAGCGAAAGGCTTCTTTGGCCGGTGATGCCAGCTTATTCCAGTAATGTCGTGCGGCTTCCAGCAGAACGTAAGTGCCTACAATGTTTGTTTCTATAAAGGCCGCCGGGCCATCAATTGATCGATCAACATGGCTTTCAGCCGCAAGGTGCATCACCCCATCCGGTTGAAACGCCTCGAAAGCCCTGTCTAGCGCAGCCCTGTCACAGATATCAATCTGGCTAAATGAGTAACGAGCGCTGCCGGCAACAGGTGCGAGTGAGTCGATATTTCCGGCATAGGTCAGTTTATCAATGACCAAAACTTCGTCACTGGTTGCGTCAATAATGTGGCGAACTACGGCAGAACCGATGAAGCCTGCACCGCCCGTTACAATAATTTTCATAAAGCCTCAAACGATTCAAATCTGCATATCCTGTCCGCGCTGCTAGCGGCAGGAAGTCAAAAGCAAATTTAACCACATAGTTTAAAAAGAAAAAACCAGTGGGGAGCAACTCCCACTGGTTTCAGTTTACGCTATAACCTTCTGAAAAATTTATTTTTCCATCCACTCGGTATGGAATACGCCTTCTTTGTCCGTACGCTTATAAGTGTGCGCGCCAAAGTAGTCGCGCTGCGCCTGGATCAGGTTTGCAGGCAGAACCGCTGAGCGATAGCTATCGTAGTAAGAGATAGCCGCGGAGAAAGTAGGCGTTGGGATACCGTTCTGCACCGCATAAGAAACCACATCACGCAGCGCTTGCTGATATTCGTCCGCAATTTTCTTAAAGTACGGCGCCAGCAGCAGGTTTGCGATGGCCGGGTTTTCTGCATAAGCATCGGTGATTTTCTGCAGGAACTGAGCACGGATAATGCAGCCAGCACGGAAGATTTTTGCAATCTCACCGTAGTTCAGATCCCAGTTGTTCTCTTCTGAGGCAGCGCGTAGCTGGGAGAAGCCCTGCGCGTAGGAGACGATTTTGCCCAGATACAACGCACGACGAACTTTTTCAGCGAACTCGGTTTTATCGCCGGTAAATGCTTTAGCCTGCGGACCGCTCAGCACTTTAGACGCTGCGACACGCTGCGCTTTCAGTGAAGAAATATAGCGCGCAAACACTGACTCGGTGATAAGAGACAGGGGCTCACCAAGATCCAGAGAGCTCTGGCTGGTCCATTTGCCGGTACCTTTGTTAGCGGCTTCATCAAGAATCACATCAACCAGATATTTACCTTCTTCATCTTTTTTAGTGAAGATGTCTTTGGTGATGTCGATGAGGTAGCTGCTCAGCTCACCTTTATTCCATTCGGTAAAGGTAGCTGCCAGTTCTTCGTTGGAAAGATTCAGGCCGCCTTTAAGCAGCGCATAGGCTTCGGCAATTAACTGCATGTCGCCGTATTCGATGCCGTTGTGAACCATCTTCACGTAGTGACCTGCGCCATCCGCACCGATATAGGTCACGCATGGTTCGCCATCTTCGGCAACCGCTGCGATTTGCTTAAGAATGGGTGCAACCAGTTCATAAGCTTCTTTCTGACCGCCAGGCATGATGGATGGGCCTTTCAACGCGCCCTCTTCGCCACCAGAAACGCCGGTACCGATAAAGTTAAAGCCTTCCGCAGACAGTTCACGGTTACGACGAATGGTATCCAGGAAGAAAGTGTTACCGCCATCGATCAGGATATCGCCCTTCTCAAGGTATGGCTTGAGGGAATCGATGGTTTTGTCCGTAGCCTCACCTGCCTTAACCATCAACAGAATACGACGCGGAGTTTCGAGGGATTCTACAAACTCCTGAACCGTATAGTAAGGAACCAGCTTCTTGCCCGGGTTCTCAGCGATGACTTCTTCAGTCTTGTCACCGGAGCGGTTAAACACGGAAACGGTATAGCCACGACTTTCGATGTTGAGCGCCAGGTTGCGCCCCATCACGGCCATACCAACGACGCCGATCTGCTGTTTGGACATTACATACTCCTGTCAGGTTTGGTCACCGCGACGTATGTGCGGCTTGAAATGGGGCTGTGATGTTACCCCATCATTAAATGGGATGACAAAGATTTGTTTTCATATTCCGGTAATAATTAAGGTAGTAAAATCATCCGTAGAACTTCGTTTTAGTAAGACCTCACAATAGAAAAAATTAAGGCGAAAAAGCAGAAGATCAACTCAAATTATTTACGAAGCAACTTGTAAATTTTTCCGAGCATGAATATCGGAATAAGCCGTGGTAAACATCTTATCAAAAAAGTTGAGGCTGCCTGTACTCTCCCCTGAAAACCAAGTTTAAATTTCAAGTTAGCTAAAACATATTCACTTTGTATATAGCGCAAACCTCGCCTTCTCGAAAGCATAGCGGTACCTGTTCGTGCTGATACAAGCAAATCGGGTAGGTTTTTTGTTAAATAATTCTCACTTAACAGCCTTAACCATAAGTTATAGTCTTCCATTAAATGATGGTGCATATAGCCACCGACCTTACATATGACATCTTTTTTATACATTACCGTCATATGATTGAAAGGGTTTCGTGTTTTTGCGCTTGATAAGATATCTTTGTGATGTAATGGTACGTTTCTTATCCCTGTAATATTAGATACATCGTTTTCAAATTCACTAATAGCACTGCCAAGCAAAGCAAGCGTTGGCGTATCTTTAAATTCATTAAGTTGTAATTCAAAGCGATTATAATGACAAATATCGTCGGTATCCATTCGAGCAATCAAATTAAAGCTGCATTTGCCGAGCCCATAATTGAGAGCTTCGCCCAAACCAACATTCTTTGAAAGAGGATAGATTCTAAGTGGCAATACACTCATCCATTTAATTAGAACATCATTCAATTCTTTTGTAATTGGCCCATCAAGAACCACCACTATTTCATTCGCTTTAAATGTTTGCTTCGATAAGCTTTCAAGGCATAGGTCCAAATATAATGGATTTTCCTTGATATAGAGTGACATCAACACACTAAACTCTATCATTTATTCAAAATTCTCCGATAAAAATCATGATAGTTGCAAGCCACTTTTTTCATATCATATCTACCCAATAATTTTTCGAATGCAAACTCAGTAAAATTATGCTCATTTTTTGTTATATTTTTAACAGTATTAACAAACCCAAAAAGAGAACCATCAAATTTATTAAGTCCGGCATCCGACAATAATTCTTCAAATACAGGAAGGTCACGACATATTATTGGAAGTTTTGCTGCTATCGCTTCGAAAAGGCTAAGTCCAAAAGATTCACTTTTACTGGGCATAGCATAAATATCAAAGAAAGAAAGATAAGGAAGCGGATTATCAGTAAAGCCAATAAAGAGGCAGCGGTCAGACACTCCCAACTCTTTTGCCATAGAAATTAACTTATGTTCTAAAGTGCCTCCTCCGACAAAAACAGCTGCATAATCAGGTAAGTTAGGTAAAGCTCTAATTATGAGATCAAGACTCTTAATCTCAGTTATAATTGATGTTGAACCTAATATTTTTTTATTTTTTCTTAATTTAGTCAAGCTCTCAATAATTTGCGGTTCTAAACATGCTTTGTTAGATATGCCACTTAATGCTGAGTAAACATCAATGCCACTGCCAATAACATCCACCTTACCACCTACTAAACTTTGATAATATTTTTTTGCAATATACGTAAAAACCACTTTATAGGAAATGTTTTTTATGACACTAACCCACAAAAAAATATATAGGTGTTTTTGCCATCCATTGTAACGACTAGACAAGTCGCTCTCTAAGAAATTATGCATAGTCGACACATGGATTGAATTAATAAATATTTTTGACAGTATAACCCCATATAAGTCAGGATAAAATCCATGTGTATGTATTACATCAAACTTTGACAAGAGTTTAATATTTTCTAAAGTGAAGGAAAATTTTGAACATCTGATAAAATCAAAGTGTAAGCATTTTTTTTTGCAGCTACGGAGATAAAATATCTCAATATAACACCCTAATTCAGTAAGTGCTCTAGACAATGCTTCGACATGAATACCAGGTCCGCTTTTTTCAAGACTAGGCAATATCATTGCAACTTTCATTTCACCCCCACAACTTTAACTTTTTAATACCAAGTATTTTATCCAATATACCTTCCTGTTAAATTTAATATCAATATACACACGAAACTAAGATTCATATGATAAAAACCAATTCAATTAACATAGAGTTCTGCATAAATCACTCCGAAAGCTCATCTTGGATAAGCCATTTTTCTTTTATTAACGTAGAGTTAATAGCTGTTGAGTTAAATGTTAATCCTTTATCAAAAACCACGTCGAATAAAGATAGCAATTCAAAAGGAAAATTCCCGTTTAATCTGTGCACATCTTGAGTTAAATATATATCTTCATGTTCGATTGGGTGTAGTTTTAGATACACCTTATAGTTATCCTTTTTTAAGGATTCAATTCTGGAATTAAAAATAGCAGCAAGCTCTTCTTTAGTGTGTAGTCCATATAAATATGTCGGTTGCGTTAACACTATTGCTCGTTTTTCATCAGCTGCTAACGAAAAATCACATGAGAAACCATCAAAAAATATTTTCTTCAACAGATCTTTATCTGAATTTGATATTCTTCTGATACACTCAACGTCATCTATTTCTTTAATTTCAAAATCAATATTCCTGAACCCTTGTTGAGTAAAAGAATCTAACAGTCGCTGTTTATCTCTAATATAAAAACAAGTTATATTTTCAATGGAATTTTTCCCGACAAATAAAACTCTTTTAATAAATTCATTGACTTTATATTTAAAATTATTATTAGCCTTTTTTTTAAAAAGCACATCTTTATGGTAAGTACCTTCCCCCTCTTCGTAGAATTTTACATCATCGGGCACTCCGAGGTTAGCTAAAAATATAGGGTAACGGCCAAAACAACCATCCAAGTAAAAAGTAATGTTGTCTTTTTTAACTTTGAAAGGGTATATAAAAATACGATATAGTATGTTTAATATATATTCCTTAATATTATTTTTTATTAAAACAACTTGCTCAATATTTTCTAATTCACATAAGTTGGATAGTTTATTCTCAAGATCAATAGAGTCACGAATGTTAATTATTAAAATATTCTTTTCATTCGAATTCATTATAGAGTAAACAAACGGAATTTTGTTATAACTCCATAAAAAATAATAATTCAATTTCATATATGCTTTGACCTAAAATTTAAACGTTTTAGTACACTATATAATATGTAGGCAATTATTATTGCAAAGGTCCTTTTTTCAAAGAGTAGATTTATATCACCTTGAGCAGTAACTCTAATGATTACTTCTAACAGAGGACCTAAAAATAAAAATGACAAAACATCACCACTTTCAAACGTTGCTAATATATCCTTCTTAATTAAGACTATTATGCAACCGACTATTAATATCAATAAAACAATTCCTGTATAACCAAAATAATAATATCCTATAGCAGGAAAACCATTAGCCAAACTTTGCCCTCGGGAATCATTAGAACGCCATGCATTTAAATATTTTGGAGGAGTAACAACATTCATCAATTGGTTCATGCCACGCTCATACTTATCACCATTTTCATTAAAATTATTAAGGAATAGATCCCAACGAAACTTTTCAGGGACTTGATTATTATCATTTATCATCCACCAAATCTGTCCTGCTGATTCGACACGTTTTTGGATCTTTTCAAGCGCTGTCGTTTTTACATCGTAATTTTCAACAGTTTTATAATTAATAAATATAATACTAAACACACCAAAGATGAGTAATAATAGTGAAGAGCGAATTCTCTTATTTAATTTTTTAGTATCTACTAAATTTTTACCTGCAGTATAAAATAATGTAATAGGGAGACTGAATGAATATATCACAATTAATAATTCCCCCCCCTTTATAGAGCAGAGAATATGATAAATCACTATAAGAAAGAAATAGAATAAATATTTTTTAGACCTATAATTGAAATAATAGTAACCTAAAGCTAAACATACAAAACTCAATCGCCCCTTGATAAAATTAACATAATCAGGAACAATGGAACCAAAATATATAGATCTATGTATATTATTAAATAATGGAATACCAGTTTTCAGAAAAGTCCCATATAACACAATTAACATACATACGATTAAACAATCAAATATACGCCGACTAAATGTTAAAGTAATTTTCGTGCCCGACGATTTTATTGGATAAATTAAAAATTCAACAAATATCATCGAAAAAAACAGATTTATAATAAATGTTCCATTCCAATAAGAGTATTTATCGATCTCAAATAGATATGTCCCACCTTCAACCAATGCACCTCCCACTAACATAGGAATTAATATGATAAAGAAAAGAAGATTATTAGCATATTCTATGGGCCGATATACGAAGATAGAATATAAATATACAAGCAATAAAAGCAAACCAAAAAAATTAACATCATTGCCCAAATAATTGAGCATTAACAATAATGATGCAATGAATAACATTATTATTCTTGAAAATGCAAACTTGCTTACATTCACCGGATTTATCCTTCATTATTCTTTAAATATACAACAGCTCGCACGTTTCGATTAAATAATCACAAATTAATATTTGAAGTTAACATATATACATCGTGCAAATTTATAATGCAGCACAATCATACTGATAAAGGTTACAAAAACCCATGAGATAAAAACTCCTAGCTATTTTATTGAAAAATTTTCCATGACACTAAATGCAATCTTGATGTTAACCACCATGTGGCAAAAAAACGGATGCACATTGATAAAGAGAAGGACATAGCTACGCCTACGATGCCATTAATTGGGATAAGTATGAGCATTAAAATTATATTAAATATTCCAGTAGATACTGTAACAAGCGATAAACGCCCAGTACGCTTTGCGTAAAAAAGGTAGTTAGTAACCATAAGATACATCCCACCGAAGCATTGGCCAAGACATAGCCACCCAATAACTTCTGTCGCCTCTTCGAACTTATGACCACCAATTAACCTTACAACCCAAGGCCCTATAACAAAAGAAAAACAACCAAACAAAAATATAACCCCAAAGAAAAGGTATGTAAGCTTTACAACACGTTTTAATTGTTCAACCTTATTATTAGCCAAGCTACTAAACAGCCAAGTAATCATAGCCTTGTTTATTGCGTCAAATACAACAGCTACTCCAAGGCTCAGTTGCACAGCAAACATATATATCCCTGCTTCAGAGATGCCCAGATGTTTATTTATAAAAAAGCGATCAAGCGAACTTAGGAAAAAGATACCAACCACATGAGGTACTAAAGGAAGCCCGAATGATAAAGCATCCGCTATGTAATCTTTACGGATTACCGTCAACTTAATCAACTTATTTTTATAAAGCAAACAAATACTCAAAAGTGCATATATTACTGTGGTTGCAAGAATTGCATCAACCCGACCTTGAGCCCCATGTTTAAATATAACCACAAGGATAATTGAAGAAATAAAATTCAAGATACTTTGACTGACTTGCATGGCACCAAATTTTAATGCGTGCTCTCGAACCTGCCACTGTCCAAGTCGAAGTTGTATAATGAAATTTGCAAATGCAATAGTCAAAGCTAGATATATCCAAGGGATTGGTATATTTAACCATAAACTAAATGCATCAGCTAAAAAGTAAGAGGCAATTCCTATCAACAACGTTGATATAAATAATATATGTAGGCATGCTCCATTATAAACAGGTAGAGAAGAACAATCTCCATCATAAAACTTTCTATTAGCAGCACCTATTGTATTCAAACCAACAAGCAGAGCAAGGCCTGTTATTATAGTCTGAAACATAGCTATTTGCCCATACTCAGCAGGACTCAAGTTACGGGTAAGCACTGGTAATAATAGGAATGGTACAAGGGCATTTAAAATATTTGATGATAAATAAATCCCTGATCGCCTAAATAAGCTCATAATGGAAACCAATTATTATTGAGTATATAAAACAAATGTGTTAAATCAGAGTTAACTTCAATTATTTTATTATTCATCTACTCTTTTAATTACTTTAGCTGGATTCCCAACTGCCACATGAAAAGCAGGCACGCTTTTGGTTACCAAGCTATTTGCACCGACAACAGAATTCTCACCGATGATGACCCCTGGTAAAATTGTTGTGTTTGCACCGACCCAGCACCCACGTTCTAATCTTACTGGATGAATACCAGAATGCCCTTGAAAAAATATTGATTTACTCGTGTCATTGAAACAGTGATTTGAAACATATATATTTACTCCTGCCCCTATCAATACATCATCAGCAATTTCAATATGAATACTCCCTCCGCCTTCAAATGGAGATGCGAAGAGCATTGTTCCTGGCCTGATTACGACATTATTACCGATGGATATTTTCTTTGTTTCAACAGCATATGCAAATGGTCTAAAAAAAGAATTAGTACCGAATTTTTTGAATTTCCTCTTACAAATCATATTCCCCAAGCGAGTCGAATATAGTAAGAAATGAGTAAGTGGTATATCTGGTCCCAAACGATTACAAGTTAGCCAAAAATTTATTTTTTTCACAATTGAAATCATAGTGTGAACCCGTCATCAACAATGATATTTTGTCCTGTGACATATCGAGAATTATCAGACAATAGGAAAAGAATAGCTCCGATTATTTCGGCAACGTCAAGCATCCCAGCGCCATTGGTTAGCTTTTTATAAGCATTACAGAATGCTTCAGGCTGATGATCGAAAATGCCACCTGGACTAACTGCATTAATGCGAAAGCGGCTGTCATTTACATAAGCTATAGCATATTTATTTAAATGGAGCAGTGCCGATTTTATAGCCGCGTATTCAACGGGCATCGTCATAGGCGTATTTTCATATATGGAAAATTTAGGTGCTATGACACCATAGATAGAAGATATGTTAACTAGTGAAAGAGGCACAGATGTTCTCTTGAAGTACGCAGCACATTGTTGCGTGAATAAAAAAGAACTTCCTAAATGCAATGCCAAGTTTTCATTAAAGCTATCCATGGTCACGTCAAAAAAATGTGCGCCATATGTCTTATTGCGAGGATAAGTTGCATTAACAGCGCCATCAATATGTATGATATTCGCAAAGAAGTTTTTCACCTGTTCTTCATTTGTAATATCTATTTTTTGGTACTGCAGGTGTGGATGATCTTTATCGGCACCTAGCTGCTCAATTCTGTCGCGTGTCAATTCTATATTTTTGTCGACTGCGATAACTTTTGCATTCTGATTAAGACATTCTTGCGTTAATCGTGAACCAAGAAGGCCACCCGCTCCGAAGATTAATACTGTTTTATTATCTAACATTTTAGCTTTCTTTATTTTTAAGATTAATCAAAACTTCGGCCATATGAAAATCATAAATATCATCGATGTCTACAGCCCGTTCTTTTGGAATAACAATTGAAGTCACTTTCCCAGAAAACAAACCATAATTGCTCATTATAAACTCTGGTTGAGCAACGTACACTACCGTTGTAATATCAAATACATCAGGGCTATCCTGCCGACGAGAAACCTCATCAGTAGGTTTAATCACTAATTCTGCAAACCCCGCCTTATCTATTTTAATCATATTAAAATAGGGGCTTCTGCTGGATGGAGTCACTGAAATGCAGATATCAGCATTAGCGAAAGCTCGTTTTTCTAACGCCGCTTCAATATCTTTGACTGCGCGCAACGGGCTCGTTGCAGGTAAGCTAATAAAATTATCAAAGGCACCATAACGTTCTGACGTCCATTCAATTGCATGACGCCACGCAAGCCATTCGGGACTTTGATCGCCAGCAAGCTCTACAGGCCTGTCAATGATTTTTGCTCCAGCTTCAAAAGCACATTGTTTAATCTCAGCGTCATCCGTTGAGACAAAAACTTCGCTAATCGCGGGCGTTTGCTTTGCGCTTTCAATAGAGTATTGAAGCAGGGGTTTACCCGCGAGCTTCTTAATGTTCTTCCCGGGAAGACCTTTTGATCCCCCCCTGGCAAATATAAAGGCGAAATTTTTCATATTAGTTTGAGAGTTCTTTTATTTTTTCGACCAGCATAACGGTAGCTGCAGCATCATCGAGAGAGATACAATTGTTAGACTGTCCTGATATAAGCCGCATAAAATCGGTGAGCATATCAAGATACATTTTATTCCGGTCGTACTTTTCATCATGATAAATAATTTCGGTACCAGAAGCGTTATGCAATAACAATTCGTTAGTGATAAGGTTCCATTCGAGTCTGCCTTGCGTACCAACAAAATCACACGTCCGGTATGCTTTTCTTTGAAGGAAATCCAGATGGATATGGACAACCGCGTTCTCATCAGTAGTTGCCACGACATCAACAAGATCTTCAACATCAATATCGAGGGTGGCGGAATTTCTAACAATCGCATGTTGTATATGCAGCGTACCTAAAAGCCAGCGGGTATAATCAAACTCATGGCTTAACTCAAGCAATGCTCCCCCGCCAAGTGCTTTACTTGCTGATACACTATCTTTGTAGTCTTTAGTCGCGCGCCAATCTGGTAAATACTGACCAATAGAAACACGCACATTTAAAATCTTACCGATAATTTGCTGTTCTAAAACCTGACGTAGCACTTGCACGGATGGCAAATAGCGTAAGCAATAACCTACAGCTATCGGTGTTTGGTAGATTTTACAAGCCTCTTCCAGCTTTTCTATGTCTTTTAAAGAAGCTACTACGGGCTTTTCTATTAATACGGGTATACCGGCTTTGATAAAAGGCAATGCATGCTGTGCATGGAAGGGCGCTGGAGAAGCGATCACAACCATATCGACTTGAGAAAGAAGCTGTTCGATATCGACGACGACTTCATCACAATCGGGAATAGCTTCACTTACCCTTCTTCCCGAAGATGACATGGCAAAAATTTTCGCTTTTGGAAAAAGCATTCTCAGATTGCGACGATGTCTGTTGGCTATATTACCTAAACCAATTACCGCTACATTTTTCATTAATCAAAGCCCAGAGAATATATATCAGCCTGCGCACGTTTGAAATCGTCCATGCGCCCAATATCCAGCCAGTATTCATGGATTGGGAACATAAGCACATTATCATTTTGCAGCATGCGCTCTTCAAGCAAACTAGGCATATCTATACGGTGATTTTTTGGAACGCCTTTAAATATACGTGGAGAAACAACGTATATTCCAGCATTAACAAAAAAACGATGCACTGGTTTTTCTTCCATCGAGATAATCTTGCTGCCTTCACCGGTAATAACGCCATAAGGAATTTGATAATCATATTCGCGAACGCAAATAGTTGCATCAGCATTGCTTTCATTATGGAATTTTAGCAAGCGCTCAAAATCAATATTCGTCAGAACGTCACCATTTATCATTATTAACGGAAGTTCTGCGGATAAATCATCTGGTAATAATCCTAGAGCCCCACCGGTACCAAGCGGCATTTCTTCATGAACGTAGTGGATTTTAGCATCGAATCTTTCACCATTACCAAAGTGATTTTTGATGACTTCTGGCATGTAGTGCGTTGAAATATAAAGATTTCTAAAACCAGCCTTAACAAAGCTTCTAATCACCGTTTCAAGAATTGGCTTATCGCCAATTTTTAACATTGGTTTTGGACAGTTATCAGTGAGCGGTCTTAAACGGGTGCCAAAACCGCCCGCCATAATAAAGACCGGGTTTGCATAATGCGTTTTATCATTAACGCTTTGCATTGTCTGCAGACCAATAACCTTACCATCTTCCAACACCGGAATAGAAAGTATCCCTTTAGCTGAAATTAGTTCATTCAGCTTACCGGGCGGCGTATTTTTATCAGCAGTGACCGGGTTTTTACACATAACCAGAGAGGTCGATGCCGTAAGAGCAAGATTATTGAGAAGCCCGCGTCTAATATCACCATCGGTCACCACACCTAACAATCTTTTTTCGCTATCAACAACTAAAGCAATACGTAAAGCTTCGCGGTTAATGATCTCAAGCGCGTCACGGATAGTACTCTCCGGACTGATTAGCACTTTTTCCCAATGCTGTGTCATCTTTCACCTTCTGCCTGATTCTATTTAATTACTGTTTTACAGGGATAGCAGACTTTTCCCGTATCAAGTCTCGATACCAGAACGCTCCCGGCAGTGATAACTGCGTCATTCCCAATACTCAGGTTTGGTATTATCGTCGCATTTGCCCCGATAAATACATTTTCGCCTGTTTTGACTTGACCACATAACGTTGCACGTGGCGCGATAAAATTATATGCACCGATAATGCAGTCATGTTCAATTACCGCTCCGGTATTAACTACACTGTGAGCACCAATTATGGCTCCGGGATGCACTACCGCATGTGTAAGTATTTGTGCGCCGTCATGTATTTGGGCATATTCCGAAATATAAGCATTGTCGGAGATTACTTTTGCAAAACGATAACCGCGATTGAGGTATTGTTCATTGATGCGACGTCTTACGGATGAGCGTGGAGCTGTACCAATGGCGTTTACTAGCTCGATACTTTCAGGGGAGAAACGTAAAATATCGTCATCAGCCTTTAAATGCGCTATGCCATTAAAAACAGAACGGCCGGTAATATCATCGGGGCTGATAATGGCTTTTATTTCTCTGTGCTGTCTCATAAGAATATCTACGAGCACAGCGGCATGCCCTCCCCCTCCAATGATAACCAGCGGCCTGCTACTCAACGATTAAATCCCCGGCCTGGTAGGATCTTACAGATTGTTTCCCTAAAAATTCCCAATAACGATAAGGTGACATTCCTTTACCGGGGCGTTTGATGGTCAGATTCTCTGTTGTAAAAGTTTCACCGGCAGCGATTGTTTTTGCTGCGACCAGACTTTTACGCGCAACAGCTTTATTTTTAATTTCTGAAACTGTCGGCGTTTTTATTTTACTGCCAAGCGCTATTTCAACCTGACGAATAGCCTTAATCATCGAACTTAACTCATCAGGCTCCAGTGATGCTTTATGATCTGGCCCTTCCATATTCTTATCGAGTGTGAAATGCTTTTCGATAACAACCGCTCCCCTCGCCACAGCCGCAACAGGAATAGTTATTCCTTCACTATGATCGGAATAACCAGACGGCAAATCGAATGCAGAGTGTAAGGTATCCATCACGCGCAGATTAATTTCATTCATGGGCGCAGGATATTCTGTTGTGCAATGCAGAATAACGACTTTCTCTTTTAGCGCTTTTTGCCCTTCTACAGATGAATAAGCTCGCTGGAATGCTTCCGTATCTGGTGCCTCTTCTTTCGGAGCCGTATAACCAAACGCGATAACCCCAAGCGCGGCTTCGATTTCTGACAACGTTGCCATACCGGTTGACACAATTATGTCGCAGCCTGTTCTCGCATGTTGCAGAACTAAAGGCGCATTTGTTAACTCACCGGAGGGTAATTTAAGGCGTTTTATGCCTAATTCGTTGACCAGAAAATCCAGGCTTTCTGAATCAAAAGCGGTAGATAAAAATTCAATACCCAGCTTGTTGCAATGGCTTACAAGGGCGTGATGCGCCTCCCAGGACAGCTCCAGCCGGCTTAACATCGCCAGTTGCGATTCCTGCTTTTTAGTATTTGCGACCTGGTACTCGGCCTGTTCAGCCTGAGCTGTGACTAAATTTTTGGCTTTGAAAGTCTGAAACTTGACGATGTCTGCACCGGCTTTATGCGCAGCATTAACAAGTTCGAATGCCAGTTTTTCATCACCGTTATGATTAACACCAGCTTCAGCAATAATTAGCGTCATGTAATATCACTTTAAGTCGTAAAAGGTTTTACTAGGAACAAACTGCATAGATTTGATCATATTAATAACTTTGGCACTGGTATTGCCTTGACCATAAGGATTATGAACAACTTCATCTGCGGTTTTGTAGGTGCGGCTAATCGCCTGCTGGATAGCGCTTACAATATTTGATTTTTCTGCCGGGCAGTTAAGGACACTCTTAGCGGCCAGACGCCCTTTTTGTCGCTCTCCGATATTCACTGTCGGAACATCAAAGGCTGGCACCTCAATGATGCCGCTGGAAGAGTTACCAATAACCGCGGCTGCATATTTGACCGCGCTTAAATAACGCACCTGCCCCAATGAAGGAATAGCCACCACCCTGCCCGGATGCTTTCTGGCATATTCTTCCAGCAGAGGGATGATTTGCCTGCCGCCGTCATCTGCATTCGGGTAGGTCAAAATTACTTGATGATCGGTAAACTCATCAAGCGCATCGAGTAGCGCTATAAAACTACTCGCAGGCGGTTCATTACTCAGTGTCACCGGATGATAGGTGACCAGAAAATAAGGCTGTGTTAATGGGAAATTTAACGATTCAGAAAGTTCTTTTACCGTCATAAACGTTCCGCGGTTAAGGTGATCAAGCCCTATCGCACCGACATTCTTCACCCTTTCCGGATCTTCGCCTAGCTGAATAACCCTGTTTCTGTATTCGTCGGTCGACGTACCGTGCAGGTAGCTAAGCTTTGTAATGGCATGACGAATAGCGTCATCGTATGCTCCCTCAGTAATCTCGCCGCCATGAAGATGCAGAACGGGGATACGGAGAATCATTGCGGTCTGGGCCGCCGCCAGCGCTTCAAAGCGATCGCCCAGTATCACCATGACGTCAGGTTTAAGACGAGACAGGGCATCGGAAAATCCTAAAACGCCCAGACCCATGCTTTTCGCGGTGCCAACCGCCGAATCAGAAGAAAGCAGGATTTCAATTTTTTCATCAATTGAAAAACCATCTTTCTCGATTTGCTGCCATGTCAGGCCAAATTCCGGTGAAAGGTGCATACCGCTAACAATCAGCTGTAGCTGTAATTCCGGATCGCTCTGGATATCTTTCATCAGCCAGTACATCAGCCCGTATTCCGCGCGGGTGCCGGTAAAAACGGCAACTTTACGTATCGTTGGCATCATGACGGTCATTCGATTGGTGAACTCGGCAAATTAACCAGACGGGACTCAATATATTCTGAATTTTTCAGATCGTCGCGCATGGCGTTAGCAAACATTGGCAAACGGTGCATCAATTTCCAGATTGGCCGGACCATTACTTTGGCTTCATTCATTTGCGTTAGCAGCGCATCGCGAGAATCAAGGTTTTCACAAATAAGCGCGTTCAACCAATAATTTGATTGGGCATATTCAGGTTCTTTAACGAAGCTAAACTCTGAACCGGCAAAGAAGGCTTCATAGCGTTGAGCCAGGGCTCTTTTTTGCTTCAAAAATACGCCCAGCATCTCCAACTGACCGCAACCTAACGCCGCATTCAGATTAGGCATGCGGTAATTGAAGCCAGGTTCATCATGATAAAACTCATAAGGATGCGGTACTTTTGCCGTGGTAGTCACATGCTTCGCACGAACGCCATGTTCCGGCGTCTTACAGAAAACCATACCGCCGCCGCCAGTCGTAATAATTTTATTGCCGTTAAAACTCAGCGCGCCGTAGTCGCCCAGTGTTCCCGTATGTTTGCCTTTATAGAAAGAACCCAGACTTTCTGCCGCATCTTCAACGAGCACAATGTGCCATTTGTGGCAGACAGCAATAAGCTCATCAAGCTCAACAGGATGGCCAAAAGTATGCATCGGCACAACCGCGCGAATAACCTGACGTGTTTTCTTATGCACGCATCCCTGCTCTGTCAACTCGGCGTTCTCAGACAGCCAATTCTCCATCGCAGCCGGACACAACCCAAGGCTTACGCGTGAGACGTCAATAAATACAGGCTCAGCGCCAAGGTGATACAGCGCATTACAAGTCGCAACAAAAGTCAGCGCCTGGGTAATCACCAGATCGTTGCGTTTGACGCCGGCCAGGTAAAGCGCAGCGCTGAGGGCCGCCGTGCCGTTAACCGTAGCAACAGCGCGTGCTGTGCCAGTGTAGGCTTCCATTTTTCGCTCAAAGTCATCGACAAATTTGCCGACGCTAGAAACAAAAGTGCTTTCAAGCGTATCGAGCACATAGGCTTTTTCATTGCCCTGAAAGGTCGGCGCATGCAATGGAATAAACTCATCCGTTTTATATACGTCGCGTACAAACTCTACTATTGAAGTGATTTTCATCCCAGCGCGCCTTAATTACATTTTACTGTCCAGATACTTTCCTGTTTCTTTATGTCCGAAATCAGGGATCATTTCAAAAAACAGGTTCACGATATCATTTTTAGACCATTCGAGATTCGTTTTCATACTCGTGATTTTCTGCTCAAAGTGGCTTAATAATTCAGGATCATATAAAGGGTCATTTTTAATAATCCCCAGATTTTCAAAACGCTCCATATCCAGCACCTCTGTGTCGGTAAAGAATTCTTCAAAATCTTTTTCACCGGTTGTATCGCTGGAGGTGAATAAACATGGCCACTTTCCTTGAGACGGAAGCGACTTCGCTAATTCACGCGCTTCATCTTCACTCTGGCACAAATGCGGCTCGTAACCACGCTGCTTAAGATAAAGAACAGCAATATCCGCAAATGAAATTAAGTGCAGGCTTTCGCTGAGCTTGGGGAAGAAAATATCGCGATTGTCACCAAAGATGCAGGACATTAAACAGAGCTCACCTGATTCCTGAGGCGTTACGAAATAGCGTTTAATATCATTTGGCGCAACGAGCGGCTGCTGTTTACGCAGACGTTGATCAAATCCATGAAGCAATGACCCATCGGAAAATGCGACATTGGCAAAGCGGGCAGTAGAAATGTTAATCTCTTCACTTTTACGCATCAGGAACATTTCCATAATGCGCTTTGAAGCGCCCATCATATTAACCGGATTCGCCGCTTTATCAGTTGAGACACAAAAGAATTTTTTAACACCGGCGGCAATAGATTGTTCGATTGTTTTATTTGTATTAAGGATATTGACTTCAATCATACGCATTAGCGTGAACGGATCTTTTTCACTGCGGACATGTTTAAGTGCAGAAAGATTGAGGACGTAATCATACTTACCATCCGCTTTAATAAACGCATCATATTCAATCGAACCAATATCAAGCGCGAATGTCTGGAAATCGCCATCAATATAGCCAAACGAACTGCGAATATCACGCACCAGCTCGACCATATTATTTTCGCTAATATCAACCACATGCAGTTTCTTAGGTTTACGCTTGAAAATTTCTTTTGTTACCGCCTGGCCAATAGACCCCGCGCCACCCAGAACAAGAAAGCGAGACTCAGAAACGATGTGACTTAATTCTTGTTCGTTAGCAGAGATATCATGACTGAAAAGTGCTTTATTACGGCCAATAAGTTTTAATATATTATTCATCGAGTAACTCTTTATGTAATTTATTTCCTGAATAGCGATATTGTTATTTTTAGCCAAAGCGTTATCACTTTAAACTCTTAGTTTTACAATCAGCCCATTCAGCAGCAAGTAAATGGCAAATTCTCAGGCACGCTACCGCCCCTGGCTCAACAGCTACCAGTGCACTGAAAACTAGCGGATGTCGGCAACACATTCGAACAGAGACTCGGAACAATGCCTGTTCGAATGCATTACGATAGAAAATAAAGACCTTAGTTTATCAAGGCCTTACGCAAAAAAACGGCAGTCAGTTCCATAAAGATGTCCGAAACATCCTCACGGTCACTTAACTGCCGTTTTTTCATAAGCATTTTATTTTCACTGGGTTACGATCAACGTGCCAGCATCTTCTGGATGCTTTCCCGGAACTTCTGCCCTTCTTTATGGTTACGCAGGCCGTAGTTAACGAACGCCTTCATATAACCCATTTTCTTGCCGCAGTCGTAGCTAACGCCCGTCATCAGCGCTGCTTCAACCGGCTGCTTTTCATTCAGCGCAGCGATGGCGTCCGTCAGCTGGATTCGGTCCCATGCGCCTGGCTCGGTTTTTTCCAGTTCGGCCCAGATATCCGCAGACAGAACATAGCGCCCTACTGCCGCAAGGTCGGAAGGCAGCGTTTGCTGCTCGTCTGGCTTTTCAACGAAGTCGACGATACGGCTTACCTGGCCGTCATTGTCCAGCGGTTCCTGCGTCGTGATAACGGAGTACGCCGACAGGTCTTCATTGGGCATATGCTTAGCCAGCACCTGGCTGCGCCCGGTTTCATTGAAACGTGCGACCATAGCAGCCAAATTATAGCGCAGTGGGTCGGCGCTTGCGTTGTCCAGCACCACATCCGGCAGCACAACAACAAACGGGTTATTGCCAACAACGGGCTGAGCGCAGAGGATGGAATGACCCAGGCCCAGCGGCTGGGCCTGGCGGACGTTCATGATGGTCACGCCCGGCGGACAAATAGACTGCACTTCGGCCAGCAGCTGGCGTTTAACGCGCTGTTCAAGCAGCGCTTCAAGCTCATAAGAAGTGTCGAAGTGGTTTTCGACCGCATTCTTTGAAGAGTGGGTTACCAGGACAATTTCTTTGATACCCGCAGCCACGATTTCATCGACGATGTACTGGATCATCGGCTTATCGACAATCGGCAGCATCTCTTTCGGGATGGCTTTTGTTGCAGGCAACATATGCATGCCAAGACCGGCTACCGGAATAACTGCTTTCAAATTAGTCATGTTTAGTCCCACCTCTTAAATGGTTGGAGGATTATAGTCTTTTCGTGCTCTGATGCCAGCATGAATTGATCCCCAAAGTTTGTACTTCATCTTATCCCCAGGCTCAGGGGATACAAAACTAAAAAGCCCTTATTAAAGTCAATAAGGGCTCAGAAAAATCGTAAAGTCGCTTGATTGTTTATTTACGCAACGAAGGTAACGCAAAATTAAGGTTATTGGTGTTCACATGCTGATGATCGACTCTGTCGATATCCACCGAACTCTCCCCTTTCTCATTTACCGCCCGGACGCTGGCAAGCGACAGCAGGGTATCTTCTTTTGCCATGAAGCGGCCCCGCACATCCTTGCGTAAATCAAAGCGAAGTTTCATGGCGGGCCCGACGGCTTCTTTTTGCATCACATTGACATTCCTCAGGAAAAGATGCTGAGGCTTGTTGTTTATCTCAAGCGTCGCCCCCTTCGTGGTCAGGTTTGTAATAGCCAAAAACGAGGTGGCGTTACCGGACGAAATCTGGATGCCGCGGGCTTTATACTGCATGCTGGAGTTATCAAGCGTAATGTCGTTCAGGCGGAAATTTTGCGGAATGGATAAATATTTGCCCTTTCTGGTTCCGTAGCCAATCAGGAAGCCCGCGCTATCTACCATATCGATATTATCGATCACGAAATTATCACAGCCATAAATTGCTACCGTGGCATTATCAATGCCGGCCTTGCGGCTAAAAGTATGATTAATATTGCGCGCTTTCACATTTCTGATAATGAAATGCTTCCCGCTCTCAACGTGCACCAACTGACGGCAATTACTCCCGGTGATATTTGCGATGACAAAATTTTTCACCGACTGATCTTCAGGATATTCGTTGTTATAAGATTTCCCGGACAGCCCAATACCGATACCCCAGTTTATCTTCCCGTTGGTACAGTCAATGTTATCAATCACATGATCGGAGATAAGCAGGTTATGGTCGTTTACCGCCACGTTCCACTCAATGGCGTCGCCCTGTAAATGGCTAAAGCGCCCGTTGGTTATCTTCACGTTCTCCATGCGGTTGTGAAAACCCTGACGCAGAATGCCGTAGTTGGCATCATGGATAGTGATATCGTCGATAATCAGATTACGCATGATGCGCATGCGTTTGTCTTTGCCGCCGATATAAATCTGCGTCACCGGGACTAAACCGCTCATATCAATGCCCTGAATGGTGCAATCAGAGCCGCGAACGTCAAGGATGATATTATTGAAACGCCCGCCCTTAGTGCCGAGGATCTTGCAGCCATCCTGCAAGACAAAACGCCCTTTGCCGTTGCCCTTCAGGCCGCCCGAAACGCGCAGCGTTTTACCCGGCGGCATAAAAATAGCGCTATTGATTTTGTCGCAGATCGCCTCTGCCGGCACCACGATGATATCCGCTGCATCAAAAGCTTTATTGAAAGCCGCAGCCCAGTCACCGCTGTAGAATTTCTCAACGCTAACCTCGCTTTTGCTACCGGCGGCAAACACCGCACGGGGTAAAACCGAAGGCACCGCGGCCAGCACTGAGCTGGCCCAGAGCAGCTTGCGGCGTGAGGGGGAAAAAGGCGGAGTATTGGATTCAAATCTTTTACGCATATATCCTCGTGAAGCTTCACTCGGTGGGTTTACAGCGTCTGGAGCTGCTGGGCTAACTGCTGGTAGATAACCTTTTGGTTAAACTCCCGCTCGACTTTTTCACGAGCCATGGCGAGCATCGGCTTAAGCTCGCTCTCCTCAACGCTGGCAAATGCCTGCAATCTGTCGGCTAGCGCGACGGCATCGTACTCCGGCACCAGCCAGCCTGAACGCCCGGCGTCAATCAGCTCTGGAATGCCGCTGTGCAGGGTTGAAATAACCGGAATACCTACCGCCATGGCTTCCATTAACGCCACCGGAATGCCCTCCATATCGCCGTCCTCTCCCGTTACGGACGGCAGCAGGAACACATCGGCTTCATCAAGCATGGCTTTCACTTCATGGTTTGGCTTAAAGCCCGGCATAAAGACCCTGTCGTCCAGTTGGTTCTGCTCGATAAGCGTGCGTAACCGGGTTTCCCACTGCCCTATGCCCAGAATATTGTATCGGAACTGAACGCCGCGCTCTTTCAGCAGGCGGCAGGCTTCAATCGCTATGTGCAGCCCTTTTTTCTCGGTCAGCCGGGCAACGGAGATAATCTCCAGCGTTTTTGCCGGCGCCTTCACCGGACGCAGCGAGAATCGCTTCATGTCCACGCCCATACGGGAGACGGCAATTTTGTCCTCAGGACAGCCCATTTTTGCCAGGCGACCGGCCCAGAGATTGCTGATCGGCAGCATCAGTTCACCGCGTGCAAAGAGCTTTTGATACTCAGGCGTGTAGCGCGCCAGCGCATCACGTCCTGAAATATCGATGCCGTGGAAGACAGTCGCAATTTTCCCTTTCAGCACGCCTAGCTCGCGCAGCTTAGCGGCGGTTACGCCTGCCGGGCCAAAGTGGGCGATATATACATCCGCCTGCAGCGTTTGCGAGTTACGCCCGCAAATAGAAGAAAGGATCAGATTCCTTGCCTCGTCGCCGTAACGCGAGGCGCTCAGCGCACGCCAGGTACGCGAGCGAAGCGAGCCACGCAAGGTATTCAGCGCGCGGGATCGCAGCTTAGCCACCTTGCCCCGCGGTTCATCCATCAGCCATGTAGTCTTTTGCGCAAGGTTGTACTCTTTGAAAGCGGCATGCGTATTGGTCAAATCGCCCTTTTGAATCGCGACGATCTCCACCTCATATCCCATATCAATAAATGCAACGATCTGGTTGAGCACAAATGTCTCAGAGGCGACGGGGAATTTGAGCAGGAAGAAGCCAACCTTCATTTTGCCTCCTTCACGCGGGTCAACACGGACTCAACCATACGCAGTCCGGTTTCACGCTCGGCGCTCACCGCCTGCATAAGGCGCTCGTTAATAGCCGGCAGCTGGCCCAGCACGTCGGCAACCACGCCCTGCAAGGAGCCATCCAGAAGCTGGCGGATATCAATCGCCATTTCCGGCATGCCCAACTGCTGCATGATGCCTGCGGATTTGTGTTCATAGTTAATGGCGATGGCTGGCGTACCAAAGTTCATCGAAACGATCGCCGAGTGCAAACGAGTGCCGACGGTCAGATCGCATTCGCCCAGGATTTTCCCCATCTCCAGGTCGTTGAGCTCGTCCATTACGACATGGTACTGGTCGGGGTTATTCACATACTGGCGCAGGTTGAGCGCCACCATGCGGTCATCTTTGTTGTAGCTGTCGATGCCGGTACAGGTTGAAAGCGCCAGTACCTGGTAGCCCTGCTCAATAACGCGGTTGACCACGGAGGCAAACGCCTGTTCGTAGGCCTTCTGCGTGGTGCCAAGGCGTTTATCGAACGGCGCCAGCTCGCGCAGCGTGATGGCCACCGTTTTCCTGCTCCTGATGATATCCAGCCAGTGTTGCACCGCGTAGCTCGGCACAAAAGTCTCGTTGTGATGATCCACAAGCCAGGCGGTATCTACGCCCTGCTCGACCTTGCTGGTGTCAATATTGCTTTGCTTCATCAGCTCAAGGCTTACGGATTCGCGCAGGATTAGCGCCTTCGCGTTGCCAAACGCATAGCTCGCCAGTTGGTTAAACTGCGGCTCCTGGAACGGTCCAACGCTGTGGCCAATCATATACACCGGCTTTTTCGCCATAAAGCTGCACAGCGCATGTTCAAACTGCGAAACGCCGTACAAATCGACGAAGAACGACCCGCCAACCTGAATAATCGCATCATATTTTTGCAGCGATTTCACAAAGTCGATAAAGCCCTGCGGAATGGCGATATTGCGCAGGCGGCCGCTTTCCGTTGCCTTAGCCATCAGCACCTGATGCTGATATTTACGGCGCAGCACTTTTTTCACCCGCCCCATCAGCCCTACGGCGTTGTTATGCTGCTTGCGTTGTTTATACAGGCCATCGCCCAGCACCGGGCGGCCCAGCAGCCAGGCAGAACTGACGGGATAACGGCTCATGACGTCGACCTGCACGGCGTCATCAATCGTGGTAATGGCGTCAATTAATCCGCGCAAAATGGCGCTGTCACCGCGGTTGCCGCAGGTGTGGTTGCCAAGAATCAGTAATTTCATAATATCAGGACCTCTTTGGGGTTCTTAGCTTGCGCGAAGCAGCGCTTTTAAACGATCGTTGCGACAAAACTGGCGTTTCATTTCCACCACCAGGGCATTGCGGGAAGCCGCCAGCGTAACGACAAAAGTGAGCACGCCCGCAGCAATCTGCACGCCGAGCAGCAGCGCAAGAGACAGGTGCCCTGCAAGCAGCACGCCCAGCGCGTAGCTCACCACAAGCGTCGGAATGGAAAGATAGAACGGCAGCCAGAGACTTAAGATGTACTCCCGGTAGCTCGACCCCAGCACCGGTTTAATCATGATGAAATAGCTCAGCACGGTGTTCACCACCTGCACGAGCAGGAAGCCAAGCGTCACGCCGAGCGCGCCGCCCAGATGCCCGCCAACGATAATCGCCGGGATAAACAGGCAGGTTTTAAAGACGTTGAATTTAAAGCTGATGTCCACGCGCGCCTTCGCCATCAGCAGCGAGCCAATCGGATTACCGATGGAACGCAGCAGGCCAACCACGCAAAGCAGTTGCAGAATCGGAGTAATAAAAGCCCACTTCTCGCCAAACACCAGCGGCACGAAGTTATTCGACACCACCAGCAGGCCGAGCAGCGCCGGGAAGTTAATAATGCCGACAACCGACAGCAGCTTATAAAAGTTCACGCGCAGCTTGTCGGTATCATCCTGAATTTTGGCAAATGCCGGGAACAGCACGCGGGTAATGATCGGGTTCAGCTTCATCGGCGGCACCACCGCCACGTTGTAAGCAAGGTTATATCCCCCGGCAACGCTGGCCCCAAGGATACGCGCCAGCACCAGCGTCGACAGGTTGGTATTCACGTAATTGATAATGCTGTCCGCCGTCAGCCAGGCGCCGAACTTAAGGTTCGAGCCCACGGATTTGAGCGAAAAATGGAAGCCTGGGCGGTAAATCTTGCGGCCAAAGAAGCTAAACAAAGAGGTCCGCACCAGGGTATTTACCAGATAACCCAGGATGGCGGTCATGGCGAACGGGTAGTACATCGCGGTACTAACCGTCACCGTAAAGCCTACCAATACGGAAATCGTCTCAATGGAGCCTATCTTTGAGAACTCAAGCTCCTTTTGCATTAACGCGCGGAACTGCTGGCCGTGCGGGATGATGATAAAAGCGAAGGACAGCGTTTTAATCAGCGGCGACAGCGCGGGGGTATGCAGCACGCCGGCGATAAAACCGCTCAGTAAAAACACCACCGCAAACACCACAAGACCCAGCCCCACGTTCAGCCAGTAGAGCGTGGTCAGCTCAAGGTGGCTTATTTCTTTACGCTGAATAATAGAATTGGCGATGCCAAAATCAGACAGCGTGTCCGCCAGCGCGATGATCACCAGCGAAACGGTTAACAGACCAAACTCGCTGTTGTCGACAATGCGCGCCAGCACGGTCATCTGCACCAGCCCCAGGCCGATAATAACGATGGTGGCAAAGGCTGACCATTTGGCGCCGCTGATGGTTTTTTCTCTCAGACTCATGAGTGTCTCACTCAGTACGCGGCTTTGTTAACAAAGCCTTTGAAAATGGTCAGGAAGACGATTTTGATGTCAAACCACAGGCTCCACTCGCGGATATATTCCAGGTCAAACTCAACGCGTTTTTCCATTTTCTCAAGCGTATCCGTTTCGCCGCGCCAGCCGTTAATCTGCGCCCAGCCCGTAATGCCCGGCTTCACCTTATGGCGCAGCATGTAGCCTTCAATCAGCGAGCGATACTGCTCGTTATGCGCTACGGCATGAGGACGCGGGCCGACGATCGACATGCCGCCCAGCAGCACGTTGATGAACTGCGGCAGTTCGTCAAGCGACGTGCGGCGCAGGAAGTTGCCAACCGGGGTAATACGCTTGTCGCCTTTTGTGGCCTGCACTACCACCGCGTCGTTCTCCATCACCTTCATAGAGCGGAACTTCCACACCTTAATCGGCTTGCCGTCCATGCCGTAACGGGTCTGGCGGAAGATGACCGGGCCGGGGGACGTAGCCTTAACCGCGATGCTGATGCACAGCAGCACCGGGGAAATCAGCAGCAGAATCATTGATGCGAGGACGATATCTTCCAGGCGTTTCAGCACCCGATTAATGCCGTTAAGCGGGGTATCAAACAGCGGCACCACCGGCACGCCGTTCACCTCTTCGGTGCGTGCGTTAAGGATATTGAACGTGAAAACGTCGGGAATAAGCAGCACCGAACAGGTGGTATCCGTCAGTTCACGCACCAGATCCTTAATGCGCGCCTCTTCGCTCATCGCCATCGCGATATAGACGTTATCAATACGGCCCGAACGCGCCTCTTCAACCAGGTCCGCGAAGCTACCGGCGTAGTCACCGAGATCGGTGGCAGGCTGAACATCGTCGTACACACCTGTCACTTCAAAACCTAACCACGGCTCGTTGCGGAAACTGCTGGCAAGCGTACGGCCAACGGGCAAAGAGCCTGCGATAGCAATACGGCGGGTGTTATAGCCCATATTGCGCAGCCAGCCTGCGCCAAAACGTATAAACGACCGGCAGACGACCATGCCAAAACCGGTTAATACATACCAGGCAAGATAAACCCAGAAGGAACCGTCAAAATCCGGGTTAAACGCCAGCAAACCGGCGCTGAAAATTAAGCTCAGGCTCCAGTTTTGCAACAGTAAAGTAAGCTCGCTGGAAATTTTCACGCCGCGCCAGGAGCGGTAAAAATCGGTAATGCCGCCAATCATCTGGAATACAACGAGGGTAAGCAGGGCCATCAGCAGATGCATATACAAAAACGGCAACGCGTTGACCTTACAAACCACCCATAACCCGATAAACATAATGGTTATGTCTGAGAAACGTTGCACCATGGAGATTAACGATGCGTTCGTTTTTGGCAGTTCGCGCTTTTTTAGATTTGTCATCGTTTTACCTTTATTAGATCTTCACACCCTCCCCCCGCCTCTTCTGATGAAGAGCACGGAGCGAGGGGGAACCAGATTACTGATTCAGCAGCGCCATAATTTCCTTCGTTCGCGCCTGCATGAGCTGTTCGTTACTGCGCGATTCCACGTTCAGACGTACTACCGGCTCGGTGTTAGAGCTGCGCAGGTTGAAACGCCAGTCGCCGAACGCCATGCTCACGCCGTCGGTGTTGTCGATTTCCTCTGCGTGTGGCGCAAAGTGCTGGTGCACGCGTTCAATCGCGACCTTAGGATCGGCAAGTTTGCTGTTGATTTCGCCGCTTGCCGGCCATGCCGCCATGCGGTCGCACACCAGTTCGCCAAGCCGTTTGTCTTTCAGGCACAGCAGTTCGGTTACCAGCAGCCACGGGATCATCCCGCTGTCGCAGTAGGCAAAATCACGGAAATAGTGGTGGGCGCTCATTTCACCGCCGTAGATGGCGTCTTCTTCGCGCATCCGCTCTTTAATAAACGCGTGACCGGTTTTCGACATCACCGGCTTACCGCCCGCGCGCTCAACGATGTCCACCGTGTTCCAGGAAAGGCGCGGGTCATGAATAATTTTCGCGCCGGGCTGTTTTTCAAGGAACGCCGCCGCCAGCAGGCCGACGATGTAGTAGCCCTCAATAAACTGCCCTTTCTCATCGAACAGGAAGCAGCGGTCAAAATCGCCGTCAAACGCGATGCCCATGTCCGCGCCGTGCTCAATCACCGCGTTGCGGGTGTCGTCACGGCATTCCGGCAGCAGCGGGTTAGGAATACCGTTCGGGAAGTTGCCGTCCGGGGTGTTATGCACCTTGATAAAGGTCAGCGGCACGTTCAGGGACTTAAAGCGCGCTTCGATGGCGTCGACAATCGGACCCGCCGCGCCGTTACCGGAGTTAATCACAAGCTTCAGCGGCTTAATGTTCTTCACGTTGATGTAGGAGAACAGGTGGTCGATATAGGCCTCAACCACGGAAATCTGCTTATAGCTGCCGCGTTTTGCTTCGTCTACCGGCGGGAAGTCGTTCGCTTCCGCCAGACGCTGCACGTCGCGCAGGCCGGTATCGCCGCTGATAGGACGAGCCCCCTGGCGCACCAGCTTCATGCCGTTGTAGTCCATCGGGTTGTGGCTTGCGGTCACTTCAATGCCGCCGTCCACGCCGAGGTGGAAGGTGGCGAAGTAGATCTCTTCGGTGCCGGAGAGGCCGATATCCAGCACGTCCACGCCCGCATCCTGCAGGCCACGCGCCAGCGCAAGCTTCAGGGCTTCGCTTGTCAGGCGCACGTCGCCGCCCAGCACGATAGTTTTCGGCTTCAGGTATTCGCCATAGGCGCGGCCAATACGCCAGGCGATGTCTTCATTTAGTTCTTCACCCAGCCTGCCGCGAATGTCGTAGGCTTTAAAACAGGTTAATTTTTGCATCGTTTTCGCTCCTTCGGGCAACAGTTACCCAACCCGCAGGGCCAGGCTGCGGGGAACAATGAATATTTACGCGTTAAATGCGCCCGTAACGGTCCTGAAAACGAACGATGTCGTCTTCTTCGAGATAAGTGCCGGACCGCACTTCAATCAGGTCGAGCGGGATTTTGCCGGGGTTTTCCAGACAGTGCGTCACGCCCAGCGGAATGTAGATAGACTCGTTTTCGCCCAGCAGCTTTATCTCATCGCCAAGCGTTACTTTTGCGGTGCCCGCCACCACAATCCAGTGCTCGGCACGATGGTGGTGCATCTGTAGAGAGAGGCCTTCGCCCGGCTTGACGGTAATGCGTTTCACCTGGTAACGCTCGCCGGAATCAATGGAGTCGTATTTGCCCCACGGGCGATAAACTTCCCGGTGATTGTGGTGCTCGTGACGGCCGTCGTGCTTAATCTGCTCAACCACCTTTTTCACGCTCTGCACGTGGTCGCGATCGGCAATCAGCACGGCGTCTTTGGTTTGCACCACAACTAAATCTTTTACGCCAACCGTGGTCACCAGGCCGGATTCCGCATAGATATAGCTGTTTTCGGTTTCATGGCTGATGACATCGCCGTGATGCACGTTCCCTTCCGGGCTCTTGGCGCTGATTTCCCACAGGGAAGACCAGGAGCCCACGTCGCTCCAGCCCGCGTCCATCGGCACGACCACCGCGTCGGCGGTTTTTTCCATCACCGCGTAGTCGATTGATTCGTCCGGGCAGGCCAGGAATGCCGCCTCGTCCACGCGCACAAAATCCAGATCCGGATCGACGTTGGCCATCGCTTTTTCGCAGGCCTCGAGAATATCCGGACGGAATTTTTTCAGCTCTTCGAGGTAGCGTCCGGCCCGGAACAGGAACATGCCGCTGTTCCAGTAGTATTCTCCGCAGGACACATAGGCCTGAGCGGTTTCCAGATCTGGCTTCTCGACAAACTGCGCTACGCTGAATGCCAGGGCGTCCACGCCAGCGGTTTCTGGCTGCCCACGGCGAATATAGCCGTAACCCGTTTCCGGCAGATCCGGCACGATGCCAAAGGTCACCAGCTTGCCCGCTTCGGCATACGGCAGCGCGTTACGCACCGCGTCGCGGAAAGCTTCTTCATTTTGAATCACGTGGTCGGCGGCGAGGATCAGCATCAGCGGATCGCTATCCGGCTGATGGCGAATGGCCGCCAGGGCCGCCAGCGCGATGGCCGGTGCGGTGTTGCGTCCGGCAGGCTCCAGCACGATATTTTCCGTCAGCTTGTTAAGCTGGCGAAGCTGTTCTGCCACGATAAAACGGTGTTCTTCATTACAAATTACCACCGGGCTTTCACACTGCACGCCGTTTAAGCGGCAGATGGTAGTTTGTAACATCGTCAGATCCCCTTTCAGGCAGAGGAACTGTTTCGGGTAAAGCACGCGGGAGAGCGGCCATAAACGGCTGCCGTTTCCCCCAGCCATAATGACCGGATAAAGCTGCGAATGACTCATGATTTAACCCCGAATATCAGCAATAAATTGACCCAGCACGTTCTCTTTTTCGAGCGTGCGTTCGGCATATTCACGTGCCACCGTGTTGTGCACAGGCAACTGCAGGCAGCGTTCAATCCCGGCGGCCAGCGCGTCGGCAGATTCTGGTTCCACGCACACGGCGATGCCGGAATATTGCTCGCAAAGCTGGCCGAGCTCGGTTTCCGGCTCGGCGGTGATTACCGCGTTGCCGCCAACGGCAAGAATGTTGGTCAGTTTGGACGGCAATACGGCGTCCGCGGCGCCGCGACGCTGGATAACCAAATGGCAATCAGCAAGACGCAACAGCGCGGGCAGCGCGTCGTAAGGCTGTAACGGATAAAACGCCACGTTGTGCAGGCCCTTCTCCGCCGCCAGTTTTTCCAGGCGCGCTTTCCCGCCGCCCTGGCCGACAATCACGAACAGGTATGGCTGCCCGGCAAAACGCGCGGCGACGTCAATGACCGTCTCCAGCCCCTGTTTTTCCCCGATGTTGCCGGAATAGAGAATGATTTTTTTATCCGCAGGCAGCTGCAGGTTTTCACGTAATGCCTGCGCGTCCTGTTCGGTGACGTCGCGGAAACGCTCCACTTCCGACCAGTTGGGGAAGAAGATCACGCGCTTCGGGTCAACGCCCTTCTCGATTGCTTTGTTCATCATGGAGCGAGAAATGGTCGAAACGTTGTCGACGTTATGCAGGCAGCTTCGCTCAAAGCGGCTTGCCAGGCGGGCAACCTTGCCCTTTTCTTTACCCGCCATGCCCAGACCGAGCATCGCATCCACTTCGTAATCCTGAATATGCAGCAGCGTGCGCGCCCCGCTCAGTTTTGCAAGCAGCCGCATGCCCGGTACGCAAAACAGGGTTGGCACAACGCCGATAATGCGGTCCGGCTTCCAGCGGCGCTGCGCGAGCAGCGGAAAGAATGAGCTCACCGCAAAGCTGCCAAGATGAATCAGGCGCTTTAAGGTGGAAGGCTGTTTCGGCACGTATAACGGGCAGCGCCAGACGGTCGCCGCACCCTGTTCTTTTTTATAAGCCCATGCCGAATAATCCGGGCGTACTTCCCAGTCCGGATAGTAAGGAGGTGCGGTGATAACGCGCACCTCGTGGCCCTGGCTGGTCATCCACTCCACCATTTCCCCGGTGTATTTACCGATACCGGTCAACTCCGGTGAGTAGTTAATGCCGTAGACCAGAATTTTCATAAACCAGGTACCTTTCCTTTGCCCTGGCTGATGAAGTAGGCACGGCTGTTGTCGTGCACATCATCGCGACGCAGTAACGCTTCCGGCGTCAGCCAGCAGTAGTCGTTGTGCTGTTCGGTCGGCAGCCTGAGCTGCCTGTCGTCCACCCGCAGACGGAAGCCGAGCACAATGTAGTGGGTGGAGAAATCCTGCCCGGAGAAATTGTCGTCATAGAAGTGCTGCCATACGCCATAAAACTCACCCTCTTCAAGCGTAAAGCTCAGGCCCAGCTCTGCCCCGGTTAAACGGACAAAAGCGTCGGCCAGGGTTTCATCTTTCTGCACGCGTCCGCCCGGCACGAACCAGTAGCCCTGGGCCGGGCGATTGGTCCGCAGGCCCAGCAGGTATTCACCTGCCAGGTTTTCAACGATGAGATCGATGGAGATTAGCGGCGTAGCACGGACTACGGTTGCGAAATCTTCCTGACTCAGAAACATGCTTACCCCCGGAACCGGGACTGATTTTCGAGGAACCACTGGTAGGTGCTGGCAAGGCCAGGCTCCAGGGCAATCTCGTGATACCAGCCAAGGCGGCGCAGACGGGTAACATCCAGCAGCTTACGCGGAGTACCGTCCGGTTTGGTGGCATCGAACACCACGCGACCACGATAGCCCGTCACCTTCGCGATGGTCTGCGCCAGCTCGCGGATGGTGCAGTCCACGCCGGTGCCGACGTTGATGTGCGAAAGCATCGGCTCGGTGTTTTCAGCCCACACTTCCCGGTCCAGTTCCATAACGTGAATGCTGGCTGCCGCCATGTCATCCACGTGCAGGAACTCGCGCATCGGCGTGCCGCTGCCCCACACCACCACGTCCGGCGCGTTCTGCTCGGTTGCTTCATGGAAGCGACGCAGCAGAGCCGGAATGACGTGAGAGTTGCTCGGATGGAAGTTGTCGTTCGGCCCGTACAGATTGGTCGGCATCACCGAGCGATAGTCGCGACCAAACTGGCGGTTGTAGGACTCGCACAGTTTGATCCCGGCGATTTTGGCAATCGCATACGGCTCGTTGGTGGCTTCAAGCGTGCCCTGCAACAGCTCGCTTTCCGCAATCGGCTGGCTGGCCATTTTCGGGTAAATACAGGATGAGCCGAGGAACAGCAGCTTGTTCACGTTGTGCGTATGCGCGGCGTGAATGATGTTGCTCTCAATCATCATGTTCTCGTAGATGAAGTCCGCCGGGTAGGTATTGTTCGCCACAATACCCCCCACTTTTGCGGCGGCCAGGTAAACCTGGTCGATACGCGCCCCGGCAAAGAAGGCGCTAACCGCAGCAGCATCCAGCAGATTTAGCTCATCACGACCGCGCAGCACGAGTTCGACGTCATCACGTTGCTCAAGCTGGCGGACGATGGCCGAACCGACCATCCCGCGGTGGCCGGCAACAAAGATACGTTTTTTATTCATGCTCAGGACTCCAGCGCGATGGCGACCTCGTAACCGTGTGACTTAAGCAGGGAGTGTTTCTTCGCCGCTTCCAGGTCTTTAGCAACCATCTCGCCGACCATTTCCTGCAGCGTGATTTCTGGTTTCCAGCCCAGTTTTTCGTGCGCTTTGGTTGGGTCGCCCAGCAGGGTTTCCACTTCCGCAGGACGGAAGTAACGCGGGTCAACGGAAACAATCACATCGCCCGGCTTCACGCCCGGCGCATCGTGACCGGTTACGGAAACCACAATGCCTTTTTCGTCAACGCCGGTGCCTTCAAAGCGCAGCTTGATGCCTAGCTGAGCCGCGGCCATTTCCACGAACTGACGCACGGAATACTGCACGCCGGTTGCGATAACGAAATCGTCAGGCGTTTCCTGCTGCAGCATCATCCACTGCATTTTCACGTAGTCTTTGGCATGGCCCCAGTCGCGCAGGGAGTCCATGTTGCCGAGATACAGGCACTTCTCCAGGCCCTGGGCGATGTTGGCAATCGCACGGGTGATTTTACGGGTAACGAAGGTTTCGCCGCGGCGCGGGGATTCGTGGTTGAACAAAATGCCGTTACAGGCGTACATGCCATAGGATTCACGGTAGTTTACGGTGATCCAGTAGGCGTACAGTTTGGCGACGGCATAAGGGGAGCGAGGATAGAAAGGCGTGGTCTCTTTCTGTGGGATCTCCTGCACCAGGCCGTAGAGCTCGGAAGTGGAAGCCTGATAGAAGCGGGTTTTCTTCTCAAGGCCCAGGAAGCGAATGGCTTCCAGCAGGCGCAGCGTACCCATAGCATCTACATCAGCGGTGTATTCAGGGGATTCGAAAGAAACCGCAACGTGGCTCATCGCGCCCAGGTTGTACACTTCGTCCGGCTGCACTTCGGAAAGAATACGGGTCAGGTTGGAGCTGTCCGTCAGATCGCCGTAGTGCAGATGGAATTTAGGATTGCTGGCATGCGGGTCCTGATAAATGTGGTCAACGCGTTCGGTATTAAAAGAAGAAGCGCGACGCTTAATGCCGTGTACTTCGTAACCTTTTTCCAGCAGCAGTTCTGCCAGATAGGAGCCGTCTTGTCCGGTTACACCCGTGATGAGAGCTACTTTAGTCATAATAAGTCCTGTGATTGAAGAGGAAATTAATTGCCTTATTTACAAATAAAGGCCTTACGCTCGATCGCGTATTTTTACTGCTGGGTTACCCCGGCAAACGGCATTCGCCGGTAATGATTTATAAACGCTGCTGCGGGCACCTACGACGGTGCCATCGCCAATCGTGACGCCAGGTGAAACAAAAACATCCGTTGCCAGCCAGCATTTTTCGCCAATCACCACAGGCGTGGCGGTAATATCAAAATGCTGACTCATATAATCGTGGCTACCGGTACATAAATAACACTTTTGTGACACCACGGAATTTTTACCGATGGTGATATCGCCGAGGGTGTATAAAACAGCGTCATCCCCCACCCAGGCATAATCGCCAAGCGTTAATTTCCATGGGTAAGTAATTTTTACTGACGGACGGATCACTACGCCCTTGCCAATTTTTGCACCGAATAAACGTAATAAAAATGCGCGCCAGCGGTACAACACCTGCGGTGACCAGGCAAATAATGTCGACTGCACGGCCCACCAAAGCTGAACTTTAATACCGTTAGCGCCCCGAAACCCTTTTGGCACGGAGAAACCGCTTAGTTCCTGCATAATATTTCCTTATGGCAATTACGCTTTGTTGTAGAGCGCTTTTGCTTTACCGGTTGTGCGCAGGCGAAGCTTGAATGACAGTTCAGCAATAAAACCCGGCACGCCTAATATTTTGCGCTGAACGTTTTTTGCATCGCGACACAATTCAATATTATTGGACGTGGAAACGCCGCCCATAGAAAATTCGGATACCAGCCCCTTGACGCGCTTAAATGCGTAGCCATTTTTGTACAATTTGGCCGCCAGCGCATAATCTGAAGAGACTTTATATTGCAGATCGTAGGAATGTTTGCGCAGGCCTGCCAGCGGGAAAAATATCGCCTGATGGCTCGCAGGCAGGCTGTGATAAATATAGCAGCCAGGCTTGGCGCGACGCTGCATTTTCGTTCCGTCGCCGAAATCTAATAACGCATCGCCGATGATCATAGCGTTATCTTTGGCGGGCATCGCGGCGAGCTGGCGCGCAACCTGCGCAATGTCCTGATGGAAGATGTCACCGGAGTTGAGAAACAAGGCATAACGGCCACGGGCCATATCGATGCCTTTGTTCATCGCATCATAGATGCCGTTATCTTTCTCGCTAACGAAGCGTAAGTTGTACTGCCCGTTGAGGTTTTGCAGAAATTCCGCCGTGCCGTCCTGCGAGTTACCGTCAACCACAATCCACTCAAAGTCGATGTCGGATGCCTGCGCCAGATGGGCCAGCGACCGCCAGGTCTTTTCCACCCCGGCTAAGTTTCTCCAGGCAACGGTGATTACACTTAATAACATGATTGCGGGCCTCATCAGCGGTTCGTTATCTTGAGTGCCTTACGTAAAATAAACGGACAAACAATCAAGAAAGCATATTCCGGGCTAAAAATTGAACCGGTAAAAAACAGTGATACTGGTGTAAAAAGCCAGAGCTGCACGCGGAAATTTTCATTATTACCAAACGCCGTGCGCATCATTTTAACGATTTTTCCCATGTACCAAATCGTCAACAACACTGCAAACCAGGAAAAATAAATAATCAGCAGATACAGGCCATTGTCTACTGTTTTACCGACGTCCGCACCGTTAAAGATTCCGAATGATGCGACATATTCATATAAAGAACCAAAACGTACTACGCCATCGATATTCGTCAGAGAATATCCAACCATGGCCAGCGGGCCAATAATACGATAATAAGATGACGATCCTTCGGTACCTAAATCACCAAGACGCGTGGCGATATACGGGAAAGCAAATATTAACCCTACTAAAAATACTGCTAAAGAAATAATAGCCAGCGGCAACTTCTTCTTTATGGCACTTTTGTTAAGGTATTGGAACGCCCATTCAAGGGAGTAAAACAGAATGATAGTCATCACCCCTGAGAAAGACCCCGACAGGATAACGCCTAAAAGAATCATACCATCAGTTTTCGGCGTTTTGATACCAAACTGTTTAATGCTTAGCCAAATTGAGATTAATGCCAGAGCGAAAAATGCTGGCTCAAAATAAAGTGCGGTAGTGCGCCTTCCGCCAAAGCTAATAAAGTTCAATACATAGCTGTTACTGTAAATAAGAAACTTCGAAATTTTCTCAATCAGGCTGCTGCCGCCGGTAAGAATAATCTGTGCCATCTCTGCCGCCGCCAGCGTCACAATAATGCCGACAACGATATAAAATAAGCGCAATATTTTTCGGTGATTGCGCAGTGAAATCGTTTTAAAGCGGCAACTCCAGGTCATTGCCAGGATGATGACGATGTAAACAAACAACAATGTCGAGGTGACATACTTGCTGGCGTTCAGCGATTTGCCAAAAATGTAGTTAAAGGCGATTAGCCCGCCGCCGATACCCAGCGCAATCATAAGTTTTTTAACGCTGATACGTTCAATGTACAAAAAGAGGATGGCGGGTAAGAAGGTCACTACCGTTACCGGAAAGCTTTCGCCGAGTGAGGCAAGCTTTACGTTGACCACCAGATAGATGAACGGTAACAGCAGATAGCTACAGATTCTGATAGAACGAGACATACTCCTCCAGCATCTGTTTGCCGCTGTAAGATTTGCGGCTTGTCGTTTTAAAGCCCGGTAAGTCCATGCCGAATACCTTCTGCGCAAGCTCGGCTTTCGGCAGTTTCACCAGTTCCAGTACCTGAGCCTCGCTGAAGGTTTTGCCGCCAACTTTGCGCAGCACTTCATCTGCGGCATCGCTTTGCGTGGCAATCACCGGCACGCCGATGGACAAAGCCTCACACAGGATCAGCGGGTAGTTGTCTACTTTTGAGCTGAACACCAGCGAGTCCATTTCATTAAGCTCGCTCATCAGCGCTTTCTTGTCGGTCATATAGCCATGGTTCACCACGTTCGGGCCGTTAAACGGCGAAAACTTGCCGAAGGTGTGCAGCTCGATGTCGTGACCCAGCGCCATAATGGCCTGAATCAGCTTTTGATTAGTTTTGCCGTCGTAGCGCAGATCGTGCGCCACTACCGCGACTTTTGGTTTTTCGTGGCTTAGCTGGGTTAAAGGCAGCTCGGCGAGAATCGCCTCGGTTGCCACATCAATGCCGTTATTGATGATTTTGCAGCGCCCTGCCCCGTAAATCTGGTTAAAAGCATCGGCTACGTGCTGGCTTGGCGAGATAAAATGGCAGCCCAGCGCCAGCATTTCCCGAAACAGCTGACGTTTGGTGTCCACCAGCAGGTGAGCACGGTCAACCTTAACCGGCGGATAGTTGTTCAGCGTAGGGCATTTTGCGCAGCCGGTTTTCCAGCCTTCGCAGCCATCAAGAAACGCGCAGCGTCCGGTAATGCTCCAGTGGTCATGCAGCGTCCAGACAAAAGTCACGCCCGGCTTATGGGCCTTTACGCGCTGGCAAAACGTCACCATCTCTTCAAGGTTCAGCCAGTAGCTGTGAACGACATGGAAATGCAGTACCACCGGGCCGGTTGCGCGGGTGACTTTGCGATAAAGCCTGTTCAGGTTGCCGAAGGGATCGCGGTTGAAGAAGCGGAACAGGACGATATTGGCAATCGAGGTCAGGCGCGGAGTATGTTTTTCCACGTCGGCAAACTTGTCGTGGCTTGCGCTTTTCTTGCCGCCTTTTCCGTAACCGTAAATAAAGCGTGAAGCCAGCCCTGCTTCGCGCGCGCGCTGGTGCAGGTCAAGCGCCACTCCCGCAGCGCCCCCTTCGGCGAGGCGCACATTAAATTGCATAATGTTCATTTAATTACCTTCACTCGCGCCTTATCGCCCATCACCACCGCATTATCCGGGACGCTGTCCAGCACAAGGCTGCCGGCCCCAATAACAACGTTATTACCAATGGTGATAGGACCGATGATCATCACGTTGGCACCGACTTCAACGCCGTTGCCAATCACCGGGCGAGCCTGGCTTTTATCGCGGCCGCCGATGCCGCCGCGTCCGCCTATCGTCACCCCATGACGAATAGCAAAATCATCGCCGACGATCGCAAATTTACTGATAACCACGCCGTAACCGTGATGAATGGTAAAACGTCGGCCAATGGTGGCTGCTGCCTGTATTTCGTAGCCCATCAGGCATTCAGTTACAATGCGGTAAATAATCAGTACCGGCGCGGCCCACAGGTTATTAAGCACGTTTTTCTTACGCCAGACTGAGCAGAAATGCGCAACGCGATAGGCCAGCACCATAAAGCAAGGTCGAGGGTTCCAGGAATTAGCACGTAAATCTTCCAGCACGATTATTTCCCCAGTAAGCCGTGAGCCAGGCGTTTGGTATTGCGCAGCGTCAGTAACGCCATAAAGGTACGCACGGACATGCGTTTGTTGCGAATCTTATAAAGCGTAAAGAGCTGATACTTTCTGCTGGTGCGGTCGAATTTATCTTTATGTTTTCTATAAAAATTAAAGTAACCCGCGAATTTTTTCGCCGACTGGCCGATTTTGATTCCGCCATGGTTAATGTGCAGCACCTGAGTGGCTTCATCCACTTTCCACGGCTCCCCGTTCGCCACTACCATGCGAAGAAAGACGTCGTAGTCTTGTGCGGCAGGCAGTTCGACATCAAACAGGCAAAGCTGGAAACGTTTTGTGTAAGTGAAAATCTGATTGCCGATGATGTTGCGCTTATAGAACAGCTTCAGCGAGTACGGCGATTTTGGGTACAGCGGCAGGCTTGCAGGCTGCGAATAAACCTGGCCTTTGCAAACGTAGTCGTTCGCATACAGAAAAGCATGGGTCACCAGTTGATGCTTGTGCTCGAGGAAAACCGACAGCCGGTTCGGCGTCCATTCGTCATCGTCATCAATACCCGTAATAAACTCTCCGCTCGCCTGTCGAATGGCCTGGTTACGCACCGCGCAGGCTCCGGAGTTAAAATCATTGCGGGAATAGCGCACGCGGGCATCGTTGAGATCTTCAACGTAACGCTGTAACTGTTCATATGAGGAAGAACAATCGTCTACGATGATCATTTCCCAGTTTTCGAAATCCTGACGCAGCACCGATTTGATGGCGCGGATCGCCAGTTGCTGACGATTCCAGGTAGGCATATAAATAGAAATCAGCGGGCGCGATGTAGTGATAGTCATAACATTCCCCAAACATTCTTGTTGATGCACTTTTACCCTCACCCCGCCTCTGCCTGAAAGCGCAAGGAAGCAAACTAACCCGATCCAGCTCCCTCGCAGCTTCAGAGGTCAGGGTGAGGAGATATTTATTTAGTGTCAGATTTATATTCGTACTCGTAATACCCGTAATCCTCATATCCCGCCGCACGACGGAAGATAGAGTTGAGGATCACGCCGCGCACGTGGATACCGTTCTGTTCGAAGCGGCTGAGGCTGGTTTGCACCTCTTTCAACGTGTTTACCGCATAGCGGGCAACCATCAGCGTGGTACCTGCGTGACGGCCAACGACGGCGGCGTCGGTAACGGCAAGGATTGGCGGGGTATCAATCAGTACCAGGTCATAGTGCGCGCTTGCCCACTTCACCAGTTCGCCGAAGCGATCGCTCATCAGCAGTTCGGAAGGGTTTGGCGGCACCTGCCCACGCGGGACGAGATCGAAATCAGGCACGGAAGTTTTTTGCGCGCAGCTCGCAATATCCCCCTGGCCGGAAAGCACGTCGGAAAGCCCGTTCACGTTGGTGGTGCCCAACAGTTCGTGGGTATAGCCCTTGCGCATATCGCAGTCGATAAGCAGCACGCGCTTGTTGGTCTGGCTAATTACCGCGGCGAGGTTGGCGCAGACAAATGTTTTACCGATGGACGGACTTACCCCGGTGAGCATCAGCACATTGTTGGGCGCCTGCAGCATGGCGAAGTGCAGGCTGGTACGCAGGCTGCGGATAGCTTCAATCGCCAGATCCGTTGGATTACCCATTGCCAGTAGCTGGCTTTGTTTATTGCGTCTCGCCCCTTTGACGTTACGCGCGGTAGCGTTGTCGCGGGATTTCTGCCATTCGGACAGCGGAATGCTGGCGTAAACGTTGAGCCCCGCGTCTTCCAGAACCGCCGGGCTTTCAATGCCGCGGTTGAACAGAGAGCGCAGCAGCACGCCGACAATCGACAGCATCAGGCCAAGAATAATGGCGCCCAGCACGATCAGGACCTTCTGCGGCTTAACGATGCCAGGCTGGGTGATGGCCGAATCAACGATGCGCACGTCGCCCACGGTGCTGGCCTCGGTAATTTTCAGCTCCTGCTGTTTATTCAGCAGTTGCATGTATACCTGCTGGCCGGACTCCACGTCGCGGGTTAAACGCACAATTTCCTGCTGCGTTTTCGGCATGGCGGTGACGCGGCCGTTCAGACGGGCTTTTTCATCTTCCAGCGTCCGACGTTTTTCCAGCAGCGTGCGGTAAGCCGGGTGAGCTTTGGTGTAAAGCTTGGAGATTTCGGCTTCTTTGAAGGTCAGTTCATTGAGCTGCGCATCAATGTTCACCATGGTGTCGAGAACGGATTTCGCCTCCAGCGACAGATCCACCGAGTCCTGCTGCTGACGGTAGGCATTCAGCTTGTTTTCTGCCGCATCCAGACGGCTGCGTACTTCCGGTAGCTGTTCAGCGAGGAATTTAAGGCTCTTCGCCGCCTCTTCCGATTTACGCTGAACGTTCTGCTCGAGGTAGTTACGGGTGATGCTGTCGAGGATGGCACGAATGCGATCTTTATCTTCACCGGTATAAGACAGGCTCAGCACCCCGGTATCCTTACCGTTTTCAGCAACGGTCAGATTGCCCAGAAGCTGATTAATCATGCCGAGCGTGGAGTATTTAGTGACGGTGAAGGTATCGCCTTCCTGCGCCTGAATGCCGGCTATCTTCATAGAAACGCCGTCTTTATTCAGCGTCTGGCCAACCTGCCCTTTGGCACTAAAACCGTTGTCGCTGGTCAGCAGATACTGGGTTGGGCTGAGCACTTCAACGGTGAAGATATCTTTGCCCGCGCCCGCGGGCAGATTGAAATCGGTAACTTTTACGGTGTCATTCTGGCGTCCATGAAGGCGATCCCAGCCGGCGCCGAACAGCCAGAAACTGTTTTTCTCCACGGCGATATCCAGGTTGAGGTCGTCAACGGTTTTCCCCAGCACCAGGCGAGACTGGATTAGCTGTATCTCCGCGGCGGAAGCCGGCGGCTTATTGGAAAGCGCAGAGCTGATGTCGTTCACCAGCGAATTGCCCGCGTTTTGTTCGATTTGCACCAGCGCATCGGCTTTATAGATTGGCGTGGCAAGCAGTACGTAAATCACCGCCAGCAGCGCGAAAACCGCCGTAATGCCAAGCACCCACCAGCGGGCTTCAAGCACGGTGCCAAACAGACGGCCAATATCGATTTCGTCATTGCCCTCGGTCGGGGCGCCCGAACGATGTACTTTGTCAGTCATTGTTATCCCTGATGAGCGTTGAGTGCGTTAGCCCACTTTTGGGCGGAAAGATCGAGAAGGTCGAAGACGGCTTCAAAAGCGTCGCGACTTTTGCGATAGGGATCGGGAATTTCCCGCTCCGCATCCCAGTGACCAAAGAGCATCACTTTGCCGCGCATCTCAGGCGCCATTTCGCAGATCGCGGAAATATGGCGTTTTTCCATGGTGAGGATTAGATCGTAATCACGGCACATCCGGCCGGAAACCTGCTGCGCGCAGTGGCCATCAAGGGAAAGATTATGCTCCTGCGCGACGCTTGCAGCGCTTGCGTCGGCTCCCTTCCCTACTAGCGCTCCCAGCCCCGCCGATTTAACGGTCAGCGAGGGATGGTATGCCTTCAGCAGGCGTTCGCCGGTTGGCGACCGGCAAATATTCCCCACACACACCACAAGAATTTTATTAAACATAGGGCGTTACCATGTATGGACATCTTTGGCCGTATCCGTCATATAACGAACACCGCTGATGGTTGGCAGCAACTGGTTGATCAGACGGTTCCAGCGCGTTACCGGTGCGGTTGTGACGTACACAACATCGTAAGGCTGCAGGTGGAATTCCGTGCCCATCACCAGCGAGGTCGCATCGGACATATCGAGCTGGTAAATATTGGCGATCTTGCCGCCCTGCTGGCCTTTCAGTGGACGAATCACGAAGATGCCGCTGGCGTTAGACGAGGTCATATCCAGCCCTTCTGCCTGGCCGAGCGCTTCGGTCAGCGTCATGCCGCTGAAGTCCATTTTCAGGGTGGTTTGTTTCTTCACTTCGCCCATTACGAAGACTTTCAGGTCGTCGTTGCGCGGAACAAACAGAATGTCGCCCGGATACAGCAGGTGGTTCTGACTCAGATCGCCGTTTTGCATCAGCGCCTGCAATGAAATACGTTTTTCCTGGCCGTTGTGCGTCAGCACCACGTTGCGCCAGTCGGCCGCGTCAGTCAGGCCGCCTGCGGCGTTGATAGCGTCGAGGATCGTCAGCGGAACGTTGGTGATGGCCTGCTGGCCGGATTTATTCACCTGGCCTGAGACGTAGGCTTTTTGCGAGCGGAAGGCGGCGATATTAACGTCTACCTGCGGATCGGCAATGTACTGCGCAAGGCGGCCGGTAATATCACTGCGGATTTCGGCAAGGGTTTTGCCGGTCACTTTTACTTTGCCCACATACGGATAGAACATGGTGCCGTCAGACTGCACCCAGTTGCCGGCATCGCTTGAGCTACGATACTGGCCGGCCGGGGTGGTCAACTCCGGGTGATCCCAGACGGTGACGTTAAGCACGTCTCCCGGCCCGACGCGGTACTGGTAAGCGGATATCTCCTGGTCCAGCGACATATTTGGCTGCGCAACGGCGGGACGCACGCGTAATTGTTCAACCAGCCGCGGCGTTAACGGATAGACGTTAACCATGCGATCCAGATCGAAATCTGCATCCTGCTGCTTGATAACATCTTTTCCCATCGTCGACATATTGCTACCGGGAAGTACTGTGCAACCGCTCATTAGGGTTACCGATACCAATAAAGGCATCAATTTAAGTTTGTATTTTATCATTGAGTATTTATCACTATGGCAGAGTAATTATCCTGAGCGAATAAAATAAGCGACCAATTAACCAATGGCCGCAGCAGAAAATTGCGCATTCTGGCTTGCGTTAATAGCTGGTATCAATCCTAAAATTTGCTTATTTCCCGACATCCTATTGACAGAATAATTGAGGCTTAAACTCTTGCCTTCAGGCATGCTACCGCCCTTGGCTTACAGGCACCAACCCACTGAAACAACAGCAGATAATAAGAGGAAACTGCTCCTTAGATAAATCTGCAACTATTTATCCATGGGGCACAGCTACGAGTAATGAAGCGCTAAAGTGCCACACTAACTAATTATAAAAATACATCCATTGCCAGACACTGCGATTGATTGTTACAGCTAACCCAAACGCAGGCAAGGCACCGGCCGGGAATACAGACACTTTTAAGAATAATATTAATGCCGCAAAATGCGGCCTTTCGGATTTTCTTTATATTGACAAAAGATTAATTCAGAGTAGTGGCGGGAATATATACAGACATATCTTATATATATTCTGTCATAATAAATACATATCGCTGTCTTATTCGCTACTTTTTTAATTATTTACCCTGGTTACAGAATGGATATATAGCGCAAAAGAGGTTATTTCCAGCTATTAGCTAAGATTACTCTCAGGATATCATTGCAATTTAGCGAATGATTACCCACTCTTGCACTGCGATCTTTGTCATACTTTAATGCTTAAACCCGCTATCAATAAAAAAGGTACATAAAGCTATATGGAATGGATTGCCGATCCCTCAATTTGGGCCGGGCTGGTTACGCTGGTTGTTATCGAACTGGTGCTGGGCATTGATAACCTGGTGTTTATCGCCATCCTTGCCGAGAAACTTCCTCCGGCGCTGCGTGACCGCGCCCGCGTTACCGGGCTTATCCTCGCCATGATCATGCGCCTGTTGCTGCTGGCGTCTATCTCCTGGCTTGTCACGCTCACCAGGCCGCTTTTTACCGTGGAGGGTTTTAGCTTTAGCGCACGCGATTTGATAATGCTTTCCGGCGGGCTGTTTCTGCTTTTCAAAGCGACGGTGGAGCTTAATGAACGGCTGGAGGGAAAAGACAGCGAAACGCAAACCCAGCGGCGCGGCGCTCGTTTCTGGCCCGTGGTCGCGCAGATTGTCATTCTTGATGCGGTGTTTTCTCTCGACTCGGTGATCACCGCCGTTGGGATGGTGGATCATCTGGCCGTGATGATGGCGGCGGTGATTATCGCCATTAGCCTGATGCTGCTTGCCAGCAAGGCCCTGACGCGCTTTGTAAACAGCCATCCGACCATTGTTATTCTGTGCCTGAGCTTTCTTTTAATGATTGGCTTTAGCCTGGTGGCGGACGGCTTCGGTTATCACATTCCGAAAGGCTACCTGTATGCCGCAATTGGTTTTTCGGTATTGATAGAATCGCTAAACCAGCTGGCTATTTTTAACCGCCGCCGTTTTCTGTCGGCGAATCAGTCTTTGCGTCAGCGCACTGCCGAAGCCGTTTTAAGACTGCTTAACGGCAAAAAAGAAGAGGCGGAGCTTGACGCCCAGACGGCGTCATTACTTGCCGATCACGACCGGCAGAGCGGAATTTTTAACCCGCAGGAACGCCTGATGATTGAGCGCGTGCTGAATCTCAACCAGCGTACCGTCAGCAGCATCATGACTTCACGTCATGACGTGGAGCATGTGAAGCTTACGGAGCCGGATGAGCACGTCCACGAAATCCTCGATAAAAACCAGCACACCCGCATAGTAATAACCGATGACGGCGACGAGGTGCTCGGCGTGGTGCATATTATCGATTTGCTTACGCAGTCCCTGCGTGGCGAACCGCTTAATCTGGCAACGTTAATCCGCCAGCCGCTCGTTTTCCCGGAAACGCTGCCGCTGCTGCAAGCGCTGGAGCAGTTCCGCAACGCGCGCACGCACTTTGCATTTGTGGTAGATGAGTTTGGCTCGGTTGAAGGCATTGTGACGTTAAGCGATGTGATGGAAACCATCGCCGGCAATCTGCCTAACGAGGTTGAAGAGATTGACGCCCGCCACGACATTCAGAAGAACCCGGACGGCACCTGGACTGCAAATGGACATATGCCGCTGGAAGATTTAGTGCAGTACATCCCCCTGCCGCTCGATGACAAGCGTAACTATCACACCATCGCTGGCCTGCTGATGGAATACCTTCAGCGGGTGCCTGCCGCCGGGGAAGCCGTTCAGGTGGGAAGCTATCAGTTGAAAACGTTGCAGGTTGAAAGCCACCGCGTACAGAGGGTACAGATTGTGCCGCTGGTGGAAGAAGATGAGATGGATTACGAGGTGTAACCGAACAGGGTCGGGAAGCCTCTGCGCTTGCCCGACCCTGTTCGTATTGCGGGATGGAAAAGCGCCTGCGCCCTCCCCCGCTTTCCTGCCCTAAAGTTTATCCAGCAGCGACTTCAAATCTTTTGCCTTACTGCTGTCTTTGTTGCGATCCACCCACTGTTGCAGACGGCTTTTCGCCTCTTCCTGAAGCTGTTTTCGCAGCACCTGGTCAACCTGCAGGCTATAGTTCAGCTTCGCCCACGGGCCATAAACGCGCAGCGGAATCGGCGTTTCTTTTAGCAGAGCAATAAGCTTGCCGTCGCCTTCCCAGCCTTCGGTCACCTTCACAGCAAAGCGGGTATCACACTTCTCGTTGACGAGATCCATCGTTCCTTCCCCTGCCAGCGTTAACAGCGAAGAGCTACCGTTCATCTTCTCCAGGGCAAGCTGGCCGTTATCCAGCGTGGCGGCTGCGGAAAAACGATCGAGGATGGTGGCATTCTCGTAGTTCTGCTGCGCCTTCACGTCGCTGTTACTGCGCTCAACGGCCTGCTGGATCAGCTGCTGGAAGTTCATACCCTGCAGGCGAGAGTTGGTCATCGTAATATTCGCCTCCCCCTGCCATGAACGACGGAAGGCTTCGGCATCCAGCTTGTCTCCGCTGAATTCGCCCTGCATGGAAAGCTGCCCTGATAAGGCTATCGGATAGTCAAAAGCGGTCAGCACAGGGGCAATTTCAATATTGTTAATGTGCGGGTGGAAGGCCAGCCGCGGAACGTCTTCGCGCGCATCAAGCTCGCCCGGTAAGGACATGCTTCCTTTGCCAAACTGCCCTGCCAGTTCGGTAATCTTCAGCAGGCCGTTATCGTTGCTGATAGCGGAGCGAACGTCGGTGAACTCAAGCCCGCGCCAGTGCACGCTCTTCGCCGCGATAGCAACCTGCGCGCTGAAATCGCGAAGATTGCGATAGGAGGTTTCTTCCTGGGCGGAGGAAATAACCGGGCGCGGCAACGTATTCTGCTGCTGGCCGCGCTGCGCCACCGTGGTGTTTGTTGCCGCCGTTGCCGCGACAAGCTTATCCAGATTCAGATTAGCCGCGTTCAGTTCCGCAACCCACTGCGGCTTGTCGCCCAGCGTTACGCTCGCCTTGCCCTGCAAATCGCTGTCATTAGCGGTGAGCTGCAGATTGTTCAGATCGACTTTTTTCCCCGCCCGGTCCCAGCTTGCCTGTAACGTGACGCCGCCGGTAATGCCCGCTTTGGGTAAGTCTGCGCCCTGAAGCTGATAGTTAAGCTGGGAAATGGTTGCATTCAGTTTCTGTGGGAAAGCGCTCGCGTCCAGATCGGCCACCAGCGACAAATTGAGATCGCGCTGGTCGCGGTTGATGCGGCTGCTGAACTCAACGTGCGCCTGCTTTTTATCATCCTGCTCCATTTGCAGGTTGATATTACGCACGGCTATCTGCTCGTCGTTGTTATGCTGGAAGACCAGTACGCTATCAGCAACCTTGAGTCTTGCGATATCAAAAGACCAGCCCTGGTCGGTTTCAGGTTCGGCAGGATTATTCCCCGTAGGACCAACCGGCGCATCTTCAGGCTTGCGCGCTTCGCTAAGCGGGGTGAGCTGAATGACCGCGCCCTTAAGCATCACCTGGCGAACCTGGAGCTGATGCGAAAGCAAAGGCCAAAGCGCCACATCAAGGCGCATATTGTCTGAACTGACAAGAGGCTGGCTGGCGCCGGGAGCCGTAAGCGACATTCGCCCGGACAAAATGCTGAGCTGCGGCCAGACATGCCAGCGCAAAGGCCCGTCTAAAGTGAGCTGATACCCGCTACGCTGTTCTACCTGACGCACCATATAAGCGCGAAAATCGTTGGGATTAACCAACAGGACCAGCGCAGAAAGGCCGGCTACTATCACCACCAGCAAAATCATCAGCGTGGTTAATAATCGTCTCATAGCATCCTCTTACGGGCGTTGACTCAGTCTTTATCGATACGACTGGCTACGGCGCCCTGCTGGTCGCGGTACTTCGCATCCTGGCGGCGGTTATAAGGGCGCACGGCGGGGCCAGAAAGAGGTTCAAAGCTCAGCGCACCGATCATCATGCCCGGACGCAAAGCCAGGGGCAATTTACCGGAATTGTAGAACTCAAGCACGATGCAGCCGTGCCAGCCCGGATCGATACGATGCGCGGTAACGTGAACCATCAGCCCTAAGCGAGCAAGCGAAGAGCGGCCGTCCAGCCAGCCCACCAGATCGGCAGGTATCGTCACCGACTCAAGCGTAACCGCCAGCGCCAGCTCGCCCGGATGCAGGAAGAACGCTTCGCCCTCGCCAAGCACAATTTCGTCGCTCATGACGCGTTCCAGCGCTTCGGTAACCTCATCTTTCGGCCCGCTAAGGTCGATAAATGGCGCCGTATGCCCGCTGAAGGTACGGAACTTGTTTCCCAGGCGTACATCGACGGTCGCGCCGTTAATGCGCTCAACCGGTGGACGCGGAGTAATCGTCAAGCGCCCGTCATCAAGCCAGGCTTCAATATCACGGTCACACAAACGCATCGCAGATTCTCCTTATCAAGCACAGTTATGTTTACCCTGCCATACCGGGCTACAGATAGCCACGGAACGACGGTTAATTACAGGAAATTCATTGCATTTTGCGGGCGTGTCCCGAACCCTTGTTCATAAAAGCACGCCCGCAACGGGCCATCAGGCGGTGAGATTATTCAAAGAATTGGCTAATTTTAGCTTTCAGAATGTCGATAGCAATGCGGTTTTTGCCCCCACGAGGCACGATGATATCGGCGTACTGTTTAGAGGGTTCGATAAACTGCAAAAACATCGGGCGGACGGTCTTCTGATACTGGGCCATTACCGAATCCATCGACCGGCCGCGCTCGTTGACATCGCGCTTCATGCGGCGCATCAGGCAGATATCTAACGGCGTATCGACAAAAATAGAAAAGTTCATCTCTTCACGCAGCCGGGCATCCGTCAGTAACAAAATCCCTTCCAGAATAATGACTTTTTTCGGCACCAGGTGAACGGTGTTAGCGGTGCGGGTATGTTCCACATAACTGTATACCGGCAGCTCAATGGCCTGGCCGGATTTCAGCATCTGCAGGTGCTGGAACAGCAGGTTGTGGTCCATCGCGCTCGGGTGGTCGTAGTTGGTTTTAACGCGTTCTTCCATCGACAGATGGCTTTGATCTTTGTAGTAGCTATCTTCTGGAATTACACCAATGTGTTCGTCACCGACCTGCTCGCGCAGTTCGCGATACAGTGTACTGGCAATGAGACTTTTACCTGAAGCCGATGCGCCGGCTATCCCGATGATGACGCATTGATGGGACTTGTCAGTCATGTTGTTAACGAGCCTTGTAGACTTAATGTTAAGGAAGGGCGACGCAAGTAGCGTCAAACGCGGCAATTATAGGGATAACCGCCGGGTGATACCAGAATAATGGTTATCGGCGGAAGATTTTGCGCAAGCAACGAGACGGCACGATCGGATATGGATAATCCGCAGCGGGATTTCATCGGCTAAGAGCCTGCCGGGGGCATAAAAGAAAACAGGCGCAAGCGGCCGCATTTTTTATAACACCTTGATGTTAAATTATGAGCGGACGCCATAGGAATTGTAAATTGTTTGTACTAGCATAAACCAAACCTATCTTATTTTTGCATCCGGGCATGCACCTGGCGGCATTGCCTTAACGGATTTCGCGGGAATGACCAAGAAGAATGTACATAAGCAGGGCACGATTCCACGCAAGTTGCTCCTGCTGGGTCTGGGATTATTGAGCTTTATTTTTACCTTTTACTCGCTCAAGTTAGGCCCCGCCGGCACGATCCTGGCGCCGTTATGGTTCCCAACCTCGGTAATGGCAGCCGCCTTTTTTCGTCATCCACCTCGTCAGTGGCTCCCGATCGCCCTCTTTTGCTCAGCGGGCAACGTGGCCGCGACGGCGTTATCGCTGCCGTTAGAAGAAATCAACCTGGTTTTCACCGGCATTAATATTTTTCAGGCACTGTTGATGGCGACGCTCATGCGCCGCTTTTTGCCCGTGCACCAGCCCTTACAGAACCTCAACGGCTGGATTCGCCTGGCTTTTTGTAGCGCGGTGGTCCCCCCTATTGTGAGCGGCCTGCTCGCCATCTGGCTGGCCGGGCCTGAAGGCGGCGGCACGGCAAAAATGTTCTTCGCCTGGGTGCTTTCCGAGGCCATCGGCGCGCTGGCGCTGCTTCCGGCTGGGCTGCTTATTAAGCCTCATTATTTCAGAGGGCCCTATAATCCAAAACTGCTTCTCGAATCGGTGGCCACCTTTGTTATCACCCTGGGGCTAAGTTACCTCGTGCTACGCTTTGTGCCCTGGCCCTTCACCTTTATTATCGTTCTCCTGATGTGGAGTGCTATTCGGCTGCCGCGGCTGGAAGCCTTTATCATTTTCCTCGCCACGCTAATGGGCGTGTCTTTAATGATGACCGCCGGCGGTATTTCGCTTGTGATGCCGCATGTGCCGATGGTGGACAATTCCCAGTGGCTTCCCTTCCTGATGATTCTGCTCCCGCTCAACGTGATGACGATGGTGATGTATTCGTTTCGCGAAGAGCGCAAACACATCACCGAGAGCGAAGCCCGTTTTCGTAATGCGATGGAATATTCCGCCATCGGCATGGCGCTGGTGTCTACCGAAGGCCAGTGGATTCAGGTGAATAAATCCCTGAGCAATTTCCTGGGCTACACGACGGAACAGCTACGCGCGCTGACTTTCCAGCAGATAACCTACCCGGAAGACCTGCACGCCGACCTTAACCAGCTTGAGCTGCTGCTTACGGGCGATATCAATAGCTATTCGATGGAAAAACGCTATTACACCAGCGAGGGCGACGTGGTGTGGGCCCTGCTTGCGGTATCCGTGGTTCGTGATACCGACGGCTCTCCCCTTTATTTGATAGCCCAGATTGAAGATATCAACGACCTCAAACACACCGAGTGGATCAATAAGCGCCTGATGGAACGCATCACGCTTGCAAACGAAGCAGGCGGCATCGGCATCTGGGAATGGGACCTGACAAGCGATGTGATTAGCTGGGACAAGCGCATGTTCGATCTCTACGACGTGCAGCCGCACGTGAAGCCCAGCTACAAACTCTGGGCAGCGTGCATCATTGCAGAAGATCTGCCGCAGACTGAAAAAATTGTGCGTGAATCGCTGCGCGCGCGCGTGCCGTTCAAACTCGAATACCGCATAAAAGTTGCCGACGGCATCCGCCATATTCGCTCTCTGGCTAACCGGGTGCTGAATAAAAATGGAGACGTGGAGCGCCTGCTCGGCATCAATATTGATATGACCGAGGTAAAGCAGCTTAACGAAGCTCTTTATCAGGAGAAAGAGCGCCTGCACATCACGCTGGACTCCATCGGCGAAGCGGTGATCTGTACCGATATCGAGATGAACGTCACCTTTATGAACCCGATAGCGGAAAAACTCAGCGGCTGGCCGCAGGACGAGGCGATCGGCCAGCATATCCTTACGATTTTACGCATTACCTTTGGCGATACCGGACCGGCGCTGGAAAACATCCACAGCGGCGATTTTTCGCGTATGGCTATTGAACAGGACGTGGTGCTCCACTGCCGTAAAGGTGGCAGCTATGACATACACTACAACGTTACGCCGCTGACGACGTTAGACGGACAAAGTATCGGTTCGGTGCTCGTCATCCAGGACGTTACCGAGTCGCGTAAAATGCTTAAACAGCTTAGCTATAACGCCTCGCACGACAGCCTGACGCACCTTGCCAACCGCGTAAGCTTTGAAAATCAACTCAAGCACCTGCTGCAGAGCGCGGGTGAAAATCGTCAACGCCACGCGCTGGTATTTATCGATCTCGACAGGTTCAAAGCGGTTAACGATACCGCCGGTCACGCCGCCGGCGATGCGCTGCTTCGGGAGCTTTCTTCCCTGATGCTGAGCATGCTGCGCACCGGCGACTTCCTCGCAAGGCTCGGCGGCGATGAGTTCGGCCTGCTGCTGCCGGATTGCTCAACGGATAACGCGCGCTATATTTCCGAGCGTATTATCAACAATATTAACGACTATCACTTTGTCTGGGACGGACGGCTGCATCGCATCGGCGCCAGCGCCGGCATTACCCAAATTGACGCCGACAATAAAGTAGCCTCTGAGGTCCTCTCCCAGGCGGATATCGCCTGCTACACCTCGAAAAACAGCGGCCGTGGACGCGTTACCGTTTTTGAGATGCAGCAGCATTACCTGCAAAAAAGCCGCAGCATGCTGGCTATTGATGAACAGCGGCGCATCATCAATGAAAACCCGATTCTGATGCTTGCTCAGGCCGTTGCACCGCCGCGCGTGCCTGAATCCACCAGCTTCTGGCTGCTGTCGCTCAAATTCTGGAGCAGCGACGGCGAAGCCATTGAAGAGCACAGCTTGCGCAGCGGGCTTGTCGAGAGCGAGTTACAGCGCGCGCTCGATCGCCGGGTGTTCAGTGACTTCTTCCAGCAATTTGCGCCGCAGCTCGCCCGCAAAGGCTATGGCATTGCGCTTCCGCTCTCTCCCGCCGCGCTTGCAAGCGACGCCTTTGTCGATGAACTGCTGGCTATGCTGGACAGCAGCCCGCTTCCGGCTCGTCTGCTGCATCTGCAAATCAACGGCGATTCGTTGCTGAGCGACTACGAATATTCGCACAAAAATCTGCAGCGCCTTCGCAGCCGTGGCTGCCAGTTAATTCTGACCCACACTGGCCGGGATTTAGATCTCTTTGACAGAATCGGTCGCCAGCTCTTCAGCTACCTCATCATCGATAGCGAGCTTATCCACAACGTGCACAGCAACCTGATGGACGAAATGATGGTGACCATTATTTACGGCCATGCGCAACGCCTGTCGCTGCAAGTCATCGCGGGCCCGGCTGATTCATCGATAGTGATGGATACCCTTTCCGGCATGGGTATGGACCTGATTTATGGGGAAACTATCAGCGCACCACAGCCGCTAACCATGCTGCTCAATACCGGCTATTTTGCGATTAACTGATTCGATACTCAGAAATAAATTGCCATTGAAATCAAAAAAACGGCGCTTATTCAGCGCCGTTTTTCAATTACATCTCAAAATTTATGCTTCGCGAGCTTTCCATATAACATCACAAATCTCATCGGTTGGTTTAAAACCGGTTGGCGCATTGAGTAACAACTCCCTGATGCGGTCTTGATTAAAATGTCTGCACGCGATATTTAATTCATCCAGGTATTCAGCAAGTTCCGACCACGGCAGCATAACTTCATTTGCCGTCATGATTCGCGGATGTTGGGTAACCGAAACGTTTTCACCAATTAATAGCTCTTCAAAAAGTTTCTCACCTGGTCGTAAGCCGGTGGTTTTGATTTCAATATCACCATCAACATTCGACTCATCACGAATCGTTAACCCACTGAGCGTTACCATTCTATGTGCCAGGTCTATTATTTTCACAGGTTCGCCCATATCAAGCACAAAGACATCTCCGCCATTGCCCATTGCCCCCGCCTGAATGACCAATTGGGCAGCTTCAGGTATTGTCATAAAATAGCGAATGATATCGGGGTGCGTCAGCGTTATAGGACCCCCAGCATCAATTTGCTTTTCAAATAAAGGGACAACAGAGCCGGAAGAACCAAGCACGTTACCAAAGCGAACCATACTGAATTTGGTCGCTGGATGCTGTGCTGACAACGCCTGCAAAACGAGTTCTGCCATGCGTTTTGTCGCGCCCATCGTATTCGTCGGCCGTACAGCCTTATCCGTTGAAATTAAGACGAAATTAGGTACCTGACAATTAATTGCCGCCTGTGCACAAGCTAAAGTTCCAAAAACATTGTTACGAACGCCATCAGCCACATTATATTCAACTAAGGGTACGTGTTTGTATGCTGCGGCGTGGTAAATCGTTTTTACGTGGAAGCTTTTAAGCACCTGCTCAATATGTTCCTGGTTCTGAACGTTCCCAAGAACCGGATAAAGCATAATGGTGAGATTATGATCTGCAATGTAGGCTGCAAGCTCACGCTCAATCGCATATAAAGAAAACTCAGACATCTCATACAAAACTAACGCTTGCGGCGCGTTACGTAAAATTTGACGGCATAACTCGGAACCAATTGAACCACCAGCCCCTGTGACCATGACAACTTTTGCACGAATATTTTTAGCGATAAGTTCAGGCACTGGATCAACAGGATCTCTACCAAGAAGATCGGTAATAGATACTTTTTTCAAACTATCTATTCTGGCTTTGCCTTCTACAAGGTCAACCATGCCCGGGATAGATAAAACTTCGCATGGCAGGCCTTCCAGCATTTTGATGACTTCATTTTTTCTTGAACGGCTGGCGCTCGGCATCGCAAGCAGGATTTTTTTTACCTCGTATTTTTCGACCAACCAAACCAGCCTTTCAGGTGCATAAACCGTCACACCATGCATGACGCTTCCTTGCAGCAGCGGATTGTCATCAACAAAAGCAACCGGATAATATTCAGCGGCCTGACTCAACGCTGGTAACAGTTGACGACCTGATGCACCGGCACCGTAGATAATCACTTTGGTACCTAAACGCAGGCCGCGGTTAATAATCATGCGTAGCGCAAGGCGCGACCCTGAAATCATTAACAAACCAAAGGAGAAATAGATGAAAGGTATAGTACGTGGAAGATACAGATTGGTGTAAAACGCCGTCACGATTAGCAAAATCGCTGAGGCCAGCATTCCTACAGATACAGCAACCAGAACTTTAGCGGTGATATATCGTATAACAGCGCGATATAATCCCAGTTTTACAAAAAAAACCAAAGTAATCAGTACAATAGATGAAATTAACCCCCAATGTGGCAGGCTATACAGCGGGGTCATAGAATCTATACGCACCCAGAATGCAAACCAGAAAGCACACAGTAAAAGGACAACATCAATAGCCAGAGTGATAATTCTTTTTAAGGGTCTGGGTAATGTTAGTAAAAACGTTAGCATATTTTTAACCAGTTCATTGCGAGCATCATGCTCGTGATTTCAAAGTTGATCCGGGAGCATAGGTGGCGTAAGGCTCAGCAACAGCCTTCAGGCCACCGCATGATCCAGCCTGCACAAAAGCGCCTTTACCAATATGGCAATCACCTGCCAGCTGTACTCCCACTCCGAGATGAGCGAAATTATCTACAACTCCATGATGATCCACCGTTGAATTGCAATTGATAATGACTCCATCACCAATTTGAACTTGTGGACCAATTACCACGCCAGCAAACACAACGCATCCTCTACCAAGTTGTGCTGAAGGACTGACCCATGCACCTGGATGAACCAGCGTTGCAAGTTCGAGGCCCTCCTCCAGAACACTCATATGCAAATTTTCTCTTACTTTGTTGTTACCGACACCAATAACAACGTGGGTAAAAGATTTATGGTATTTAAGGCTATCGATGCGACCAAGTATTTTGCAGCGCTGGCTTATACCTTCTTGATAACTGTCATCCAGAAAAGCAATTTGTGTATATTCTCCTGATAATACAGCTAATTCAGCAATACATTGGCCATGGCCACCCGCGCCCAAAATTAATAGCCCTTTATTCATCTTTATTGCTGCTCCTTGTCTTTGACACCGGCACCATAATAATAGGCTGTTGCTATTAGCGGTATCCAGGCAATCAATACGCCTACCACACCTGTCACTTTCCCGGTGGCAATTAGTAGTGCGAAAGGCAGCAACCATAAGGCGTTGATAATGAAAGCGCCAACGGTAACAGGTTTATGCGACCTGAATTTACGGGCAAAAATCTGATAGGTATGACTGGCATGAGCTTCGTATACTTTTTTACCGCCTATAAGCCTGCGCAAAAGCGTAATTGTAGCATCGACGATAAAGATACCCAGCAAGCAAATTTCGGCAAGAAATAGTTTGCTGTCGAGCAAAGATATATGCAAAACCAGCAACCCGATTATTATACCAAGGAAGCCGCTTCCCGCATCACCCATAAATATTTTTGCGGACGGGAAATTCCAGAAAATAAAACCAAGCGCGGCACACCCCAACAATAAAAGTGTAGCAAGCTGGCTGCTTTCTATTGAATTTGGTGTACTAAATACAACCACGAGGCCAGACGTTAAGGCAAACATAATAGCTTCCATACTTGCCAGGCCGTTAATTCCATCCATGAAATTATAAAGATTAAGCATCCACGCAAGATATACCAAAGCGAATAGCATCCCCAGCCAACCGGCAGAGAATTGATAGCCAAAAAGATCAATCACCGGAAATTGCCCAAGGAAATATAAACCTGCGGCGGCGGCAAAGAAGTGCATCAATAAACGCCATCTGGCAGCAATATGCCCATGATCGTCAAGAAAACCTACTACAGCCGTAATTACACCTGCAATAAATAATGATAGCATCTGCGAAAGAGGGACAATTCCGCTGACGTAAAAAAAAACGATGCCAGCTAAAAAACCAATAACTATCGCAACGCCGCCGCCACGTGGCGTGGGAACCGAATGGGAGCTTCGTTGATTAGGCACATCTATCACATTATTTTTTAATGCATAAACGCGTAACCCCCACGTAAGTACAAAAGAAAAAACCAGTACAGCAACACCACCACCGAACTCCAACATTATTTATTTTCCTTAGAATAAAACGCCGCCGTTTTTTTCATTGTTTCATAAAGTGTTGTTGGCGCCTGCCAGTTGAGAAGGCGTGATGCTTTGGTTGCGTCTATTTCTAATGAGCCGAAAAGCTGTTCATAGATGTTCTCTTTACCAATTACCTTCAACCCAAATTTAATAATTGACACTGGAAACCAAATAACTCTGGCCCGTTTATTCATGCCTGCGGCAAAAGCGCGAATAATTTCTTCAGTTGTCGGTTTTTCTTTATCTGCAAGGACAAATAACTCATTTTTTGCCAAAGGATTATTAACACATGCAATAATAAAGCTAACGACATTATCTAATGAAACCATACCACGTTTATTTTTAACGCCCTTAAGAGGCAGAGGAATGCCACTTTCGACCAATTTGAGTAAACGTAAAATATTACCCGGTGCGTTCGCTCCACAAATAAGAGCAGGACGAATGATGGTAATAGCCATTGAAGTATCAGCAAATTGCTCTTTTAAAGCTAGCTCAGCTTCTAATTTTGAAATGGCATAATCAGAGGTGGTGGCAGGTAAAGATGTTTCACTGAAAGGCTCGCCTGAAGTGGCATTACCGTTAACACCAATCGAACTAATAAAAATAAAGTGCGTAACACCAGCGGCCTTCGCATCATGGGCAAGCTTAAGCGTTGCATCGCGGTTCACGCGACGAAACTCGGCTAATTTATCATCAGCCTGATCTTTCATCATATGCGCACGCCCGGCTGTATGTATAACGACGTCGCACCCGTTTAGCGCTGCGGACCAATCCGTTTGCTCAGAAATCTCACCGATATTGATGAGATTGGGCATTGTCTGTAACGAACGTCGTGACGTCCCTACGGCATCATAATTTTTGGCTTTGAGTTCTGTCATTAGTTTACTACCGACAAAACCAGTCGCCCCTGTCACCAGAATTTTCACAGTTTACCCTTTCTAAGTTAATTGCTTCAAAGGCCGGACATAAGCAGAATCAAAGTTTGTTGAAAGCTTTATAAGGATCGCTATCCAGGATTTTCATACTTACTGAATTGAGTTACAAGCTGAATCCTGTTTTTTAACCCAATTTCATCTATATGATTTTGTTTTCCGGCTGCCAGCCATCGCTGTACCAGATATGCAGCAGGGCATAAGAACGCCAGGGCTGCCAGCGCTCCGCGTAGCGGCGGATGCGGGCGGGCGTCATACCGGGAAAGCGCTGTTTAATCAGGTAATCGTCGGGTAAAAATACGTCGCTTGCCTGCCAGCCGCGTAAAGCAAAATAGTTTGCCGTCCAGCGCCCGATGCCGGGTAGCGTAATAAGTTGCTTTACCCCCAGCTCAACGTCCGCCGGCGCCGTCAGCGGAAACGCTCCGGCCTCTGTCAGCCGTGCCAGATTAATAATCGACTCCGCCCGTTTTAACGGCATTCCTAACGGCCTTAGCTGCTCCGGCGCGAGCGCCGCAAGCCTGCCTGCGTCGGGAAAAAGCCGCCACTGCGGCAGGCCCTCCAGGGGTTCCCCAAAGCTTTGCGCTACTTTGCCTGCAAGCTTTGCCGCCATCGCCACGCTTACCAACTGCCCTAAAACGGCCCGAATCGCCTGTTCAAAAGCGTCCATACAGCCCGGCAGTCTCAGTCCGGGTCGCGCCTGGGCCAGCTCACCGAGGCTCTCCAGCAGCGGCTCAGGTTTGCGGTCCAGATCGAGCAATCGTCGAATTCTCATCAGCACCTCTTCCGCCACCGGCAGCAGGCCCTCGGATAGCGTTATCTTCAGCACATGGCGCTGTTCATCAGGCTCCAGGATAATTAGCCCCTGATGTTGACCCAGGGCAAAGCTACGGCAATAGCGCGTTGGCGTAACGGTTTCGATGCCGTTAACCGCACGCGCGGCCAGAAAACCGAACATCCACGGCCAGTCATAAGGCGGGTGGTAACCAAGTTCAAACATAGCCTGTTCCCGTGTAATTTTATGGGGTTAGCATAATAGCAAATGGCGAATATTGCCTTGCTTTGATATTCGGTTGCCCGCGGCGACGCATTCCGCTAAAGTCGCCCCCCTTCTCACCGGCATGGGGATGTTATGCAATTTATCGGCTTTGATTATGGTACGGCAAACTGTTCAGTTGCGGTGATGCGCGATGGTGCGCCACAGCTTCTGGAAATGGAAAATGGTGCTTCCCTGCTTCCCTCTATGCTGTGCGCGCCCACGCGCGAAGCGGTCAGCGAATGGCTTTACCGCCACCACCAGGTTCCCGCGAACGGCGACGAAACTCAGGCGCTGCTGCGTCGCGCCGTGTCATTTAACCGCGAAGAAGATATCGACGTCCGGCCGGGCAGCGTGCAGTTTGGCCTGAGCTCGCTGCGCCAGTATATGGAAGACCCTGAAGAGGTTTACTTCGTAAAATCACCGAAATCTTTCCTCGGCGCCAGCGGGCTGAAACCACAGCAGGTCGCGTTATTCGAAGATTTAGTCTGCGCCATGATGGTGCATATTCGTCACCGTGCACAAACCCAGGTCGCAGAGCCGATTGACCAGGCCGTGATTGGCCGTCCGGTTAACTTTCAGGGGTTAGGCGGTGAAGAGGCTAACCGGCAGGCGCAGGGCATCCTCGAGCGCGCCGCGCATCGCGCCGGTTTTCAGGACGTGGTATTCCAGTTTGAACCCGTGGCCGCAGGGCTTGATTTTGAGGCCTCACTAAAGGAAGAAAAGCGGGTTCTGGTGGTCGATATCGGCGGCGGTACTACGGACTGCTCTGTTCTGCTGATGGGCCCGCAGTGGCACACGCGCCGCGATCGGGAACAGAGCTTGCTCGGCCACAGCGGCTGCCGCGTCGGCGGAAACGATCTGGATATTATGCTGGCGTTCAGGCAGCTTGCGCCGCTGCTTGGTATGGGTGGACAAACGGAAAAAGGAATTGCCCTTCCCGTATTGCCCTGGTGGAACGCCGTTGCCATTAACGATGTTCCGGCGCAGAACGAATTTTACAGCTCCGCTAACGGCAGAATGCTCGCTGAGCTGGTACGGGACGCGCGAGAATCGGACAAAGTAGCCTGGCTGCAAAAGGTATGGCGTCAGCGCCTGAGCTATCGCCTGGTGCGGGCGGCGGAAGAGAGCAAAATAGCCCTTTCCGACAGCAAGCAGGTCGCCACGATGCTGCCTTTTATCGCCAAAGACCTGGGCTGTGAGATCGCGCAGGCGGAGCTTGCAAGCGCTATCAGCCAGCCGCTACAGCGTATTCTGGAGCAGGTGACGCTGGCGCTGGAAAGTAGCGACGTGAAGCCGGACGTGGTTTATCTCACCGGCGGCAGCGCCCGATCCCCTATGATCAAACATGCGCTGGCGCAGCAGCTACCGGGTATTGAGCTTGCCGGAGGCGATGATTTCGGCTCGGTGACCGCGGGCCTTGCCCGCTGGGCTGAAGTGGTCTTTCGGGGCTGATTGATAAGCCGTGAGAAGCCTCACGGCTCAGGTTACTGACACAGAAGGAAAAAGCGTGGTTTTTCCTTCTGTGTCACGATCGGCCGAAAATCAATAAATTGATTTTCCTTATTTTTAAATGACGGCATCCTTTCGTTTTGTCACCCGGAAGGTTTGTCATCAGTCGCGGCTTAGCTTAAATCTCAAAGACCCTACTCCCCTCAGGGAGCCGTATCAGCAAAGCAAGCTTGCCGCCCATTGCTTCTACGTAACGTTTGAGGGTGATAACCTTCAGGTCGTTGCCACGCTGTTCGATGGCCGCAATCGCAGGCTGCGTAATGCCCATTTTTTCCGCTAGCTGTTTCTGGGAGAGCTGAAGCTCCTCGCGCATCAGTTGCAAACCTGTTTCCAGAATAAGCTCCTGTGCCATCCGGCAGATATCAGCCCGATCTTTCTCAGGAAGACCCTCAATATAGTCATCTAACGTTTTCATTTTCTTCTCCGATTTTTGCAAGATGGTGGGTAAATTGCTCATCAGCTATCCTGATAAGCCTGTCATAGAAACGCTTGCGACCTGTTTTATCGCCCCCGCATAGCACTACTGCGCGCTGAAGCGGATCAAAAGCAAAGAACAGGCGGTAAGGTTTTCCGCACCATTGCACTCTCAGTTCCTTCATATTTGGGAAACGTGACCCCTTAACGGTATCAACCCGGGGGCGGCCCATATGCGGGCCCCAAAAGCCAATATTCACCAGTTCTGCTGCCAGCTTGTTTCGCAAAGCTTCAGGCTGCGAGTCAATCCATAAATGGAAATCGTCGGTAAAAATCACTTTCCATAGCATAACGCCGACCTCATAAACTATAGTTTATATCCCTTATCGGAACCACAGTTTATTGGCGTATTTTTAAGTTAAACAGGGCATTGCGGCAGACCTGCGAGACGTGCCGAAGAAAACCGCTCAATCGGATTTATCCATACAGTACTTCATATTTCCTTCATTTTTCAGGGCCCGGGGGTCTCTACACTAGTATCATTAAGGCTAATCGTTTCAGGAAGAGAAGACGTATATCTATGAAAGGTGCGCACAACATCCGTTGGTTGTTAATTGCAGGGATTATTCTCGTTGCTATCGCGGCCGTTTATTTCTGGCGCAGCGGCACCACAGGCGGAGAGGACACGCAGAAATCTGCCCAGCAGCAGGGCGGCGGGCGTCACGGCATGCGTGGCGGCGCGCTTGCTCCCGTTCAGGCAGCCACGGCAACCAGCGAATCCGTACCTCGTTACCTTAGCGGCCTTGGCACTATTACCGCGGCGAACACCGTTACCGTACGAAGCCGCGTGGACGGCCAGCTACTGGCGATTCATTTCCAGGAAGGGCAGCAGGTTAAGGCGGGCGATTTGCTGGCCGAAATCGATCCAAGCCAGTTCAAAGTCGCGCTGGCGCAGGCTCAGGGACAGCTGGCAAAAGATCGGGCAACGCTTGCCAACGCCCAGCGCGATCTGGCCCGCTATCAACAACTGGTTAAAACCAACCTCGTTTCCCGTCAGGAACTGGACGCGCAGCAGGCGCTGGTGAGCGAATCGGCGGGCACGTTAAAAGCGGATGAAGCTTCCGTTGCCAGCGCCCAGCTACAGCTCGACTGGAGCCGCATTACCGCGCCGGTTGACGGTCGCGTCGGCCTGAAACAGGTTGATGTCGGCAACCAAATTTCCAGCGGCGACACCACAGGCATTGTGGTACTGACCCAAACGCATCCTATTGACCTGGTATTTACGCTGCCGGAAAGCGACATCGCCACCGTCGTAAAAGCGCAAAAAGCGGGCACCCCTCTAAGCGTGGAAGCATGGGATCGCACCAATAAGCAGAAGCTTAGCGTCGGCAGCCTGCTTAGCCTGGATAACCAGATAGACGCCACCACCGGCACCATCAAGCTCAAAGCCCGCTTTAATAATGAAGATGACGCGCTGTTCCCGAATCAGTTCGTCAACGCACGCATGCTGGTCGATACCCAACAAAACGCGGTCGTTATCCCAACGAGCGCGCTGCAAATGGGCAACGAAGGCAACTTCGTCTGGGGCCTGAACGCCGACAACAAAGTCAGCAAGCATCTGGTCACTACAGGTATTCAGGACAGCCAGAAAGTGGTGATTTCCGCCGGGCTTTCGGCGGGCGACCGCGTCGTCACTGATGGCATAGACCGCCTCACCGAAGGGGCGAAAGTCGAAGTGGTAGCAGCGCATTCGGCCACGGCCAGCGCAGCAGAAAGCAAAGCGGACGAGAAGCCTGCGCACAAACCTGACGGAGCAAAATCCTGATGCAGGTCTTACCTCCAAGCGCAACGGGCGGGCCATCCCGCCTGTTTATTCTGCGTCCGGTTGCCACCACGCTGCTGATGCTGGCTATCCTGCTGGCGGGGGTTATCGGTTATCGCTTCCTGCCGGTTTCCGCGCTCCCGGAAGTGGATTACCCCACCATTCAGGTTGTCACTCTTTATCCGGGCGCCAGTCCGGACGTGGTCACCTCCGCGGTTACCGCTCCGCTGGAACGCCAGTTTGGGCAGATGTCCGGCTTAAAACAGATGTCCTCGCAAAGCGCGGGCGGCGCCTCTGTTGTCACGCTTCAGTTCCAGCTCACTTTGCCGCTGGACGTGGCCGAGCAGGAAGTTCAGGCGGCAATTAACGCCGCAACCAACCTTCTTCCTTCCGACCTGCCAAACCCGCCGGTTTATAGCAAAGTGAACCCGGCCGATCCGCCGATCATGACGCTCGCCGTCACCTCCACCGCCATGCCGATGACCCAGGTTGAAGACATGGTAGAAACGCGCGTGGCGCAAAAAATTTCTCAGGTTTCCGGCGTCGGCCTGGTCACCCTTTCCGGCGGGCAGCGTCCTGCCGTGCGCGTGAAGCTAAACGCCCCGGCCCTTGCCTCGCTGGGCTTAACCAGCGAAACCGTGCGTACCGCCATCGCCAGCGCGAACGTTAACTCAGCAAAAGGCAGCCTCGATGGCCCGGAGCGCGCCGTAACGCTCTCAGCCAACGACCAGATGCAGTCCGCGGAAGAATACCGCAACCTGATTATCGCTTATCAGAACGGCGCGCCGATTCGCCTTGGCGACGTGGCAACCGTGGAACAGGGCGCTGAAAATACCTGGCTTGGCGCCTGGGCTAACAAACAGCCAGCGATTGTAATGAACGTGCAGCGCCAGCCCGGCGCGAATATTATCGACACCGCCGACAGCATTCGCCAGATGCTGCCCACGCTCACCGAAAGCCTGCCGAAATCGGTTGAAGTAAAGCTGCTGAGCGACCGCACGACCAACATCAGCGCTTCCGTAACGGATACGCAGCATGAACTGATGCTCGCCATCGCGCTGGTCGTAATGATTATCTACGTCTTCCTGCGTAACGTGCCCGCAACGATTATCCCGGCCGTAGCGGTGCCGCTGTCGCTGGTGGGCACCTTTGCGGTAATGGTTTTCCTCGATTTCTCGATTAACAACCTGACGCTGATGGCGCTTACCATCGCCACCGGCTTCGTGGTGGACGACGCCATTGTGGTTATCGAGAATATCTCGCGCTATATCGAAAAAGGCGAAAAGCCGCTGGCCGCGGCGCTCAAAGGCGCGGGTGAAATCGGCTTTACCATTATCTCGCTGACCTTCTCGCTTATCGCCGTGCTGATCCCGCTTTTATTTATGGGGGATATTGTTGGCCGTCTGTTCCGCGAGTTTGCCGTGACGCTTGCCGTGTCTATTTTAATCTCCGCCGTGGTCTCGCTCACGCTCACGCCAATGATGTGCGCGCGCATGTTAAGCCATGAATCGCTGCGCAAACAGAACCGTTTTTCACGCGCAAGCGAGCGATTTTTCGAACGCGTGATTGCCGCCTATGGCCGCATGTTAACGAAGGTGCTGAACCATCCGTGGCTTACGCTTGGCGTGGCTTTCGGCACGCTTGCGCTGACCATTATGCTGTGGATATTCATCCCGAAAGGCTTCTTTCCGATTCAGGACAACGGCATTATTCAGGGCACGCTTCAGGCTCCGCAATCCGTTTCCTTTACCAGCATGTCCCAGCGCCAGCAGCAGGTTGCCGACGTAATAATGAAAGATCCGGCGGTAGAAAGCCTGACGTCGTTTATCGGCGTTGACGGCACGAACCCCGCGCTGAACAGCGCCCGTTTGCAAATTAATCTGAAGCCGCTTGCCGACCGCGATGACCGTATCAAAGCCGTGATTGAACGCCTGCAAACCAGCGTGACGAAAGTCCCTGGCGTCCAGCTTTACCTGCAGCCGATTCAGGATCTCACCATTGATACTACGGTCAGCCGCACGCAGTATCAGTTTACGCTACAGGCCACCTCGCTGGACGCGCTGAGCACGCGCGTACCGCAGCTAATGGAAAAACTGCAGACGCTCCCGCAGCTTTCCGACGTCAGCAGCGACTGGCAGGATCGGGGACTGGTAGCCTATGTAAACGTTGACCGCGCCAGCGCCAGCCGCCTGGGCATTTCTATGTCCGATGTCGATAACGCGCTGTATAACGCTTTCGGTCAGCGCCTCATCTCCACCATCTATACCCAGGCAAATCAGTATCGCGTGGTGCTTGAACATGACACCAGCGCCACGCCTGGCCTGAGCGCGCTGGATAATATTCGCCTGACCTCGACCTCAGGCGGCACCGTGCCGCTCAGCGCCATTGCCAAAGTAGAACAGCGCTTTGCGCCGCTTTCGGTCAACCATCTCGATCAGTTCCCGTCGACGACGATTTCCTTTAACGTCCCGGACGGCTACTCGTTAGGCGAAGCGGTACAGGCAATTACCGATGCGGAAAAAGCGCTTTCGTTCCCGACGGATATCACCACCCAGTTCCAGGGCAGCACTCTCGCCTTCCAGGCGGCGCTCGGCAGCACCATCTGGCTGATAGTCGCCTCCGTGGTGGCGATGTACATCGTGCTGGGCGTGCTGTACGAAAGCTTTATCCATCCTGTTACGATCCTCTCGACGCTGCCCACCGCTGGGGTTGGCGCACTGCTTGCGCTGATGCTGGCCGGGGCGGAGCTGGATGTGATTGCGATCATCGGCATCATCCTGCTTATCGGTATCGTAAAGAAAAACGCCATCATGATGATCGACTTCGCTCTGGCGGCGGAGCGCGAACAGGGCATGGCGCCGTATGAGGCTATTTATCAGGCGTGTCTGCTGCGTTTCCGCCCCATTCTGATGACCACGCTTGCCGCCCTGCTTGGGGCGTTGCCGCTGATGCTTTCTACCGGCGTTGGCGCCGAACTGCGTCGCCCGCTGGGGATTGGCATGGTCGGCGGGCTGCTGGTCAGCCAGGTATTAACGCTGTTTACCACGCCGGTTATCTACCTGCTGTTCGACCGCCTGTCGCACTATACCCGCCAGCGATTCGGCAAGCGTGAGGAAGAAGGCCTGTGAAATTCTTCGCCCTGTTCATCTACAGGCCCGTCGCGACGATCCTGCTGACGCTGGCCATCACGCTGTGCGGCGTGCTGGGCTTTCGCCTGCTGCCGGTCGCCCCGCTGCCGGAGGTGGATTTCCCGGTGATCATGGTCAGCGCATCGCTCCCGGGAGCCTCGCCGGAAACCATGGCCTCCTCGGTAGCGACTCCGCTGGAGCGCGCGCTGGGCCGGATCGCAGGCGTTAACGAAATGACCTCGTCCAGTTCGCTGGGCAGCACGCGCATCATCCTGGAATTTAATTTTGACCGCGATATCAACGGCGCGGCGCGCGACGTACAGGCGGCGATCAACGCGGCGCAAAGCCTGCTGCCAAGCGGAATGCCGAGTCGCCCAACCTATCGCAAGGCTAACCCGTCCGATGCGCCTGTCATTATTCTTACGCTGACGTCAGACACGCTCTCGCAGGGGCAGCTTTACGACTTTGCCTCTACGCAACTGGCGCAAACCGTCGCACAAATTGACGGCGTGGGAGATGTCGAAGTGGGCGGTAGTTCGTTACCGGCGGTTCGCGTCGATCTCAATCCGCAGGCGCTGTTTAACCAGGGCGTTTCGCTGGACGCGGTGCGCACGGCGATAAGCAACGCCAACGTGCGCCGCCCGCAGGGGGCGGTGGAGGAGAGTACCCGGCGCTGGCAGCTACAGACCAACGACGAGCTGAAAACCGCCGCGGAATACCGGCCGCTGATCGTCCATTACAGCAACGGCGGCGCGGTGCAGTTAAGCGATGTGGCAACCGTCACCGACTCGGTGCAGGATGTGCGAAACGCCGGGATGACCAACGCTAAGCCCGCTATTTTGCTGATGATCCGTAAATCTCAGGAAGCGAACATCATCGAGACGGTGGATCGCATTCGGGCGAAAATTCCGGAGCTGCGGGAAACCATTCCCTCATCCATCGATTTACAGGTAGCCCAGGACCGCTCGCCGACCATTCGCGCCTCTCTTGCCGAGGTGGAACAATCGCTGATCATTTCCGTCGCGCTGGTGATTCTGGTGGTGTTCCTGTTCCTGCGTTCCGGTCGTGCCACGCTAATCCCGGCCGTCGCCGTGCCGGTCTCCCTGATCGGCACCTTTATCGTCATGTACCTGTGCGGATTTAGCCTCAATAACCTTTCGCTGATGGCGCTTACCATCGCCACAGGTTTTGTGGTGGACGATGCAATCGTGGTGCTGGAGAACATCTCTCGCCACCTTGAGGCTGGCGTAAAACCGCTTCAGGCGGCGCTCCAGGGCGTGCGCGAGGTGGGGTTCACCGTGCTTTCCATGAGCCTCTCGCTGGTCGCCGTTTTCCTGCCCTTACTGCTGATGGGCGGCCTGCCCGGCCGTTTATTTAAGGAATTTGCCGTCACGCTTTCGGTGGCTATAGGTATTTCACTGGTGGTGTCGCTGACCTTAACGCCGATGATGTGCGGCTGGCTACTGAAGCCCAGGCCGCAGCATCAACCGAATCGCAGCCGTGGTTTCGGCCGCGTGCTGGTAGCGATGCAGCAAGGCTATGGCCGCTCCCTTAGGTGGGTGTTAAAACATACGAAGCTGGTAGGCCTGGTGCTGATCGCCACTATTGCGCTTAACGTCTGGCTGTATATCGCCATCCCGAAAACCTTCTTCCCGGAACAGGACACCGGACGGCTGATGGGCAATATTCAGGCCGACCAGAGCATCTCTTTCCAGGCCATGCGCGGCAAGTTACAGGACTTTATGAAGATTATTCGTGAAGATCCGGCGGTGGATAATGTCACCGGTTTTACCGGCGGCTCGCGGGTTAATAGCGGGATGATGTTTATCTCCCTGAAGCCGCTGGGCGAACGTACGGAGACGGCGCAACAGGTTATCGACCGGTTACGGAAAGCTCTGGCAAAAGAGCCGGGAGCCAGCCTGTTTCTGATGGCCGTGCAGGATATTCGCGTCGGCGGGCGTTCCGCCAACGCCAGCTATCAGTACACGCTGCTGTCCGATAACCTCGCCGACCTGCGCGAATGGGAGCCGAAAATCCGCCAGGCGTTGGCAAAACTGCCGCAGCTTGCCGATGTAAACTCCGACAGCCAGAACAACGGTGCGGAAATGGCGTTGATCTATGACCGTGAAACCATGTCGCGGCTGGGGATCAGCGTAAACGATGCCAACAGCCTGCTGAATAACGCCTTCGGACAGCGGCAAATCTCAACGATTTATCAGCCGCTCAACCAGTACAAAGTGGTGATGGAGGTCGATCCGCGTTATACCCAGGATATCAGCGCGCTGGACCAGATGTTCGTCACCAACGCCGAGGGCAAGCCGATCCCGCTGTCCTATTTCGCGAAGTGGCGACCGGCTAACGCGCCGCTTTCGGTAAACCATCAGGGCCTGTCGGCGGCCTCGACGGTTTCCTTTAACCTGCCGTCGGGCGTTTCGCTAAGCGAAGCCAGCGAGGCTATCGATCGCACCATCACATCGCTGGGCGTGCCGTCAACGGTGCGCGGCAGCTATGCGGGCACGGCGCAGGTATTCCAGGATACGATGAAATCGCAGGTGATGCTGATTCTTGCGGCTATTGCCACCGTCTACATCGTGCTGGGCATTTTATATGAGAGCTACGTGCATCCGCTGACTATTCTCTCGACGCTGCCTTCGGCGGGCGTCGGAGCGCTGCTTGCGCTGGAGCTGTTCGGCGCGCCTTTCAGCCTGATAGCGCTAATAGGCATTATGCTGCTCATTGGCATCGTAAAGAAAAACGCCATCATGATGGTGGACTTCGCGATAGACGCGCAGCGTAACGGCAACCTGTCGCCGGTTGACGCCATCTTCCAGGCCTGCCTGTTACGTTTCCGCCCGATTATGATGACGACGCTTGCCGCCCTGTTCGGCGCGCTGCCGCTGGTACTGACCAGCGGAGACGGAGCCGAGCTGCGCCAGCCGCTGGGGATAACCATCGTCGGCGGCCTGATCGTGAGCCAACTGCTGACGTTGTATACCACGCCGGTTGTCTATTTGTTCTTTGAGAGTCTACGTTTACGTTTTACCCGCAAAAAACATGAAGATGAGGTGCTGAGCTAAATGAACGACCTGCCCGCAGCGGTGCGCTGGCAATTGTGGATCGTTGCTTTCGGCTTCTTTATGCAGTCGCTGGACACCACCATTGTTAATACCGCGCTGCCCGCCATGGCGGCAAGCCTTGGAGAGAACCCGCTGCATATGCATTCGGTCATCGTCTCCTATGTGCTGACCGTGGCGGTCATGCTGCCGGCCAGCGGCTGGCTCGCGGATCGGGTCGGCGTGCGCAATATTTTCTTCACCGCCATAGTGCTGTTTACCACGGGCTCTCTGCTTTGCGCCCACGCCTCAACGCTTAACGAGTTAGTTATGGCCCGCGTAGTACAAGGTATCGGCGGGGCAATGATGGTGCCGGTGGGCAGGCTAACGGTGATGAAAATTGTCCCGCGCGAGCAGTACATGGCGGCGATGACCTTTGTAACGCTACCCGGCCAGATTGGGCCGCTGCTCGGCCCGGCGCTGGGCGGTATCCTGGTGGAATATGCCTCCTGGCACTGGATCTTCCTCATCAACCTGCCGGTGGGAATCATCGGCGCTATCGCCACGCTCTGGCTGATGCCAAATTACACCATGCAAACCCGCCGCTTTGACGTGCCGGGTTTTCTGCTGCTGGCGTTTGGCATGGCGGCGCTGACTATTGCCCTCGACGGGCAAAAAGGGCTGGGCATCTCCCCGCTTGCTCTCGGCCTGCTGTCAGGCAGCGGCGTGATGGCCATTATGGTCTATCTGTGGCACGCCCGCGATAACGACAGGGCCTTGTTCAAACCGGGCCTGTTTAAAACACGCACCTTTTCGCTCGGCCTGCTCGGCAGCTTCTGCGGACGCGTCGGCAGCGGCATGCTGCCCTTTATGACGCCGGTCTTCCTGCAAATCGGCCTCGGGTTTTCTCCCTTCCACGCCGGCTTGATGATGATCCCAATGGTGCTGGGCAGCATGGGCATGAAGCGAATCGTGGTGCAGGTCGTCAACCGCTTTGGCTATCGCCACGTGCTGGTCGCCTCCACGCTTGGGCTTGCGGTAATAAGCCTGGTGTTTATGGCCACCGCCCTGCTCGGCTGGTACTACCTGCTGCCCGTGGTGCTGTTTATTCAGGGAATGGTTAACTCGGTACGCTTCTCGTCCATGAATACCTTAACGCTGAAAGATTTACCGGACGATATGGCAAGCTCCGGCAACAGCCTGCTGTCAATGATAATGCAGCTTTCCATGAGCATTGGCGTTACCGTCGCCGGCATGCTCCTTGGCCTGTACGGGCATCACCAGATTGCGCCGGACAGCCCGGTGGTGCACAGCGTCTTCCTTTATACCTACCTGAGTATGGCGGTGATTATCGCCCTCCCCGCGCTGGTCTTTACCCGCGTGCCTAAGGACACCACAAAAAACGCCGTTATCGCGCGGCGTAAAAGGAGCCATAAATGAAACTCTGGCGGCCAGGCATTACCGGCAAGCTGTTTCTCGCCATTTTTTCCACCTGCCTGCTGGTGCTTGCGATTATGCACTGGGGCGTGCGCCTGAGCTTCGAGCGCGGGTTTATCGACTACATCAAGCACGGCAATGAACAGCGCCTTGAAATGCTCAGCGACGCGCTCGGCGAACAGTACATGCTGCATGGTAACTGGCAATTTTTACGTCATAACGACCGTTTTATGTTTCAGATCCTCAAATCATTTGAGCACGACGAGGATGGACGCGACCTGAACATGCCGCCGCACGGCTGGCGCACGCAGTTTTGGGTCGTGGATCAGAATAACAAAGTGCTGGTCGGCCCGCGCGGACCGGTGCCGCCGGACGGTATGCATCGCGCCATCAACGTTAACGGACGCGACGTGGGCTGGGTTGTCGCCTCCCCCGTTGAGCGGCTAACGCGCAGTACGGATATTAATTTTGACCGTCAGCAGCGGCGCACAAGCTGGATGATCGTCGCGCTCTCTACCCTGTTGGCCGCAGCGGCAACTTTTCTGCTGGCACGTGGCCTCCTGGCACCGGTTAAAAGGCTGGTTGAGGGAACGCACAGGCTGGCCGCGGGCGATTTCACCGCGCGCGTGGATTCCACCAGCCAGGATGAACTGGGCAAACTGGCGCAGGATTTTAACCAGCTTGCGAGCACGCTCGAAAAAAACCATAACATGCGCCGCGCTTTTATGGCCGATATCTCCCATGAATTGCGCACGCCGCTGGCGATTCTGCGCGGTGAGCTGGAGGCGATTCAGGACGGCCTGCGTAAATTCACGCCGGAATCGGTGGCTTCGTTGCAAATGGAAGTCGCCACGCTGACCAAGCTGGTAGACGATTTGCACCAGCTGTCTCTCTCCGACGAAGGCGCGCTGGCCTACCAGAAAAAATCTCTTGATATCATCACCCTGCTGGAAGTGGTGGCGGGCGCATTTCGCCAGCGTTTCGACTCCCGCGGGCTCACCATTCGCCTCGCGTTGCCCGACAGCGTCACCATTTTTGGCGACAGCGACAGGCTGATGCAGCTGTTTAATAACCTGCTGGAAAACAGCCTGCGCTATACCGACGCGGGCGGTCAGCTATCGATTTCAGGCGAGATAGTACAGCAGCGCTTTGTTATGACGTTTGCCGACAGCGCGCCCGGCGTAAACGACGAGCAGCTGCATATGCTGTTCGATCGTTTTTACCGCACGGAAGGCTCGCGAAACCGCGCAAGCGGCGGCTCAGGTCTTGGTTTATCCATCTGCCAGAACATCGTCAGCGCCCACGGCGGCACCCTGAAAGCCAGCCATTCGCCTTTCGGCGGCGTTAGCATTACAGTAGAGTTACCGCTGGATTCAGAATCACTGAGAAACGTATGACCGATTTTCCGATTGATGCCAATGCGCCGCGCATTTTGATTGTTGAAGACGAACCGAAACTCGGGCAGCTGCTTATCGATTATCTGAAGGCCGCAAGCTATGCCCCCACGCTGATTACCCACGGCGACCAGGTGCTGCCCTATGTCCGCCAGACGCCGCCTGATTTAATCCTGCTGGATCTGATGCTGCCGGGTACGGACGGCCTGACCCTGTGCCGCGAAATCCGGCGTTTCTCAGAGCTGCCCATCGTCATGGTAACCGCCAAAATCGAGGAGATAGACCGGCTGCTGGGCCTGGAAATTGGCGCCGACGACTATATCTGTAAGCCATACAGCCCGCGTGAAGTGGTCGCTCGCGTTAAAACCATTTTGCGCCGCTGCAAGCGCCAGCAGGAGTCTGTCGCGCAGGGCGAAGAAAGCCCGCTGGTTATTGACGAAGGCCGCTTCCAGGCAAGCTGGCGCGACAAAGCGCTGGATTTAACGCCGGCGGAGTTCCGCCTGTTAAAAACCCTGTCTCACGAACCGGGTAAGGTATTTTCGCGCGAAATGCTGCTGAACCACCTTTACGACGATTACCGCGTGGTAACGGACAGAACCATCGACAGCCATATTAAAAACCTGCGCCGCAAGCTTGAAGCCCTTGATGAGGAGCAGTCGTTTATCCGCGCGGTATATGGCGTGGGCTATCGCTGGGAGGCGGACGCCTGCCGCATGGCATAACGTTCCGAAATGCCTCAGCCAGAGGCATTTTTTGGCGCTTGCATTTCCAAAAAGTTTAGCCGGACCTGTCCCCTCTATTTCATCTTTTTTCATAATTAAATGAAATTAATCACATAAGTGTACTTTTTTCATTCAACCCCTTCTCTTTCCAAAAGATTCCAGTAAAGTTACCTCCTGTCTGATTTTTCACCAAATCCGACAGGGTCAGGAAGTCATACTTTAAAAAGGAGAAAGGAATGAAAGAGATCACCACGAGTCAGTACCACAAGGTTGCCGGCGGGTATGGGGAACAATGCGGTCGCGGGCCTTCTAACGCCAACTCAAAGGGGTGTTCATCAGGCGGCTCTAACGCCTCGGGCGGAAATGCGGGAAACCGGGCTCCGCAGATTACTAACGGCAAAGGTAAAGCAGGAAGCGGCGTGCTGGCAGGAAGCTACTTCTCAAATAATCCCGGTTCAATCAGCGCGGGTTCAGGCGGCTGCACCGGCGGGCGAAGAGACGTTGGGCACAACCGTTAAAGTAATCGTAACTAACCGGGCAGAGATTCTTCTGTTCGGTTTTAAAACAAGGGAACTCAATATGAAACTTTACGTGTTCTATTTAAGTGATATAGCCGTAAATGTATACGAAAAGGAAACGCTCTCTGCCCGGGAGAAAAAGGGGTTAAAAGCGGAAGGATTTCACAAAATGCCCTTTGAAACAAAAGCACAAAGTGAAGCGGCAGCAATCGATATAATGCTGGAGCATTTCAAAGAAAATATCGCCGAACTTAAAGAGTTCACTAAAGATTACTCCGTCTCAGCGACCATCTTCAGCCTGCTCTATTCTTCATGACAACGTTGCGGCTTATCCGGCATGCGCTCGAAGAAGCATGGCGCGTTCAAAAAATGAATGGCGATGCTGTGCCTTGCCAGGGCAAAAAATCAGATGCCCTGCAAAATATGGCTTTGTTAAAAACACCGCTGCCGGATGTGTTTCACTTTGTCTGGATTGGCGATCTACGGGCGTTAAATCGTGAATATATTAATCTGTGGCAGAGCGTCAACAACGGCAGCAGAATCAATCTTTGGCACGACGAGGAGTGCTCGTTTAGCCATTGTTTTCATAAATTGCTCGCTCAATATGCCAAAGCAGACGCGCCGCATAATCTACATCAGCGGCTAATCGATCTGCAAAACGAGGCGTTCCATTATATTTACCCAAGGCTTGATAAGCGCCACAGCTTTAATGCGTTAGCCGTGCAGTTTTTACGGCATCTGAATATCAAAGCAGCAGACCTGCAGCCTGCGCCCGGTGTGCTCACCGGACTATCCGATAGCGTAATGCTGCAGAGCATCCCCGCGCTTTTTTCAGGACGGTTTGCTCACCTTAAAAAATATTATTACTACGAGATTATTCTGCGGGGTAATTTTGCCTGCGCCAGCGACATTGCCAGGCTGCTGGTACTTTACCATTATGGCGGTATCTATATTGATACGGATACGCTGCCCGCCATTGACGCCTGCTTCCCCAAAACAAAAGCATTGCTTAAGCGCTATGGCGCCCATAACGATGAATACGCTACCGCCGCCATGGCAGAAGCCGTTGTGCAAAAAATAAGAAATGCCGGCGAAATTAAAAACGCTCTATATACCTATATTGAACAAATCCCCGGCACGTCTTCACCCAGAAAGAAGGCGCTTTATTTCAGCATCACCGAGGAAGCAGGGAAACTCGCCCCTGCATCGCTTCAACCTTTGGGAGAGGTATTCTGCTACCGGAATTTACTTGTGCAGAGCGCCACCCTTTCCCTCGTTGGCGTTTACTTCAGTAACGTGCTTGGGGCGCACGCTTATTCCAAAACCCTGTCTATCCTGTTACGTAGCATAGGCAAAAGATATCGTTTTCTGGAAAAGCATAATGCAATTTTTACCCGCCATCAGGAACATCCTGCACATCATTACCTTACGCGCTTATTAAGCTATCGACAGGAAAGCATTATAAGGTCCGGCGAGGTTACGCTTGCTTTAACCGGCCCGGGACTTATTGTCGAAGTGTTATTGGGGCTGTGTTACCACGTTCTGAAACTCGATGAAGATATTCCCCCCGACTTTTTGTCTGTTTTTATGCAAAACGATAGTTACGGCATCGCTTTTTTCAACCATACGCTACACACACCGGCAGGCTTAGTTTCCTCATGGATGGAATAACGTCACAAAACCCAGGCATTAGTGCGGTAATGATTTGTTTCAACGAACAAAAGACCATTTCTGGCGCTCTCGATTCGCTACACGGGCTGGTGGATGAAATCATTATCGTTGATACCGGCTCTACCGATGACACCGTAAAGCTGATTAGCCAGCACAGGGCGCCGGTTAAGCTTTATTTCCGCCCATGGAATAATGATTTTTCAGCCATGCGCAACGTTGCCGTTTCGTTGGCCAGCAACGCCTGGTGCCTGGTGATTGATGCCGATGAATGTATCGCGAAGGAAACGAGGCCCGTCTTTAAAGAGACAATACGTAAAATTAGCCGCGGCGATATGAACGCGCTCTATGCACCATTAATCGATAACCTCGACGGCAGCAGGCTAATCAATAATGCCAGAATCTTCAGAAAGAGGCCGTCTCTTCGCTATCACGGCAAAGTGCATGAATACCTTGACGAGCCGCACAGCAGGCTTATTTGCCTGCCGGAGATCAAGCTTCTTCACTACGGTTATATTAATAATGCCTTTGAGGAAAAACATAAGCATATAAGAAACAAAGCGTTGCTTGCCGAGCAAATGCTGGCGGAGCCGGACAGTTTAAGATGGAAATATTTTGCTTTGCGCTACTTAAAACCTTGTGAACCAGAATATGAAGCCATTCTGCGGCATTTTGGCGCCCTTCCCTTGCCATATGCTGATAGCTGGGAAGTGTATGCCTTCAATGTTAAATCAAAATTCATTATGTATTTGCTGGAGAGGCATGAATATCAACATGCCTTACAACACGCCAAAGCGCTTTATCAACGCTACAAAGATAAAAACACCTGCTTATTGTATCTGCTGGCTAATTATTTACAGGCACGCAGCGTTTTTTACCGCAGGGCTCAGACTAGCCTTGCCCTTTTACATGAAACAGAACATTTACACGCTGATGAATACCTGAGCGAGAAATTAAACCCCGACGGTTATAAAAATATACTCGCTGAACTGGCAATGCATACACAAAGCCACGAAACCCAAAGTGGCCCCTCTGTATGATGTTCAGAAAGGAAGCGTTAGCCCATCGCAGGACGTCGTGGCGCGGCAAAGCCGTCATGCGCAGCGGGTTTCCCGCCTGGCTGCTTGCCGTTATGACCTTCACGTTTTTTATCTTGATTGCGGCGTTTCTTACCTTTGGCACCTGGCATCGCCGGGTAGTGGTCACCGGTGAGCTGGTCTCGGTACCGCGCGCAATCACGCTGTTTTCCAGCTGGCAGGGCATTATTGAGCACAGCTTTGTGCAGCCCGGCACGGTGGTTAAAAAGGGCGCACCGCTCTATGAGATCAATATGGATCGCACCATTGCCGCTGGCGCGTTTAGCGCCATACAAAAAGAGAACATCGAAAAACGGATTTTGGCGTTAGACAGCATCATTTCACGCGTTAAGCAAAATAAGCTCGTCACCCTTGACACGCTGCGCAAGCAAAAAGCCAGCTATGAAACCGCTATGGCACACTCACAGAAGATAGTCGCCAGCGCCAGAGCCGGGCTTAAAAACACGCAGGAAAATATGGAAAGCTATCAGAAGCATCTGCGCAGGGGCCTGATAACCAAAGATCAGCTCACCAGTCAGGCTTCACTGCATCACCAGCAGCAGATTAATCTGTTAACTATCAGCACCCAGCATGAACAAAATAATCTGCAAAATATGCTGCTGACCAGCACGCTGCAGACCCAGGCGACTGACTTTGACAATCAGCTTTTTGAGCTTCAAATCCAAAGAGATGAGTTATTGAGCCAGCGGGCAAGCGTTGAGGCAAACGGTACTGTGGTTATCACCTCGCCCGTAGAGGGAAAAATTGAAACCACGGGGGTTATCGTCGGGCAGACAATTAATACCGGCGACAGCCTGGTGCAGATTATCCCCGGTAACGTCAGCCATTATGCACTTGTGCTCTGGGTGCCTGGCTATGCCGTGCCTTACATATCACCGGGGGATACCGTAAACGTGCGCTACGCGGCCTTCCCGGCCGAAAAGTTTGGCCAGTTTTTTAGCACCATCGAGTCGGTTTCTGAACTGCCCACGCCGGTACAAGAAATGGCGAGCTGGCCCTCCGCCAGGGAAAAAATGGCCGATCCCTCTGAGACCTGGTTTAAGCTCATCGCAAAACCGCAAAATACCTTCTTTCATTACCGGGATAAAACCTTCCTGCCGCAGAACGGCATGCGCGCCAGCGGCGTTTTATTTCTGGAGAAAAGAAGCCTTATCGAGTGGGTGCTTTCCCCGCTCTCCCGCATCAGGAACGATACATCGGGACCAATAGATGGAAAATAAAATCGCCCACCCCGGCATCGGGGGACTGAATATAAAACTGCGCCGTAAGGTGCCGGTTATGCTGCAAAGCGAGTCGAGCGAATGCGGGCTGGCCTGCCTTGCGATGGTGGCCTCGTGGCACGGTAAACAGACAAACATACTGTCTCTCAGGCAGGAATACGGAATGTCCCTGCATGGCTGTACGCTCGATACGCTTGCGCGCATTTCCGGGGAGCTGGAAATGGCCTCCAGAGCGCTTTTCGTTGAGCTGGAGGAACTGCATAAGCTTTCGCTTCCCTGCATATTGCACTGGGAGTTTAACCATTTTGTTGTTCTCACCCGCATCAGCGGCAATAAGATTACCCTGCACGATCCCGCCGTCGGGGTAAAAACCCTGACGCCAGACGAGCTTTCTAAAAGCTTTACCGGCGTCGCTTTTGAACTGTGGCCAAAGGTGGCGTTTACCCGGCAGGTGAAACCACAGAGGATGAAAACGCTCGATCTGCTACGCAACGTCAGCGGGTTGAAAGGCGTGCTCGGCAAGCTTTTTTTACTGTCGCTAATGATAGAGTTTATCGGCCTGCTGCTTCCCGTTGGCACCCAGCTCATTATGGATCACGTGCTTCCTGAAAACGATCGCAGCCTGCTTGCGGTTATCTGTAGCGGATTGCTGCTGATGACCCTGCTGCAAACCGCCATCAACCTGTGGCGCCACTGGGCGGTGGTGATGACTGGTGCCACCACGGATTTGCAGTGGAAGGACGGGCTTTTCCGTCACCTGGTGAGCCTACCGCTTGCGTGGTTTGAAAAACGCAAGCTTGGCGACATCCAGTCGCGTTATTTTTCCATCGATACCCTTCGGGAAACCTTTATCACCGAAATCACCGGCGGCATGGTGAGCTTTCTTATCCTCAGCGGTTCGCTTGCGCTTTTATTCTTCTACGGCGGCGCGTTAAGTTTTATCGCCATGGCCTTTACGCTGATTTATATCCTTATCCGGCTCATGACCTGGCCGGTTTACCGGCAAATGTCGGAAGAGCAGCTCGTCAAGGATGCCAGCGCAAATTCCTATCTGACCGAAACGCTTTTTAGCATTGCCACCGTTCGTTCTCAGGGGCTGGAAGATCGCCGCAGCCGCAATATGATGAACCTGAACGTCAACGCGACCAACGCCGCCATTATGCTGGCGAAATTCGATATGACCTTCACCCTCATAGGTACGCTGATCGGCACCTGCGAATATATTCTGATCCTCTGGCTTGGCGTTACGCGCGTGCTGGATAATCAGATGACGCTTGGGGCCTGGATAGCCTTTGGGACCTTTCGCGCGCTGTTTTCCGATCGCGCGCTGGCCCTTACCGATACGTTGCTCCAGCTTCGAATGCTCGCGTTGCACAACGAACGGGTATCAGACATCGCCCTGGCACCCGCTGAGTCTGAAACGTCCGTTCGGCCGCTTTTTCCGGCGGGAAAGGCGCTGGGCCTTGCCGCGCATAAGTTAAGCTTTCGCTATGACAAATACGCCCCGTCGGTGATAAGCGAGCTGAATTTAACCGTTAACGCGGGCGAAAGCGTGGCCCTTATCGGCCCGTCCGGCTGCGGAAAAACTACGCTGATGAAGCTGCTCAGCGGCCTGACGGCGCCGCAGAGCGGCAGGATTATTGTTGATGGGCGGGACGTCCATCAGGCGGGCATGAATAATTACCGTCGCGCCATCGCCAGCATTCTTCAGGATGACAAACTGCTTTCCGGCTCGCTGCGCAGCAATATTTCCGGATTCAGCCAAAACGTCGATGAAGCCTGGATGGTGGAATGCGCAAAGCTCAGCAATATTCATGACGATATTTGCGCGCTGCCGATGGGATATGACACGCTGGTTGGCGAATTGGGCGAGGGATTGTCCGGCGGGCAAAAACAGCGTTTGTTTATCGCCCGCGCGCTCTATAGCCGCCCCGGCATCCTGTTTATGGACGAGGCCACAAGCCATCTGGACGAAGAAAACGAGCGGCTTATCAACGAGGCCATCGCCGGGCTCGGCATGACGCGGATCCTTATTGCCCACCGACCTTCCACCATCGCCTCTGCCCATCGGGTGATTACGCTGGACGTTCAATCCCCCTGCGCCTGAGGTGGTTTCTGGCGTTAATAAGCGCTACAATTCCCGCCCTAAAATTGGGGTAATCCCAACGTCTTTATCACCGCTTCATCAGGTGAAGCGGTTCTGACCTGACATCAGACCGGGAACATCATGTTTAAACCAGAACTTTTATCGCCAGCGGGAACGCTGAAAAATATGCGTTACGCCTTCGCCTATGGCGCAGATGCCGTATATGCAGGCCAGCCGCGCTACAGCCTGCGCGTGCGTAACAACGAGTTTAACCACGAAAACCTGCAGCTCGGCATCAACGAAGCCCATGAGCTGGGTAAAAAATTCTACGTCGTGGTTAACATTGCCCCGCACAACGCCAAGCTGAAAACCTTTATCCGCGATTTGAAGCCGGTCGTTGAGATGGGTCCTGACGCGCTGATTATGTCCGATCCCGGCCTTATCATGCTGGTGCGCGAAGCCTTCCCCGAGATGGATATTCATCTCTCGGTCCAGGCCAACGCCGTTAACTGGGCGACGGTAAAATTCTGGAAACAGATGGGGCTTACCCGCGCTATTCTCTCGCGCGAGCTGTCGTTAGATGAAATTGCGGAAATCCGTGAACAGGTGCCGGAAATGGAGCTGGAAATCTTTGTTCACGGCGCGCTGTGCATGGCCTATTCCGGCCGCTGCCTGCTGTCGGGGTATATCAACAAGCGCGATCCAAACCAGGGAACCTGCACTAACGCCTGCCGCTGGGAATACAAAGTAGAAGAAGGCAAAGAAGACGACGTGGGCAACATCGTTCACGTTCACGAGCCTATTCCGGTACAGAATATCGAGCCAACGCTTGGCGTGGGCGCTCCAACCGATAAAGTCTTTATGATGGAAGAGGCGAAACGTCCCGGCGAGTACATGACCGCGTTTGAAGACGAACACGGCACCTATATCATGAACTCTAAGGATCTGCGCGCCATCGAACACGTAGAGCGCCTGACGAAAATGGGCGTGCACTCCTTAAAAATCGAAGGCCGGACCAAATCCTATTACTACTGCGCGCGTACCGCCCAGGTTTATCGTCGTGCGATCGATGACGCTGCGGCAGGCAAACCTTTCGACCCAACGCTTCTGGAAACGCTCGAAGGGCTGGCGCACCGTGGCTATACCGAAGGATTTCTGCGCCGCCACACGCACGAAAGCCATCAGAACTACGAATATGGCCACTCTATCTCCGAGCGTCAGCAGTTTGTCGGTGAGTTCACGGGAGAGCGCCGGGGCGACCTTGCAGCCGTTGCGGTGAAAAACAAGTTCCTGCTCGGCGACAGCCTTGAGCTAATGACCCCGCAGGGCAACGTGACTTTCACGCTGGAACTGTTAGAAAACGGCAAAGCGCAGCCGATTGACGTGGCGCCCGGCGACGGTCATACCGTATGGTTGCCTGTGCCGCAGGACGTGTCGCTGGATTATGCACTGCTAATGCGCAACCTTGCGGGTCAGACTACCCGTAAACCGCACGCTAACTAGTTAATTTGGATTATTTTTTCCCGGTGAGAAGATTCTTAGAAATCGATCACACACCGCCAGACCTGAGTTAGTTATCATTGGCGGGCTGAAAAACATAACCCATAAATGCTAGTTGTACCAGGAACCACCTCCTTGGCCTGCACAATCTCCCTTGTGCAGGCCTTCTTTTTTCTGCTAATTCGTCTCGTTCTTACCCGCCCGCGACTTTCATGCGATACACTTTCTTATCATTGATCTTCCTGAGGTAAACCATGGAAAAGTTTCCGGCAACGCTTGTGATCCTCAACGGCAAGGGTGCCAATATTCCGGAGCTGCGTAGTGCGATCGGCGTCATGCGCGAAGAAGGTTATACGCTGCATATACGCGTAACCTGGGAGCATGGCGACGCCAGCCGCTACGTTGACGAGGCTATTGGTCTGGGCGTGGAAACCGTAGTGGCAGGCGGAGGCGACGGCACCATTAATGAAGTGGCGACGGCGCTGGCGCAACGCGACCCTGCTAACCGCCCGGCTCTGGGCATTTTACCGCTGGGCACGGCAAACGATTTTGCCACCAGCATTGGCATTCCCGTCGAGCTGGATAAGGCCCTGCAACTGGCGATGGTCGGCCACGCTTATGATATCGACCTGGTTGAGGTCAATAAAACGGCTTTCTTTATGAACATGGCAACCGGCGGGTTTGGCACTCGTATTACCACCGAAACGCCGGAAAAACTAAAAGCAGCCCTTGGCGGCGTGTCCTATTTTATCCACGGTTTGCTGCGTCTGGACACGCTAAAACCCGACCGCTGTGAAATTCGCGGCGAGCATTTTGCCTGGGAAGGCGACGCGCTGGCGATAGGGATAGGTAACGGTCGCCAGGCCGGTGGCGGGCAGCAGCTTTGCCCGCAGGCGCTGATTAACGACGGGCTGCTGGATCTGCGTATTTTTACCGGAGAAGAGCTGCTGCCGGCTTTGCTGACCACCCTCACCCGCCCGGAGGAAAGCCCGAACGTTATCGACGGGCAGTCCGCGTGGTTTGAAATCAGCGCGCCGCACGAGATAACCTTTAACCTCGACGGCGAACCGCTAAAGGGACGCGAGTTTCGCATCGACGTTCATCCAGGCGCCCTGCGCTGCCGTTTACCGCCAAATTGCCCGCTGCTGGGCTAGGCTGAAAACGGCATACAGCCGTGCAGAACGCCCGTACCGCTATGCGATGCTCACCTTCGCATCCAGATAAACGTCCTGCACGGCGTTAATCAGTTTCACGCCTTCTGGCATGGATTTTTTGAACGCCTTACGACCCAGAATGAGCCCCATACCGCCTGCACGCTTGTTGATGACGGCGGTACGTACCGCGTCTGTAAGGTCGGTTTCACCGCCCGCCGCTCCCCCGGAGTTGATAAGTCCGGCGCGGCCCATATAGCAGTTGGCTAGCTGATAACGAACCAGGTCGATCGGGTTATCGGTAGTCAGTTTGGTGTATACACGGTCGTCGGTATAGCCGAAGTTAACCGCTTTATAGCCGCCGTTATTTTCGGCCATTTTCTGCTTAACGATATCCGCGCCGATAGTGGCGGCCAGATGGTTCGCCTGCCCGGTGAGGTCGGCGCTGACGTGGTAATCCACGCCGTCTTTTTTGAAGTCCGCGTTACGTAAGTAGGCCCACAGCACGGTGACCATACCCAGTTCATGCGCGCGTTCAAACGCGCTGGAAATCTCTTCAATCTGGCGGCGCGACTCGGGCGATCCGAAGTAAATAGTCGCCCCCACCGCGACGGCGCCCATATTGAACGCCTGCTCAACGCTTGCATACAGCGTTTGATCGTAAGTAGTTGGATAGCTTAGCGTTTCATTATGGTTAAGCTTAACGAGGAAAGGAATACGGTGAGCATAGCGGCGAGAAACAGAGGCCAGCACGCCGTAGGTAGACGCCACACAGTTACAGCCCGCTTCAATGGCCAGCTCAACGATGTTCTTTGGATCGAAATAGAGAGGGTTTGCCGCAAAAGACGCCCCGGCCGAATGCTCCACGCCCTGGTCAACCGGCAAAATAGAAAGGTAGCCCGTCCCGGCCAGACGCCCGGTATTATAGAGAGTCTGCATATTCCGGAGCACCGCAGGCGGGCGGTTATTGTCCACCATCACCCGGTCCACATAATCCGAACCAGGCAGGTACAACTGGTCCGCCGGAATAGTCATACAACGATGCTGTAATAAGCCGTCGGCGTCTTTGCCAAGCAACTGCGCAATATCAGTCATAATACGCTCCCGTAGATCAGCGAGCCTTAACCCGCTGAGGATAAGTTTTTAGCCCCTGCACCTTGCGTGCAAAGGGCAGACATAATCCTGGTCGCGACTGGCCGGCTTCGCCACCTGCGGGAGCACTTTCGGTCTAATCGTTTTTGTAACGCTGAGCAGCCACTGCGTACAAAGCTCGGGTCACCACCATTCATGAAAATGATGCACCGGACCGATTCCCTGGCCTACCTCCAGCGAATCAGCCTGCTCTAAAGCGTGGGTTAACCATTTTTTCGCCGCCAGAATGGTTTGCGGCCAGTCATCGTAACGGGGGCGAAGCGCGGCAAGCGCCGCCGAAAGCGTGCAGCCCGTGCCGTGAGTATGTCGCGTCTGTACACGAGGCGCGGTAAAACGCTGCGCCCCTTCACGGGTAAATAGCCAGTCGGGGCTTTCTGCATCATCCAGATGCCCGCCCTTCATCAATACGGCCTGGCAACCCATACTCAGCAGGGCATCCCCCTGCTCTTTCATTTCTCGCTCATTGCGGGCGGGGCGCGCATCCAGCAGCGCGGCCGCCTCCGGAAGATTTGGCGTAATCAACGCAACCTGCGGTAATAAATGACGGCGCAGGCTTTCCACCGCCGAAGGCGCAAGCAGCGGATCGCCGCTTTTCGCCAGCATCACCGTGTCCAGCACCACGTTTTGCGCCTTATAAAAGGCAAGACGTTCGGCCACCGCCTCAACGATATCTGCTTCCGCCAGCATGCCGATTTTAGTGGTATCAATACGCACATCGCTTAGCACCGAGTCGAGCTGGGCGGCAACAAAATCAGGTTCGATGCGGTAAACCGACTGGACGCCCCTTGTGTTTTGCGCCACCAGAGCGGTTATCACGCTGGTGCCGTAAGCGCCTAACGCGGAGAAAGTTTTCAGATCGGCCTGGATACCCGCGCCGCCGCTTGGGTCAGTCCCGGCAATGGTTAAGGCGTTAATTCGTTTCATACCTTTCATGCCAGCGCCTCCGCGTTCATCAGATAAAGCGCATCCAGAAACGCCGGGCTAAAGCTGCCGGGACCGCGGCTGACGGCAATCGCCTGCTCGCCCGCTAGCTTCATAAAACGGCAGGCAGCAGCGACGTTATCCAGCCGGGAGCCCGGCAGCGAACAGCAGGCCGCAACTACCGCGGAAAGCGCGCATCCGGTGCCGACCACGCGAGTCATCATTTCGCCCCCGCCGGCAATCGCCCATGATTTATCGCCGTCCGTAACGTAATCAACCTCGCCGGTAACGGCCACAACCGCGCCGGTAAGCTGAGCGAGATGCTGCGCTGCCGGTAAAGCGCTTAGGGCATCAGCGGTGCTGTCCACTCCTCGCCCCCCCGCCGTTTCCCCCGCCAGCGCAAGGATTTCAGAAGCGTTGCCACGAACGGCGGCTGGACGCAAAGCGAGAACGTCACGGGCAAACCGCGTGCGGAAACTAAGGCCGCCAACGGCAACCGGGTCGATTATCCACGGCGTGGAAGAATCATTTGCCGCATGGATGGCTGCAAGCATTGCGCGACTGGAGCCGGCCGTGAGCGTGCCAACATTAATAAGTAGCGAGTCGGCCAGAGGGCTAAACTGCGCGGCCTCTTCAGGCTCAATCACCATGGCTGGCGCAGCGCCGAGAGCAAGCAGAACGTTGGCGGTGAAATTTTGCACCACATCGTTCGTCATGCAGTGCACTAAAGGGGAAGAGAGGCGCAAATGTTGTAGAGCAGACGCGGCGCGGCGGCCGGGCAGCAGGTCAGGTTGCATTACAGGCTCCTGTCCGGCGTGAAGAAGGGATGCGGACAGGCATCTGACTTCCCTACGCTGGCATTATCCAGATCAGGTGGTACGGGTATTTCTCAGCCTTCACAAAGAAGGGCACCCCGAGTCAAAT
>DAMALH010000009.1:58986-113852 GCA_032000125.1 Buttiauxella sp. | reverse complement strand
AGTCCCGTCCACAGGGCGAAGGCGCGGCTAAACCTGCGGGTGCGAACGGCCGTCGTCGTCCGTCGCGCAAGCCTGCCGCATCGAACTAATCTTCGGCTTTGCCAATTCGAAAAGAGGCGCTAACATAGCGCCTCAGATTGCTGACAAAGAAGGACAAACGTGGTTTGTCCTTCTTTGTGATTACCAGACGAAAATCAATGAATTGATTTTCCTTGTTTTTAAATGACGGTCCTTTTTAGCTTTGTCACGCTCAAAGGTTTGTCATCAGTCTCAGGCGCTAACATAGCGCCTCTTTTTTTGCCGGAATAGCTCATGCGTGTACTTCTCGCGCCGATGGAAGGGGTTCTCGACTCTTTAGTCCGTGAACTGCTTACTGAGGTAAATGACTACGATCTATGTATCACCGAGTTTCTGCGCGTGGTCGATCAGCTCTTGCCGGCAAAATCCTTTCACAAGCTTTGCCCGGAACTGCTGCACGGCAGCCGCACGCCGTCCGGCACGTTAGTGCGAGTACAGCTTCTGGGCCAGTATCCGCAATGGCTGGCAGAAAACGCCGCGCGCGCCGTTGAGCTTGGCTCATGGGGCGTGGATCTTAACTGCGGCTGCCCTTCAAAACTGGTTAACGGCAGCGGCGGTGGCGCAACGCTTCTTAAAGATCCGGAACTGATTTATCGCGGCGCCAAAGCCATGCGTGAAGCCGTGCCCGCCCGGTTGCCGGTGACGGTAAAAATACGCCTCGGCTGGGACAGCGGCGCGCGGCAGTTTGAAATAGCCGATGCCGTACAGCAGGCTGGCGCTACGGAGCTTGTGGTCCACGGGCGAACTAAAGAAGACGGTTATAAAGCCGAGCTTATCAACTGGGCCGCCATCGGCGAAATTCGCAAGCGGCTGTCGATTCCGGTGATCGCCAACGGTGAAATCTGGGACTGGCAAAGCGCGCAGGACTGCCTTAGGGCAACAGGTTGCGATTCGGTAATGATTGGCCGCGGCGCGTTAAACGTGCCAAATCTGAGTCGGGTAATTAAATACCGTGAGCCGCGCATGCCGTGGCCCGAGGTCGTGAAGCTGCTGCAGAAATACAGCCAGCTCGAAAAGCAGGGCGACACCGGTATGTACCACGTGGCGCGAATTAAGCAGTGGCTGGGTTATCTGCGTAAAGAATATGCTGAGGCGACGGACTTATTCGCCGAGATCAGAACCTATAAAACCTCGTCGGACATTGCGCGTGCGATAGGCGCGCTGTGATTAAGCGAAGGGATAGGAGCTAGCCAAAGCTCTCCAGGCGCTTAATAAAACCTCTGACCCACATCAGCGCCGCATCGCTGTTATGGCGCTGGTGCCATAATAACGCCACCTCAAACGGCGCCACCTCTAGCGGCACCGGGCTGCTTTGTAAACCCCATGTTTTCTGCCAGTTATCGCTAAGCCCCTGCGGGACGGTGGCCAGCGCGGGCATTTGCAGCAGCAGGCCGGGCAGGGCGGCAAAATGCGGCGTGGTATAACAAATCTCGCGCCTGTGCCCAAGCTTTGCCAGCAGCGTGTCGATATGGCTGCTGGCGGCTTCGCGGTAGCTTACCAGCACGTGCTGCTGCGCGGCGTAGGTTTCCGGCGTTAGCGGAGCCTTAAGCTGTAGCTGCGCCGGATGCCAGAGGGTGACGAACTCCATCGGCGTGAGCATTTCGCGCTCCAGCCAGCGTGCGGACTGGTTCGCCACGCTAACTGCCATATCCAGCTCGCCGCCTTCCAGCCGCTGGGCATCGGTAAACGGGTCGCTTGCCACTATATTCAGGCGCACGCCCGGCGCTTCTGCGCGCAAAGCGGGCACCAGGCGCGGCATCAGCCACATTTCTACCCAGTCCGTCATGCCGAGAGTGACGGTGGTGCTGGCGTGAGCCGGATCAAACTCCGCCTGCTGAAAAAGCGCGCTTTGCAGCTGTTCGAGCAGCGGCATCAGTTCGGTGTGTAATTCAGTGGCGCGGGCGGTGGGCTGCATGCGATGGCCGCTGCGGATAAACAGCGGATCGTCGAACATTTCCCGCAGGCGTGCCAGCGAACCGCTTACCGCAGGCTGGCCAAGGTGTAGTTTATCCGCCGCCAGCGAAACGCTCTGTTCGCGAAATAGCACCGCAAAAGCGATCAGCAAATTAAGATCTATTTTGCGGAAATCATTCTCTTTGATAGTCATTATTTCTCCAATCAATTGGAGTGATAATAAAGCTCTGGCGATACTGTCCGCAAGTTGAAACTACTTTCTGAGGACAGGATGAAAACAGCACTGACAATTTTAGCGCTGCTGGCCGGCAGCGCGCTGCAAGGCCAGGCAGTTGCCCAACCGCTGCCGATTAGCCAGCAGCAGGCGCCCGGTTACTACCGCATGATGCTGGGCAACTGGCAGATTACCGCCGTTTCCGACGGCACCGTGACGGTGCCGCTCGATAAGCTGCTGACCAATATTTCTTCACAAAAGCTCCGGCGGCTGATGGCGGCAGATAATATGACGCCCGCGGCGGAAACGTCTATTAACGCCTTTGTCATCAATACCGGCAAACAGGTGATTCTGGTAGATACCGGCGCGGGCCCCCTGTTTGGTGACGCAGGTGGACATTTACTGGAAAACCTGAGGGCGGCGGGTTTCCCGCCGGAAAGCATCGATCTGGTGCTGCTGACGCATATTCACGGCGATCACTCCGGCGGCGTGCAGCATAACGGCAAGCCCGCTTTCCCCAATGCCTGGGTGCGGGTGGAACAAAAAGACGTCGACTGGTGGCTCACCCCGGCCAATATTAACCGGGTTGAGGAAGGCCAGCGTCATACCTTTGCCGAGTCTGAGAAATCTATGCGTCCGGTTATCGACGCGGGTAAATTACGCACCTTTCATGCGCCAGCGGAAATTATTCCGGGTATCGAAGCCGTACCAGCCGCGGGCCACACGCCGGGCAGCGTCATTTATCGCGTCAGCAACGGCGGGCAAACCATGATGCTGTGGGGCGATATTATTCACGCCAAAGCGGTGCAGATGCCGGATGCTGAGGTGGCGATTCATTTTGACGTCGACCAGAAAAAAGCCGTGTTAACCAGAGAAAGGGTGCTCAGGCAGGTTGCCCGGCAAGGTGACTGGGTGGCGGCGGCGCATATTTCATTTCCCGGGATAGGCCATGTTAAGCAAGAAGGAAAGGGATACCGCTGGGTGCCGGTGAACTACAGCGCCGGGATGCAGAAATAAGAACGGGTGCCGCAAAGGCGGCACCCGCACTGACATCAGAAAATCATTTTGAATACGCCGGTAACAACCAGTAAGCCAATAATAAAGATGATCAAAATTGCCCAAAGAATAATTTTCATAAATGCTCCCTGTCTTTTAGCTGATGTTTTATCAGTATAGGCAAGGATGCGCGAAGCGGGGGAAGTTGGCTTCCCGCAAACGGAATTTAATACAAAAATAACAGGTAAATAGCAGGCCAACCCGTGAACCATGCGGTCTGCGGGCGGCAATTGATTGCTGCTTAAAAGCCAAAACTGCTTAACTCAGGGTGAGCGTCCGGGCGGCGGCCCAGCGGCCAGAAAAAGGCGCGTTCCTCAGCGCTAATCGGGCAGTCGTTGATACTGGCGTGGCGGTTTACCATCAAACCCTGCTCGTTAAACTCCCAGTTCTCATTACCAAAGCTGCGGTACCAGTTGCCCGAGTCATCGTGCCACTCGTAGGCGAAGCGCACCGCAATGCGGTTACCTGCAAATGCCCACAGCTCTTTGATAAGCCGGTAATCCAGCTCGCGCTGCCATTTGCGCTGTAGAAAATCCGCTACGGCTTCACGGCCGTCCACAAACTCTGCGCGGTTGCGCCAGTGTGTATCCAGGGAATAGACCTGTGAAACGCGCGCCGGGTCACGACTGTTCCAGGCGTCTTCAGCAAGACGAACTTTCTCGCGTGCGGTTTCATGATTAAAGGGTGGCACGGGGGCTTTAATAGTCATGTCGGGCTCCAGAATTTACGTAGACAGGTCTGTCTACGTTCTTACCCTAAACCATGTAGACAGAGTTGTCTACATGCGGCATGATGGCCTCCAGCCAGGAGGAACCATGTCAACCACTCAGCCCACCGCCCACCAGCGTATCCTTTACGCCGCCCATGACCTGTTTTACCGCGATGGCATTCGCGCAACGGGCATCGATAAAATTATTAAAGAAGCGGGCGTAACAAAAGTAACTTTTTATCGCCACTTCCCGGCGAAAGACGATTTAATCCGTGCTTTTCTCAGCTATCGACACCAGCGCTGGATAACGTGGTTTCGTGAAACGTTTTCGCGGGAAATGGCGGAAAAAAACGACCTGGCAGCGGCTTTAGGCGCAGCGCTCGGCGAATGGTTTATCAGCGAATCCTTTCGCGGCTGCGCGTTTATCAATACCTCGGTTGAGCTTGCTGACGCGCTGCCTGAAAGCCTCTGCATTGCCAGAAGCCACAAGCAGGAAATGACCAACGTCCTGCTGGGCTGGCTGCCGCAGGGGGAAGCCGGGCAAAACCAGGCTGCGACGATCGCTTTGATGATTGACGGCGCTATCGTTAAGGCGCAGCGCGAGAAAAGCCCCCATAGCGCGTTAAAAGCGCTAAATGATGCGCTGGTTGTACTGCTGAGATAAAACCATCTTGCTTTGGCGGTGAAGGCGCGGCGCCGACGAATGAAACTCCTATACTTAGCTTTCGGGTTTTTAATTTGTCCGGGAGAAGGTGATGAGCGCAGCTAACAAAGTGGTTATCGTAACGGCATCGGATTCTGGTATCGGCAAAAAATGCGCGCTAATGCTGGCCGAGCAGGGTTATGACGTGGGGATTACCTGGCATTCAGATGAAAAGGGCGCGGATGACACTGCGCGGGAGGTTCGCGGGCTGGGGCGGCGGGCGGAAACGGTGCAACTCGATTTAGGGAATCTACCCGACGGCGCGTCCGGTATTGACGAGCTGATCGGCCGCTTCGGGAGAATTGATGCGCTGGTCAACAACGCCGGGGCAATGAGCAAAAACACCTTCCTGGACGTCACGCTGGACGAATGGCGCAGGTTGTTTACCGTTGACGTAGACGGCGCCTTTCTGTGCTCGCAGAAAGTGGCGCGGGCTATGGTTGAGCAGGGAAAAGGCGGGCGGATTGTGAACATCACCTCCGTTCATGAGCACACGCCGTTGCCTGAAGCCTGCGCCTATACCGCGGCAAAACATGCGCTGGGCGGGCTGACCAAATCCATGGCGATGGAGCTGGTTCAGCATAATATTCTGGTCAACGCCGTCGCGCCCGGCGCCATCGCCACCCCGATGAATGACATGCAAGAGGGGGAGGGTAAACATACCGAACTGCCAGAAGTCCCGCTTGGCCGCTTTGGCGAGACGGAAGAGATAGCGAGCCTCGTTGCCTGGCTGTGTTCAGAAGCCGCAAGCTACACCACCGGACAGTCATTTATCGTGGACGGCGGTTTTATGCTTGCCAATCCCCAGTTCAAACCCAAAAGCTAGTCTTCGTCTTTGCGCTCGCGGCGTTTAAACCAGTAGCGGGCAAGCCAGACCAGGGCGATGACGATAACCAGCCAAATCCAGCGCTTAACGTACTGGTCAAAGTTGTGCAGCCACGGGCTTACCACCTCGCCGCCGACATAGCCCAGCGAGGTGAACAGAATCGCCCAAATCAGCGCGCCTGCGATATTCAGCGGCAGAAATATTTTCGGCGGCAGGCGGCTGGCGCCGATTAATATCGGGCCGATAATGCGAAAGCCGTACATAAAGCGCGTGCCCGGTACAAACAGATAAGGGTGGCGGTTAATAAGCTTCTGGGCTTTGGCGATTTTTTTCTGATGTTTGCTAAAGCGCGAAAGCAACGAATCGCCAAACCGCCGCCCGATGAGATAAAGCAGCTGGTCGCCAATCATGCCGCCCAGCGCCACGGAAATCACCACCAGAGAAAATTTCAGCAGTCCCTGATGCGCCGCTACCCCGCCGAGCAGCGTGATCGTTTCCCCTTCCGCCATGCTGCCAAGCACCAGCGCCGCATAGCCGTAATGCTCAATTAAGCTGTTGATATCCATTAGACTTAGCGTTTCTCCTTATGGTTAACACCTTTAAAGCATACAACCCTACGGCTGGCGTGCAGCTAAACGAGGCAGATAAATTAGCCTGATTAAAAAACAATCTAACGCTGTGCATTATAATTAGGATGCTGCTAACACTCTGGCGCGATATGTCAGGAGGCCCTATGAACCATGTCTGGGGATTGCTATCCCATCCTAATCGTGAAATGCAGGAAATTAAGCGCGAGAACGAAACGGTCTCGCATCACTACACGCACCATGTTTTGCTTATGGCGGCCATCCCGGTTATTTGCGCCTTTATCGGCACCACGCAAATCGGCTGGAATTTTGGCGATGGCACCTTCGTTCAGCTCTCAATGCTTACCGGTCTCTTTCTCGGCCTGCTGTTCTATGCGCTGATGCTGGCCGGCGTTGCCGTAATGGGGCGAGTTATCTGGTGGATGGCAAGAAATTATCCGAATCGTCCGGCGCTTGCCCGGTGCATGGTGTTTGCCGGTTATGTGGCAACGCCCCTATTTTTAAGCGGCGTGGTAGCGCTATACCCGCTGGTCTGGCTTTGTGTTGCGGTGGGGGCCGTAGCGCTGGTCTACACCGGCTACCTGCTTTACGTGGGTATTCCCGACTTCCTGAATATTAATAAAGAGGAAGGCATGAGCTTCTCCAGCTCCACGCTTGCCATCGGCGTACTGGTACTGGAAGTGCTGCTGGCGCTGGCGGTCATCTTATGGGGTTACGGTTATCGCCTGTTTTGATATTGCGTTACGATTCTGTAGTAGCCGTTTGGCGAGGCGTCAGAGTATTATGCTGGCGCCTCACTTATTTCATACATTATCTGAACATGAGTGGTGGCAAACATCACATTCCAGAATAATTACAGAAGCGTCACCATGCCGACAAAAATCCGTCTATCACTGTTCAGCCTTGCGCTGATGATAACCGTGCCTCTGGCACCGCAGGCCCTTGCGAGCAAGAGCGTCACCCTCGCCAGTAGCGGGCAAGAGATCGCTTCCGGCAGCGCGATGATCGTCGATCTGCAGAGCAATAAGGTGCTGTACTCAAGTCATCCTGACCTGGTGCGTCCAATCGCTTCGATCACCAAATTAATGACCGCCATGGTGGTGCTGGATGCGCATTTACCGCTGGATGAGATGCTGAGCGTGGACATCAGCCACACTTCGGAGATGAAAGGCATCTACTCCCGCGTGCGCCTGAACAGTAAAATCAGCCGTAAAGATATGCTGCTGCTGGCGCTGATGTCTTCGGAAAACCGTGCTGCGGCAAGCCTCGCGCACCATTATCCCGGCGGCTATGAGGCGTTTATTCGCGCGATGAACGCGAAGGCGAAATCTCTTGGTATGAACCACACCCGCTACGTGGAACCAACGGGGCTGTCGGTAGATAACGTTTCCACCGCGCGCGATCTGACCAAAATGCTGATTGCCTCGAAGCAATATCCGCTGATTGGCCAGTTGAGCACCACTAAAGAGGATATGGCGACCTTCAGCAACCCGCCGTATACGCTGCCGTTCCGCAATACCAACCATCTGGTCTATCGCAATAACTGGAATATTCAACTGACGAAAACCGGCTTTACTAACAACGCCGGGCACTGCCTGGTCATGCGTACCGTGATTAATCAACGTCCGGTGTCGCTGGTGGTGCTGGATGCGTTCGGTAAATACACCCATTTTGCGGACGCTAACCGCCTGCGCTCATTCCTGGAAACCGGGAAAATAACGGCAGTGCCGTCTTCCGCCCTTAGCTATAAAAAGCAGAAAGCGGCGCAGATGGCGAGCAATGCTGCGGCAGGTAACGCGCAGGAAGATTGAGCTATACAAGCGTTGGGCAGGCTTGCGCCGCCCGACAAACTCATGGGGCGCTCCAGTCCCCTGAGTTAAGCGGACGCTGCATAATTAGCGTATCCCGCCAGTCGCCCAGTTTGAACCCCACGCTGCGTAAATTTCCCACGATTTCAAAGCCGAATTGCTTATGCAGGCGGCACGATCCGGTATTTTTTTCGCCGTCGCCGATGACGGCGATCATTTGTCGCCAGGGTCCTTCTTCGCAGCGGGTAATCAGCGCATACAGCAGGTCGCTGCCGATTCCGCGCCCGGTCATGCTGGCATCAATATAAACTGAATCTTCGATGGTGAAGCGATACGCGGGGCGAGGGCGGTAAACGGTGGCGTAGCAGTAACCCACCACTATCCCATCATAATACCCAACCAGCCAGGGTAACCCCTGCTCGCGGACGTAGTGTAAACGTTCTCTCATTTGTAATTCGGTCGGGGGCATTTCTTCAAAAGAGCCGCGACCATGAAGGACATGCCAGGCATAAATGGCGGTAATAGCAGGAATATCGTCGAGCGTAGCTTCGCGAACATCTAGCCGCGCTAACGGTAATGTTTCGACCACTGACATTTTCGAACCTCTGCGCTGGGATGCGGGCGGGAAAGGCATTCCCGCCCTTATTGTTCGCTAATTTAGTCCTAAAAATGAGCGAAAAATAGCCCCCGTTCTGGCAGTTGACGGCAGGTTTTAGTGGGGATCGTGCGGATGTGTATGGCTGCAAACGCTCTCATCCCACCACTTATGCTTGGTGGTCTTGCCAATCCCCGGATTCATGCTGTTTGTAGGGTCGTTTGCCTTATAAAATCGTTTTAACGTTTCTGGCGCCTCGTATAGATGCCCAACGTTATGCTCTGCCGGATACTGCGCGCCGCGTAAACGAAGCAATTCAAGCATTTGCTCCTTAAGCGCATGGGCGTCCACGCCCTTTTTCACAATGTAATCCTGATGGAAAACGTGGCACATAAAGTGGCCGTAATAGAGGCTGTGGCTAATCTGGCTGCTGATTTCCGGCGGCAGTTGTTCAAACCACTCCCGATCGTTACGGCGCAGCGCGATATCCAGCGCCAGAATATCTTCCACTTCATCGGCGTGAACGGCGTGGTAGCGCACGGCAGCACCCGCGGCGGCAAAGCGGTGCAGGAAAGCTTTGGCACCTTCTTCAGGCGTGCAGGCAAAAAACGCGCCTTCCGCCTGCTGGAAATAGCTCTCAAGCCAGGCTCGCGCTTCCTCAATACCTTCTCCGGACATTTTCAGCAGCAGGTGATGCTCGTATTTATCGCGCCAGGATTTCATGCGCGGTGGAAGATGGCGAGGGAAGAGGGCATTAACGCGCTGTAACGCACGGTCGGTGAAGTGCGGTTTTATAAAAGGAACTTTCTCAAGCGCGGCGTCCACGCGGCCCTTCATGGTAAAGAAGAACGGCATTTTGTCGGTGCCGAGCTTGTCGATCATCATAAAGGTGTCTTTGCCATACACCTCGGCGATGTCGTAGATATCCCGGTGCATGTATTCGCCCGCAACCGGCAGGTTTTTGAAATTTGCCAGAATATGACGGCGGATCTCGGTCAGCACTTCAGGCTTATTGGTGCCGATGTAAAACACCTCATTTTGCTTTTCAGCAACGAACGTATCGAGGCGGACGGCGAATACCGCAAGCTTGCCAGCGCAGCCGGAAGCTTCAAACAGGCGGTTCGGGTCGGCATTAAAACGCGATGGCGTATCGGCATCTACATCCCTTACGCGCCCGGCGTAATCGTGGTCTGAAGCCTGACGATTGTCGTGCAGGACATCCTCTGGCTTAATGCGCTCATCGTCGAGCTTGCTGAGAATTTGTTCAGGCGTGGCGCCCAGGTCGATACCCAGATGATTAACCAGCGTCAGCTTACCCTGTTCATCGATACGGGCATACAGAGCCATTTCGGTATAAGCCGGGCCGCGCTGCACCAGCGAACCGCCGGAGTTGTTGCAGATCCCACCGATGACCGACGCGCCGATACAGGAAGAGCCAATCACCGAATGGGGTTCACGCCCGAGGGGTTTAAGCGCTTTTTCAAGCTGATAAAGCGTGCTGCCGGGAAAAGCCAGCACCTGCTTGCCGTTATCCAGAAGCTGTAGCTTGTCCAGACGCAGGGTGCTGATGATAACGATATCACGATCGTAATCGTTGCCGTTTGGCGTTGAGCCTTCGGTCAGGCCGGTGTTGGCCGCCTGCATCAGAATAATTTTATCGGCGGCCACGCAGGCGCTCAGCACGCGCCAGAGTTCAATCAGCGAGCCGGGGAACACCACGGCCAGCGCATCGCCCTGGCCGGAGCGGAAACCTTTGCGGTAGCGTGCGGTTTTTGCCGCGTCGGTTAAAACGTGATGGCTGCCAAGCAGGCGATTCAATTCGTTTATAAAGGCTTGTTTATCCGAATGTGCAGATAAAGACATGATCCCACTCCTTGTGATGGCATAAAAATTCTCGTTTTCAATGATAGTCCCAAAACGCTTTTCATTACTCTGAAACGTTCGAAAAATCAGCGATTAACACCGGGGCTACTCTTCTTACCCGCGTAACGATGTGGCACACTGCTCTTCTTATCATAATGTACCGCCCGTGCGGGCGGCTTGAGCAAGAGAGTAAACTCCATGAAATGGCTCTGTTCTGTAAGTATTGCGGTTAGCCTCGCCCTGCAACCGGCGCTGGCCGAAGAGATGTTCGGCCCTCATCCGCTGACGCCGCAAGCGCGTGATGCGTTCGTCACTGATTTGCTGACAAAAATGACCAACGACGAGAAAATCGGTCAGCTACGTCTAATCAGCGTCGGGCCGGATAACCCGAAAGAAGCCATTCGTGAGATGATCAAAGACGGGCAGGTTGGGGCGATCTTCAATACCGTCACCCGCCACGATATCCGTATTATGCAGGATCAGGTGATGAGCCTTAGCCGCCTGAAAATTCCTCTTTTCTTCGCCTATGACGTAGTTCACGGGCAGCGCACCGTGTTCCCAATCAGCCTTGGCCTGGCGTCCTCTTTTAACCTTGCGGCGGTGAAAACCGTTGGGCGAGTTTCGGCTTATGAAGCCGCGGACGACGGCCTGAATATGACCTGGGCGCCGATGGTGGACGTGTCCCGCGATCCGCGCTGGGGGCGCGTGTCCGAGGGCTTTGGCGAGGATACTTATCTGACATCGCTGATGGGCCGTACCATGGTTGAAGCGATGCAGGGCAAAAGCACGGCGGATCGCTACTCGGTGATGACCAGCGTAAAACACTTCGCGGCCTATGGCGCCGTTGAAGGCGGCAAAGAATACAACACCGTGGATATGAGCCCGCAGCGCCTGTTCAACGACTATATGCCGCCGTACAAAGCCGCGCTGGACGCCGGCAGCGGCGGGGTGATGGTAGCGCTGAACTCCATTAACGGCACGCCGGCCTCCTCCAATAGCTGGCTGCTTAAAAACCTGCTGCGGGATGAATGGAACTTTAAGGGCATTACCATTTCCGATCACGGTGCTATCAAAGAGCTTATCAAGCACGGCGTGGCAAGCGATCCGAAAGATGCGGTGCGCGTGGCGCTCAATTCCGGCATCAACATGAGTATGAGTGATGAGTTCTACAGCAAATACCTGCCGGAACTGGTGAAAAGTGGCGCGGTCCCGCAGGCGGAGCTGGACGATGCCGCCCGTCACGTGCTGAACGTGAAATATGATATGGGCCTGTTTAACGATCCGTACAGCCACTTAGGGCCGAAGGAATCTGACCCGGAAGACACCAACGCGGAAAGCCGTCTGCATCGTCAGGAGGCGCGTGAAGTGGCGCGTGAAAGCCTGGTTCTGCTGAAAAACCGCCTGCAAACCCTGCCGTTGAAAAAGGCCGGTACTATCGCGGTTATTGGCCCACTGGCCGACAGCAAGCGTGACATGATGGGCAGTTGGTCTGCGGCAGGCGTATCCGACCAGACTGTTACCGTGTTGCAGGGCATTCAGAATGTTGCGGGCGATGGAGCGAAAATTGTTCATGTTAAAGGGGCAAACGTCACCGATGAGAAAGATACCGTCGACTTCCTGAACCAGTACGAACCGGCGGTGCAGGTCGATCCACGCACGCCGCAAGAGATGATCGATGAGGCGGTAAACACGGCGAAAAACGCCGACGTTGTGGTCGCCGTTGTCGGTGAAGCGCAGGGCATGGCTCATGAAGCCTCCAGCCGTACCGATCTGGTGCTGCCGCAAAGCCAGCGTGAGCTGATTGCCGCGCTGAAAGCAACCGGCAAACCGCTGGTGCTGGTGCTGATGAACGGCCGTCCGCTGGCGCTGGTAAAAGAAGACCAGCAGGCCGATGCGCTGCTTGAAGCCTGGTACGCAGGCACCGAAGGCGGCAACGCCATTGCCGACGTGCTGTTTGGCGACTACAACCCGTCCGGCAAGCTGCCGATGTCCTTCCCGCGTTCCGTGGGCCAAATCCCAACCTACTACAGCCACCTGAACACCGGGCGTCCGTATAACCCGGAGAAGCCAAACAAGTACACTTCCCGCTACTTTGACGAAGCGAACGGCCCGCTGTATCCGTTTGGCTACGGCCTGAGCTACACCAGCTTCAGCGTGTCTGACGTGAAAATGTCCGCGCCGTCCATGACGCGCGACGGCAAAGTGGAAGCTACGGTGGAGGTAAAAAACACCGGCGAGCGCGAAGGTGAAACGGTGGTGCAGATGTACCTGCAGGATGTCACCGCATCGATGAGCCGCCCCGTTAAGGAGCTAAAAGGCTTTAAGAAAGTGCAGCTCAAACCGGGCGAAACCCAGACCGTCAGCTTCCCGATTGATATCGAAGGGCTGAAATTCTGGAACGCCGAGATGCAATACGACGCCGAGCCCGGCAAATTTAACGTCTTTGTTGGTCTGGACTCCGCTCGCGTGAAACGTGGCGAGTTCGAGCTGAAGTAATTCTTTTCTTTTAAGAGCCGGTTTTCCGGCTCTTAAGACTGATGAGAAACCTTCCAGCGTGACAAAACTAAAAAGTGCCGTCATTTAAAAACAAGGAAAATCAATTCATTGATTTTCGGCCGATCGTCACAAAGAAGGAAAAACCACGCTTTTTCCTTTTTTGACAGCAACCTGAAGAGCCGGTTTTCCGGCTCTTTTTTCATTCTTCCCCTGCTGTTTTTCCCAGGGTGTCAAATCTCAGCTAAACTCTTGCTACCTCCTGATTTTTAAGCAAAGAACAACAACGAGGAATCATCATGAATTTATCAGCGCGTTGGGGCATGGCGGGATTACTGATGCTGGCGGCGGGCGCTCAGGCGGCCGAGCCGGTGAAGGTTGGCTCTAAAATCGATACCGAAGGCTCTTTGCTGGGCAATATTATTTTGCAGGTGCTGGAAAGCCACGGCGTGAAAACCGTGAATAAAGTGCAGTTGGGCACCACGCCGGTCGTGCGCGGCGCCATCACCTCGGGCGAGCTGGATATCTACCCGGAATACACCGGCAACGGCGCCTTCTTCTTTAAAGATGACAACGACCCGGTGTGGAAAAACGCACAGAAGGGCTATGACAAAGTGAAGCAGCTCGACGCTGAAAAAAATAAGCTTGTCTGGCTGACGCCTGCGCCTGCGAACAATACCTGGACCATCGCGGTGCGCAAAGATGTGGCGGAGAAAAACCACCTCGTTTCGCTTGACGATCTCAGCGCCTGGCTGAAAAAAGGCGGCGAGTTTAAGCTTGCGGCCTCCGCCGAGTTTATCGAACGACCGGATGCGCTGCCTGCTTTTGAAAAGGCCTACGGTTTTAATCTCGACCAGAAGCAGTTGCTTTCCCTTGCGGGCGGCGACACGGCGGTAACCATCAAAGCGGCAGCTCAGCAAACCTCCGGCGTGAACGCCGCGATGGCTTACGGCACCGATGGGCCGGTGGCGGCGCTCGGTCTGCAAACGCTTAGCGACCCGAAAGGCGTGCAGCCGATATATGCGCCAGCGCCGGTGGTGCGTGAAGCGGTGCTAAAAGATTACCCTCAACTGGATGAGTGGCTAAAGCCTGTCTTTGCGTCGCTTGATGAGAAAACCCTGCAACAACTGAACGCCAGCATTGCGGTGGAAGGGCTGGATGCCAAAAAAGTGGCGGCTGATTACCTCAAGCAAAAAGGTTTTGTGAAATAAGCGGTGGATATCCGTCTGATAACGCAGGTCGGCCAGCTAAAACGCTGCCCGACAAATACTAACAGGAAGTGAGTTTGCTTAGAATCCATAACCGCGTACTGCTGCTGCTGGTGCTTTTGCTGGTAGCGGCAGGCGGCGTTCTCCCCTTTATTAATCACGCCGCAAACCGGCTGGTATCGGGGGAACCCATGGTACTCAGCCAGTTACCTGACCATGCGCTTTTACTGCTTGCCCTCCCCACGGTTATTCTGGCCGGGTTAACCCTTGCTCCCACGCGGCGTATTCCGTTATTCCTGACGCTGTTTGTCGCCGAGGCGATGTTTATCGCGGCGCTGGTGGTGATGGGCAAAACGGCAAGCTGGTATGCTCATGAAGGGAGCAGCGTTGCCCGCACGTCCCCCGGCAGCGGCCTTTGGCTGGGGCTGGCGCTCTGTCTGCTGATCTGTGCCGACGCGATTAATCGTCTGACCCCGAAAGCGCTTTGGCGGCTGCTGCTTAATCTGCAAATCTGGCTGCTGCCCGTTGCCCTGCTGCTAAGCGGGTTTTTCTCCGATCTCTCGTTACTCAAAGAATACGCCAACCGGCAGGACGTTTTCGACGACGCCCTGAGCCGACATCTGGCGCTGCTGCTGGGAACGCTGGGCCCGGCGCTGCTGATTGGCGTGCCGCTTGGGGTATTTTGCTATCAGCGTCCTGCCTGGCAATCATCCGTTTTTTCCGTGCTAAACGTGATTCAGACCGTGCCCTCCGTTGCGCTTTTTGGCCTGTTGATTGCGCCGCTGGCGGGGCTTGCCAAACTATTGCCCTGGCTTGGCACAATAGGCGTAAGCGGTATTGGGGTAACGCCTGCATTGATCGCGCTGGTGCTATACGCGCTGCTGCCGCTGGTTCGCGGTGTCGTTGCCGGTTTGCAGCAGGTTCCGCGTAATATTATTGAAAGCGCCGAAGGCATGGGAATGTCCCGGCGGCAAATATTCTGGCGGGCGGAAGTGCCGCTGGCGATGCCCGTTCTGCTGCGTAGCCTGCGTGTGGTTTGCGTGCAGACCATCGGCATGGCCGTAATTGCCGCGCTAATCGGCGCGGGGGGATTTGGCGCGATCGTTTTCCAGGGGCTGCTGAGCAGCGCGCTGGATTTGGTGCTGCTGGGGGTGATCCCGGTAATTGCGCTGGCCGTGATGCTGGACGCGCTTTTTAAACTGCTCATCTCGTTACTTGAGGCGAAACAGCCATGATCGAATTTGACCATGTCAGTAAATTCTTTCAGGGGGAAGCGGCGGTCAAAGATCTGTCGTTAACCATCCGGGAAGGAGAGTTCACGGTGCTGATTGGCACGTCCGGCTCCGGAAAATCCACGACGCTAAAAATGATAAACCGGCTGGTGGAGCACGACGAAGGGAGAATTCGCTTCGCGGGTGAAGAGATTCGTAATTTTGATACCAGGGCGCTGCGCCGCCGGATGGGGTATGCGATTCAGTCCATCGGTCTGTTTCCCCACTGGACCGTCGCGCAGAACATCGCCATGGTGCCGCAGCTCCTGAAGTGGCCGAAGGCGCGAATTGAAGCGCGTACTGATGAGCTATTAGCTTTGCTCGGCCTGGAAGCCGCGCAGTTTCGCGAGCGTTACCCGCATCAGCTTTCCGGCGGGCAGCAGCAGCGCGTTGGCGTAGCCCGTGCGCTGGCAGCCGACCCGGAAGTGCTGCTGATGGATGAACCCTTCGGCGCGCTCGATCCGGTAACCCGCGCCGCGCTACAGCAGGAAATTGTGCGTATCCACAATCTGCTAGGACGCACCATTGTGCTGGTGACGCATGATATCGAAGAAGCGCTACGGCTGGCGGATCGCATCGTGCTTATGGACGGCGGGCAGATTATTCAGCAGGGAACGCCGCTGGAATTGCTGACTAATCCGGTCAATGATTTTGCGCGGGATTTCTTTGGCCGCAGCGAGCTTGGCTTGCGCCTGCTGTCGTTACGCCAGGTAATGAACAGCCTGCGTGCCGACGAGCGTATCGCCGGTGAACCTATTAAGGCGGATCTTAGCCTGCGCGAGGCGCTGTCTCTGTTCGTCGACCGCCAGTGCCAGCAATTGCCGGTGGTGGACGACAAGGGCGAGCCGTGCGGCGTGCTGCATTTTAGCGATCTGGTGCGAGGTGAACATGCGTTGGGTAGTTGATCCGCTCCTGTGGCTGCTGGCGCTGTTTGTCGCGCTGCTTTTTTTGATGCCCCACACCGGGGCCTTATTTAGCTGGCTGTTCCCGGAGCTGGCAAGGCCGCTGTATCAGCAGGACAGCTTTATTTCGCTTGCCCTCGCGCATCTGACGCTGGTGGCGGTTTCAAGCCTGGTGGCGGTGGTCATCGGCGTAGGGCTGGGCATCGCGGTCACGCGTCCCGCCGGGCTGGAGTTTCGCTCGCTGGTGGAAACGATAATTGCCGCAGGGCAGACGTTCCCGCCGGTTGCCGTGCTGGCGATTGCCGTTCCCGTTATGGGGTTCGGGCAGCAGCCGGCTATTATCGCGCTGGTGCTTTATGGCCTGTTGCCGATATTACAGGGTACGCTTGCGGGGATTGGCGCGGTGCCGGAAGCGACGCGAGAAGTTGCCTCAGGCGCGGGCATGAGCCGCTGGCAGGTGTTATGCAAAGTTGAGCTGCCGCTGGCGGCCCCGGTGATACTGGCGGGGGTGCGGACTTCGGTAATTATTAATATAGGCACGGCGACAATCGCCTCGACGGTGGGGGCCAATACGCTCGGCTCGCCGATCATTATTGGTCTGAGCGGCTTTAACACCGCTTATGTTATTCAGGGGGCCATACAGGTGGCGCTGGCGGCGATAGTCACCGACCGCCTGTTTGAACGCCTGTTACGCTACATTACGCGCCATGAAGGATAACGATGTAACCCACAAGTATCACGCCGCCAATTCCGCCGATGGCCATCACCAGCATGCCACTGACGATGGCAATTTTAGACAATTTCATTTTTCGCTCCCAATAGACGGGGCGATTATAAAGCCAGGTTGCCTTGTTAATGAACCTTTAAATGCCGTCATTGACGCGGGAGAGCTCCCGGCCGGCGCTATTGAGCGGGTAGACCGGCAGCCCGGCGCAGCGCCACTGCTCCAGTTGATTAAGCTGCTGGTCGCTGGGCGTTTCGCCGCACCACACCAGAATTGTCTGCCGCGGGAAAAGCTCGGGTCGTACGCTGCTTAAGGGGTGCGCCAGCACGTCAACGCGCCAGCCCTGTTGAATCGCCATCCAGGCCGCCATCCACAGGCGCGTGGTGTCCGGCGTGTTCCAGCCTATCAGGATCGCGTCTTTGCCGCTGTGCTTGCGCGCCGAGGCAAGACATTGCGCAATGTAGTTAATCAGGGCGCCGTCAAGCAGGCTTAACAGGGTGTTAAGCGTAATCTGCTGGCTTTGCAGGCGCCGACGCAGCGGAATATAGAGCTGCCTGACAAGGGTTTCCGCAGGGTAATCGCGGCCGACATCGGCAATCCAGGCGCGTAGTCGGTTAGGGTTGCCCCCCTGCAGGTGGCGCAGCAAAACTTCCTGCCTTTCGCGCCAGCCCGTATCCACGTCGTTTTCTTCGCCGCTGAGCAACGCTTTGACTTTGCTGACCTGTACGCCGTTTTCTATCCAGCGTTTGATCTCACGAATTCGGTCGATATCCGCATCGTCAAACAGACGATGCCCGCCGTCGGTGCGCTGTGGTTTCAGCAATCCGTAACGCCTTTGCCAGGCACGCAGCGTGACGGGATTGATGTCGCAAAGCGCAGCCACTTCACCAATGGTATAAAGCGCCATGATTTCCCCAAAGCCAGTCCGGGAAGTCCCCATTTAACTGTAGACAGTGCAACTGACTCTGGGAAACTTTGCTGATTTTTTTTGGGAGAAGGATCGTTGCGTTTTTTCAGGGCTGGCACCGCCCGCCCTGTACGCCTGCGAATTAATCCGCGAAATACCAGTAGCCCTGATTTACCAGCTCGGTCAGCAGCGCCATAAAGCCTTCGTCCTGCAACGCCGAACCCAGCTCTTTCTCACTGACTGTCGTGTAACGGCAAAGGGCGTCAGCCGCTGCAAACTGAGAGGTCTTCAGCGGCTCGCTGTTGACAAAGAAACTGCCGCCCACGTTCAGCACGCGCAGGCCGTTCAGACGAGTCAGGCTATCGCCCTGCAACAGGGCGTCAAGAATCTCCGCCTGTTCATATGGCGGCTGCGCAGGAGCAATATCCAGCTCGTGGCGCGGGGTAGTTGCAAAACGTCCGAACCACTGCCTGAAATCTTCCGGCTGGTTGATAACCTCGATCATCATGCTGCGCAGGCGATCCAATTCGTACTCTTCCACTTTGCCCGGATGGTTGCGTAGCGTCAGATCGGGATCGCTGTAATGCTCGCTACCCAGATCGTTTTCCAGCGCGTAGTCGGCAAAGCTGCTGATCAGGTCGCGGCCGTTTGGCCCGCGGAAGCCGACGGAGTAGTTAAGGGCGGTTTCATGGGTAAAGCCGTCGTGCGGGAAGCCCGGCGGGATGTAGAGGATATCGCCCGGTTCGAGATCTTCATCAATGATTGGCGTGAACGGATCGACATGCAGCAGCGCCGGGTGCGGACAAAACTGGCGCATCGGGAGCTTATCGCCCACGCGCCAGCGGCGGCTGCCCATTCCCTGGATAATAAACACGTCATACTGGTCGATATGCGGCCCAACGCCGCCGCCCGGCACCGAGAAGGAAATCATCAGATCGTCCAGACGCCAGTCCGGCAGCACGCGGAACGGGCGCACCAGCTCGGCGGAGGGTTCATGCCAGTGGTTAACGGCCTGCGCCAGCAGCGACCAGCCTTGTTCACCCAGATTATCAAAATCTTCAAACGGCCCGTTGCTGGCATGCCACTGTCCGTCTTCGCTATGGCTGACGAGGCGGCTGTCCACCTCGGGCTCCATGGCCAGGCCCGCCAGCTCATCTGGCGTAATAGGATCGACAAAATCCGGGAAGGCATTTTTCAGAACAACCGGCTGTTTTTGCCAATATTTTTCTAAAAATTCTTGCCAGTCTAAGGTGAGTTGATAAGCCATAGTTTTATACCAGTGGAAGACAAACGGATTTGATTATAAAGAGGGCGGGCGCGTCGCCGCCTTGTCATTGGTCAAGGCCGGGTGGATGACTTAAAAACAAAAAATTATGCCGTCCGCCGGTGAAAAGTGGGACAATAGTGGCTGTTTATACAGTAGAAGTGATGCACATGGCCCTGTCACCGGCGCAAAAAGCGCAAATCGCCGCCTGGTATAAGGCGCTACAGCAGCAGATTCCGGACTTTATTCCGCGTCCGCCGCAGCGGCAGATGATTGCCGAAGTGGCAAAAACGCTTGCGGGTGAAGAAGGGCGTCATCTGGCGATTGAAGCGCCAACGGGCGTGGGTAAAACGCTCTCATACCTGATTCCGGGCATCGCCATTGCGCGCGGGGAGCAAAAAACGCTGGTGGTCAGCACCGCAAACGTAGCGTTGCAGGACCAAATCTTCAGTAAAGATCTGCCGCTGCTGCGCAAAATTATTCCCGACTTAAAATTTACCGCCGCCTTCGGACGTGGCCGCTACGTCTGTCCGCGTAATCTGGCGGCGTTAGCCACGGATAACCTGGCGCAGGGAGATTTGCTTGCCTTCCTCGACGACGACATGGCCCCCGCCAGTAAGGATGAACAGCAGCGCTGCGCAAAGCTGAAAACCGAGCTGGATACCTACAAATGGGACGGGATACGCGATCATAACGCGCAGGCCATTGAGGACGAGCTCTGGCGAAGAATGAGCACGGACAAGGCCAGCTGCCTTGGCCGCAACTGCCACTGGTATCGCGAATGCCCCTTTTTCGTGGCGCGCCGCGAAATCGACGAGGCGGAAGTGGTGGTGGCTAACCACGCGCTGGTGATGGCCGCAATGGAGAGCGACGCGGTTCTGCCGGAAGCGAAAAACCTGCTGCTGGTGCTCGATGAAGGCCACCATCTGCCGGATGTCGCCCGTGACGCGCTGGAGATGAGCGCGGAAGTCACCCCCGGCCACGGCCGTCTGCAGCTCGATTTGTTCTGCAAACTGGTGGAAACCTGCATGGCCCAGTTCCGCCCGAAAAGCCCGCCGCCCCTTACCGTGCCGGAGCGCCTGACAAACCATTGCGATGAAATACACGAGCTGCTCGGCTCGTTTTACGCCATTGTAAGGCTCTGGATGCCGGGCGAGTTTGAAAGCGAGCACCGTTTTGAAATGGGCGTGTTGCCCGAAGAAATCATGGCTATCTGCCAGCGGCTGGCGAAATTAATGGAAGGCCTACGCAGCCTTGCGGAAGCGCTGCAGGGCGATCTGAGTGAAAAAACCGGCAGTCATGACGTGGTACGCGTGCATCGGGCTTTGCTACAAATGAACCGCGCGCTGGGCTACTTCGAATCCCAAAGTAAGCTCTGGCGCCTTTCTGCTATGGATCAGGCATCCGGCGCGCCGGTTTCCAAATGGGTAACGCGGGAAAACAGGGAAGGGCAGCCGCATCTGTTCTTCCACTGCGTGGGCATCCGCGTCAGCGACCAGCTAGAGAAGTTGGTCTGGCGTAACGTGCCGCATGTCATTATTACCTCGGCCACGCTGCGATCGCTTAATAAATTTGACCGTCTACAGGAGATGAGCGGCCTGCGTGAAAAAGCGGGCGACCGCTTTATTGCGCTGGATTCGCCGTTTAATCATATCGATCAGGGCAAGCTGGTTATTCCGCAGCTCACGGTTGAGCCGACGATGGAAAACGAACCGCAGCATATCGCTGAAATGGCAGCGTTTTTCCGTGAAGAACTGGCAAAGGGCGAGCATAAGGGCATGCTGGTATTGTTTGCCAGCAACCGCGCCATGCAGTTATTCCTGACCCACGTTACCGATCTGCGTCTCGCTTTGCTGGTGCAGGGCGATCAGCCGCGCTACAGGCTGGTGGAGCTGCACCGCAAGCGCGTGGAACAGGGGGAAACCAGCGTGCTGGTCGGGCTGCAATCTTTTGCCGAAGGGCTGGATTTAAAAGGCGATCTGCTAAGCCAGGTGCATATCCATAAAATCGCTTTCCCACCGGTAGACAGCCCGGTGGTGGTGACGGAAGGCGAGTGGTTAAAAAGCCTCAAACGTTATCCCTTCGAAGTGCAGAGCTTACCGGCCGCCTCATTTAATCTTATCCAGCAGGTTGGGCGTTTAATTCGTAGCCACGGCTGTTATGGTGAGGTAGTTATTTACGACCGCCGCCTGCTGACCAAAAATTACGGCCAGCGTTTGCTGGGCGCTTTGCCGGTGTTTCCTATTACCCAGCCGCCCGCGCCTGCGGCTAAACTGATTAAAGCAACGCAAAAGGCGGCGCGGCGCAAACGTGTGAGCAAAAAATACCAGGGGAGCTGAAATGGACTATCGCAAAATCATAAAAGAAATAGGGCGCGGCAAGAACCACGCCAGAGATCTGGATTTTGACACCGCGCGCGGGTTGTACGCCCATATGCTTAACGGCGCTTTGCCGGAGCTTGAGCTCGGCGGCGTGCTTATTGCGTTGCGTATTAAAGGCGAAGGCGAGGCCGAAATGCTGGGCTTCTACGAAGCGATGAAACAGCACCTTATCTCTCTTACGCCGCCGGTAAATAAACCGATGCCGATTGTTATCCCTTCTTATAACGGCGCGCGCAAGCAGGCCAACCTGACGCCGCTGCTGGCGATGCTGCTTAATCGTCTGGGCTATCCGGTGGTGGTACATGGCGTAAGCCACGATCCCACCCGGGTGTTAACGGAAACCATTTTTACGCTGCTGGGAATCGAACCAACGCTGCATGCGGGCCAGGCCCAGGCAAAGCTTGAAACCCATCATCCGGTCTATATGCCGATTAGCGCCCTATGCCCGCCGATGGAGAACCAACTGGCTATGCGCTGGCGGCTGGGCGTGCGTAACAGCGCGCATACGCTGGCGAAACTTGCGACGCCGTTTGCCGAGGATGCCGCGCTGCGTCTTGCCAGCGTGTCACACCCGGAATATGTGCCGAAAGTTGCGAAATTCTTTGCCGATATCGGCGGACGGGGCCTGCTGATGCACGGTACGGAAGGCGAAGTGTATGCTAATCCGCAGCGCTGTCCGCAGATAAGCCTTATTGACGGCCTGGGCACGCGGGTAGTAAGCGAGCGCCAGACAGAGATTCATGCCGAAGCGATCCCGCTGCCAGCGGCGAAAGATCCTGAGACTACCGCGCGCTGGATTGAACGCTGCGTGGCGGGCGTTGAGCCGGTTCCTCAGTCGCTGAAAACGCAAATGGCCTGTTGCCTGGTGGCAACCGGCGAGGTGCAAACGCTGGAAGCCGGGCTTGCGAGAGTCGAGCAGGCGTTTTAGCGCTGCCGCAGGCAAAAAAAAGCCTGCGGTAAAGTCCGCAGGCAACAAGGGTTACATCAAGGGTCGGAGCAGAGCTCCAGATGAGGGTAAAGCAAAGCATTTCAGGGGGTAAAACTCTCTTCTACAGCTTAGTTGTAGATAACAGCGGAACCGCTCATTCTGCCGTTGGTATTAGCAGAAGTGATAGAGTAGGCCTTAGCGCCCGCCTGCTGCGCTTTCTGAGCGAGCTGCGCTTCCAGCCCATCCAGCGTTGTTGCACCCTGTACCGATACCACGCCAATTTTATTCAGGTTCTGCGCTTCGGCAGGGTTGATAGATTGTGCAGCGAACGCGCCGAAAGAAAGCGTGGAAAGGGCGAGTACGGCAACAGCATATTTGATGGTTTTCATAGTTAATCTCTTGCAGGTTATTCTGTTAAGGTGACGTTGTTCCGTCGATGTGATTATGGTCACACTTCCTGGCAGAATAATAAATCGAAGAGAATTGACGACGTTGTTCAAAAAAATTGAATATATTATAAGCTATTGAATTAGATAGTGATTAACCCGCCATTGCCTGTTTTTGTGATGTTCATCACATTCTTTCTTTGTTAAACGCACCTTTTGCTACTCTTTTACCCGCAGGGGCTGTAGCCCAGAGGCAAACGCTTGCAGAGATAAGAAGTGAGCGTGCAAGACGAAAGCGCAAAGAAAAACGGTTTCCTTCGCAGGAAACCGTCAAAAGTTTTGGTTAAACATCTCGTGTCGGTGCTGCGCGCTATTTATAAATAGTGGCGGTGCCGTACATGTGGTTATCGCCGCCGGCGGAGTTAATCACGAAACCTGCGGCCCCTTGTTCCCTGGCTTTTTCAGCCAGCTTGTTCTGCAGGTCGTCAAGGTTACGGGCGTTGTTTGCGGAAACCGTGCCCGCTTCACGAAGCTGCCCGGTTTGGTTATTCATCAGCTCCTGGGCTGCAAGGGTGGCAAAGGGGAGCGCCGTAAGCGCAACAACCGTAGAAAAATACAGTAGTTTTTTCATCACATCCTCCTGAGACTCCGGTCGTTGATTACTGTTTCATCAACTCTGAAAGTGTAGGTGGAAAGCCGGGATAAAAAGACGCAAATAATTGACCGAGTTGTGCGCGTTTTTTGAACGACATAAGTTGACAAACCCATTACAAATCAGCCACGTAAAGGTGGCTGATTTTGCTTAACTTATCTTGCATCCGGGCGGATTAAGTCAAAACGGTGAGAGGCTTCGATGGTGTAATAAGCCGAAGGGCCACCCGCTCGCAGCACGGGGTTTGCCTGCGCGGTCTGGTAAATACCATCTTTGAGCAGGCTTTCGTCGATGTGTACCGCAACGACTTCGCCCAGCACCAGCCAGGTTTCGATAGCCACGCCGTCTGCGGAGGTTAGCTGAATACACTGCGAGAGGCGGCACTCAAAGTTAACCGGGCTTTCTGCTACCAGGCTCGCTTTCACTTTCCGCCCCGGCACCGCTGTTAACCCGGCGTGGGCAAACTCATCTTCTCCACGCGGCAGCGTTGCGGACGTTTCGTTCATCTGTTCGGCAAGTTCGCGAGTAGTCAGGTTCCAGACGAACTCACCGGTGTCGAGGATGTTCTGCACGCTGTCTTTCCACCCGCTGCTGGCAAAGCCAACGATCGGCGGGCGATAGTTAAAGCAGTTAAAAAAGCTGTAGGGCGCGAGATTGCGCTGGCCTTGTGGATTGAGGGAGGCTATCCAGCCGATCGGGCGTGGCCCAATAATGGCGTTCAGCGGGTCGTGCGGTAAACCATGACCGGCCGCAGGTTCGTAGTAATACCTTTTCGCAGACATATTACCTCTTTCAGTGGTGAAATTGGCGCGGCGTATTTACCCCGCAGGCTTCACAGAGTATCTTACGCGCCCACACAAGGAGAAGCCGCGATGAAAACCCCTGCCACCACCAAACCGGGCCTGCACCCGCGTAACCGCCACCGTAGCCGCTATGATTTTGCCGCCCTGCAGCAAAGCTGCCCGGCGCTTTCAGCATTTATCAAAACGGGTCCGCACGGTGATAGCACGGTGGATTTCGCCGATCCTCTGGCGGTGAAAGCGCTGAACCAGGCTTTGCTGGCGCATTTTTACGCTGTTTCGCAGTGGGATATTCCTGAAGGTTTTCTCTGCCCGCCGGTGCCGGGCCGTGCGGATTATATTCATCATCTTGCGGATCTGCTGGCCGAAGGTAACGAAGGCAAGGTGCCGACGCAGGCCTGCGTACTGGATGTGGGGGTCGGCGCCAACTGCATTTATCCGTTAATCGGGCAGCATGAATACGGCTGGCGCTTTACGGGGTCGGATATTGACGCCGACGCGCTGCGCAGCGCGACGATGATTATCGATGCCAATCCGGGACTAAACCGCATGATACGTCTGCGCCGCCAGAAAACGCCGGAGGCCATTTTCCCTGGCATCATCCATAAAAATGAAACTTTCGACGCCACGCTATGTAACCCGCCATTCCATGATTCTCAAGAAGCCGCCCGCAGCGGCAGCGAGCGCAAACGCCGTAATCTTGGGCAGGATGAGAAGGGGGGGCTCAATTTTGGCGGGCATGAACACGAACTGTGGTGCGAGGGCGGAGAGGTGGCCTTTGTCAGCCGGATGGTTAGCGAGAGTAAAGCGTTTGGCCGCCAGGTGATGTGGTTTACTTCTCTGGTCTCCAGAGGTGAAAATCTGCCGGCCATATACCGCGTTTTACAGGAAGCAGGCGTTGAGAAAGTGGTGAAAAAAGAGATGGCCCAGGGACAGAAGCAGAGCCGCTTTATCGCCTGGACCTTTATGAATGACGCACAGCGTGCTCGCTGGGCCGCCACGCGCTTTAAATGATCATACCGTAGGGTTTGCTGGCGGCAGCGTTCCGGTTGCCGCCTCCGCGGCCTGCATCGCCTGTGCGACGTCCGGCCCCGGCTGCATAACCTGAACGGTCTGTACCGGCGGGCGAATGCCTGCCGCGTCGAAGTGCTTTTTCACCATCCCATCAAGCGCAAAGCGCACCGTCCACTGTTTTAGCGGCTGCGTGGTAAACGACACGCGTACCGTAAAGGCCTGGTTTGTCAGGCCAACGATCCCCGCGAACGAAGGCTCGCCGATCACCAGCATGCGGATATCCTGCTGTTCCATTAGTTCTGCTACCGCTTCCTTGAGAATGCGGTTGGCCTTATCAACGTCCTCCTGTCTGTCCACATCGTAGTTGGCCACAAACGAACCGATACCGCGCACGAAGTTGGCGAAGGTGGTAATCGACGACCACGGAATGATGTGGTAGGCCCCGGTATCCTGCCGCACGCCGACAGAGCGAATGGACATGCGCTCCACGGAGCCGGTTATCGGCCCGATGGTCACCAGGTCGCCGGTGTTCATGCCGTTTTCAAACTGGATAAATATCCCGGTGATAATATCTTTTACCAGCGTTTGCGAGCCGAAGCTCACCGCCAGTCCTAAAGCGCCTGCGCCTGCCAGCAGCGGCGCAATGTTTACGCCGATCTCTGATAACAGAATCATTATCGTGATGGTGCTTATCACCACCGCCAGGGCGTTACGGAACAGCGTCAGCAGCGTGCGCGTGCGGGCGCTTGGCATCGGGCGACCGTGTATATCCGACGACAGGCGGTTTTCAATCAGGCTTGCCAGCAGCGTCCACCCCACGGCCGAGAAGAAGAGGATGAGGGTAATACGAATAATAATATCGACGGTTTTCTCCCCCGCGCCGTTGGTCAGCCAGGCCCACATATCGAACAGGCCCCATGCGTTTAACAGCAGCATCACGGCGGCGCAAACGGTGAGGATGCGCGCCATTTTTAAGGAAACGGAAATCCAGCCGTTCAGGCGTTTTTGCAGTTCGGGATAGCTGCGCTGTACCTGCGGCGAAAGCGTGATGGTTTTTGCAATCCAGCGCGAAAGCATGCCGGAGACAAACGCGGCGATGCCGACGATTGCAAGGCTGTGCACGGACGCGCCCATCATCCATTTCAGGCTGTTGCCCGGATTAAACAGCGAGAAGAAAAACAGCGCCACAAAGTAGGCGCAGGCAAGCCAGTGCCAGATAAGCGCAAAGGCGCGAATAAACAGGCTGAAAAAGGCCATCGATCGATCGGCAAGGCGGTTCAGGCTGCGCTGAATAGCCAGTTTATTGTGGAAAATCAGATACAGCGCCCAAAGCGTAATACACAGCATAATGGCGACGTTGCTCATGGCGCCGGCCTGCACGTTCACCTGGCTTGAGATGATAGGCACGGCGACCAGAGTACCGTAGCCGGTTAAGCTGCTTAGCCCCGCTAAACGGATGCTCCAGTATTTTGCGCTGCTATCGCTGACCGGGAAGGGACGCAGCTCCGGGAAGCGCGGGCAGAAGATCAGCCGCAGGATCGCTTTAAAGAATTCGATAAGCGCGAAGGCGTTGAGAAACAGGCCTTGCTGGCGCGCAATGGTGCGGCTTCCTGCGTTCATTATGTCGCTGAAGATCTGGCCGACAAAGAGCGTCAGGGCCAGCAGCAGTAAATCAATCACAAAGGCGGCGATAATCATCAGCGGCAGATGGAACCAGCTGGAGCGATCGCGGTTTTTTTTGCGTCCCCATTTTCCCATGTGTCGCCAGACCGGCGTCATGCATAAGCGGACCAGCACATAGAAGGCGAAGACGGAAGCGGCAAGCATCGTGAAGTGCGTGAGTGCGTTAAAAAAAGTTTGCTGGTTAAAGGGCTTATAAGGCGAACCGGTGATATTACGGTATAGCTGGGCGAAGTGTCCGGCCAGTTCGCCGCCGTAGCGACGGCTCACGTCCGTCAAGTTTTCCAGCACCGTTTTGTCCTCGTTAAGGGCTTCTGGCGGCGTGATAGCGGGGACAGGTTCAGGCGGTGGGGTCGCGGCGACTTTACGAAGTTGATCGATTAATTCGGTTCTTGACTGGTCGTTATCCAGCACGTCCGCCAGCGCCGAATAGGCTTTTTTCTTTTCTTCAAGGTTAGGTTCGGCGGGTGGGGCATCGCTGGTGCTGGTAGAAGAGGCAGCAACGGCGGCGGCAGGCAGCGTTACCGCCTGAGTTTGAAAGCTGAGCAGGCTGCATAGTAACAACAGAATCCACGGCACGTCACTTCTCCAGACTGTAAAAATCAGACAAAGGAAAAGTATAGTCCCTGGCCATTAAAGGCCGCGAAAACGGGAATTATCTGGAGCGGAGGCCTCTCCCTCAGAAGAGGGAGAGGAAAAACATTAAGAAACGTGCTGCAGGAACTCCTGCAAACGCTGGCTTGGCGGGTTATCGATAAGCTCCTGAGGATTGCCATCTTCGGCTACGCGGCCTTTATCAATGAAGATCAGGCGCGAAGCAACTTTTGCGGCAAAGCCAACTTCGTGCGTGACGATAACCATCGTCATGCCTTCTTCGGCGAGATCCTGCATGACCTTCAGCACTTCGTGGCGCAGCTCGGGATCAAGCGCGGAGGTGGGTTCATCGAAGAGCATCATTTTTGGTTTGACCGCCAGCGCACGGGCAATCGCCACGCGCTGCTGTTGGCCGCCGGAAAGCTCGGAAGGGTAGTGGTGCGCACGTTCCGCAAGGCCCACTTTCGCCAACAGCTCTTTCGCCAGTTTATCGGCCGCTTCTTTCTTCAGGCCGCGCACGCGGATCGGGCCGAAGGCGACGTTCTCCAGCGCGGTAAGATGCGGAAAGAGGTAAAACTGCTGGAACACCATGCCTGCTTCCTGACGGATCAGGCGCTCGTCCACTTTCGGGTCGTTAACTTTCAGGCCATCGACAATCAGATCACCGCTGGTGATATCCTCAAGCTTATTGATGCAGCGCAGCAGGGTGGACTTACCGGAGCCTGATGGCCCGATAATGACCACCACTTCACCCTGTTTGATGTTCAGGTCGATATTGTGCAGCACCTGGGTTTGTCCGAAGTGCTTGGAGACGTTTTTAAATTCAATCACAGGATTTTCATCCTTCTTTCAAGGCGACGCAGAACAAAGCTCAGCACCAAAGTAATAATCAGATAGAAGACCGCTACGGCGCTCCAGATCTCCAGCGCGCGGAAGTTACCGGCGATAATTTCCTGGCCCTGACGGGTCAGTTCAGCCACGCCGATAACGATGAACAGCGAGGTATCTTTAATACTGATGATCCACTGGTTGCCCAGCGGTGGCAGCATACGCCTTAGCGCCAGCGGCATAATCACGTGGCGAATGGTTTCACGTTTCGACAGGCCCAGCGCCAGACCGGCTTCGCGGAAGCCTTTATGAATGGATAGCACCGCGCCGCGAGTTATTTCTGCAATATAGGCGCCGGAGTTGATCATGATGGTGACGACGGCCGCGCTGAACGGGTCGATGCGCAGGTCGTTAAAGGCCATCGGCAGCGCGAAGTAAATAAACATTACCTGCACCACAATTGGCGTACCGCGAATCACTTCGATAAATACCAGGGCGATGTGGTTGGCTATCCAGCCGCCGTAGGTGCGAGCAAAGCCTGCCACCAGACCAATCACCAGACCGCCGCAAAGCCCAAGGACCGAAATCCACAGGGTCATTTTGGCGCCTTCAATTAAGAGCGGAATTGCAGGCCAGATGGCGCTCCAGTCAAACTGCATAATGTGTTCCCATTTTTACCGTGGCTTATTCAAAAATAGCAGGGGCGAAAGCCGCCCCTGAGGTCAATCTTTAAAAAATTAGAATTATTATTTAGGTTCGGTGCCGAACCATTTTTTGTAGATTTCGTTATAGGTGCCGTTTTCTTTGATGGTTTTCAACGCGCCGTTCACTTTAGTGCGCAGGTCGTCGCTGCCTTTCGGGAAGGCGATACCGTATTGCTGGGCTTCCAGTGAATCACCAACCGCTTTGAACTGACCGTTGCCGGCGGTTTTGATGAAGTAGAGGATGTTTGGCGTGTCGTGCAGCACGGCGTCAGCACGGTTGGTGCCGAGTTCCATGTAGGCGTTGTCGATGTTCGGGAACTGACGCAGGTCTTTAGTTTTGATATTGGCTTTCGCGTAATCAACTGACCCGGTGCCGCCCTTAACCGCAAGGACTTTGCCGTCGAGATCCTTCACGCTTTTAATGTCGTTGTTGTTGGCTTTTACCATCACTAACAGACCGCTTTTGTAATAACCATCGGAAAAATCGATGGCCTTTTGGCGCTCAGGCGTAATGGTGATACCGGCCAGAGCCAGATCGATATTTTTGGTTTGCAAAGCCGGAATGATGCCGCTGAAATCCATTGGTTTCAGGGTGTAGTCCAGCTTTAATTCTTTCGCGATGGCGGCCCATAAATCCACGTCGAAACCGACGTATTTATCGCCTTGTTTAAATTCAAAAGGAACGAATGCGGTGTCGGTCGCGACAACCAGTTTCTTCTCAGCGGCGTGGGACGTTACCGCAAAAGCCAGAGTGAGTGCAGCCAGTGAAACTTTCAAAATCGACTTCATAGCATTTCCTTTGTTAATCCATGGGGCTATCCCCTGCAGCAACCAGCACGGCATGGAAGAATCGTGCCAAATTTACAACATATTGTTTTGCAAGGATGTGGATTTGTAACATTGCACAATATGGGTTGCAAGTCGGGCGTTATGCACCGTTATGGTGCTCCATGATGGTGCGTATTTTTGGCTGGCGGGTCGGATCATAGTTTTACCGCGAATTACGGCGGCAAAACAATCACTCATTAACGAATGTGTGATGCGATTATTACAGGAGTGCAACTTTTGCGGCGGGGTTAATCAGTTTGCTGCTCTAAAATGGTGCATGCCCCTTCCCCGGGCGGGAAAGGAGCATAAGAATCGCGTAGCGATTATTCGATATTAGATTCAATAAACCACAGGAACTGGTCCAGATCGCGGGATGCCGCGGTAAGAATATCCGCAGTATCTTCATCTTTTGCTTCGCTGATGGCCTTACGCACGTCGTTAGCTACGACGCCGTAGCGGTCTGCAAGCTCTTTCAAGTGGTCCTGCACGCTATGAATATCCAGCGGATAGCTTTTCAGCGCCGTCTTGCTGTTGACGACCTGAGTGGTTCCCAGCGCCACGCCGCCAAGCTGAACCGCACGTTCTGCCATGGTGTCCAGATGGTTGGTCAACGCCGTACGGAAGCCATCAAGCATTTCGTGGACGGCAATAAAGTTGGCACCGCGCATGTTCCAGTGAGCCTGTTTGGTAATCAGGGACAGATCGATGAACTGAATTACCTGACGATTCAACAGCTCGATGGTGGCTTTTTTCTCGTTATCCGCTACATCATTACGGGTATAGAGCAGATTTGTAGATTTGGTTTTTACCAGTTTAGCGGTACTCATAATCTTTCATCCTCTTGATGTGTGTTTCCTGATTTGTTACCGGGATTAAGTATAGCACCGGTTTTTAACCTTGCTGGAGTTGGTAATACCTATCAGACAAATAGTAATGACAAAATGGCATTAATAATAAGTTTGTCTATCAGTCAGTTACAGTTATCAGCCAGGATGATTCATAAAAATGAAAAGAGAATGAATCGCAGAAATAAATAGTTCTTATTTACGCCGGTAAAGTAAAGGGAATATAAGTGGTTGATCGCCGGTTTTTTATTTCCCGCGCACGCCCGGCGGCGGGAAATAAATTGATCCAGATTAATTTATATCGACACTCTTTATCTGCGTCTCGCGTTTTAGCGTTAACGTCGAGCCGACAGAAGCGGCGATAATCGACAGTAAGGCCAGCCACTGAACCAGGCTCAGATGCTCGCCAAGAAACAGCATGCCGGAAAGCGCAGCAAGGCCGGGCTCCATGCTCATCAGCGTTCCAAAGGTGCGCGTCGGCAAGCGGGTGAGCGCAACCATTTCCAGCGAGTACGGCAGGGCGGTAGACAGAATCGCCACGCCAAGCCCCAAAGGAAGCAAAGACCAGTGCCAGATTGCGCTGCCCGCCTCCCATGCGCCAATTGGCACGAAGACTACCGCGGCAATCAGCGAGCCTATCGCGACCGTTGCCGGGCCGTGATCGGCTCCCGCCTTTTGTCCGGCCAGAATATACAGCGCCCAGCATGCTCCGGCGCCCAGAGCATAGGCGGCGCCGGCTAAATCCACATGAGAAATATCTTGTCCGAGCGGCAGAAGAAACCACAGGCCCGTCACCGCCAGCACTACCCAGATAAAATCGACGGCCCGGCGAGATGAGAACAGCGCTACGGCCAGCGGACCGGTGAACTCCAGCGCCACGGCTATCCCGAGGGGAATGGTCTGAATAGATAAATAGAAGAGGTAGTTCATGGCGCCAAGCGACAGGCCATACAGCAAAAGCGGTAGGCGCTGCTCTGCTTTAAAGCGCAAACGCCAGGGTTTGAATACCGCCACCAGAATCAGCGTGCCCAAAGCCAGACGTATTGCGGTCACGCCCGGCGCGCCAACCAGCGGAAAAAGCGTTTTAGCAAGCGATGCGCCGCCCTGAATAGATGTCATGGCTATAAGCAATATAACGATGGGTAGCCAAACGGGCATTTTTCGGGAAGTTAACGGCATCCTGCGTCCTGTCAGTTAATGTCGGGGAAGGTCAATCCGGGAGAATATCTCTAGTGTAAAGGATTAACTTATGGCCGGTTGAATTTTCATTGATAAAAAGCGGGCGGCTTTAGGCTATCCTTGCCGTCAGTTTGCGTAAGTTTACGCCAAAAAAATTAAGAATTATCTGGATGACGAAATTATTAAACGCACCAATAATTGCGCGAATTTGTTAATAAATTATTGATAATTTAGTGACATAGCATGTTGTGGAAACGTTGTGTTACATGAAAAGATTCGTTAGACAACACGATTGACGAAGAGTTTCTTACCGGCTTTTGTTATATTTAAAACTTAGGACTTACTTGAAGCACATTTGAGGTGGATTATGAAAAAAATTGCATGTCTTTCAGCACTGGCTTGTGTTCTGGCCGTTTCCGTAGGTACCGCTACTGCAGCAACCAGCACCGTAACCGGTGGTTATGCGCAGAGCGATTATCAGGGCGTTGCTAACAAAGCTAACGGCTTCAACCTGAAATACCGTTACGAAAACGACACCCCGCTGGGTTATATCGGTTCCTTTACCTACACCGAAAAAGACCGCACTGAAAACGGCGTTTACAACAAAGGTCAATACTACGGCGTTACCGCAGGTCCTGCTTTCCGTCTGAACGACTGGGCAAGCGTCTACGGCGTTGTGGGTGTAGGCTACGGTAAATTCCAGAGCACCGACTACCCGGCAAAATCTGACTCCAGCGACTACGGTTTCTCCTACGGCGCAGGTATGCAGTTCAACCCAGTTGAAAACGTTGCGCTGGACGTTTCCTACGAGCAGAGCCGCATCCGTAACGTTGATGTTGGCACCTGGATCGCAGGCGTGGGTTACCGCTTCTAATTCACCCTTTAAAGGTGAAAAAAAATCCGCCCCTGTGGCGGATTTTTTATGTCCTTAATTCACCTCAGCGCGTTTTAATCTCAAAGATGTCGCTCTGCAGATGATTATAGTCCACCTTCTTAAGCCTGAAGTTAGTAATCCAGGCCGGACCCGCCTTTTGCTCGGAAATAAATTTATATTTCATCGCCAGCTGGTTGGTTTTTATTCCGGTCCAGTCAGAGAAGAAATTAAGAAAATCGTTGGCCGAACGGCGCGCGGTAATCAGACGGTGTTTTTTATCATCGCTTGAAAGCACCATAAAGGGCACCTGGAAATTCTGCTGGAACTCATCGTCATGCGCCAGATACTGCACTTTGGTGCCGCGTTCTTTAAAGGCCAGACCGTGATCTGAGAAATACACCATCGAGAAAGTCTCGCCGGTGTTCTGCAACTGCTGATAAAGCTGTTTAAGAAGATCGTCAGTCTGCGTCATGCTGTAGAGATAGCAGGACGTTTCTTTCGACTGCACAAACTCCGCATACTTGCCTTGCGTGCGGTCGCACGCCTGCGGATGCGAGCCCATCAGATGCAGCACGATTAGCTGCGGCGTGGTTCGACGGGTGGCGAATACCTGTGCCGTCATCTTCAGTAGCGCTTCATCGCGGGTGTTTTTATCCGCTTCAAAATCACCGCTTTTCAGAAACTGCACTTCGTCTGCGCGTTTTGCGATGCTGGCAATAGCGGTATCGTACTCGCCAATCTGGCCCTGGTTTGAGAACCACCATGTCTGAAAACCGGCGCGGTTGGCGAGCGTCACAATATTATCCTGGTATTGTGGCTTGCCGTCGATAACGCGGTTGAGCGTCATACCCAGCGATTTCTGCGTGGAGCCGCTGGCCGAAATGTAGTCCGTAAATAAGTTGCCGTTAACCGAGCTGGCAAACGGCGTGTTGTTCCAGTGGCCGCCAAAAGCGCCAAGCGCATCGCGGCGCGCGCTCTCGCCAATCACCACCACATAAGTGTGATACTTAGGTTTTACCGCCAGCACATTCCAGGTGTCTTTCATTTTTGCAAACTCCTGCATGCGGGTTTGCTCATCAAGCACTTCCTGGTTATTTACCAGCACGTCTTTGACGAAGCGGAATACCGGATAGCCCGTGTCTTTGAATTTAAAGACGCCGCCCTGGGCAAGGTTTTGCACCGGCGTGACGAAAAAGCACGCCAGGCTTATTGCCAGACAGCCGCTGTCTAAGTGACTCCAGGCCGGATTTGCCGCGGTTTTGCGACGCACGGCTATATAGCCCAGCGCCAGAATAAACACGGACACCAGATAGCTGTACCACGGGAAGATGGTCATTATCTCCGTGGATTCTTCAAAGTTAGTTGAGTGCAGCGCCAGTAGGGTATTGAAGTTCGGCGCGCCGTAAGCCTGCCCGAAAGGGAAATACATTGCCGCCACCAGGCTGCAAACCGCAATCACGCCTTTTTGCAGGCGCGGAGCGCGCCGCCAGAGCAACAGCAATACGCAGCCAAAAGCAACCGCATAAAGCAGGCTGAACGGGTAACCTAAAGCAAAGTTAATAAGCAGCGATTGCAGAAAATAGAAAGCGGTCCACGGGTTGAGCGCAACACCGCGAGCCGTGAGGGTATCTTTAGCCGTTAAATTCATGTTTACCGAATCAACAAAACGCCATGCGAGAACCCTGGCGACAAGGGTCAAAAACCTGCCTGACAGGCGGAAAAGAAGGGAGACGCAACCGCGTCTGCGAGCCGCTTAATGTGCAGAGCTGCAAGAAGATAGAGCGCAACGTAAAGAAGATCAACTGCTAAGCAAAGCGCGTTTTGCGAGGCGGATTGCAAATCGGGCACTTTGTGTGGATAAAGCGAGGGAAGAGAGCGTATTTGCGGGAATAATAGAAAACAGTTGTTACAAAAAGATGACGCAGAAGGCGAAAACAGCCGGGCAAAAGAAGGCAGGGCGAACGCCTATGGCTTCGTCTTTTCGCCCTGCTTAGGTTTCCCGGAAACCCAGTCACACAGCATATTCAGCAGCATTAACCGCACCTGGAAAGGGGAGTGAGTAAACACGCTTATGCACCTCTTGAATTCGTTCATAAAAATCCTCCTCGTTAACTTTACCACCCTTAATCCGTTAAGAGCTGACTGCATTACATACAGGTATAGCACAGGCTATATTATATAGCTATTGCTATGCCGTTAAATTTTTGTGGATGCGAGGAGGTGGTTTACAATGGGCGCTTCCGCCGACGAAGAACGATGTCGCGCCACTGTATGAGGAAGCTCCATGAGCCGTCAGGCAGGTCAAAAGAACAGTAAAAAAGTGACGCAGCTACTTAATGTTGAAGAACATGTCGAAGGTTTTCGTCAGGTGCGGGAAGCGCATCGCCGTGAATTAATTGATGATTATGTCGAACTGATCTCGGATCTTATTCGCGAGGTTGGGGAAGTGCGCCAGGTCGATATGGCCGCGCGCCTGGGAGTATCGCAGCCGACGGTTGCCAAAATGCTTAAGCGCCTGGCAACGCTTGGCCTGATTGAACAGATTCCCTGGCGAGGCGTTTTTCTGACGCCGGAAGGGGAAAAGCAGGCGCAGCTTAGCCGCGAACGCCACCAGATTGTGGAAAACTTCTTTCTGGCGTTAGGAATCAGCCCGGAAACGGCCCGCATTGATGCCGAAGGCGTGGAACACCACGTCAGCGAAGAGACGCTGGAAGCCTTCCTTCGCTTCACGCAGCAGAGCGGCTTTAAACAATAAATGGTAAAAACGCTGGTCAGGCCGTTTTTGCGCGATCGTTTTCTTCATCTGTTGCTGATTATCGGTGCCGCCTGTTCTCTGGCGGTTCCCTTTCGTCCTGGCCTGTGGGCCGGAGCCATTGACTGGCACACCATCATTACCCTGACGGGATTGATGATGCTAACCAAAGGCGTGGAGCTGAGCGGCTACTTTGATGTGCTGGGCCGCCGGATGGTGAAACGCTTTGGCAGCGAACGGCAGCTTGCGCTGTTTATGACCAGCGCGGCGGCGGTGCTTTCAACCTTTCTCACCAACGACGTGGCGCTGTTTATTATCGTGCCGCTGACTATCACGCTCAAAAAACTCTGCTCGATACCGGTAAACCGGCTGATTATCTTTGAGGCGCTGGCGGTGAATGCCGGTTCGCTGCTTACGCCAATCGGCAATCCGCAAAATATCCTGCTGTGGGGGCGTTCAGGCCTTTCGTTTGCCGCCTTTACCTGGCAAATGGCTCCCCTTGCAGGAGCGATGGCGGCAAGCCTGCTGGCGCTGTGCTGGTTCTGCTTCCCGAAAAAGACGCTGCGCTACCATGGGCACGACAAAATACACGCCTGGCAACCGCGTCTGGTTTACGCAAGCGTTGCGCTGTACGTGGTGTTTATTGTCTCGCTTGATCTAAAGCAGGAAATCTGGGGCCTTGCCGTGGTTGCCCTGGGTTTTATCGTACTTGCGAGGCGGGTGCTGTTGAAAATCGACTGGAGCCTGCTGCTGGTGTTTATGGTGATGTTTATCGACGTCCACTTAATCACCCGGCTGCCGGTTGCCGGGCACGTTCTGCACGACGTGAGCCAGCTTTCGCAAGGGGGATTATTTACGCTGGGCATTGCCCTTTCGCAAATCATCAGCAACGTGCCTGCTACTATTTTGCTGCTTAACTACGTTCCACCCTCGGCTCTGCTGGCCTTTGCCGTAAACGTTGGCGGCTTTGGCCTGCTGCCGGGTTCGCTTGCCAACCTCATCGCCCTGCGCATGGCAAACGACAGGCGAATCTGGGTGCGATTCCATTATTATTCCCTGCCGATGCTGCTTTGGGCAGCGCTGGTGGGATACGGCTTGCTTCTGCTGATGACCTAAGATAAATACCAATTGTCAGTATTTCCTGGCAAATGTATAGCTAGCTCCTAAATTTACTAAACGGTAAATTTTTTGCGGCGCAGATGACGCGGCCTGGAAGAGTTAGCGAACTATGGCAGAACAAAACGACAAGCCGGACAAGAGCGAAGAGCCGGACAAGAGCGAAGAGCAGCAAGAAGAGAAGCAAAACGACAATAACAAAAATGATGAAAAGAAACGCCCCGGCAAAAAGCCGCTGATTATTCTCGGCATCGTCGTGGTGATCATGGTGATTGTGGCGGCAGTATGGTGGTTTCTGACCCGAAACGAAGAGACTACAGACGATGCCTTCACCGAAGGTAACGCCGTTACCATCGCGCCGAAAGTGGCGGGTTACGTCACGGAATTGCATATCGGTGATAACCAGCGGGTGCATAAAGGCGACCTGCTGGTGGTTATCGACCCGCGTGATGCCGCCGCGCAGCGCGATCATGCCCAGGCGCAGGTTGGCCTTGCGGAGTCTCAACTGCATCAGGCTCAGGCGCAGCTCGATCTGGCAAAAGTGCAGTATCCAGCCCAGCGCGATCAGGCGCAGGCGCAGGTCACTAAGGCAGAGGCGGATTTAGCCAATGCCCGCGCAGAATACAAACGCCAGCGCGGCGTGGACCCTCGCGCCACCTCCCAGCAAAATATAGATACCGCCAGCGCGCAGCTGCGTTCAGCCGAAGCGGGGCTTGCCAACGCTCGCGCACAGCTTGACGTTGCAAGCCAGGTCAAACTGCAAATCCGCCAGCAGGAAACCAACGTAGAAGCCCGCGCCCGGCAGGTGGAACAGGCCAAAGCCCAGCTTGAAACGGCAGCGCTGAACCTCTCTTACACCGAAGTGCGCGCGCCGTTTGACGGCGTTGTCACGCTGCGTAACGTGCAGCTCGGCTCGCTGGTACAGGCCGGAACGGCGCTGTTTTCAGTCGTCTCCCCGGATATCTGGGTGACGGCGAACTTCAAAGAGTCCCAGCTAGAAAGAATGCGCCCCGGTAATAAAGTGCAGCTCAGCGTGGACGCTTACCCGGACATGGAGCTGGAGGGGCATATCGACAGCATTCAGCAGGGTAGCGGCTCGCGTTTCTCGGCCTTCCCGGCGGAAAACGCTACCGGCAACTTTGTGAAAATCGTCCAGCGCGTGCCGGTGAAAATCGTCATTGATAAAGGGCTGGATGCGAACCATCCGCTGCCGCTGGGGCTGTCCGTTGAGCCGAAGGTAACCGTCGAATGAGTGAGATGGCCGCTGAGCATCACGATAACTGGAAACCTGCCAGTAATCCGTGGGCCGTGGCGATAGTCGTCACGCTCGCCGTGTTCATGGAAATCCTTGATACCACCATCGTTAACGTGGCGCTCCCGCACGTGGCGGGGTCGCTCTCCTCAAGCTATGACGAGTCCACCTGGGTGCTCACCTCATACCTGGTAGCGAACGGTATTGTGCTGCCTATTTCCGCCTTCTTAAGCCGCCTGTTTGGCCGCAAGCAGTTTTTTTTAATCTGCATAGTAATGTTTACCGTCTGTTCGTTTTTGTGCGGCATCGCCACCGAACTGTGGGAAATTATTTTGTTCCGCGTTATGCAGGGCTTCTTCGGCGGTGGGCTACAGCCCACGCAGCAGTCGGTTTTGCTGGATTACTTTAAGCCTGAGGATCGAGGTAAAGCGTTCGGGCTGTCGTCGATTGCCATTATCGTTGCGCCGGTGCTTGGGCCAACCCTCGGCGGATGGATAACCGACAACTACTCCTGGCGCTGGGTCTTTTTTATCAATATCCCGGTCGGCATTGTGACGGTGCTGGCGATTTACCAACTGCTTGAAGACCCGCCGTGGGAGCGTAAATCTGAGGAAAAACTTACCGTTGACTGGACCGGCATCGGCCTTATCGCGCTTGGCCTGGGCTGCCTGCAGGTGATGCTGGATCGCGGTGAAGATGACGACTGGTTCTATTCGAACTTTATCCGCACCTTTGCCGTGCTGACGATAATCGGCATTATCGGCGCCATTTTCTGGCTGATTTACGCCAAAAAGCCGGTGGTGGATTTACGCTGTATGAAGGATAAAAATTTTGCCGTCTCCAGCATGTTGATGGCGGGAATGGCGATGATTTTATACGGCAGCTCCGTCGTTATTCCCCAGCTTGCCCAGCAGGATCTGGGGTATACCGCGACCTGGTCCGGGCTGGTGCTTTCCCCCGGCGCGGTGCTGATCGTGCTGACCATCCCGCTGGTGATTAAGCTAATGCCGATTGTGCAGACGCGCTGGATAATCGCCTTTGGCTTTAGCTGCCTTGCCGCGTCGTTTTTCTGGTCGCGCAACCTGACGCCGAATGTCGATTTCGAAACGCTGGTGCTGTTCCGCAGCGCGCAGTCAATCGGGCTGGGCTTCTTATTTGTGCCGCTGACTACCATCGCGTTTATTACCATTCCCCGACGGCTTAACGCCGATGCGGCGGCGCTATTTACCATGTTCCGTAACGTGGCGGGGTCGATAGGCATCTCGCTCTCTACGGCGGCGATAACCGAGCGTGCGCAGGCTCACAGCGCCCATCTTAGTACCCATATGAACCCGTTTGATGAACAGTTTCAGCAGGCCATCAGAAGCGGCGCACAGGCGATTCGTGACTTTACGATGCAAACCGGCGACCCGACCGGCATCGCGACCGGGCAGCTTTATAAAACGATGATTGAACAGTCGCGAATTCTTGCCTACGTCGACGTGTTCACGATTCTGGGCTTCGTGGCTTTGCTGCTAATCCCATTATGCTTATTGCTTTCGCCGGTGAAGAGCGAAGGTGCTGCAGGAGCGCATTGATATGAACAGGAGAATGTGGATGTCCACGCTGGCGCTGCTGGTAGCTGGCTGTGCGGTAGGGCCGGATTATCAGCCCGCCAGACCGCAAACACCCGCGAGTTTTAACGACACGGCCAACCAGCACGAGCCGGGCGTGGCATCCCGCGCGCAAACCACCGCAATCGATCCGCGCTGGTGGAAAAATTTCAACTCGCCGCAGCTCGACAGTCTGATAGACCGGGCAATCGCAGGCAATCTGACGCTGCAACAAACCGTGCTGCGCATTGCCGGCGCGCGTGAACAAATTACCCAGGCGGGCGGCGCTTTTTACCCAAGCGTTAACGGTAGCGCGAGCGTGACGCGACAGCAGTTGGGAGTAGAAGGCGAGCTGAAATCGCACGGCGTTTATGACCAGCTCAACGATGCCGATCCGTCGCTCAATGGCGCGCTCGATCCTCTGACCAAACCTATAACGCTGTATCAGGGCAGTTTCGACGCCAGTTGGGAGCTGGATATGTGGGGCAAGGTTCGTCGCCAGGTTGAGGCGGCGAAAGCCCAGCAGGATGCGGCAATCGAGCAACGCAACGACGCGCTGGTATCGCTGGAGGCAGAGGTCGCCCGCGCCTGGCTACAGCTACGCGGGGCGCAGAGCGTGATGCAAACATTACAAAAGCAAATCGATACGGCGCAGCAGACGCTTGAGCTGACGAATAGCCGCCAGAAAAGCGGGCTGTCTCCGCAGATGGATGTGGAAAATGCCCGCGCCCAGCTTGGCAATCTTCAGGCGCAGCTTCCGCAGTATCAGGCTCAGGAACGCCAGGCGATGAACGGGCTGGCGGTGCTGCTGGGCAAACCGCCTGGTGCGCTTGACCGTGAACTGGCAAATAAACAGGCGTTGCCGAAGCTGCCGGATATCGTCGCCGTGGGTATTCCTGCAAACCTGGCGCGCCGTCGCCCGGACGTGCGTGAAGCGGAAGCTAATCTGCATGCGGCAACCGCGCAAATCGGTGTTTCTGTGGCGCAGCTTTTCCCGTCTCTCTCGCTCACCGGGCAGTTAGGCTTACGTAATGACGAATCAGGTTATTTGCTCGACTGGGCCAGCCACTTTTACAGTTTCGGCCCGCAGGTTTCGATTCCGATCTTCCAGGGCGGACGACTGGTTTCCAGCGTGAAAGTAGCGCGTGCGCAGCAGGGCAGCGCGGTGTTGCAATATCGCCAGACGGTGCTGACCGCGTTGCAGGATGTGGAAAACGCGCTGGTGAGCTATCGCACCGACCAGCAGAGGGAGGCGGGGCTTGCGCAAACCACGCAGTCGTTGCAAACCGCTTTTGATTTGGCAAGCGAAAGCTATCGCACGGGTATCGCCACCTTTATCGATGTGCTGGACGCCCAGCGGCAGCTCTCACAGGCCGAACAGCAGCGAGCCGAGGCGAGGGTACAAAGCAGTATTGATTTAGTCGCCTTGTATAAAGCGCTCGGCGGCGGCTGGGAGCCGTATCAGCAGGTGAATATGCCTGATTACTCCGTTTTTGGCGATGCGCCACGGGGCTAAATTTTTGCAGAATCAGGCAAGGAATGGGTAGAAATCCTCCATTTCAGAAGCGAAAAGTGGGCGTATAACTGTCAGGTCGTTTAAGAAATCCATCTGAAACCTGAACATGAGGTCACCACTATGCGTTATAAAAAACTTGGTAATACCGGGCTGTTTGTTTCCGAACTTTGCCTTGGCACCATGACCTTTGGTGGCGAAGGCGGCATGTGGGGCAAAATAGGCAATCTCGCCCAGTCCGATGCGGAAAAGCTGGTCGGCGGCGCGCTGGACGCGGGCATCAACTTTATTGATACCGCGAACGTTTACTCTGAAGGGCGCTCGGAAATTATCACCGGCCAGGCGCTAAAAAACCTGAAAATCCCGCGTGAAAACGTAGTCGTTGCGACGAAAGTTTTTGGTGAAACCGGCAGCGGCAGCACCAATTCACGTGGCTCTTCGCGTTATCACATTATGAATAGCGTGAAAGAAAGCCTGCAGCGTATGCAGCTGGATCATATCGATCTTTATCAACTGCACGGCTTTGACCCGGCAACGCCGATTGAAGAAACTCTCCGCGCGCTGGATACGCTGGTGCAGCACGGCCACGTGCGCTACATCGGCGTGTCGAACTGGGCCGCCTGGCAAATCATGAAGGCGCTGGGGATTTCCGAACGTCTTGGCCTTGCGAAATTCGCTTCGCTGCAGGCTTATTACACCATTGCCGGGCGCGATCTTGAGCGCGATCTGGCGCCAATGCTGCAAAGCGAAGGTGTGGGGCTGATGGTCTGGAGCCCGCTGGCAGGCGGCCTGCTGAGCGGCAAATACGATCGTGATGGCAAAGCCGAAGAGGGCAGCCGCCGCATTGAGTTTGACTTCCCGCCGGTCAATAAAGAACGCGCGTTTGACTGCGTAGATGTGATGCGTGAAATTGCGGACCACAAAGGCGTTTCCGTAGCGCAGATTGCGCTCGCCTGGCTGCTGCATCAGCAGGTAGTCAGCAGCGTGATTATCGGCGCTAAGCGTGTCGATCAGCTAAACGACAATATCGCCGCAGCCGAAATTCGCTTTACCGAGGATGAACTACAGAAGCTGAACGCCGTGAGCGAGCTGCCGCGGGAATACCCAGGCTGGATGCTGGAGCGCCAGGGAGAATACCGTCGCAATCAGTTAAACGAGCAGTAATTTTTTTGCCCTCATCCTGGATGAGGGCAGCCCGCATATCCAGGCTAAGCCTGAAAAGGCGCTTCTCCTTTCAGCACTTTATCAATCACGTCCAGCACGCCTTCTTCGTTGTTATAACCTGCCTGAAAACGTGCAACCTGCTTAATGTGGTCAGGTGCGTTCGCCATCGCAAAGCCAAAACCTGCCTGGCACAGCATCTCAATGTCGTTGCCGCCGTCGCCAAACGTGACGACTTCATTATCCTTAATGCCCCATTTATCCTGCAAAATCCGCAGGCCGTTGGCTTTATGGACGCCGGGGATTATCAAATCTATCGAGCCGTGGCCGCTGGAGACGGGAACAACGATGCCTTCCAGAATCGCCGTTAGCGAGTCCATGGTATCGGCCAGTAAATCGTCCGGCAGGTTAAGCGCAAATTTGAAAATCACATCGTCAGGATGGGTGAACTCGTCTACCAGCTCAAGGCGGTGGTAATACATGCCTGCCATGCGTTTAAACCCTTCACTGTAGCTTTGCAGGGTGTAAGCGCAGCGTTTGCCGCAGGTGATGATCTCAACGTGGGGCAGCGTCAGGAGATGATCGATAACCGTGTCGTACTGCTGTTTTGCCAGCGCGCCGTTGAACACGTCCTGGTTTTCGCTTACCACCCAGCCGCCGTTATCCGCCACAAAAGAAATTTCAGCGTCGATTCCCGGAAAAAACGACCTGAGCTGGTAATACTGGTTACCGCTGGCGACGACAAATCGAATGCCCCGGGCTTTCATTTGCCGGTACTGTTCGGCGAAACGCGCACGGTTGTAGTTTTTGCGGTCGTCGAGAAAGGTGCCATCCATATCTACGGCAATTAATTTCACACTCATCGAATTCTCCGTTAAATCACGCCAGTCATTATTCTGTATCACTTGCCAGTTGCGAGCACGGTGACGGTTTTGCCACGGCGCGGGCAATCAGCGCGGCGACCACCATCAGCGCGAGCACCACCAGCATTGCCAGCCGCAGCCCGTAATGCTCGCCGAGGAAGCCCAGCAGCGGCGGCCCGACGAGAAAAGCGACATAGCCAGACGCGGCAACGACGCTTACGCGCGTGGCCGGATCTGGCCCGGTATCGCCCGCGGCGGAAATGGTCAGTGGGAAGCCAAGCGAGGTACCAAGCCCCCATAAAATGACCGACACGCCGGCAAGGAACGAGCTGTCCACAAAGATAATCATCCCAATGCCGAGGATGCCCATCAGCGCACAGGCTCGTACCACGGCTACGCGGCTGTAGCGGTCGATAAACCAGCCGCCGGTAAAGCGCCCAACCGTCATCCCCAGCGTGAAGCCAACGTAAATCAGCGAGCCGGACGTTGGGCTAAAGCCGTGGCCGTCCACCATCAACAGCGGCAGCCAGTCGTTGGCCGAGCCTTCGGCAAAGGCCATTGCCAGCACGATGGTGCCAATCAGCAGCAGTTGAATGTCTTTATAAAAAGGAGGGCGCGCCTCGGCCGGATTTGCGGCATCGCTCGCAGGATTGTCTCTGCCTACGCCGTGCGGTATTGCGCGAATGGCAACGGCAATCGGCACGATAACCAGCAGACCAATCAGCAGTAAATGCGCGAAGGCGGCAAAATTAACGGCGGTTAAACTCATGCCGATACCGGCACCAACCAGCGTGCCGAGGCTGTAAAAGCCGTGCATCATCGGCAGCACGGTCTTTTTCATCAGCCCTTCGACAATCGCGCCTTCAACGTTCATCGCCACCTCGGACGAGCCGAGTCCCATGCCCAGCAGCGCCAGGCCAAGGGCGAACAGTACCGGAGAGGCGAGGAACAGCGCGATGCTCATGCTTAGCATTCCAGCGACCATTAATGTCATGCCGCTGCGAATGATATTGTGCGTGCCGAAGCGTTTGACCAGCCAGCCGGAACACAAAATGCCGCTCATTGAGCCGACAGACAGACCAAACAGCACGATGCCCATGCCCGCCGTGGAAACGCTAAGCGTGTCGCGGATAGCCGGGGTGCGGGTTGCCCAGGAAGCCATAACGAGGCCGGGAAGAAAGAAGAAGGCAAACAGAGCCCAGGTGCGATGCAATAAGGCTTTTCTTTGGGTTGACGCGGCAGGCATGGACAGGACCAGTAGGTAATTTAAAACGGATAACATTTACACTAGCAAGAACGTGTACATTTGTACACAATCATGGTTAAACTCTTTTTTACCGCAACGTGAAGGCATTCAACAGGATTTAGCATGAGCAAAGCATCCCGGCGCAGCGATTCGGACAGACGCGCCCTTATTCTGCAAGCCACGCTGGATATGCTGGTGGAACACGGCGTTAGCCACATCACGCACCGTAAAATCGCCGCCGCGGCGGGGGTTTCGCTAGGATCGATGACCTATTATTTTGACGGTATAGATTCGCTACTAAGCGAGGCCTTTACTCAGTTTGCGCTGGAAATGTCAGACGGCTATCGTGTCCGCCTTGAGCAGGCAAATAACGCCGATGAAGCCTGTGAAGCCGTCGTCGATATGATTTGCGGCGAGACGATTGCGACGCCTTATAATTTGCAGGTGATGTACCAGCTTTACGCTTACGCTAACCGAACGCCGTCGCTCAAAACCATCATGCAGGACTGGATGTGCCGCAGCCAGCAGACGCTGGAAACCTTCTTCGACCCGATAACCGCCCGCACGCTGGATGCCTTCATTGAAGGGATGACGCTGCACTACGTTACCGATCGCGAGCCGATGAGCCGTGAAGATCTCACCCGAATGGTTGCAAAAATCGTGCGCTAACGTTGGCAGGTGATTTTCCCGGGTTTGTTAGCTAGAGTGTGAAGCTGTTTTCCGACGCGAGTGCTTTGCCGATGTAGCTGTTCCCTTAACGATAAACACAGAACTAACCCCGACTTCATGGTCGGCGCCTTACTTGTGCTTGTTGAAAAGGGATAACCTATGTTTTTTCTCATTTTACGCTGCCTGCGGCAGTATCGCTGGTTTGCGCTGCTTGGCGGCGCGCTGTTGCTCTCATCTATAGGTAACGGCCTTACCTATGTCATCGTTTTTGGAAAACTCCTTACGCTTGAGGCAAAACCTTCGGCGCTGACCCTCGCTTATATTCTGGCGCTGGCACCTGGTATCCCCGGCAGCCTTGTTGCTGAAAAACTCCTGAGCAGATTTCCGCTCATCCCCATCCTGATAATGAGCGAGATGTTTGGGCTTATCGGGCTCGTTTTCCCGCTGTGGTCTTTATACAACGAAAACCAGCTTCTGCTTTTGTTAAGCCAGGCTACAGGCGCTTTTGCCAGCGGAATGATGGTGCCGGTATTAAGCCAGCTTTTAAAAAACGGCCTGCAAGCGGCGGATCTTCCCGCGGCTTCTGGTATGGAAACGCTGATCTTTGCGGCAAACGTAATTCTTGGGATCGGCATCGGCACGCTTCTTTACGGAAGATTGCCTTCGCAGGTAATCCTCGCTTTGGATGCTTTGAGCTTTGCCTTATCCGTCGGGCTGCTGATTGCTGCGCAAAGAAATTATCGGACCGTCGAACCATATGAGGGCAGGGAGGCAGTTGGCAAGCTTAGATGGCGGGAACTTAATGAGCTACAGCGCCGTAGCTTGCTGCTGTTGCCAGCGCTTGCTTTGGTTGGCGCACCGGCAATGGCGCTTCTGCCCGCGCTGACGGTAAATTTTAGCAGCGTGGGAACACAAACGGGACTGACGCTGCTTCTGGCACGCAGCTTCGGGCAGCTAATCGGCCCGCTGTTACTGTCGGAAGCGCAGCTTAAGCGCCATAGCGGCAAGCTGAATGTGTTCGTGGTTTTCCTTGCGCTGTTTATTTGCTGTTATGCACTGGTGTCGGTAACGCACAGCCAGGGAGTGGCAATGCTGCTGATTGTCCTGGCCCACATCTTCACTAATATCGTTTACGTGCTGGCAACGCTTAATATCATGCGGGCCTTCCCGGCTTTGCTAACCGGCTCGGCAATGGCGAAATCCTGGCGCTTGCAGCTAGCTATCACGCTGATTTTCCCGCTTGTCGCAGGCTGTGCTGCAGATCGGTACGATCCCGCGCTGGTGCTGTATATCAGTTCTGGCGGTGGGTTTGCGATGATGATTTTGGGATGGGTGGGGAATCATTTTATAGGTAAAAAGAGGCTAAGTGATTTGCGTCTGAAAGAGGACAGGTAAGAGTCCTTGAGCGGATGTTGGATTTCAGGCAATAAAAAACCTATTTATGTAAACGGGTTAATGAAAATAACGAGTTACAATATAATCAATAAGTTAGGTTAGTGGTAAGGAGTGGCGATTACGGGGTATTGCCAACCTTTGCCGCCACTTTGTCGCCACTTGGCTCTGGATGGCCAGCGAAGTAAAAATAAATCATAATTCGAATAGATTAATACACCAACAATGTAGTTCATGAAGATTTTTAAATCGTACACACCAAAGGACCGTAAATGTCAATGAGGTTTTCTTAAGTCCTTTAAGTTCATTTGGCTAGTTTAAAATTCAATTCGTAACCAAAGTCAAATAACAATGTTAAATCACACTAAATTATTTACAGTGTTGCTGAATTGGTAGATAATTTTATATTCGAATGAAAAGTTAGTGAGAATTTGTTTCTTGATATATTTGAATATTACATGTGGTGGCTTGAATTGAAAAGGTTACTAGGTAGAGATATAACTTGCGGTGAACGGATTTTAGGTTTTTCCTTAATTATTTTTTGTGTTATTTGCCTCAGAGGAATTATTATGAATATATTTGAATGGGTTCTTTGTGTACTAACAAATATAGCTGTAAATAACAAGGATTTAATTCAGTTCTTTGTTGCATTTGGTACTGTTGCGTCAGTTATTGCTGCGCTATATATTTCAATTAGAAATAATAAAAGGGATACTTTCGAACGAAATTTTTCTTTACTTCTAGAACAACACAATGAACAGTTGCATATTCTTCTTTCACGAGACGATTTTGGTGATAAGTTATCAGAGGTGTTGGGGTTTGCTGGGGATAAAGATCTGATATCGGCAAATCAGCGCATGCATAAACTAGATGCTTATTATGGGAGCTATTTTCGAGTTCTTTATTACCTGCTGAAACATATTGATAGAAATTATTATGGGTATATTTTCACTCATAAAAAGAAGAAGTTTTATACAAGTATGGTCAGGACATTTTTAAACTCAGAAATAACTCTTCTTTTAATAATAAACGTGGCTCACGCTACAAAAGGGAATCAGTATTATGGGTTTAGGTGTTTGATCGAAAAATATTCATACCTAGAGCATTTGGTTATTAATGGTGAGGTTTTTGTTTCTGGTTGCCGTGAAGATGTTAGAAATGGATTAGCTTGGGAAAATGCTGTTGATGCTAATTCTTATGAAACAAAACTTCAAATACTCGATGACATTTGTAAAACATTTCCATTGTCATCTTTTGGTGAGAATGATTGGAAAGATTGTGTAATAAAAGTCAAGAGTCAATCAAGTTAATAAATTTGTTATATAGTTTCAGGTGTTTGCCATATTTAAAATTTTTGCTTAACTATTTTACAAGAAGAACATGCATAGACTTAACTCGTTACATGGCAATATTGGCACTTCAAGAAATGAAACCACATCAATAAAGGCTCTTCTCCATTATAGCTAGAGGATTAAAGCGAAGTGCCGTTTCAAGATGATCTGGAGCCAAGTGAGCATGTAAGCACACCCGTTTTAGTTCCACGCACTTTTTGAGATTTCCGGTTTTTCGACCATCAGCCGGTACTCCTCCGGTGTCAGGTTATTCAAGGATTCATGAGGCCGCTCGCTGTTGTATTCCATCAACCAGTGCTCTGTGATTTCCCGCGCTTCATTCAGGGTTCTGAACAGATAAAAATCCAGAATTTCTGTCCGGTACGTCCGGTTAAACCGTTCGATAAAGGCATTCTGCGTTGGCTTTCCCGGTCTGATAAATTCCAGCATCACTTCATGCTCTTCAGCCCACTGCGCCAGCGTCAGTGAGACCAGTTCCGGCCCGTTGTCCATCCGCAGTTTCAGTGAGTAACCCCGGTTTGCCACGATTCTGTCCAGCACCCTAACCACCCGCTGTGCCGGGATATTCAGATCGATTTCTATTGCGAGGGCCTCGCGGTTAAAGTCATCAACCACATTGAAGGTCCGGAAGCGTCTGCCGCAGACCAGCGCATCATGCATAAAGTCTATTGACCAGCTCTGGTTAAGGGCCTCAGGCGTTACCAGTGGCGCCGGGTTACGCGCGGGTAAACGCTGTTTTCCCTTGCGACGAAAATTCAGTTTCAGAAGGCAGTAAATCCGGTGAACACGTTTATGGTTCCAGGTGTTACCCTGCCTGCGCAGCAGCTGGAAGAGCTTCTTAAAACCGTATCGCGGGTAGCGCTCTGCCAGCCCAGCCAGCACCTGGATCACCGGTTCATCGCGCCGGGTATCGGGCTGGTAAAAATAGACCGTCCTGCTCAGCGATAACGTCCTGCAGGCCTGGCGGATGCTCATGGTAAATAGCGCAGTCAGGTAACCGACGAGCTCACGCTTTATCGCTGGTTTTAAAGCTTTTTTTCGATAACGTCTTTCAATGCACGGCATTCAAGGCTGAGATCAGCAAACATCTGTTTGAGGCGACGGTTTTCATCCTCCAGGTCTTTCATCTTTTTGATATCAGAGGCTTCCATACCGCCAAACTTCGCTTTCCAGTTGTAATAGCTGGCTTCAGAGATACCGGCCTCACGGCAGACATCCTTAACGGTACGTCCGGCTTCGACGGACTTCAGAACGGCAATGATCTGGTGTTCGGTGAATCGGGCTTTACGCATGGTGATCTCCTCACAGGACATAATTAGTATGTCGGAAGATCTCTAAAAGTGAATGGTTCGGTTTACCGGGATACTTACAGTTTCACGTTGCCATCGGCGCTAACAGTTACAGGCGCGAATATTTTCTCAAGCGGATATGCCGGAACGTTTTATTTCGCTATCCGATTGAGCAATGCATACTCTGCCGGTGGTGTTACGGGCATGGGAGGGCGCTCTTTCTTTGGCACAGGCGGTGGATCTGGCACCGGCTCAGGGGCTGGTGTGAATGCTTCTGCATATGGTTCTGGTGGTTCTGGTGGTTCTGGCGCTAAGAGTTGGGTTGTAGATGGTTCGGACATCGCATATGCCGGCGGCAGTGGGGCAAATGGGATTGTCATTGTGTGGGAGTACTCATAATGAATTTTTATGCTGTCATTGATAAGAGTGGTCTGGTCGTAAATACCATTCAGTGGGATGGTTCGTCCGATTGGAGATGCCCGGAGGGTATGGAGGTGATCGCCAGTAATTCCGACAACTGCGTGATTGGCAGCCTTTACCATCAGGGAATTTTTACTTCCCCGGTGGAATCTAAACAATCCGATGCAGATGCCAGGGTTCAGGCAGAACTGACAAAAAACTCCTTGCTAGCAGATAGCACAATAACCATTGATACATTGCAGGATGCTGTTGATCTTGAAATGGCAAATGAAGAAGAAAAAAGTCTGCTTATTAAATGGAAAGCTTATCGCGTCATGCTTCGGCGTGTAGATGTTACTCCTGCACCACATATCATATGGCCAGATAAACCCCTTGAGTAAGTTGGGCTTTCATCCTCTAGTTTGGTAGATTATGTGCATAGAGTATCTTGAGACTTGTCTATGCGCATTCAATCAATTGACTATTTACGTGGCCTGATGTCACTGAGTATTGTGATTTACCACTTTTCGACTTCATTCACCACCTGGGGAATGACGGACTCCGGCACTGTTTTAGGGCGCTTAGGCATTTATGCTGTAACCGCATTTTACATTATCAGCGGAATGGCACTATATCTTGCACATCGTAAAGATGAATGGACTGTCACTCAGTATGGTGTATTTATCTTAAGACGATTTTTAAGGCTCGCACCTGTTTATTGGGTTCCTCTGATTGTTTATACTGTTTTTTGTTTTCAGTATTACGATGGTTTTTCAATAGATGGTTGGAAGTATTTTCAGAATGTATTTCTTATTTTTGGTCTTACGAATCCAACTGAATATATGATTATGGGGGGGTGGTCTATTGGCAATGAGGTGGTATTTTATTTGTTATTCCCCGTTTTTACTTTGATGGCAAATAATAAAGTTTTGTCCGTGCTGCTTCTTTCTGCTTCTGCTGTTTTACTTGTATATTGCGCTTTTTATTTTCTAACGCCAGATGTCAGACTATCAAAGCAATGGGCGCTTTACATAGATCCAGTGAATCAGGTTTACTACTTTTCTTTGGGGGTGCTTGCTGCGAAGTGGTTGCTTCCGATTGTAGGGGAAAGACGAAAAACGATGCTTTTCATTGCGCTATTTTTGTTCATGGTATTTGTGTGTTACCCCGCGAGTGGTGACCAGATAAATATCATTACAGGTTATGAGAAAATAGTGTTTAGTATTTTGATATTAGGATTGTGTTCTGCCTTTTTCCTTGTTGGTGATTTACAGCATATAAAGCCATTGCATTTTTTGTTAAAGTTTTTAGGGGATGTCTCCTATCCGTTGTATCTGCTTCATGGCGTATCATTCCTTTACTACAGAAAGTTGATTTTTACGCCTGAAATGAATGTTCAACAACTGATTTTATCTGGCCTGGGGTTATTGTGTTTATTGCTGCTTTTATCATGGATTTGTCATGTGGCTATTGAAAAACCAATTATTAAGCTCAGCAAGCGGTTATCTACCCGAAAAACACAGGGCAGTCTAAAAACTACTGCTTAAAAATCGAACGTCTACGTCCATACGGTAATGGTCGTAGACATCATTCCTGCCTTTCTACTTCTTAAATTCCATCCTCAACGCATTGTGCTAATCGTCGCACAAACCTCTGTACGTGCGCTGCGCGCCCAACAGCCAGAACATAGTCACACCCCCTCTACACCGGAGTGACTGCCTTATGGCTCAGGATTACCACCATGGCGTGCGCGTTGTCGAAATCAACGAAGGCACCCGACCGATTACCACGGTGAGCACCGCCATCGTGGGCATGGTCTGCACCGGCGATGATGCCGATGCGGCAAAGTTCCCTCTCAACAAACCGGTTCTGCTAACCGACGTGCTGACCGCCAGCGGCAAAGCGGGTGAGTCCGGCACGTTGGCTCGTTCACTCGATGCGATTGCCGACCAGGCCAAACCCGTCACTGTCGTAGTACGCGTGGCCCAGGGTGAAACCGAAGCGGAAACCACCTCTAACATCATCGGCGGCGTCACCGCTGACGGCAAAAAAACGGGCATGAAAGCGCTGCTGTCGGCGCAGTCACAGCTCGGTGTGAAACCGCGCATTCTCGGCGTGCCGGGGCATGACACGCAGGCGGTGGCGACGGAACTGATGAGCGTGGCGCAGAGCCTGCGCGGGTTTGCCTACCTCTCAGCCTACGGCTGCAAAACTGTGGAAGAGGCGATTGATTACCGCGCCAATTTCAGCCAGCGCGAGGGGATGCTGATCTGGCCTGACTTTGTTAACTTTGACACCGTGCTGAATGCCGATGCGACGGCGTACGCCTCCGCCCGTGCGCTTGGTCTGCGTGCCAAAATCGACGAGCAGACCGGCTGGCATAAAGCACTTTCCAACGTCGGCGTGAACGGTGTCACCGGGTTGTCCGCTGATGTGTTCTGGGATTTGCAGGACCCGGCAACCGATGCGGGACTGCTCAACCAGAACGACGTTACCACTCTGATCCGCAAGGACGGCTTCCGCTTTTGGGGTTCCCGCTGTCTGAGCGACGATCCGCTGTTTGCCTTTGAGAACTACACCCGCACCGCGCAGGTGCTGGCGGACACCATTGCCGAGGCGCACATGTGGGCGGTGGATGGTGTGCTGAACCCGTCGCTGGCCCGCGACATCATCGAAGGCATCCGCGCCAAACTGCGCAGCCTGAAAACGCAGGGCTACATCATCGGCGCAGACTGCTGGCTGGATGAGGCCGTGAACGATAAGGACTCCCTGAAAGCCGGGAAGCTCACCATCGACTACGACTACACGCCAGTGCCACCGCTGGAAAACCTGATGCTGCGCCAGCGCATCACCGATCAGTACCTGCTGGATTTCTCCAGCCAGGTCAGCGCGTAAGGGGACACCATGGCTTTACCACGCAAGCTAAAACACCTGAACCTGTTCAACGACGGGAACAACTGGCAGGGGATCGTTGAGTCGCTGACCCTGCCGAAATTCACCCGCAAGTTTGAAAAGTATCGCGGCGGCGGGATGCTAGGCGCGGTGGACGTGGATATGGGGCTGGACGACGGCGCTATTGATACGGAGTTTTCCATTGGCGGCACCGAGCTGCTGCTGTTCAAGCAGATGGGCAAAGCGACGGTGGACGCCATCCAGCTGCGCTTTACCGGCTCTATCCAGCGTGACGACACCGGCGAAGTGCAGGCCGTCGAGCTGGTTGTGCGCGGGCGTCACAAAGAGCTGGATTCCGGCGAGTGGAAAACCGGTGAGAGCAGCACCACCAAAGTGACCAGCACCAACAGCTACGCGAAGCTGACCATTAACGGCGACATGCTCTATGAAGTCGATCTGGTCAACATGATTGAAATCGTGGACGGCGTGGACCTGATGGAAGCGCACCGTAACGCCCTCGGACTCTGAATTATTTAACGGCGCGGGCAGCCGCGCCAGTACCCACGAACAGGACACGAACATGAGCGATAAACCAACTGAAAAGACCGTGCAGCTGGATACCCCGATCAAGCGCGGTAAAACAGAAATCACCGAAATTATTCTGCGCAAACCGCAGTCCGGCGCGCTGCGTGGCACTCGCCTGCAGGCCATCATGGATATGGATATGGATATGGATGTGGGCGCGATGATGACCGTTATTCCGCGTATCTCCACGCCGACCCTGACCGCGCAGGAAATGGCGGAGCTGGACCCCGCCGACCTCACCGCGCTGTCGGTCGAGGTGGTGACTTTTTTATTGAAGAAGTCGGTGCTTGCCGGTTTGCCGACAGCCTGACAGTTGATGATCTGGTGGCTGACATTGCCACCATCTTTCACTGGTCGCCGTCCGTCACTGACGTTATGCCGCTAACGGACGTGCTGGAGTGGCGACACAAAGCCATTCTGCGAAGCGGGGCCAGCGATGAGTGACAACAACCTGCGCCTGCAGGTGATTCTTAATGCGGTTGATAAGCTCACCCGCCCATTCCGATCCGCGCAGGCCAGCTCGAAGGAGCTGGCAACTGCCGTACAGCAAAGCCGTGCACGCCTTAAAGAGTTAGATACCCAGGCGGGCAGTCTGGAGAACTTTCGAAAGCTCCAGGCGGAAAATCAGAAATTAGGCGATCGTCTGAACTATGCCCGCCAGCGCGCAAGCTTACTGACTAATGAGCTGGGTGCAATGGGGCCGCCATCACAGCGGCAAATTGTTGCGCTGGGAAGGCAGCAACTTGCCACGCAGCGACTTGAAGAACGTCAGAAAAAGCTGCAACAACAAACGGCGGTTGTCCGCGCGGAACTTTACCGCGCAGGTATTTCAGCCAATGACGGAGCCGGTGCCACCGCCCGTATCACTCGCGAAACGATGCGATACAACCAGCAGCTTTCTGAGCAGGAAACGAGGCTGAAACGGATTGGTGAACAGCAGCGGAGAATGCATGCCGTCCGCGCTACCTATTCCCGTAGCCTGGAGGTCCGTGACCGTATCGCCGGAGCCGGAGCAAGCACCACGGCGGCAGGTGTCGGAATGGGCGCGCCGGTGATGGCGGCGGTGAAAAGCTATGCCAGCATGGAAGACGCCATGAAGGGCGTGGCAAAGCAGGTCAACGGTCTGCGCGATGATAATGACAACCGCACCGCCCGGTTCTACGAAATGCAGGACGCCATCAAAGCCGCCAGTGAACAGCTGCCGATGGAAAACGGCGCGGTGGATTATGCTGCGCTGGTTGAAGGCGGGGCGCGCATGAACGTGGCGAACCCGAATGACTCCTGGGCGGACCAGAAGCGCGACCTGCTGGCCTTCGCCAGCACGGCGGCCAAAGCGTCCACGGCCTTTGAACTGCCTGCCGATGAGCTGTCCGAGGGGCTGGGGAAAATCGCCAGTCTGTATAAAGTGCCGACCCGCAATATTGAACAGCTGGGCGATGCGCTGAACTATCTGGACGATAACGCCATGTCAAAGGGCGCAGACATTATCGACGTGCTGCAGCGCATGGGTGGCGTGGCGGACCGTCTGGATTATCGCAAGGCCGCCGCGCTCGGCTCCACGTTCCTGTCATTAGGTGCTGCACCAGAAATTGCCGCCAGCGCGTCAAATGCCATGGTGCGTGAACTGTCGATTGCCACCATGCAGAGCAAGCGTTTCTTCGAAGGCATGGACCTGCTGAAACTCAATCCGGCAGAGATTGAAAAGCAGATGACCACGGACGCCATCGGCACCATTCAGCGCGTGCTGGAGAAGGTCAACCGTCTGCCGCAGGACAAACGCCTGTCTGCTATGACGATGCTGTTTGGCAAGGAGTTTGGCGATGATGCGGCGAAGCTCGCCAACAACCTGCCGGAGCTGCAGCGCCAGCTCAGGCTCACGTCCGGCGGTGACGCGAATGGCTCCATGCAGAAAGAATCCGATATCAACAAGGATTCTCTTTCCGCGCAGTGGTTGCTGGTCAAAACGGGCGCGCAGAAC
>DAMALH010000009.1:0-58976 GCA_032000125.1 Buttiauxella sp. | reverse complement strand
CCTTCAGCAGCCTGGGCGAAACCCTGCGCGAGCCACTGCTGTCCATCATGAACACGGTGAAAGACGTCACCGGCACGTTCCGGCGCTGGGTGGAAGAAAACCCGCGACTGGCGGGTGGCCTGCTGAAAGTGGGGGCGGCATTCGCCGCGCTTGCGGTGGTGCTCGGGACCGTCATGCTGGCAGTGGCCGCGTTGCTCGGCCCGCTGGCACTGATGCGCCTGCAGTTTTCCATTCTCGGCATCAAAGGCGGTGGCGCATTTGGTTTGATCGGCAGTGCGATTAATGGTGCCGGTAAAAGTGTGGTGTGGCTGGGCCGCCTGATGATGGCGAACCCGATTCTGGCGGCGATAAGCCTGATTGCCATGGGGGCGATTTACATCTGGCAGAACTGGGAGACGCTGGGGCCGAAATTCAGGGCGCTGTGGGAGGCTGTCAGTAATGGCGTGTCGGCAGCATGGGCCATTGTCAGGCAGACCATTAGCCAGAAATGGACGGAAATCATCAGCGATATTGCCGCGCTGCCGGAGAAATTCAAAGCCATGGGTAGCGCGATTATCGACAGCGTGCTTGATGGCATCAATGAAAAGTGGGAAGCGCTGAAAAGCAAACTGGCGTCAGTCACGGATTACTTGCCTGACTGGATGACCGGCAACACCACAACGACACCGCAGGTGCAGATTGTCGGGGCGGCAACGCAGCGACCCATACCGCCGGGTGGCAGTTTTGCGGGGATGTATGACAGCGGTGGCGCAATACCGCGCGGGCAGTTTGGCATCGTGGGCGAGAACGGCCCGGAAATCGTCAACGGTCCGGCGAATGTGACCAGCAGACGGCGCACTGCCGCGCTGGCGTCCGTGGTGGCCGGCGTGATGGGCGTAACAGCCGCGCCTGCAGAGGCCGCGCCGCTGCATCCGTTCAGCCTGCCGGTCAGGGCGTATCAGCCGCAGCCGGTGAAGGCTGACAGTCCGCCAACCATTATCCGTTATGAGATTAACGCGCCGATCCATATCACCGCCCAGCCAGGGCAAAGCGTACAGGATGTTGCCCGCGAAGTGGCGCGACAGCTCGATGAGCGCGAACGCCGGGCCAGGGCGAAGGCCCGCAGCAATTACAGCGATCAGGGGGGATACGATTCATGATGATGGTGCTGGGGTTATACGTTTTCATGCTGCGCACCGTGCCGTATCAGGAGCTGCAGTATCAGCGCAGCTGGCGACACGCGGCCAACAGCCGGGTGAACCGTCGTCCGTCCACACAGTTTCTCGGCCCGGATAATGACTCCCTGACGCTGTCCGGTGTGCTGCTGCTGGAAATCACCGGCGGCAGGCTGTCACTGCTGGCGCTGGAGCAGATGGCGGAGCTGGGGAAAGCGTGGCCGTTGATTGAGGGGAGCGGGACTATCTACCGCATGTTTGTGATCGAGAGTCTGAGTCAGACCAAAACGGAGTTTTTGGAAAGTGGAATGCCCAGGCGCATTGAGTTCACGCTGACCCTGAAACGGGTGGACGAATCGCTGTCTGAGATGTTCGGCAGCCTGAGCGATCAGCTCAGCAACCTGCAGGGCACAGCGGCCTCAGCGATTGGCAAGGTGAAAAATATGGCGGGAGGGCTGCTGTCGTGAATCTGAATAGCGATCTGCCGGACCTGAACAGCAAAAGCCCGGCGTTCAGCATCACTATCGAAGGCAAAGACGTGACGACGGTGATGGACGCACGCCTGATGAGCCTGACGCTGACCGACAACCGGGGCTTTGAAGCGGACCAGCTCGATCTGGAGCTGGACGACGCGGACGGAATGATTGTTCTGCCGCGTCGGGGCGCGGTGATCCATCTGGCGCTCGGATGGAAAGGCCAGCCGCTGTTCCCGAAAGGGGGATTTACCGTGGATGAAATCGAACACTCCGGCGCACCTGACCGACTGACCATCCGTGCGCGCAGCGCTGATTTTCGCGAAACCCTGAATACCCGGCGTGAAAAGTCCTGGCACCAGACTACGGTGGGCGCGGTGGTGAAGGAGATTGCCGCCCGCCACAATCTGAAACTGGCGCTGGGCAAAGACCTGACGGACAAGGCACTGGATCACCTGGACCAGACCAATGAGAGCGACGCGAGTTTCCTGATGAAGCTGGCGCGCCAGTATGGAGCGATTGCTTCCGTGAAGGACGGGAACCTGCTGTTTATCCGCCAGGGGCAGGGGAGAACGGCCAGCGGCAAGCTGCTGCCGGTTATCACCATAAACCGCAAGGCTGGAGACGGACACCGGTTCACCCTGGCGGATCGCGGGGCATACACCGGTGTGATTGCCAGCTGGCTGCATACTCGTGAACCAAAGAAAAAAGAGACCACGCAGGTGAAGCGCCGCCGCAAGAAAACCGCCGCGCCCAAAGAGCCGGAAGCCAAGCAGGGGGATTATCTGGTCGGAACGGATGAAAACGTGCTGGTCCTCAACCGGACCTATGCCAACCGCGCTAATGCTGAGCGTGCGGCTAAGATGCAATGGGAGCGCCTGCAGCGTGGAGTGGCGTCATTCTCCCTGCAGCTCGCAGAAGGCCGGGCAGATCTCTACACCGAAATGCCGGTGAAAGTGAGCGGCTTCAAGCAGCCCATTGATGATGCGGAGTGGACCATCACCACCCTGACGCATACCGTCAGCCCGGATAACGGGTTTACGACCAGTCTGGATCTCGAAGTGAAAATAGATGAGTTCGAAATTGAATGATTAGTTCCAAATTGAGAACAATGATGTATCATTATTGCGAACTGGTTAAGAGTGAGGGCATACGTTTGTGACGCATGAGACTTTTGTGCGTTCTGTCTGCCGACCGCAAAAAATCAGCGCCGCACCGCCCCATCCGAAAGGAATGCAGGAACAATTAGCATACTGAGTCTGACCCGCCGCTGACGGGTTTTTTATTGCATGTTGTCGCCATTGCAAAAGCGCTGCCGCCACTTTGTCGCCATGCATGGGAAAGTGGTTGTGTAAGTAATTGATTTAATGGATGGTAAATTTCAGGCAATAAAAAACCCATCAACCTTGAACCAAAGAGGCGGGGTTGATGGGCTCCACAAATTGGGGACATCAAAGAAAAGCAGTGGCACTAATTAAGACTAGCGGCCACGCAAAAAGTTCTGCCTGCCATAAAAAAAATCTATTTTTCTTTGTCTATGAAGCAGATCACAAACCTGGCCATACGATGACGATGAGCGTACCTGCAAGCGTTAACAACACGTTAGCGATGGCATACGTGCCCGCATATCCAAGGGCCGGGATGTTGCTGCGCGCTACATCGCTGATGATTTCCATCGCCGGAGCGCAGGTACGTGCGCCCATCATCGCGCCAAAGAGCAGGGCACGGTTCATGCGCAGAACATAAGCGCCGAACAGGAAACAAATGATTACCGGTACGAGGCTTACGATCAAACCGGCGATAAGCATCTGCCCGCCGACCGCCCCAACGTGACCGATGCCGCTGCCCGCGCTTAGCCCCACGCCTGCCATAAATACCATCAGGCCAAACTCTTTCACCATGTTCAGCGCGCCCTGCGGAATATAGCCAAAGGTCGGATGGTTGGCGCGCAGGAAGCCCAGCATTATGCCTGCGAACAAAAGCCCAGCAGCGTTACCAATACCGAAGCTGAAGGAACTGAACTGGAAGGTGATCATGCCAATCATCAGGCCAATGATAAAGAAGGCGCAGAAAGCGAGCAGATCGGTTATCTGGCTGTGAATCGAGATAAAGCCGATACGCTCCGCAACGGTTTTCACGCGCCGTGCATCGCCGCTGACCTGTAACACATCGCCTTTATTCAGCACAATATTGTCGTCGATAGGCATTTCAATCTGGCTGCGGATGACGCGGTTCAGGAAGCAGCCATGGTCGGTTAGTTTTAACTGTCCGAGGCGGCGGCCGACGGCATTGTGGTTTTTTACCACGATCTCTTCGGTGACGATGCGCATATCCAGCAGGTCGCGATCGAACACTTCTTTGCCGTTGCGGAAGCTCGGGTCGAGGCGAGAATGCGCATCGGGATAACCGACCAGCGCGATTTCATCGCCTTTTTGCAGCACCGCATCGCCATCCGGGTTAGCCAGAATACCGTTGCGGCGAATGCGTTCTATATAACAACCTGTCTGTCGATAAATCCCCAGCTCGCGCAGATTTTTACCGTCTGCCCAGGCAACCAGTTCAGAACCAACGCGATAGGCGCGGATAACCGGCAAATAGACTTTGCGGGTAGCGTCTGTGTCCAGGCCGCGTTCGCGGGCGATTTGCTGTGCGCTGGTCTGCAGATCCTGGTGCTGTAGTTTTGGCATATAGCGGGCGCCAACTATCAGGCTAACCAAGCCAATCAGGTAGGTGAGGGCGTAACCCAGGCTCAGGTGATCAAGGGAGGAAGCCAGCGCATCGCCCGACATGCCGGAATGACGCAGCGTATCCCCGGCGCCTACCAGCACAGGCGTGGAGGTCATGGAGCCTGCCAGCATCCCGGCGGTGAGGCCAATATCCCAGCCGAACAGCTTTCCTAGCCCCAGGGCAATCAACATCGCGCTGCCTACCATCACCAGGGCCAGCATCAGGTAGTTTTTGCCGTCGCGGAAGAAAATAGAGAAAAAGTTTGGTCCGGCCTCCACGCCCACGCAAAAAATAAACAGCATAAAGCCAAGATTTAAGGCGTCGGTGTTGATGGCGAAGTGCTGCTGTCCCAGTAATAAAGAGACCACTAAAACACCAATGGAATTACCGAGTTGGACAGAGCCAAGGCGTAATTTACCCAGGCACAACCCTAAGGTCAGCACCACAAATAATAACAGGATGTAATTCCCGTTTAACAAATCTGCGACGTTTATATTCACGAAGGCTAACTTCTTGTTTACCAGTAAGCTATTGAAAGAAAGCGTTTTTTGGGTTAATGTTTTTGCCGATTACCTGACCAGGTAACGTATTTAAAAACATCTGAATATTACATGTAGCACCCTGACAACGGCCGCTAGTTTAATCTTTATGAAGATTAACGGCTAGTAAGAATATTGTGCTGATTACAGCAGGCATTTTTGGCATGGATAGCCACAACTTTATCAGACCTGGAGCTCTTTGCGCAGCGAGGAGCAACGGTTAACTGGTTCGATACAGGTGACTTGAAGGAGAAAGTATGTACAGGCGTGGACAACGCTGGTTAGGGATAATCTGCTGCTTTGTGCTCTTTATTCTGGTGTTTCTGTCACTGCACCTATACGTCCCGGGCCGCTTTATCACCACGGGGCATATGGAGCTGAGCGGGCTGTTTTTTGTCTTACCCGGTGCCATTGCCAGCTTTCTTGCTAAAGACGAAAAGGTGGTAGGGCCGCTGGTGGGCGCCTTACTGGCCTTGCCGCTTTGTCTGGTGCTGGCGCATACCACCTTAACGCCGGTGCGCTCTTTCTGGCAGGAAGTGGCCTGGCTGTTCAGCGCGGTATTCTGGACGTCGCTGGGATCGCTGGGCTTCCTGCTGATTAACATGCTGCACAGACGCTCGACAGGCACAAAAAAACCGGCTCGCTGAGCCGGTTTTTCATCTCTTTTGCTTACTGCTCTGTGGCCTGGAACAAAGCCAGATGCTCTTTGGCGTAAGCTTCAAAATCGGTGCAACCGCCGATGTGTTTCTGATCGAGGAAAATCTGCGGTACGGTTTCAACCGGCTTACCGACGGTTTTTTCCAGATCGGCCTTGCTGATGCCCTCAGCGTGGATATCAACATAGCGGAAGTTAAAGTCGTCACGCTCAGCGGTCAGTTTCTCAGCCAGCTCTTTAGCACGAACGCAATACGGGCAGCCTGGGCGTCCAAAAATTACTGCAAACATGGTGTCTCCTTAGTTTTTGTGGCCGGTTCGAACCGGCGAATGGGGAGCATAATGCCTATATCTCATCGTTTTGAAAAGAAGGTCCTGCCTGTTAGTTTGATACCCTGCATCTATGGCTAACCCTCTCCGGGCCGTGTAGCCTGGGTATACCGAGCGTTATTATCTGAAGGTATCGGTATTGGTTTTTTACCGCTTGCTTACTTCTTCCTGCAAGGGCATGTCTCATTGCCCGCACCAATCGGTAGTGCTGGCGTCGCCATTGTCATGGTATTTTTGGGCATTGCGCTGATGCGCCCGGCGTCAGCGTTAATGGTAAGGGCCGTGGCGCAAAATATTGCTCCGCTGGTAACCAAAGGCCCGTTGCCAGAAGATAAATTACCAACCGATAAAATAAAGGAAAAACGAGATGACGCCGACCATTGATCTGTTACGCGCCCACCGTTCCATTCGCAGGTTTACCGATGAGCCCATCACAGACGAACAGCGCGCGGCGATTATAGCCAGCGCCCAGTCGGCCTCCAGCTCCAGCTTTTTGCAGTGTAGTTCGATAATGCGTATTACCGATAAAACGATGCGCGAGCGGTTCGTGACGCTAACCGGCGGGCAGAAGCACGTGGCGCAGGCCGCGGAATTTTGGGTGTTTTGCGCCGATTTTAATCGCCTGTTGCAGATTTGCCCGGACGCCGAGCTGGGCCTTGCCGAGCAGCTATTGTTAGGGGCGGTAGACACCGCCATTATGGGGCAAAACGCCTTTACCGCGGCGGAATCCCTGGGGCTGGGCGGCGTGTATATCGGCGGCATTCGCAACAGCATCGAGGCCGTAACCGAGCTGCTTAATCTACCCAAATTTGTCCTGCCGTTATTTGGGCTATGCCTGGGCTGGCCCGATCAGGATCACGGTGTGAAACCGCGAATGCCTGCCGCCATGCTGGTGCATGAAAACCATTACCAGCCGGTTGATAAAGCGCTGCTGGCGCAGTACGACGAAGAGATGGCGCAGTATTATCTTTCCCGCGACAGCAACGCGCGTCGGGATACCTGGAGCGACCATATTCGCCGCACCGTTATTAAAGAAAGCCGCCCGTTTATTCTGGATTATTTGCATAAGCAGGGCTGGGCTACGCGCTAATTTCCACGGCGGTGATATGATAGGCGCGCTTTGTTATCGTTGCGCAGAGGTGCAGGGTGAAAATCGCCATTTTGTCCCGGGATGGTACGCTTTATTCATGTAAACGCCTGCGTGAGGCGGCGATGCGCCGTGGTCACGCGGTGGAAATTATCGATCCGCTGTCATGCTATATGAATATCAACCCGGCGGCGCCATCGGTGCATTATAAGGGCCGCCAGCTTCCCCATTATGACGCGGTAATTCCGCGTATCGGCTCGGCCATCACCTTTTACGGTACGGCAGTGCTGCGGCAGTTTGAAATGCTGGGCAGCTATCCGCTTAACGAGTCCGTTGCCATCACGCGGGCGCGCGACAAGCTCCGTTCGTTACAACTGCTGGCTCGCCAGGGTATTGATTTGCCCGTAACCGGCTTTGCCCATTCCCCGGATGACACCAGCGATCTTATCGATATGGTCGGCGGCGCGCCGCTGGTGGTGAAGCTCGTGGAAGGCACCCAAGGGATAGGCGTGGTGCTGGCGGAAACGCGGCAGGCGGCGGAAAGCGTTATTGATGCGTTTCGCGGCCTGAACGCCCATATTCTGGTGCAGGAATACGTTAAAGAAGCGAAAGGCGCTGATATTCGCTGTCTGGTGGTAGGCAATAAAGTTGTGGCCGCTATTGAACGACGGGCGAAACCCGGCGACTTCCGCTCGAATCTGCATCGCGGCGGGCAGGCAAATCCGGTCATCATTACCGAGCGTGAAGGCGAAATCGCTTTGCAGGCGGCGGCAACGTTAGGGCTTGATATCGCGGGAGTGGATATTTTGCGCGCCAGTCGTGGCCCCCTGGTGATGGAGGTCAATGCTTCGCCGGGGCTGGAAGGCATTGAAAAAACAAGCGGCGTCGATATAGCCACGCTGATGATCGAATGGGTAGAGCTGCAGGCGCAGCCCGGTTTTTGCCTGAAAACCGGCGGCTAAGCGCCAGCGGCGCATAAACACGGCCCGACCGGGCGCATAAACATAGTATGAAGCGTCATTTTTGCGTAAGCTATGGCGCGACTTTAACCATCTTTAAGAGGCATCTGCATTTATGGATTCACTCGTTGTCCCGACCCTGGACACCTTACGCCGCTGGCTGGATGAAACTGGCGTGACTATTTTCGAGTGCGATACCTGCCAGGCGCTGCACTTGCCGCATATGCAGAATTTCGAGGGGGTCTACGATGCCAAAATCGATCTGGTGGATAATATCGTACTGTTTTCAGCGCTTGCTGAAGTAAAACCTTCCGCTTTGCTGCCGCTGGCCGCCGATCTCTCCTCGATTAATGCCAGCTCGCTTACCGTGAAAGCGTTTCTTGACGTGCAGGATGATAATCTGCCGAAGCTCGTGGTCTGCCAGTCGCTGCAGGTATCGGTTGGGATCACCCGTGAACAGTTTGCCGCCTTCGTAAAACAGAGCGAAGAGCAGATCTCGATGGTTATCCTTGAGGCCTGCGCAAACCAGCTACTTTATATCGCCGAAGAAGAAGAGCCGGCCGGCACAGCTATTCAAACTCACTTTCTCCACTAACGGTGGCGTAATCGGGCGCAGTGGCTGTCAGGCCCGCTGCGTTCTGCGCATTTTTATTCTGCCTTAGTCCCTGCTGACCAGCATTATTCTCTTCCCTGCAGCCTTCTCAGTGCGATCCCATAGACCACTTGTCCTTAAAAAATTGATAAAAGGCGTTTTTTTCCCTGGGCTCTGTTCGCCAACCCTGGCTACAGTTATTCTTGCGGGGCTGCCAAAAGCGTGCAACGTTTGCAGAAAAAAAACGCTCTTTTTTCACTGCAGACTGAATAGAGATGCATGATTCTTGCATGTCTCGACTGTGAGAACTTCACGCGTATAAGCCGTATTGAGTAAATTAAGCTCGCGACCGCGAGGTTTACCCTTTATTCAGAAGGAATGAGATATGTTCGCCCAACGTAAAAAATGGTTGTCGGCTTTAGTTGCAGGCGCGCTGATGGCGGTGTCTGCTGGCACACTCGCGGCAGAACAGAAGACGCTGCACATCTATAACTGGTCTGATTATATTGCCCCGGACACGCTGGCAAATTTCACCAAAGAAACCGGCATTAAGGTCATTTACGACGTTTTTGATTCTAATGAAGTGCTCGAAGGGAAACTGATGGCCGGCAGCACCGGTTACGATCTTGTGGTTCCCTCATCCCAGTTCCTGGAGCGCCAGGCACAGGCCGGTATTTTCCAGCCGCTTGATAAAAGCAAACTGCCAAATTACAAAAATCTCGATCCGGAAATGCTCAAGCTGGTGGCGCAAAACGACCATGACAATAAATACGGCATTCCGTACATGATGGTGACGACCGGTATCGGCTATAACGTCGAGAAGGTGAAAGCCGCATTGGGCAAAGACGCGCCGGTGGATAGCTGGGATCTGATCTTCAAGCCGGAGAATCTCGAAAAACTTAAAAGCTGCGGCGTTTCATTCCTGGATGCGCCAAGCGAGGTTTACGCAAGCGTGCTGCATTATCTGGGCAAAGATCCTAACAGCTCCAATCCAAAAGACTACACCGAAGCGGCCAACGATCTGCTGATGAAGCTGCGCCCTTCCGTTCGCTATTTCCATTCTTCCCAGTATATCAACGACCTGGCAAACGGCGACATCTGTGTGGCCATCGGCTGGTCGGGGGATATTCTGCAGGCGGCTAACCGCGCTAAAGAAGCAAAAAATGGCGTGAATATTGCTTACACCATTCCTAAAGAAGGGGCGATGGTGTACTTCGATATGTTCGCGATGCCAAAAGACGCAAAAAATCAGGATGAGGCTTATCAGTTCCTCAACTACCTGATGAAGCCGGACGTGGTGGCGAATATCAGCAACCACGTTTATTACGCCAACGCTAACAAAGAAGCCACGCCGCTGTTGAGCGCTGAAGTGCGCGATAATCCGGGAATTTACCCACCGGCCGATGTCCGCGCGAAGCTGTTTACACAAACGGTGTTATCACCAAAAGTAGACCGTGTGATCACCCGCGCATGGACTAAAGTTAAAACTGGAAAATAAGCAAACCCGCTGGCTACTTAACACGGTTTGCAACGGGACGCCGCACCCAGATGGTGCAGTTGTCCCAATACGGACGCGGGCGCACAGCCTGCGTCGCGTCATTAGTACGGCAACCGGGCCGTACTCTTCTATGCTTTTGCCGGAGAGCAACATAATTGAACGACGCCACCCCCCGCCCGCAGGCGAAAATTCGTAAGGCGCTGACACCGCTGCTGGAAATCCGCAACCTGACTAAATCCTTCGACGGGCAACACGCCGTGGACGACGTCAGCCTCACTATTTATAAAGGCGAAATTTTTGCCCTGCTCGGGCCTTCCGGCTGTGGAAAATCGACGCTGTTACGGATGCTTGCAGGGTTTGAACCGCCCAGCACCGGGCAAATTATGCTCGACGGCGTGGATCTTTCCCACGTTCCCCCGTATCAGCGCCCCATCAATATGATGTTCCAGTCTTACGCGCTTTTTCCGCATATGACCGTCGAGCAGAACATCGCCTTCGGGCTCAAGCAGGACAAGCTGCCCAAAGCGGAGATCGCCCAGCGCGTGCAGGAAATGCTGGCGCTGGTGCATATGCAGGAGTTTGCTAAACGCAAGCCGCATCAGCTTTCTGGCGGCCAGCGGCAGCGTGTTGCCCTGGCGAGGAGCCTGGCGAAACGGCCCAAGCTGCTGCTGCTCGATGAGCCAATGGGCGCGCTGGATAAAAAACTGCGCGACCGTATGCAGCTTGAAGTGGTGGATATCCTCGAACGCGTCGGCGTGACCTGCGTAATGGTGACGCACGATCAGGAAGAAGCGATGACCATGGCCGGGCGTATCGCCATTATGAACCGCGGCAAGTTTGTGCAAATCGGCGAGCCGGAAGAGATTTACGAGCATCCAACCACCCGCTACAGCGCCGAATTTATCGGCTCCGTTAACGTGTTCGAAGGGCTGTTAAAAGCGCGTGAAGAGGACGGTTTGGTCATCGACAGCCCGGGGCTTGTCCACCCGCTGAAGGTCGATCCTGACGCCTCGGTCGTTGACGGCGTGCCGGTATATGTTGCGCTGCGCCCGGAGAAAGTCATGCTCTGCGACGAGCCGCCCGCCGACGGCTTCAACTTTGCGCTTGGGGAAGTGGTGCATATCGCTTATCTGGGCGATCTCTCCATTTACCACGTGCGTCTTAAGAGCGGGCAGATGATTAGCGCACAGATGCAAAACGACCAGCGTTTCCGTAAAGGCGCCCCTACCTGGGGTGATGAAGTTCGCCTTTGCTGGGATACGGAAAGCTGTGTGGTGCTGACGGTTTAAGGGGGCGCAATGAGTACATTAACTGAACGCCCGGCAGATCCACCGGCAGGCGGCTTTGCCTCCTGGCTTACGCGCATGCAAATGGCGCATGGCCGTAAGCTGGTCATTGCTCTGCCGTATCTGTGGCTGATCCTGCTGTTTATGCTGCCTTTCCTGATTGTCTTTAAGATAAGCTTTGCGGAAATGGCTCGCGCGATCCCGCCGTATACCGATCTGATGACGTGGGCGGACGATCGGCTTTCGCTGGCGCTGAACTTTGCAAACTACTTCCAGCTCACCGACGATCCGCTTTATGCCGAAGCGTATCTACAGTCGTTACAGATCGCCGCCGTCTCCACGCTTTGCTGCCTGGCGATTGGCTATCCTCTGGCCTGGGCGGTGGCGCACAGCAGATCTTCGACGCGCAATATTTTGCTGCTGCTGGTGATCCTGCCGTCGTGGACATCGTTTTTAATCCGCGTTTATGCCTGGATGGGCATCCTTAAAAATAACGGCGTGCTCAATAACGTGCTGATGTGGCTGGGCGTTATCGATCAGCCGCTGACGATTCTGCACACTAACCTTGCCGTGTATATCGGGGTTGTGTACGCCTATCTGCCGTTTATGGTGCTGCCGATTTACACCGCGCTGACGCGAATTGATTATTCGCTGGTGGAAGCGTCGCTGGATCTGGGCGCACGTCCGTTAAAAACGTTTTTCAGCGTCATTGTGCCGCTGACCAAGGGCGGGATTATCGCCGGATCTATGCTGGTGTTTATCCCGGCGGTAGGGGAGTTTGTTATTCCTGAACTGCTCGGCGGCCCGGACAGCATCATGATTGGCCGCGTGCTGTGGCAGGAGTTCTTTAATAACCGCGACTGGCCGGTAGCCTCAAGCGTTGCCATCGTCATGTTGCTGCTGCTGATTGTGCCTATTATGTGGTTCCACAAATACCAGAACAAAGCGGCGGGAGATCACGCATGAATAACTTACCGGTAGTGCGTTCTCCGTGGCGGATTGCCATTCTGGTTATCGGCTTTACCTTCCTGTATGCGCCGATGCTGATGCTGGTGATTTACTCCTTCAATAGCTCAAAGCTGGTAACGGTCTGGGCGGGCTGGTCAACGCGCTGGTATACGGAACTGTTCCACGATTCCGCGATGATGAGCGCGGTGGGCCTGAGCCTGACGATTGCGGCAGCGGCGGCAACCATGGCGGTGGTGCTGGGAACGATCGCGGCGGTAGTAATGGTGCGCTTTGGCAACTTCCGTGGCTCAACGGGCTTTGCCTTTATGCTGACCGCGCCGCTGGTTATGCCGGACGTTATCACCGGGCTGTCTTTGCTTTTACTGTTCGTCGCGCTGGGGCATGCGATTGGCTGGCCGAGCGATCGTGGCATGCTGACCATCTGGCTTGCACACGTCACGTTCTGCACCGCATACGTTTCGGTGGTGATAAGCTCCCGTCTCAGAGAGCTTGATCATTCCATCGAAGAAGCGGCGATGGACCTTGGCGCGGCGCCGCTGAAAGTCTTCTTTGTGATAACCGTGCCGATGATTGCGCCGGCGATTATCTCCGGCTGGCTGCTGGCCTTTACCCTGTCGCTTGACGACCTGGTGATTGCGAGCTTTGTCTCCGGGCCCGGCGCAACAACCCTGCCGATGCTGGTATTCTCAAGCGTGCGTATGGGCGTGAATCCTGAAATTAACGCCCTGGCGTCTATTATCCTTGGCGTGGTGGGCATTATCGGGCTGATTGCCTGGTGGTTTATGGCGCGAGCAGAAAAGCAGCGACTGCGCGATATCCAGCGTGCAAGACGTGGCTGAAACGCTTAAAATCTGCAATTATTGTTACCTCCAGTGCCGCGTCTGACGCGGCGCTGTGCCGTATGGAACGCGAGGTGCGCAAATTTTCAGGAAACGACGTAGTCAACAGGCTAAATTAAACGTCCCCACGCTTGTTGCGGTGGCGGCCATCGCTATTCTGACAACCCGCTGTCTGGATTTGCTGATGCTGCTTAACCTGCTGGGCGTTCGGGGGATGATGGACTTTGTCCACCGCAGCGTACAAACCTGGAGCCTGACGCTGATTTTTCTCGGCAGCCTGATCATGCTGTGCGTTGAGGTGCGCTGCGCGTTTGTCATTCTGAAAGGGAAATCATGGGGGCGCTGGGTCTATCTCGCCACGCAGGTGATAGCCATAAGCTATCTTTGGGCGGCATCGCTGGGCTGGGGATATCCCGAGCTGTTCAGCATTCCCGGCGAGTCGAAGCGTGAGATCTTCCGCTCCCTGATAATGCAGAAGCTGCCGGATTTTCTGGTGCTGTTTCTGCTTTTTGCCCCTTCGCGCAGCAGGCTTTTTTTCAAACTTCAGTAAGCGCGCGGTGATACAATCTGCGCCCTCGTCTTATTTCAGGGTTTTACTATGCATTGCGCGCTCTATGATGCTGGCCGTTGCCGCTCCTGTCAGTGGATTGAACAGCCGGTTTCCGATCAGCTCACCGCTAAAATGAACGACCTGCGTCGGCTGCTGGACGTGGCGGTGAAAGAGTGGCGTGCACCTGTCAGCGGCCCTGAACAGGCGTTTCGTAACAAGGCCAAAATGGTGGTCAGCGGCAGCGTGGAAAAACCGCTATTAGGTATGCTGCACCGCGACGGCTCGCCCGAAGATTTAACCGCTTGCCCGCTGTATCCGGCATCTTTCCAGGCTGTTTTTGCAACGCTGAAACCCTTTATCGCACGCGCCGGCTTAACGCCCTATAACGTGGCGCGTAAAAGGGGCGAGCTGAAATATCTGTTGCTGACCGAAAGCCAGCTTGATGGCGGCCTGATGCTGCGCTTTGTGCTGCGTTCTGAAGCCAAGCTTGAACAGCTTCGCGCGGCCTTGCCCTGGCTGCAACAGCAATTGCCGCATCTGAAAGTGATCTCCGCCAATATTCAGCCGGTTCATATGGCCATTATGGAAGGGGATCGGGAAATAGCGCTTTCCGAACAGCGCGCGCTGGAAGAGCAGTTTAACGGCGTGCCGCTTTATATACGCCCGCAAAGCTTCTTCCAGACTAACCCTGCGGTTGCCGCCTCGCTTTATGCAAGCGCGCGCGATTGGGTGAGCGCGCTGCCGGTTAAGCATATGTGGGATTTATTCTGCGGAGTAGGCGGGTTTGGCCTGCATTGTGCAACCGCCGACATGAAGCTGACCGGGATTGAAATCGCGCCGGAGGCTATCGCCAGCGCGCGCCAGTCGGCGGCGCAGCTGGGGCTGACGGATATTCACTTCCAGGCGCTGGACTCCACGCAGTTTGCTACCGACCAGCAGGCTATTCCCGATCTGGTGCTGGTGAATCCGCCAAGGCGCGGCATCGGTCAGGCGCTGTGCTATTACCTCAACGGCGTCGCGCCGAAATACATTATTTATTCAAGCTGTAATGCGCAGACCATGGCGCGGGATATCTCGTCCCTGTCGGCCTATCGGGTTGAGCGGGTGCAGCTTTTTGATATGTTCCCGCACACGGCGCATTACGAAGTGCTAACGCTGCTGGTGCGGGAATAGACGGGCTAAATTACTGCGGGAACCACCGATCGCTGATTTTCTGGTAAGTGCCGTCAGCTTTGATAGCCGCCAGCGCGTCGTTAAGTTTTTTCAACAACGCCTTATTTTCCGGGCGTACCGCAATGCCAAGGCCGGTGCCGAAATATTGCGCATCGGTGACGTGTTCACCCACGGTAGCAAGCTGCGGATTGGTTTTCAGCCATTCATTCACCACCGCCGTGTCACCAAACACCCCGTCAATACGGCCATTTTTCAGGTCGATAATCGCGTTTTGATAGCTGTCATAGGACACCGTTTTGATTTCAGGATGCTTATCCTGGAGATATTTCTGGTGCGTGGTGCCGTTCTCCATACCGATGCGTTTGCCTTTCAGGTCCGCCAGAGACTTAAATGCCCCTTTCTTAGCGATGACAACGGCCGAGTTTGCATAGTACGGATTGGTGAAGGCAACCTGTTTGCTGCGTTCCGGCGTAATATCCATTCCGGAGATCACCGCGTCGTATTTACGGAATTTCAAAGACGGGATCAGGCTGTCAAAGGCATGGTTGGTGAAGGTGCAGTCGGCCTGCATTTGCTTGCATAACGCTTTCGCTAAATCGATATCGAAACCAACGATCTGATTGCTGGCGTCCAGCGATTCAAAAGGCGGATAGGTTGCCGAAGAACCAAAGCCTACCTTATCTGCGGCGGCAGCGCTGAACGCGGCTGTAGCGAGCATAGCGGCTAAAAGTAACTGCTTCATGTGTGGGCTCCCGTCTGTTGTGTTTATGCTGTAATCGTCGTTTCCCGACGTCAGATAAGCCTGCCAGCAAATGAATTTATATTCAATAAAAACGTATAATTATATTCAATTAAAAACAAAAAAGGCGGGGGAATCCCCGCCCTGGCAGGCCCGTTAGTTTCGGCGTTCAAACGCCAGCGCACGACGTTCTATCAGACGCATCAGCAGCGTTAATCCACCGTTAACCACCAGATAAACCAGCCCCGCGGCACCAAACACCGTCACGTCGTAGGTTCGTCCGTACAGTAGCTGCCCGTAACCCATAACCTCCATCAGGGTGATGGTATAGGCAAGGGAGGTGCTCTTGAACACTAACACTACTTCGTTGGAGTAAGACGACAGGGCGCGTTTAAATGCATACGGCAGCAAAATGGCCAGCGTGTCTTTTTTGCTCATGCCCAGCGCGCCGCAGGATTGCCATTGTCCGTCCGGGATCGCGCGGATAGCGCCGTAAAAAAGCTGCGTGGTATACGCGGCGCTGTTCAGAGAAAGCGCAACCAGCGCGCACAGCCACGGCTCGGAGAGCAGATGCCAGATCGCCGGGTAGTTCTGAATCGACGGGAACTGACCCGGGCCGTAGTAAATCAGGAAGATTTGCACCAGCAATGGCGTGCCGGTGAACAGCGTAATATAGGCGCGCACGATGTACACCAGCACCGGCGTTTTTAGCGTCAGGATGATGGTGAAGATCAGCGACAAAATCAGCGCCACGACGATAGACGCCGCGGTCAGCGTCAGGCTGGTATGCAGACCCTTAAGCAGCTCCGGTAAAAATTCAAGCATCAGCCGGGCCTCCGCTCAAAGCGCGTGGCACGCCGATCGATATGCTTAAGGATGTACTGGCTCACAAGCGTAATCACCAGATAAATCGCGGCGGCAACGACATACCAGGTAAACGGTTCCTGGGTACGGGTGGCAATGCTCCTGGTTTGCAGCATCAAATCGTTCACGCTGATAAGCGACACCAGGGCGGTATCTTTTAGCAGCACCAGCCACTGGTTGCCCAGTCCCGGCAGCGCATGCCGCCACATCTGCGGCATCACCAGTCGGAAGAAAATGGCCACTTTCGATAAGCCCAGCGCCTGGCCTGATTCCCACTGCCCGACGGGCACGGCTTTCAGCGCGCCGCGCAGCGTTTGCGAAGCGTAAGCGGAATAAAGCAGGGAGAGCGCAATCACGCCGCACAGGAACGGGCTGACGTCGAAGTTCTCAATTTGCATCTGCACCGGGATCTGAGCAAACCCAAGATGCAGGGTAAAGCCGTCAGATAAGGTCAACAGGAGCTGAGAAGAGCCGAAGTAGATAAAGAGCACGACCAGAATTTCAGGCAGGCCGCGCAGCACGGTCACCAGCGCTGTGCCAGCCCATGCCACCGCACGCCATCTGGCGGATTCCCAGACAGCGAAGAGCATCGCCAGCAGCAGGCCGATGACTAAAGCGCAAACGGCAAGGCCGACGGTCATCCCGGCGGCGCTTGCCAGAGGAAACATTTCATTCATTCAGCGTGGCTTACTTCTGGAACCATTTTTCGTAGATGGTCTGATAGGTCCCATCTTTCTTCACTTTCTCAAGCGCGGTATTGAACTTCGCCTGCAGGTCAGTATTGCCCTGACGAACCGCGATGCCCAGGCCGGTGCCGAAGTAGTCTTTATCCGTAACCTTATCGCCGATGGCCGCAAGTTTTGGCTCGGCTTTCAGCCACTCGGTTACCACGGCCGTATCGCCGAATACCGCGTCGATGCGGCCATTTTGCAGATCAAGCTTCGCATTCTGGTAGCTGTCGTAAGGAACGGTCGTGATTTCAGGATGTTTATCCATGATGAATTTCTGGTGCGTGGTGCCGTTCTGCACGCCGACTTTTTTACCCTTCAGCGCCGCGATATCGGCAACTTTGCCTTTCTGTCCGATGAACAGCGCGGAGTTATCGTAATAAGGGTTGCTGAACAGCACCTGTTTTTCACGCTCCGGCGTGATGTCCATCCCGGCCATGGCCGCGTCGATACGACGGAACTTCAGGCTTGGGATGAGGCTGTCAAAGGACTGGTTGGAGAAGGTGCAGGTGGCATCAATCTCTTTACACAGCGCGTTAGCCAAATCGACGTCGAAGCCAACGATTTTGTTATTGGCATCCATGGATTCAAACGGAGGATAAGAGGCTTCCGTAGCAAAACGAATGGTTTGTGCAGCCGTGGCAGACAGGCTCAGACCGGCGAGCAATGTGGCAAGCAGAACTTTTTTCATTGTCATTTTCCCGTTCAATATCAGTGTGATAAATAGAATTTAAACGCGTCGGTCTGCGGGTTGGTAAAGCAACTCGCCGTACCTTGTTCAACAATATGGCCGTTTTCCATATACACCACGCGGCTTGCGGTTTTACGCGCCACTTCCACTTCGTGAGTGACGATGACCTGGGTAATATTGGTTTCTGCCAGTTCGCGAATGATGCTGACGATCTGCGCGGTAATCTCCGGGTCCAGCGCGGCGGTGGGCTCATCAAACAGCAGGATCTGCGGCTCCATCATCAGCGCACGGGCAATAGCTACGCGCTGCTGCTGACCACCGGAAAGGTGCAGGGGATAGCGGTCCATATAAGGTTTCAGGCGCAGGCGTTCGAGCAACTTATCTGCGCGCGCGCGGGCATCGTCCTTGCTTAAACCTAAGACGCGGCAGGGCGCTTCAATCAGGTTTTGCAGCACGGTCAGATGCGGCCAGAGGTTGTATTGCTGAAACACCATGCCCACGTTCTGACGCAGCTCGCGGATAGCTTTTTCGCCGGGAGCCCTGGTGAAATCAAAGTGGTTGCCCGCAATGCTGAGCTGCCCGGATTGCGGCATTTCAAGCAGATTGAGTACGCGCAGCAGCGAGCTCTTGCCCGCACCACTTGGACCAAGCAGCACCAGCGTTTCGCCATGCGGGCACTCAAGGGTGATATCGAACAGCGCCTGGTGCGCGCCGTAAAAGCAATTAATGCCGTTTAGTTGAATACTCATTCGTTGCGGTTACGTAGCAATTGAGGCCGCAAAGATTACCTTTAACAGAATAGTTATGCAATCTTTGTGCGTTAAAACTTAAAAACAACCGGGTTTCACTCTTAAAAGTAGCACAAAATAGCGCGGCGGGGTGGAACCAGGAATAAATGTCGGAGTTACAGGAAAATTCCAGACTATTTATACGGGTTATAAAACTCACCCCGCCGGAAATGCGCATAATCATCAGCTAGTTGGTTTCAACGGCCTGACGCAGGCTGCCGGAAGGCGCGTGGCTGTTAGCGCCGAGGTAACGGACGTCGTCAACCGTCCAGCATTGCCCTTCGCGAATCATCAGGACCTCATCCTGCCAGCTTTGGCTGCCTTTGGTGAGCGTCACGCGCAGCGGAATGTTTCGTGCATCGGTATTCGGGATAGTGGATGCGGAGGCCACCTCTGCCTGGTCCGCACCGTTAGCGTTGCTGGAGAAAATATCTCCACGCATAAAGGCGTTCTGCCCATTCGGTGAGCCGCTGGCCTTTTGCAACTGCCGGGAGAGCGAATCGCTAAGATAAGGACGCAAGCCGGTAAGCCCGCTGACGCCCATAGATTTGTGGGCAATCTGGTAGTCATAGAACTGCTGCGCCACGCTATCCGGGCCGCCTTCAATACAGGGGCCGCTGCGGGTGCCAATATCTTTAAACGCTGGATTAACGCTGGTGGTACAGGCCGTCAGAAGCATGGCGCACGGAAGAAAAACCAAAACTGAGCTGCGCATTTTTATTTCCTTATTTTCTCAGGAGGACTACCTTAGCATAGCGTATCGTTGTCAAAATGCGTGGCGGACGGCGCGCTAAGATATTGATCCAAAGAGAGGAGAAGCCAATGCAATTTACGACTACCCCGACGCTTGAAGGGCAGAGCATCACTGAATACTGTGGCGTGGTGACCGGAGAAGCAATCCTGGGCGCGAATATTTTCCGGGACTTTTTTGCGGGCGTGCGCGACATCGTCGGCGGCCGTTCAGGGGCTTATGAAAAAGAGCTGCGTAAAGCACGTGAAATCGCTTTTAAAGAATTGCAGGAAGAGGCGGAGAGCCTGGGTGCGAATGCCGTCGTCGGCATTGATATCGATTACGAAACCGTAGGTAAAGAAGGCAGTATGCTGATGGTGAGCGTAACGGGTACGGCGGTGAAAACCCGCCGATGAAAGCGCGTATTGCCGCCTTAATTATCGCCATGCTGCTGGCGGGCTGTGCCGGTGAGAAGGGGATAGTTGATAAGGGCAGCTATAAAATTGACACCCGCCGCCAGGCACAGGCTGCCTGGCCGCGCGTAAAAGTGCTGGTTATTCACTATACCGCCGATGATTTTCACGGCTCGCTTGCGACGCTTACGGATAAAAACGTCAGTTCTCATTATCTCATTCCTGATAAGCCGCCGCTGTCAGGCGGCAAACCGGTTATCTGGCAACTGGTGCCGGAAAGCGAGCTGGCCTGGCATGCGGGGGCGAGCTTCTGGCGTGGCGCAACCCGCATTAACGACACGTCTATCGGCATTGAGCTGGAAAATCAGGGCTACCGTCGCCTGGGCGAGGTGAAGCAGTTTTATCCGTTTAACGCTCCGCAAATCGACGTGCTGGAAAAGCTGGCGAAAGAGATTATCGGACGTTACCACATCGCGCCGCAGAACGTGGTTGCTCACGGCGATATTGCCCCGCAGCGTAAAGTCGATCCCGGCCCGCTTTTCCCCTGGCAGCAGCTGGCGCAAAAAGGGATTGGCGCGTGGCCGGACGCTGCGCGAGTGGCTTTTTATCTCAATGGACGCGATCCGTTCGAAGCGGTGGACAGCGCAAGCCTGCTGGATTTGCTGTCACGCTATGGCTACCAGGTTAATGTGGGAATGACGGAAGCCGAGCAGCGGCGGGTGATTAGCGCCTTCCAGATGCACTTCCGTCCCGCGCTGTATAACGGCGTGGCGGATGCGCAAAGTCAGGCGATAGCGGAAGCGCTGCTGGAGAAATACGGCCAGGGCTAATTAACGGTGCAGCGTACCGTGGTCTTTTAACCAGAGCGCGGTACGGCGAATACCCTCATCAAGCGTAACAACGGGCTTATAGCCCAGCTCGCTTTCGGCACGTGAGGTATCCAGCGTTAAATCAAAATTCAGCTTTGACACGCCGTAGTGCGTCAGCGCCGGTTCTCTGGCCGCTTTGTTGCCAAACTTTTCCATGCCGCGGGCTATCATATCCAGCATCGGATAGGGCACGGAGCGGATACGGCATTTGATTTCCAGATCGTCAATCAGCTTTTGCACTATGGTGCGCAGCGGGCGCGCTTCCATATTGGTGATGTTATAGGCGCGACCGGAAGGCAGTTCGTTGTGCTCAGAGGCCAGCCACATGGCGTGGACGGCGTTTTCCAGATAGGTCATATCAACCAGCGCATCGCCGCCGCGCGGCAGTAAAACGCTGCCGTAATGACGCATCATCTGCACCAGGCGCGGGAAGAACACTTTATCGTGAGGCCCGAACAGGCTTTGCGGACGCAAAATCGTAAAGCGCGTATGCGGGTTGGCCTGCGCCAGCAGCTGAATCACTTCTTCGCTTGCGGCTTTGCTGCGCGCAAATTCGTTGGCAAAGCGCAGCGGGCGAAAATCTTCGCTGATATTGCGGTGGTGGTGATAATCAAAATAAAGCGAAGGCGAAGAGATATGAACAAAGTTGCGCACGCCCCACGCAACGGCCCATTCACCCAGGCGGCGGGTGGCGCGCACGTTAGCAAGATCGAACGCTTCCTGCGTGCCCCACGGTGAAGTAAAGCTTGAGCAGTGCCAGAGCGTGTCGATATCGGCCAGCATCACCTTTGCCTGCGAGGAGACGAGTTCGGTCAGGTCTGCATGCACAAACTCGGCGCCCATTTTTTTCAGCAGCTTACCCATCGCCTCGTTGCGGCCCGTGGCCCGCACGCTGATGCCCTTCGCACGCAAGTATTCGACCGCGTTTCGGCCTAAACCGCTGGTGGCGCCCGTGACCAGTACCTTCATGTAGACCAACTCGTTGTGGTTGAGATTAACGCGGGCATTTTTCCGTGAAACGGCAGCGCTTGCAATGCCCAGTGGGTAAGAATAAGCACTATAGACGCTCTTTGCGCGAAGATTGTTCGGCTAGATGGCATATCCGCCGCGCCATTCCCTGGAAAATAAACAGATGTGCTGGGATCATCACCAGCCAGTAAACCAGCCCGGCGATGCCGTGCGGGTGCCACCAGGCACGAACGTCCAGCGTTCGCTTATCGCCCTCGTCGCGCAAGGTAAAAGTTAGTCGCCCAAGACCGGGCGCTTTCATACCAAACAGCAGCGCCAGCTCCTTTTGCGGATCAACGATAATCACTTTCCAGCTATCCACTCTGTCGCCTACTTTTAGCATCGCATGCGCGGGGCGGCCTTTAGCTAGCTTATGTCCCATCAGCCGGTCTATAAAGGCGCGTGTTTGCCAGAGGACGTTGCCAAAAAAATAACCTTCTGTGCCGCCGAGCTGATTCACCACATCCCATATATCAGCGAGGCTTGCGCGGGTGTGCATGGTATAACCGGCCTGTTTAGGAAAATAGCCGTATTCCGGGCGCCAGCGAGCGTGTGCCTGGGCGTCGTATCCCCACTCCTGCGAATTGGCAAGCTTATTCTCTTCGTGAAGGGTCGCCCTAACGGCGTCGTCAAAAGTGATAAGCCGCTGTGGAATGAGGGCCCGCAGTTCTGCATCGTGCGCCAGGAGATCGTGTTTTAGCCCCTGGATCAGCGCCTTTGCGATCGTTGGCGGTACCGACGTTATCACATTCAGAAACCAGACGGAGATCCAGCGGGTTGGCAGCGGAATGGGGATAAGGGGACGATGGCGGCCGCTGATGGCCATAAAGCGCTCGAACTGCTGCTGATAGCTGAGCACCTCTGGTCCGGCTGCCTCAAATATTCGGTTTTCCTGCGCGGGATGTTCGAGCAAGGCGACAAGATAATAAAGCAGATTCTCCAGCGCGATGGGTGTGGTACGCGAACGCACCCAGCGCGGCGGCGTCAGCACCGGCAGGTTGTAAACCATATCGCGCATCACTTCAAACGCCGCTGAACCCGCGCCGATGACAATCCCGGCACGCAATTCGGTTACCGGCACGCCGGCATCGCGCAGAATGTCGGCGGTGAGCCGACGTGCGCGCAGATGGTCAGAGCCTGCATCGCCATCCGGCGCCTGTAGCGAGCTCAGGAAGATAATCTGTTTTACCGGATGTTCAGCAAGCGCGTCGCGCAGGTTAAGGGCGGCCTGGCGTTCGTGGGCGACAAAATCCGGCCCGTCGCCCATGCTGTGAACCAGGTAATAGAGGGTATCTACGCCTTCGAGCAGCGCCGGAAGATGATGCGGCCACTGGAGATCGATATGGCGGCACTCAATGCCGGGCCATTGCTGCTTTTTCAGCCACTCCACGCGGCGTGCCGCAGCAACAATATGATGCCCGGCCTTGATGAGCTCTGGCACCAGATGTTGACCTATGTAGCCGCTCGCGCCGAGCACCAGAATCCTTTGTGGCCGAGTCATCGTCCCTGTACCTCAGTTATTGCTGCATGAAGGCGCGCCAGTGCTTAACCACTTCGGCGAGCTGTACGCGGTTAACGTCAAGGTGGGTAACCAGACGGGTAATCGGCCCGGCGCTCAGCAATACGCCACGCTCGCGCATATAGCTCCCCAGGTATTCCGCCTGTTCTCCCGGTACGCGCACGAAGACCATATTGGTATCCTGACGCGTCACATCCACGCCGATTTCGCGCAGTTCATCGGCGAGCCAGCGGGCGTTATCGTGATCTTCCTGTAAGCGCTGAACGTTATTCTCCAGCGCATACAGGCCAGCCGCCGCCAGAATCCCGGCCTGACGCATACCTCCGCCAACCATTTTACGCCAGCGAATGGCGCGCTTGATGTAATCCTTGCTGCCGACCAGCAGCGAGCCAACCGGGGTGCCAAGCCCTTTCGACAGGCAGATGGTGAAGGAGTCGCAGTAGCGAACGATCTCTTCAAGTCGGCAGCCATAAGCCACCACCGCGTTGAAAATACGCGCGCCGTCCACGTGAAGGGCGAGATTATGTTTGCGGGTAAAATCCCATGCCTGCTGCAAATACTCGCGCGGCAGCACTTTGCCGTTATGGGTGTTTTCAAGGCTAAGGAGCCTGGTGCGGGCGAAGTGGATATCGTCCGGTTTGATTTTTGCCGCGACTTTGTCGAGCGGCAGCGATCCGTCCTGATTCGCCTCGATGGGCTGAGGTTGAATGCTGCCCAGCACGGCGGCGCCGCCTGCCTCATAGAGATAATTATGCGCCAGTTGACCAACGATATACTCTTCGCCGCGCTCGCAGTGGCTAAGCAGCGCGACAAGGTTTGCCTGCGTGCCGGTTGGTAAAAACAGCGCGGCTTCCTTACCGCTGATTTTTGCGGCATACGCCTGCAGTGCGTTGACCGTCGGGTCATCGCCATAAACATCATCGCCGGTCGGCGCGGCCAGCATTTTTTCAAGCATCGCGTCAGTCGGGCGAGTGACGGTATCGCTGCGTAAATCTATCACGGGGGAGCCTCAAAATATCCACAATAAGCCTCTGTTTTACCGGAACCAGTTGGTTTTCGCCAGTTCGATAACTTCGTCACCGCGGCCGCTGATAATGGCGCGCAGCATATACAGGCTAAACCCTTTTGCCTGCTCCAGTTTTATCTGCGGCGGAATCGCCAGCTCTTCTTTTGCAACGACCACATCCACCAGCACCGGGCCGTCAATGCTAAAGGCGCGCTGCAAGGCATTATCAAGTTCCGCTGCTTTTTCAACGCGGATGCCGGTAATGCCGCAGGCGTTGGCAATGTTGGCGAAGTTGGTTTCGTGCAGATCGGTGCCGTCCGTCAGATAGCCGCCGGCTTTCATTTCCATGGCGACAAAGCCCAGCACGCTGTTATTGAACACCACGATTTTAATGGGCAGCTTCATCTGCACAACGGAGAGAAAATCGCCCATCAGCATGCTGAATCCGCCGTCGCCGCACAGGGCGACGACCTGGCGTTCCGGGGCGGTAGCCTGTGCTCCCAGCGCCTGGGGCATGGCGTTTGCCATTGAGCCATGCGTAAAAGAGCCGAGCAGGCGGCGTTTACCGTTCATTTTCAGGTAGCGCGCGGCCCAGACGGTGGGCGTGCCTACGTCGCAGGTGAAGATAGCGTCTTCATCGGCGAACCGGCTGATTTGCTGCGCGACATACTGAGGGTGAATAGGTTTATCTCCATCGCTCGGCTGCGCCAGCTCGTCCAGGCCTTCGCGTGCTTCACGGTAGTTATCCAGCGCCTTGTCGAGGAAGCTGCGATCGGTTTTTTCCTCCAGCAGAGGAAGCAGGGCGCTCAGGGTGGCCTTAATATCCCCGACCAGCGCCATATCGACTTTGCTGTGCGCGCCGATGCTGCCGGGGTTGATGTCAATCTGAATGATTTTCGCATCCGTGGGATAAAAGGCGCGATACGGGAACTGGGTGCCGAGCAGGATCAGCGTGTCGGCGTTCATCATCGTATGGAAGCCGGATGAAAAACCGATAAGACCGGTCATGCCCACGTCGTAAGGGTTGTCGTATTCAACGTGCTCTTTGCCGCGCAGCGCGTGAACAATAGGCGCTTTTAGCTTAGCAGCAAACTGCACCAGCTCTTCATGCGCGCCCGCGCAGCCGCTGCCGCACATCAGCGCGATGTTGTCGTTATAACGCAGCAGTTGTGCGAGCTTTTTCAGCTCGTCATGCTGCGGAACGATAACCGGCTGCGGAGCGGGATACCAGTGGGTGGTGGCGGTTTCCGGCGCCGGTTTAAGCGCTACGTCGCCAGGCAATACCACAACTGAAACGCCGCGGTTCAGTACCGCCTTGCGCATGGCAATCGCCAGCACCTGTGGAATTTGTTCCGGGGATGACACCAGCTCGCAGTAGTGGCTGCATTCGCGGAACAGCTCTTCAGGATGCGTCTCCTGGAAATATCCGCTGCCGATTTCGCTTGAGGGAATATGCGCGGCGATGGCCAGTACGGGCACCCGATTACGGTGACAGTCGAAAAGCCCGTTGATTAAGTGAAGGTTGCCCGGCCCGCAAGAACCGGCACAGACGGCCAGCTCGCCCGTCAGGTGCGCTTCGGCGCCGGCGGCAAAGGCGGCTACCTCTTCGTGCCGCGTCGGCATCCAGTCTATTGTGCCCATACGGTTCAGGCTATCGCTGATGCCGTTAAGGGAATCGCCGGTCACGCCCCAGATGCGTTTTACACCTGCGCTTTCAAGAGTTTTAGCCAGATAAGCGGCTACTGTCTGTTTCATCGGTTCTCCTTGTCACGTGTTGGTAACGCTTACAAGCTTAGTTCAATTATCTGAACCGTCCGGCTAAGTCCCTGTGAATTTCGGGGGGTATCGGTAACAGAATATTTTGTGTAAATTATTCTCGTTCTCACTCTAATAAGGTTGCATTTCAAATGGTTACGAAATTGTTAAATGCAGTGAACCGCGGGCTGGCGAAGGATGATTTAGGAAAGCTTATTCTGCGCATAGCGGTAGGGGGCCTGATGCTTTTTCATGGCCTGCACAAGCTTTTTGACGGCGTGGGCCCAATCAAGGGAATGCTGGCCGCTCAGGGCCTGCCGGAATTTATTGCCTACGGCGTGCTGGTGGGGGAAGTGGTTGCACCCTGCCTGATAATTCTGGGCATTTTAACTCGCCCGGCGGCGCTGGTGCTGGCGTTTACGATGGTTGTGGCGTGGCTTATGGTGGGAACGGATAAAACCTTCCTGCTGGATAAAACCGGGGCCTGGGCAATCGAGAGTCTGGTTTACTTCTTCCTCGCGGCGCTTGCGGTAGCATTTTGCGGCGCGGGTCGCTATTCCGCAGCAGGCAATTCAGCCTGGCGTTAAAAATTAAGGCGCCATAAAGGCGCCTTCTTTGGTTTATGCCAGAACCAAATCGCTCTGTGGGTGGCACGAGCAGGCCAGCACGTAACCGCTGGCGATTTCGGCCTCGGTCAGCGTCATGGAACTGCTTACGGTGTACTCCCCGGATTCGATTTTAGTTTTACAGCTTCCGCAAACGCCGGCACGGCAGGCGGCGTTAACCGGCACGCTGTTGCTTTCCAGCGCCGCCAGCAGCGTGCTGCCTACGGGCGCGTAGAACTCGCGCATCGGTTTTAGCGTGGTGAATTTCAGCCCGCTCTCTACAGGTGCTGCGACGGGCGTGAAAAACTTCTCGCTATAAAACTCGGTTACGCCCAGCGCCTTCACTTCTTTTTCCACCAGATCCATATAGGGCGCGGGCCCGCAGGTCATGACGGTACGAGAAGCGATATCCGGCACTGTCTCGAGGATTTCGCGAGTCAACCGACCAGCGATAAAACCGTGGGTGGCGTTATTTTCTGCAACCAGCGTGACCGGGTAGTCGCGCCATTCATCGGCGAAAATCACATCTTCCGGCGAGCGCACGTTGAAAATCACCGCTACGTCAGCCTGCGGGCGATGTTTTGCCAGCCAGCGGCGCATCGACATGACCGGCGTTACGCCGCATCCCGCCGCCATCAGCAGATAGCGGTCGGTGGTCAGGTTCTCACAGGTAAATTCCCCCTGGCCTTCGGAAAGCCACAGGTAATCACCCACTTTCACTTCCTGCGTCAGCCATCCGGAACCAACGCCATCCTCGATACGACGGATCGTCAGCGTTACGAACGGGCTGATTCCCGGCGTGGAAGAGATCGTGTAAGCGCGCAGCGTTTCGTCGCCGTTGCGAATACTCACCAGCGCATACTGCCCGGCCTTGTAAGGATAAAAGTCGTGATTGATAAGCGACAGCGTCCAGACGTCCGGCGTTTCCTGGTGAATGTGATGTACCTGCATACGATACGGGCACAGTGGCGTTGGCATGGTCATGGCTGCTCCTTACGCGCTCATTAACTGCTGGATATCTTCTTCAACGCTGGTGATGGCGCGCAGGCCAAATTTCTCGTTGAGGATGGCCAGCAGATTCGGCGTCAGGAAACCAGGCGCGGTCGGGCCGGTCACGATATTGGTCACGCCCAGCGACAGCAGGGTGAGCAGAACCACAATAGCTTTTTGCTCAAACCAGGAAAGTACCAGGCTCAGCGGGAGGTCGTTTACGCCACAGCCGAGTTTTTCCGCAAGGGTTACCGCCAGAATAATCGCCGAGTAGGAGTCGTTACACTGGCCGGCATCTACCAGGCGCGGCAGACCTTCTATATTGCCGAAGTCCAGCTTGTTGAAGCGGTATTTGCCGCATGCAAGCGTCAGGATCATGCAGTCTTTCGGGACGCTGGTGGCGAAATCGGTAAAGTAGCTGCGTTCGCCACGGTCGCCGTCGCAGCCGCCGACCAGGAAGATGTGACGCAGTTTTTCGCGGCTCACCAGATCAATCAGGGTATCGGCCGCGCCCAGCAGGGTCTGGCGACCGAAGCCCACGGTGATCAGGTGTTCGATTTCGCTGTACGGGAAACCGGCCATCTGCTGTGCCTGGGCAATCACCGGCGCGAAGTCTTCACCTTCCAGATGGCTCACGCCCGGCCAGCCGACGATGCTGCGGGTCCATATACGGTCTGCATAGGAACCCACTTCCGGGTTGATGATGCAGTTGGAGGTCATGATAACCGGCCCTGGGAAGCGGGCAAATTCCGTTTGCTGGTTCTGCCAGCCGCTGCCGTAGTTACCGACCAGGTGTTTGAACTTGCGCAGTTCCGGGTAGCCGTGAGCCGGCAGCATTTCGCCGTGGGTGTAGACGTTAACGCCGGTGCCTTCGGTCTGCTCCAGCAGGCTGAACAGGTCTTTAAGGTCGTGGCCGGAAATCAAAATGCATTTGCCGGCAACGGGGCGCACATTCACCTGAGTCGGCGTTGGGTGACCGTATTTGGTGGTTTCGCCGTGATCGAGGATGCTCATTACTTTGAAGTTCATCTGGCCAATTTCCATGGAGCATTCGAGCAGCGCGCCCATATCTGCAGGCCAGGTGCCAAGCCACGCCATAATTTTGTGGTACTGGGCGTAGATGTCGTTGTCATACTGGCCGAGCACGTGGGCGTGTTCCATATAGGCTGCGGCGCCCTTGAGGCCGTACAGGCAAAGCAGGCGCAGGCCAAGGATATCTTCGCCGATTTCCGCTTTGTCGCGGTTGGGCGCAAAGTCCGCCGCCTGGCGCTGTAAGTCGCCTAAATCATCGCTGACCAGCTGCAGCTCGGCCATTGGGCTGTCGACGGTAATATTCGCGTTCACCGCAAGAGCACGTGCTTTCAGGCTTTCACGCAGGGCGATGGCCTCGCGCGCGTAGCCAATGATGCGTGGGGAGTCGAAGTTAACGTTTGTGAGGGTAGAGAAGAAGGCGCGTGGCGCAAAGCTGTCGGCTTCGTGATCGATAATGCCGGCTTCGCGGGCGGCAACGGCCCAGGCAGACAGCCCCTGTAAAGTGGCAATCAGCAGATCCTGCAGGTCAGACGTTTCGGCAGTTTTGCCACACATCCCCTGCGCGTAGGAGCAGCCGTTGCCCGCCGGGGTGCGGATTGTTTGTTCACATTGCACACAAAACATAATCGTACCTTTTAAAGTTATATTTAAAATACATCTTTAAGATTATGCCTCGCCCCGACGGGAGAAAAGCCCTTTTTACGGGAACTTAAGACGAAATTGATTTAGCGCAATTTTGGCGGCAGGTATCTACCGCCAATGGGGTATCACGAAGCGAAGAAGGCCATCAGCAGCGGGGTGAGCAGGCTAAGAATAAAGCCGTGCACGATAGCCGCGGGGACAATTTCCAGCCCGCCGCTACGCTGTAGCACCGGCAGGGTGAAGTCCATTGAGGTAGCCCCGCACAGCCCCAGAGCCGTAGAGCGGCTTTTAGCCACAAGGCCTGGGATCAGCATAATAGCCAGCAGCTCGCGGATGAGATCGTTAAAGAAGGTGGCGCTGCCGATAACCGGGCCACAGGATTCGGTCATCAGGATGCCGGAAAGGGAATACCAGCCAAAGCCCGAGGCCATTGCCAGGCCGGTTTTGATGGGCAAATCGAGAATAAAAGCGTTTATTACGCCTGCGGCCATTGAACTTATAACGACGACAACGGCGATAATCATACCGCGCCGGTTAAGCACTATTTGTTTTAGCGTCATGCCGCCGTTGCGAAGCTGAATGCCGACAAGCAGCAGCAGGAAGATTAACGTGTATTCGCTCGCTTCGGTTGCGTGCTGCAAAAACGCCCAGCCGGTTAGCCCGAGCAGAAAGCCCGCAACGACCACGAAGCAGAGTTTGAGAGATTCCAGCGCCATCGCGATTCGGGAGGGAAGCTTTTCCTGTAGATGCGTGTGATGCCACGGAAGCGAACGTTCAAGCCACAGCAGAGCGGCGGCGTTACACAGCAAAATCACGACTACGCTCACCGCCGAGTAGTGAAATATTGCCAGCAGATTGCTCGCCAGGTTGTCGAGAAAGGCCAGGCTTATGCCCATAAAGAACAGGATCACATAGACAATCCAGCTCAGCAGACGATTGATGAGTTTTAACAGGCTGATTTGCTGCAGGGGTATAAGGTAGCCGACGATCAGCGGCACTAAGATAATTAACAATCCCGAAAACATGAGGCGGGCAATCCTTGCGAGAATATAGAAACGGCACGCCCACACTACCCAAAGAAGCGGAGTGAGTAAAGCTACGGAAAATGAGAATGTCTATGCAGGAAAACGAAAAATAAAAAAGGCCTGGTTTCGCCCAGGCCTTATGGTCAAATGTCGGGCAAATTAATGGCGTTTTTCCAACAGGATGCGATAAATCGTCCCGCCCAGGATACCGCCGATAATCGGCATTAACCAGAACAGCCACAGCTGCTGTAGCGCCCAGCCCCCCTGGAAAATCGCCACTGCGGTACTGCGCGCCGGGTTCACTGACGTGTTGGTTACTGGAATACTGATCAGGTGAATCAGGGTCAGCGCCAGACCGATAGCAATCGGAGCAAAGCCAGCAGGGGCAAATTTATCGGTTGCGCCGTGAATCACAATTAAGAAGCCGCAGGTTAATACGATTTCGATAATGATTGCGGAGAGCATGGAATAATTGCCGGGCGAATGCTCGCCGAAGCCGTTGGAGGCAAAGCCGCTTGCCGTTGCATCGAAACCCGTTTTGCCGCTGGCGATGAGATAAAGAATACCTGCGGCGGCAATACCGCCAATAACCTGGGCAACAATGTAGCCAATGATTTCTTTAGCAGGGAAACGGCCTCCAGCCCACAGACCTAAAGTAACCGCCGGGTTGAAGTGACCGCCGGAAATATGCCCCACCGCATAGGCCATTGTTAGCACAGTTAAACCAAATGCCAGCGCCACGCCAGCAAAACCGATGCCTAATTCAGGAAATGCAGCCGCTAATATCGCGCTGCCGCAACCGCCAAATACCAGCCAGAACGTGCCGAAAAACTCTGCTGCTAACTTTCTAAACATAACCACCTCTGTGTTAAATAAACAGTGAGTTGAACGGACCGAATATAAGGCTCGATATTTTCACTGTTTTATTACCGTCATTAAGGGAATGACGAAAAAATAAAAACCGAGCGATCTTAATGAGTTCGTCTTGTCTGAACCAGCGCAATATCTCCAGCTAATTTGATTTAAGGCAATGAGGTGTGATTCTTTTTCCGAATTTACTATGAAAAAGTAGAAAAGAGTTTTGAGTAAATTAGGATTAATCTGGGATTTAAAAATAAGAATAATCTCGGTAAATAAATCGGTTTTATTTTTAAGCAGGCAGAGGGTTTAAAGCCATTTTTCGCCGTGGGGGAAATTCATACAAACTCCTGACCCTTGCCGCTATACTCCATTTATTGTCGGCCCTGCCAGCTTATGGATATGCAGCGGATTGACCCTGGAGGGAGTATGTTTCTCGAACGAGTTGAGATTGTCGGGTTTCGCGGTATTAACCGTCTGTCGTTAATGCTGGAACAAAACAACGTGCTGATCGGCGAGAACGCCTGGGGTAAATCGAGCCTGCTGGACGCGCTCACTCTTCTGCTTTCTGCGCAGGAAAAGCTTTATCACTTTACCCGCGATGATTTTCATTTTCCGCCCGGTGATACGCTGGGGCGCGAACATCATTTGCATATCATTTTGACTTTCCGCGAGGCTGCGCCGGGACACTACCTGGGGCGCAGATACCGCGGGCTTGCTCCGGTATGGGTTGAAGGAGATGACGGCTTTCATCGCATCATGTACCGCCTTGAAGGCGAGCTTGCGGAAGATAATACGGTATTAACGCTGCGCAGCTTTCTTGACGATGCCGCAAAGCCCATTGAGCTTGCTGATATCGATGCGCTTGCTCAGCAAATTACGCGTCTCAATCCAGTACTCAGGCTGCGCGATGCACGTTTCATCCGTCGTTTACGTAACGGCAGCGCGCCGGATATGCCGCAAACGGAAATGACCGCCAGGCAACTGGATTTTCTGGCGCGCGAGCTGGTATCACGCCCGCAAAACCTCACGGATTCCCAGCTACGGCAGGGGCTTTCTGCCATGGTGCAGCTACTTGAACACTACTTTTCGGAGCAGGGAGCCGTTGCCCAACGCCGCCTGATGCGCCGCCGTTCGCATGATGAACAGCGCAGTTGGCGATACCTCGATATCATTAACCGCATGATCGACAGGCCCAACAGCCGCACGCATCGCATGATCCTGCTGGGCATGTTTTCTACCCTGCTGCAGGCGAAGGGCACGGTAACGCTGGACAAAGATGCGCGTCCGCTGCTGCTGGTGGAGGACCCCGAAACCCGGCTGCACCCCATTATGCTTTCCGTGGCGTGGCACCTGCTTAACCTGCTGCCGCTGCAAAAAATTACCACCACCAACTCCGGCGAGCTGCTGTCGCTCACGCCGGTAGAGCAGGTGTGCCGCCTGGTGCGCGAATCTTCCAGAGTTGCCGCCTGGCGGCTTGGGCCCGGCGGCATGAACGCGGAGGACAGCCGTCGAATCGCGTTTCATATCCGCTTTAATCGCGCCTCGTCCCTGTTTGCCCGCTGCTGGTTGCTGGTTGAAGGGGAAACCGAAGTCTGGGTAATGAACGAGCTGGCGCGCCAGTGTGGTCACCATTTCGATGCCGAAGGGGTGAAGGTCATTGAGTTTGCGCAGTCGGGGCTAAGGCCGCTTATCAAGTTTGCCCGCAGAATGGGAATTGAATGGCATGTGCTGGTGGACGGTGACGAAGCAGGAAAAAAATACGCCGCCACCGTGCGCGGGCTGCTGGATAACGACAGGGATGGGGAACGCGAACACCTCACCGCGTTACCGGCAATGGATATGGAACACTTTATGTACCGCCAGGGCTTTGCAGACGTTTACCACCGCGTAGCCCATATACCTGAAGAGGTGCCGATGAACATGCGCCGCGTAATCATTAAAGCGATTCATCGCTCGTCCAAGCCGGATCTTGCCATTGAGGTGGCAATGGAAGCAGGGCGGCGCGGTGTGGACGCCGTTCCTTCATTGTTACGCAAAATGTTCTCGCGCGTTTTATGGCTGGCGCGGGGCCGGGCGGACTAAAAGCGGCTGGCGATGTGCTCGAGCATACCGTCGAGCAGGGAATAACGCCGGCGATATTCGGCGCGTTTTTTACTGGCGATCTCTTCCAGCGGCTTACGCGCCACGGCGTCCGGCAGCCTGAAATATCCTTCCGCCAGCGGCGTTCCCTTCATTGACTGCCAGAAGCTGTCGTAATCCGCATGCAGCTTATCTTTTTTCTTCTTCTGGTAACGCCAGGAGCGATAGATATGCGCGCTGTTGCTGACGGCCAGAATTTGTTGAACGTCAAGATGCGGCGCCAGTTCGCAGAGGGCCTCCAGCAACAGGCGTTTAGGGAATAATCCGTGGCAGGCTTTGGTCGCGCTCTGGATTGCTTCGTGCGGTACCCAGGATTTTGCGCCCTGCAGGCCGCCGATAAACAGCGTTGATTTACCCTGATAACGGCATAAGGTAAACGTCAGTTCTGCAAGCACCGTGCCTTGCGCGTTGAGCATGATAAGCGTGGCCTCGCCTTCTTTATCCAGATTGGCGATCGAGCAGAAATCGATGAAATATTGCGATCCGTCTTTACCCTCAAGGCGGGCCAGACGCGCACCGTCTGGCGAAAGATGACGGCGCAACAGCGTTTCAGGCAGCGTGTGGATCAGCGTTTGGTAATGGAAACACAATGCATTCAGGGTATCCTTGCGGGTAAAATTCACCGACAGGTAAGGGCGATGCAGGCGGCAAGGCAACCCTGGCTGAATACGAAGCAGCTCATCAAGCATCGGCAGGTGAGCAAGCGTGGACAATAATTTTCCGGTAGTAAAAGGCGAGGCCAGCGAGCGCAGCATAAATTTACGGCGATAGGCCCTATTGCACCAGGCGTCGCCGGGCTGATGCAGTCCCTTCGCTAATGCAATAAACAGTTGCCAGCTTTTTTGCGGCATCATTGTTGTCGGTTGGTTTACGGCAATCTGCGACATAATAAGTACCCGGTTCAGATGGTGGTGCCTATTCCACCATCGGTAACCTCAACCAAAGTTCAATCAGGATAAGTGCTGCGGCGGGCTTTTTACGCTTGTTGATACTTTGTTTAACTGCGCATTTTTTTAGGATACCTATGAGATTTAAGGGAAAAATTAAAAAACGCTATGTGTTGTTCGCGCTCCTGGCGCTGATGTTTGCGATATGGCTATGGCAGTTCCTGAATGCGCCAACGCCGTCTTATCAGACCATGATTGTGCGCAAGGGCTCGCTTGAGCAAAGCGTGCTGGCCACCGGTAAACTTGATGCTTTACGTAAGGTTGACGTTGGCGCACAGGTTAGCGGGCAGTTAAAAACGCTGTCGGTAAACATTGGCGACAAGGTGAAAAAGGATCAACTGCTGGGGGTTATCGACCCGGAACAGGCGCAAAACCAGATTAAAGAAGTAGAGGCGACGCTGACGGAGCTTCGTGCCCAGCGGCGCCAGGCGCAGGCGCAGGCCAAACTGGCGCAGGTAACCCTGCATCGTCAGCGGGAGCTGGCAAAATCCCAGGCCATTTCTCGCCAGGATGTGGATACGGCGGCTACGGATTTGGACGTTAAGCTTGCGCAAATCGGCACCATTGACGCGCAAATCCAGCGTAATCAGGCATCACTTGATACCGCAAAAATCAACCTGGACTTTACGCGTATCGTGGCGCCTATGGCTGGCGAAGTGACCCAGATAACCACCCTTCAAGGGCAGACGGTGATTGCGGCCCAGCAGGCGCCGAACATTCTGACGTTGGCCGATTTGAGCACGATGCTGGTAAAAGCTCAGGTATCCGAAGCCGATGTCATACATCTCAAACCGGGGCAGAAAGCCTGGTTTACCGTGCTGGGCGACCCGCTGACGCGCTATGAAGGCAAGCTGAAAGATATTCTGCCAACGCCGGATAAGGTCAACGATGCGATTTTTTATAACGCGCGTTTTGAAGTGCCAAATCCACAGGGCGTGCTGCGCCTGGAAATGACGGCGCAGGTGCATATTCAGCTAGGCGGTGTGAAAGATGTGTTAACCATTCCGCTTGCGGCGCTGGGCGAGCCGATTGGCGATAATCGTTACAAGGTTACCGTGCTGCGCAACGGTGAAACGCGCGAACGTGAGATTGCTATCGGTATGCGTAACGACACCCAGGTGCAGGTAGCGATGGGCCTCGAAGAAGGCGAAGAGGTCGTTATTGGTAAAACTGCCGGCGGGAGCGCGCAATGACGGCGCTGCTTGAACTGAAGGATATTCGCAGGAGCTATCCGTCCGGTGACGAGCAAATCGAGGTGCTTAAAGGCGTCAGTATCTCCATCGAAGCGGGTGAAATGGTGGCGATTGTCGGGGCGTCCGGCTCCGGCAAATCCACGCTAATGAATCTTCTTGGCTGCCTGGATAAACCTTCCAGCGGCAGCTATCGGGTGGCAGGCGTGGATACCGCGGCGCTTAATAGCGACGAGCTTGCGACCTTACGCCGTGAGCACTTTGGCTTTATTTTCCAGCGTTACCATCTGCTTTCTCATCTGAACGCGACGCAAAACGTGGAGGTTCCCGCCGTGTATGCGGGAACGGCGCGCGTATATCGCCAGCAGCGTGCGCGTGCATTACTGATGCGCCTGGGGCTTGCGGATCGCGTGGATTATCAGCCCTCGCAGCTTTCCGGCGGCCAGCAGCAACGTGTCAGTATCGCCCGCGCGCTGATGAACGGCGGACAGGTCATCCTTGCCGATGAGCCCACCGGTGCGCTTGATAGCCATTCTGGCGAAGAGGTTATGGCGACCCTCAAGCAGCTCTGCGAGCAGGGACATACGGTCATTATCGTCACGCACGATCCGCTGGTGGCCGCGCAGGCGCAGCGCATTATTGAAATTCGCGATGGCGAAATCATCAGCAATCCACCGCCCGTGCCGCGCGCTGCTAAGCCGAAAAGCGAGGCGTCTTCCCGGCCGGCGTCCTCCTCGTTTCAGCAGGTGCTGAGCAGTTTTCGCGAGGCTTTCTCAATGGCATGGCTTGCGCTTGCGGCAAATAAAATGCGCACGCTACTGACCATGCTGGGCATCATTATCGGTATCGCTTCGGTGGTATCCATTGTGATTGTTGGCGATGCGGCAAAGCAGATGGTGCTGGAAGATATCCGCTCTATCGGAACGAACACGATTGACGTCTATCCCGGTAAAGACTTTGGTGATGACGAGCCGCAATATCAGCAGGCGCTGAAATACGCCGATCTGGCCGCTATCGAGCAGCAGCCGTGGGTAGAGTCGGCGACGCCGTCCATTTCTAGCAACCTTCGTCTGCGTTATGGCAACGTGGATGCGGCCGCAAGCGTTAACGGCGTGAACGGGCAGTATTTTAACGTTTACGGCATGACGATGAGCCAGGGCACCACTTTTAACAACGAGCAGCTTAACGGACGCGCGCAGGTAGTGGTGCTGGACAGCAATAGCAAGCGGCAGCTATTCCCGGACAAGCCGAACGTGGTCGGAGAAGTGATTCTGGTGGGCAACATGCCCGCAACCGTAATCGGCGTGGCGGAAGAGAAGCAGTCGATGTTTGGCAGCAGTAAAGTGCTGCGCGTCTGGCTGCCCTATAACACCATGGCCAGCCGTGTGATGGGGCAGAGCTGGCTTAATACCATTACGGTGCGCGTAAAAGAGGGATACGACAGCCACGAGGCGGAGCAGCAGCTTAATCGCATGATGACGCTGCGCCACGGCAAAAAGGATTTTTTCACCTACAATATGGATGGCCTGTTGAAAACGGCTGAAAAGACCACACGTACTCTTCAGCTATTCCTGACGTTAGTGGCGGTGATATCGCTGCTGGTCGGCGGGATTGGCGTGATGAATATCATGCTGGTGTCGGTAACGGAAAGGACCAAAGAGATCGGCATTCGTATGGCGGTTGGCGCCAGAGCAAGCGACGTACTGCAGCAATTTTTGATTGAAGCGGTGCTGGTTTGCCTGGTGGGTGGGGCGCTGGGTATTTCGCTCTCGCTGCTGATTGCCTTCACGCTTGGGCTGTTTTTGCCCGGCTGGCACATTGGCTTTTCACCGATGGCGCTGCTTACCGCATTTGCCTGTTCTACGGCGACCGGCGTGCTCTTCGGCTGGCTGCCGGCACGCAGCGCAGCGCGACTTAATCCGATTGACGCCTTAGCGCGCGAGTAGTAGTAAAGGAAGGGCTGCGACAATAAAAATGCCAGCCGTGAGGGCTGGCATTTTGTCTTCAGGATGTACACAATAAAACAGATGGGCCTAAGCGACCGCCGCTTCTGCTTCGAGGGGAACGATAAGACTGGCATGATTGCCTTTAGGTCCCTGGTGTACATCAAACCTGACAACTTGCCCGGCTTTGAGCGTTCTGTAGCCATCCATCTGGATGGTGGAGTAGTGGGCGAAGATGTCTTCGCCGCCGCCTTCAGGGCAGATGAACCCGAACCCTTTTGCGTTATTGAACCATTTAACTGTACCCGTCTCCATGCTTCTTATCCTTCGTAAATCTTAGTAGTGAGATGGAATGAACCGGTGGGTAAGGGCGGGCTGTTCAAAACCTCGCCAACTCACGCCAGTACAATGTAGATAATTTAATCACAGCGTCAAGCGTTCAACGGGGAAAGAGGGCCTGGATTCATTCAAAAATTTGAAGCAGTTAACGCTATTGCCATTAATGTGACGCAGCTCGCGCACGGGTAAAAACAACACTTTTTTAGACAAGTAGTTGCAGTAGCCAAAAGCGTATTACACTCAACCTAAGGGCCTCGTTTGATAAACGTCAGACGAATAAACATGATGACGATCTGCAATGGGTAAGACGAACGACTGGTTAGACTTCGATCAATTGGTGGGCGATAAACTGCGCGAAGCGCTAAAACCCCCTTCTATGTATAAAGTTATGTTAATGAACGATGACTACACGCCGATGGAATTTGTTATTGACGTGCTACAAAAGTTCTTTTCTTATGATGTAGAACGTGCAACGCAACTGATGCTTACCGTTCACTATCATGGCAAAGCCATCTGCGGTGTTTTTACTGCAGAAGTCGCAGAGACGAAGGTGGCGATGGTGAACCAGTATGCGAGGGAGAACGAGCATCCGTTGCTGTGTACGCTGGAAAAAGCCTGAATAAGGCAATGAAAATTGGGGGAGGTGCCTATGCTCAATCAAGAACTGGAACTCAGTTTAAACATGGCTTTCGCCAGAGCGCGCGAGCACCGACATGAGTTTATGACCGTCGAGCACTTGTTACTGGCTTTGCTCAGTAACCCGTCGGCCCGCGAAGCGCTGGAAGCGTGTACCGTGGATCTGGTGGCGCTGCGTCAGGAACTCGAAGCCTTCATCGAACAAACCACGCCGGTCCTTCCGGCCAGTGAAGAAGAGCGTGATACGCAACCTACGCTCAGCTTCCAGCGCGTCCTGCAGCGCGCGGTATTCCACGTCCAGTCTTCTGGCCGCAGCGAGGTAACAGGCGCAAACGTGCTGGTTGCCATCTTTAGCGAGCAGGAGTCCCAGGCCGCCTATCTGCTGCGCAAACACGAAGTAAGCCGTCTTGATGTGGTGAACTTCATCTCCCACGGCACGCGTAAAGACGAGCCAAATCAGGCGCCGGGATCGGAAAATCCGGTCAATGAAGAGCAGGCAGGCGGGGAGGAACGTATGGAAAACTTCACCACCAATCTCAACCAGCTTGCGCGCGTGGGCGGTATCGATCCGCTGATTGGCCGCGATAAAGAGCTGGAGCGGGCCATTCAGGTGCTCTGTCGTCGCCGTAAAAATAACCCGCTGCTGGTGGGGGAGTCGGGCGTCGGGAAAACGGCGATTGCCGAAGGGCTTGCCTGGCGCATCGTGCAGGGCGACGTGCCGGAAGTGATGGCCGATTGCACCATCTACTCGCTGGATATCGGTTCGCTGCTCGCCGGAACGAAATATCGCGGCGACTTCGAGAAGCGTTTCAAAGCCCTGCTTAAACAGCTTGAGCAGGACCAGAACAGCATTCTGTTCATCGATGAAATCCACACCATTATCGGCGCGGGTGCGGCGTCTGGCGGCCAGGTGGATGCTGCAAACCTCATTAAACCGCTGCTGTCCGGCGGCAAGATCCGCGTTATCGGCTCTACCACTTATCAGGAATTTAGCAATATCTTCGAAAAAGACCGTGCGCTGGCGCGTCGCTTCCAGAAGATCGATATTACCGAGCCAAGCGTCGAAGAGACCGTGCAGATTATCAACGGCCTGAAGAAAAAGTACGAAGCGCACCACGACGTGCGTTACACGGCGAAAGCGATTCGTGCTGCGGTTGAGCTGGCGGTGAAATACATCAACGATCGTCATTTGCCGGATAAAGCTATTGACGTTATCGACGAGGCCGGGGCGCGCAGCCGCCTGCTGCCGGTGAGCAAACGTAAGAAAACCGTCAACGTGGCGGATATCGAAACCGTGGTTGCCCGTATCGCGCGCATCCCGGAGAAAAGCGTGTCCGCAAGCGATCGCGACACCTTAAAAGGCCTTAACGATCGTCTGAAAATGCTGGTGTTTGGCCAGGATAAAGCCATTGAGGCATTAACCGAAGCCATCAAAATGAGCCGCGCCGGGCTTGGGCACGATCGTAAGCCGGTAGGTTCGTTCCTCTTTGCTGGCCCAACCGGGGTCGGTAAAACGGAGGTGACGGTGCAGCTGGCTAAGGCGCTGGGCATTGAGCTGCTGCGTTTTGATATGTCTGAATACATGGAGCGCCACACCGTTAGCCGCCTGATTGGCGCGCCTCCGGGCTACGTTGGCTTCGATCAGGGCGGGCTGCTGACGGATGCGGTTATCAAACATCCGCACTCGGTCCTGCTGCTTGATGAGATCGAAAAAGCGCACCCGGACGTCTTTAACCTGCTGTTGCAGGTAATGGACAACGGCACGCTCACCGATAACAACGGGCGCAAGGCGGATTTCCGCAACGTGATTCTGGTGATGACCACCAACGCCGGCGTGCGTGAAACCGAGCGTAAGTCTATTGGCCTGATTCGTCAGGACAACAGCACGGACGCGATGGAAGAGATCAAAAAGATCTTTACCCCGGAATTCCGCAACCGTCTGGACAACATCATCTGGTTCAACCATCTCTCTACCGAGGTGATTCATCAGGTGGTCGACAAATTTATTGTTGAGCTGCAGGTGCAGTTGGATCAGAAAGGCGTCTCTTTGGAAGTGAGCCAGGAAGCGCGAGACTGGCTGGCCGCAAAAGGCTACGATCGTGCAATGGGCGCACGTCCTATGACGCGGGTGATTCAGGACAACCTGAAAAAACCGCTCGCGAACGAACTGCTGTTTGGTTCACTGGTGGACGGCGGACAGGTGATTGTCGCGCTGGATAAAGCGCAGGAGCAGTTGACCTATAACTTTGTCAGCGCCCAGAAGCACAAGCCGGAAGCGGCGCACTAGTTTTTTTGCAGCAAAAAAAGGCCGGATAATATTATCCGGCCTTTTTATTAGGTATAACCCGGTCGCAGCGCCCGGCTACGACGGCTAAAATCTCTTAACGGCTACGGAAGACAATGCGGCCTTTGCTCAGGTCGTACGGGGTCAGCTCTACAGTGACTTTGTCGCCCGTCAGGATGCGGATATAGTTTTTACGCATTTTACCGGAGATATGAGCGGTTACCACGTGCCCGTTTTCCAGCTCAACGCGGAACATGGTGTTAGGTAACGTATCAAGAACGGTACCCTGCATTTCAATATTGTCTTCTTTGGCCATCTAATCCTCGGGGGTATCACTACCATAGTTTGAACCGGCAAGATAATGCCGAAGTTCGCTTATCATGTAAAGAAATGTTGGTGAAATCGCAAGCGAAAGTGCATTTTGCACATTACCCATAAGCCACGCGAAAGCCGCATTAAATGCGCTTACGACAAGGGGTGCGAAGAGATAAACGAGGGGCGTTCCCTTTAAATGCAGTTCCCATACGGCGGCGGGGTAATGGGCAGAGCTCACTCTGCGGAGCTAATTATAACACCGTAGAATAAAATGTGCCGTAAACATTACGGGCCGGACAGGGTTTGTGGCACCCAACAATGTGAAAGCAGACGTTCAGAGCGGAAATTCGCCAGGTAACGCAGATAATCCCGGCGTGGAATATCAACGGCGCCCAGGGATGCGGTATGGCTGTTTAAAACCTGGCAATCAATTAATTTCCCGCCGTGGCGTAAAAAGTGTTGGCAGAATATCAGCAAAGCCGTCTTGGAGGCATTCTCGCGATGGCTGAACATGGATTCGCCGCAGAATAACGCGCCCTGGGTTACGCCATACATTCCCCCGACTAATTCATCGCCTTCCCATACCTCAACAGAATGCGCATAGCCCAGCTCATGCAGGCGCGTATAGGCCATGGTGATATCGCCGGTGATCCAGGTTCCCTCATCGCGATCGCTTGCGCAGCCGGTGATAACTTTTTCAAAGGCGTGATTTAGCGTCACCCGATACGGTGAGCTTTTGTGAAAGCGCTTCATGCTGCGGCTAAGATGAAATTGCTCGGGAAACAGCACCGCACGCGGATCCGGAGACCACCATAAAATAGGGTCGCCGGGCGAGAACCACGGGAAAATACCCCGTTGGTACGCCATCAGCAATCGAGCAGGACTCAGATCTCCCCCAAGCGCCAGTAATCCATTAGGTTCACGTAACGCGCCTTCCGGTGAAGGGAAGGCAATAGAGTCACGAGAAAGCTGTATCAGGCGCATGACTGTAACACTCCACCACGAAGCTTGTTGATTGATAATAGACTATGCGCAGAGGTTACAAACGCTGGTGGAACCGGTAATAACGCCCACCTTTCGCCATTAATTCTGCGTGATTACCTTGCTCAATAATTTGCCCGTTGTCCATCACAATTATGCTGTCAAATTGTGTCAAACCTCGCAGGCGGTGAGTGACCATCAGAACGGTTTTTCCTGCGGTAACTTCCGCCAGTAAATCCAGTATCTGGCGCTCGGTTTCGGCATCCAGGCCTTCCGTTGGTTCATCAAGCAGCATCAGCGGAGCGTCGTGTAATAATGCGCGGGCGATAGCCAGGCGGCGCAGCTCGCCGCCGGAAAGCTGGCGACCGCCTTCGCCAAGCCAGCTATTGAGCCCCGCATCAGAAAGCAGTTTTTCAAGCCCCACGCGTTGGAGCATTGCGCTGAGCTGCTCATCGTTTGCCTGAGCCGCTGCCAGCAGCAGGTTATCGCGCAGCGTTGCGCTAAAAAGATGGACACGCTGCGGCACGACGCTTGTTGCGGCGCGTAAGGTATTTTCGTCCAGCTCGCTCATCGGTTTGCCGTTGAGCTGAATCTCGCCCTGTTGCGGATCCCAGGCCCGGGTCAGCAATTGCAGCAGCGTTGATTTACCGCAGCCGGTACGGCCAAGAATCGCAACGTGCTGCCCGGCTTTAACGCTCAGCGTTATATCTTTTAACGCGTGCTGTGGCTGGTGTGGATAGGTAAAGCTGACCCGCTCAATATTCACGGAAACCTGCGCGAGAGCAGCGGAAGGCTCCGCAACGAAGGTTACTTCAGGCTGCTGGCTGGTAATTTGTGTCACCCGCAGCGCGGAGGCAATAACCTGCCCAAGGTGTTGAAATGCGCCGGTAACCGGGGCCAGCGCTTCAAAAGCGGCCAGCGCGCAGAAAACGAATAAAGCAATGAGCGCGCCTGGCGAAGCGTTACCGCCTACGCCCGCTGCCGCCATCCACAGCATGACCACCACCGCCAGACCGCCAATCAACAGCATCACCGCTTGCGAAAGCGCCGTCAGCTCTGACTGGCGACGTTGCGCTTCATGCCAGGCGTACTCTGTAGCATCAAGCTGTTCGCGATAGCGCCTGGTTGCGCCGAAAATAGTTAACTCCGCGTGGCCCTGCAGCCATGCGGTTAGCTGCTGGCGATACTGCCCGCGCTGTACGGTCAGCGCTTCGCCCGCAGGTTTACCGGCGTAATAAAACAGCGGCGGCAGCACTATCAGCGTGGCCAGCATAATGGCGCCCAGGGTTAAAGCTAGCTGGACATCCAGGAAGCTTAAGCCACAGGTCACCACCACAATCACCATCAACGCCCCGACCAGCGGGGACAGCACGCGCAGATAAAGGTGATCGAGCGTATCTACATCGGCAACCAGACGGTTGAGCAGCTCGCCCTGGCGAAAACGCGCCAGCCCGGCAGGGGACAGGGGAAGCAGCTTGCTGAAGGTGAATACGCGCAAATGCTGCAACACGCGGAAGGTGGCATCGTGGCTGACCAGCCGCTCGAAGTAGCGTCCGGCCGTACGAATGATTGCCGCGCCGCGTACGCCAGCAGCAGGCAGCATATAGTTAAAGCTGTAAATTCCGGCAACGCCCACAACCGCAGAGGCAGAAAGGAACCATCCGGAAAGGGTCAGTAAACCTATGCTGGCAAGCAGGGTGACGATAGCCAGCACGACGCCCAGTGAAAGCAGCCAGATATGGCGGCGATAAAGCGTCAGGTAGGGCAACAGAGCGCGCATCAAATCTCCTCCTTGCGGCTGGCCAGTAGCTCGGCAAACGGACCATCAGTTGCGGCTAGCGTGTGGAAATCGCCTTGCTGGACGATGGTGCCGTTACGCATTACCCAGATGTTATCCCAGCCGGCGATGTAATCGAGCTGGTGGGTCACCATCACGGTGCTTTGCTGGCGGGAGGCTTCGTCCAGCGCTTCCATAACGCGCTGTTCGCTGTGGGCATCAAGGCTTGCGGCCGGCTCATCAAGCAGCAGCAACCGACCTGGAAGTAGCAGCGCGCGAGCAACCGCGACGCGCTGCGCCTGGCCAACCGATAAACGCGCGGCCTGATCGTCTAACGGGGTGTCCACGCCCTGCGGCAAAAGGGGAAGAAATTCGCTTACCGAGGCTTTGTCCAGCGCGGCATGTAAAGCTGCTTCGCCGGCGTCAGGGGAGGCGAGTAAAACATTCTCGCGTAGCGTTGCGGCGGGAAGCTGCGGATTCTGGCCGACCCAGCTTAACTGTTCGCGCCACCAGAGGGGATCGAGCCGGGAAAGCTCAATGCCGTTGACCCGCAGCTCGCCCTGATAGGGCAAAAAGCCGGACAATACGTTAAGCAACGAACTCTTACCCGCGCCGCTCTGACCGACAAGCACCACGCGCTGACCTGCCGCAAGCGTAAAGTCCAGCGGCCCCGCAAGCGGCTTTCCTTCTGCCGATAAAATCGTCAGGTTACGTGCTTCAAGGGTAAATGGCGTGCCGCTGTTAAGCTGGACGTTACCCTTTTCCTGCTGCTGTAAGGGCGCATCCAGGAACGTCATCAGGCTGTCTGCCGCGCCAACAGCCTGCGCTTTAGCATGATAAAACGTGCCTAAATCGCGCAGCGGCAGGAAAAATTCCGGAGCGAGGATCAGCGCCAGGAAGCCTGCAAACAACGTCACGCCCGTCCCGTAATGGCCGAAATTCAGTTCGCCCAGGTAGGAGAAGCCGAAATAAACAGCGACCAGCGCAATGGATAGCGAGGCGAAAAACTCCAGCACGCCTGAGGAAAGAAACGCCAGGCGCAACACTTCCATTGTGCGCTGACGGAAATCCTGGGAAGCGGCGCGAATCGTTTCTGTTTCAGCCGCACCCCGGTTAAACAGGCGCAGCGTTTCCATGCCGCGAAGCCGATCGAGAAAATGGCCGCTTAAGCGAGCAAGCGCCTGGAAATTACGACGGTTGGCATCGGCCGCTCCCATCCCCACCATTGCCATAAACAGCGGAATTAAAGGCGCCGTGCCAAGCAGAATGAGCGCGGCCGCCCAGTTGGACGGGAAAATTGCGATGAGGATCAGCACCGGCACCATTACCGCCAGCGACATCTGCGGTAAATAGCGGGCGTAGTAATCATGCATATCTTCGATTTGTTCCAGAACCAGCGTGGCCCAGCTTCCCACCGGCCTGCCCTGGATCCATGCAGGTCCCGCATGATGCAGGCGATCTAACACCTTGCGGCGGATCTCCTGACGAATATGTTGCCCGGCATGAAACCCCACTTTCTCGCGCAGCCATACAATCCACGCGCGCAGGATGAACACCAGCACAAGAAGGATAAACGGAAGCAGCAGAGCTTCCCGCGGGATATTTTCCATGATCATATGGTCGAGCAGGCGGGCGAGCAGCCAGGCCTGGGCGACAATCAAAAGACCGCTCACCAGCCCCAGAATTCGTGATAGCCCAAGCCAGCGGCGGGAGATAACGCTTTGCTGTTTTAGCCAGCGGCTAAGTTCTTGTTGACGGGTTTTATTCATGGCATGCCAGCGCAGGTAGATAAAGGAATTATCAGGCAAAATTTGCAGGCATGTTACAACGCACAGAAAAGAAAGGCGATCTATTAAGGTCGCCTCAGCTTGCTGACAAAGAAGGAAAAAGCGTGGTTTTTCCTTCTTTGTGATTATCAGCCGAAAATCAATGGATTGATTTTCCGTGTTTTTAAATGACGGCCCTTTTTAGTTTTGTCACGCTGGAAGGGTTGTCATCAGTATCAAGGCGACCTGTTAAGTCGCCTGATATGGCGTCAATAATTTACTTGTTCAGCTCGGCGAGACCATCGAGATAGCGCTCGGCGTCCAGTGCGGCCATACAGCCCGTTCCGGCAGAGGTGATTGCCTGGCGGTAAATGTGGTCCATCACGTCACCCGCGGCGAACACGCCGGGAATGCTGGTTTGCGTCGCGTTGCCATGAATGCCGGACTGCACTTTGATATAGCCGTTTTCCAGCTCAAGCTGATCGGCAAAAATAGCCGTGTTCGGGCTGTGGCCGATGGCGACAAACAGACCTGCAACCGCTAACTCTTCAGTCTGGTCGGTATTGTGAGCGTCGCGCAGGCGCAGACCGCTCACGCCCATCCCATCGCCGGTCACTTCATCAAGCGTTTTGTTGGTGTGCAGAACGATGTTGCCGTTTGCCACTTTATCCATCAGTCGGTTGATAAGGATTTTTTCCGCGCGGAAGCTATCGCGGCGGTGGATGAGGTGCACTTCAGACGCAATGTTTGCCAGATAAAGCGCTTCTTCCACGGCGGTATTTCCGCCGCCGATGACCGCGACCTTCTGATTACGGTAGAAGAATCCGTCGCAGGTTGCGCAGGCGGAAACACCGCGCCCTTTGAAGGCTTCTTCGGAAGGCAGGCCCAGATAACGGGCGGAGGCGCCCGTTGCGACGATCAGCGCATCACAGGTGTATTCGCCGCTGTCGCCGGTCAGGCGGAAAGGACGGTTCTGCAGATCGACTTTGCTGATATGGTCGAAGAGAATTTCGGTCTCGAATTTGGCCGCGTGCTCATGCATGCGTTCCATCAACAACGGGCCCGTCAGATCGTGCGGGTCGCCCGGCCAGTTTTCCACTTCGGTAGTGGTAGTGAGCTGGCCGCCTTTTTCCATACCGGTAATCAAAACGGGTTTCAGGTTGGCGCGAGCAGCATAGACCGCTGCGGTGTAGCCCGCAGGGCCGGAGCCCAGAATAAGCAACTTACTGTGTTTAGCCGTGCTCATGAGTTCCTCATTGAACGTTTGCTGACAATCGGAGGATTGTAGGGAATTTGGCGAGGTAAAAAAAGGTGTAGCGCCGATGTTAAGAGAGAGTGCGGACGATATATGTAATAGCCGTGCCCAATCGTGACGCTGAAAATGCCATAATTGCGCATAAATACTCAGTAATTAAAGAGAACTCGTCACTAAGGTAAAGTGATGAATAATCATCAAGTCCCCCTAATATCTGGCACGTTCCACTAAAAATGGATGTTTTGCTTTGACAATCCCCTAAGCATTTGCGAAAACATTCGAGGAAGAAAAAACATTTGGTGTGATTGTTCTAAACGTCACGCATACCTGATGAAAATTTACCGGGCGATTGAAATCTACGCATGGTGTGGACAGACGCCATGCGTGATGTCGATAGCAGCCACCCGGCACCGGTCTTCTCACGTACACCCGGCACAGTGACGTTGACCTGGGTTATGGCAGGTGATGGAAGGAACAGAGAGAGACAATAATAATGGTAGATAGCAAGAAGCGCCCTGGCAAAGATCTCGACCGCATCGATCGCAATATTCTTAACGAGCTGCAAAAAGACGGGCGAATTTCTAACGTCGAGCTTTCGAAGCGTGTGGGGCTTTCACCGACGCCGTGCCTTGAGCGCGTTCGTCGTCTGGAACGACAGGGTTTTATTCAGGGCTACACAGCGCTGTTAAATCCGCATTATCTGGATGCATCACTTCTGGTTTTTGTTGAGATTACTCTGAATCGTGGCGCGCCGGATGTGTTTGAACAATTTAACGCCGCTGTGCAGAAACTTGAAGAAATTCAAGAGTGTCACCTGGTATCTGGTGATTTTGACTACCTGTTGAAAACCCGCGTGCCGGATATGTCGGCTTACCGCAAACTGTTAGGCGAAACCCTGCTGCGACTGCCGGGTGTGAACGATACCCGTACCTATGTCGTGATGGAAGAAGTCAAACAGAGTAATCGTCTGGTAATTAAGACCCGTTAATACGGGCCAGGTGCAAAATCCGCGTATTTTGGTTACACTCCTGGTAATCCATACAGCTTCAGTGCCGGGAATCTCCCGGCACTGTTGTTCTCCATATATTTAAGGACCTGGAGAGTCTTACTTGAGCCAGGAATATACAGAAGATAAAGAAGTTACATTGAGGAAACTCAGCAGCGGGCGCCGGTTACTTGAGGCGTTGCTGATCCTTGTTGCCATTTTTGCCGTCTACCTGATGGCCGCCTTACTGAGTTTTAACCCTTCCGATCCAAGCTGGTCGCAGACGGCATGGCACGAACCTATCCATAATTTGGGCGGTGCTCCCGGCGCATGGCTTGCCGATACCCTGTTTTTCATTTTTGGCGTGATGGCCTACACCATTCCGGTGATTATCATCGGCGGCTGCTGGATCACGTGGCGCCAGCGCGGCAGCGAAGACTATATCGACTATTTCGCCGTTTCGCTGCGTCTGATTGGCGTGCTGGCAATCGTGCTGACCTCGTGCGGTCTGGCTGCTATCAATGCCGATGATATCTGGTACTTTGCCTCCGGCGGGGTGATCGGCAGCCTGCTGAGCACCGCGATGATGCCGTTGCTGAACAGCAGCGGCGGGACTATCGCGCTGCTGTGCGTATGGGCGGCGGGCTTAACCCTGTTTACCGGCTGGTCGTGGGTCAGCATTGCCGAGAAAATTGGCAGCGCAGTGCTAACGGTGCTGACGTTTGCCAGCAACCGCACGCGCCGGGACAACACCTGGCAGGACGATGAGTACGACTACGCAGAAGAACACGATGAAGAATATGACGATGACGAGCCAGCGATAGAAAAACGTGAGTCTCGTCGCGCCCGTATTCTGCGAGGCGCGCTGGCGCGCAAGCAGCGGGTTTCAGAGAAATTCGCCAATCCTAACGCGCGCAAAACCGATACCGCGTTGTTCTCCGGTAAGCGAATGGATGACGACGAAGATGACGTGTTGTTCAGCGCGCGCGGCATTGAAACCGATGCAAATGATGTTTTGTTCTCAGGTAATAAAGCAACGCTGCCTGAAGACGAAGAATACGATCCGCTGTTTAATAGCCGCTCCATCGCTGAGCCCGTAGCCGCGGCGGCAGCGGCCACTATGGCGAATGAGGCCTATGGCGCCCCTGTTACGCCCGCAGCGCCAATGCCGCCGGTACAGACGCCTGCGCCAGAGACTGAAACCAGTCCGTCCATCGCCTGGGAACCGGCACCTACAACCGTTACGCCAGAACCGGTTATCGCTCCGGCCCCGGACAGCTATGTCGCGCCGCGCCCGGCAGTACAGCAGGTGCCGCAGGAGATGACCAGTCACTGGTCAGAGCCGACCGCCGCTGAACCAGCATTCCAGCCGGAACCTGTTGAGGAAGTGAAGCCCGCGCGTCCGCCTCTTTATCACTTCGAAGAAGTGGAAGCGCAGCGGGCTCGCGAACGTGAACAGCTGGCCGCCTGGTATCAGCCGGTTGAAGAGCCGAAGCCGCAGCCTTACGAGAGAGCATCGGCTATCCCGGCAGCGCCAGCCCCATCGTCGACCGTGCCTGCTGAAATGCCTGCTCCGCAAGCGATTCCGGCCGCGCCGGGCGTTAAAGACGCAGCGCAGGCCGCAGGCGCCGCGGCCGCGTTCTCGCCGGTATTCGGCATTGTAAACGATACGCCGCGAACTCAGGTCAAAGAGGGCATCGGCCCGCAGCTTCCACGCCCGAACCGCGTGCGCGTGCCTACGCGTCGTGAACTGGCTTCCTACGGCATAAAGTTACCGTCACAGCGCATGGCGGAAGAGCAGGCCCGCAAAGAAGAATATCGCCAGAACGACGGCTACGACGAGGAGTATAACGACGATAGCGCGGATGAAATGCAGCAGCATGAACTGGCTCGCCAGTTCTCGACGCAGCTTCAGCAGCGTTACGGCGAAGAGTATGAAGAAACGTTATCTGAGGAAGATGATGCTGCGGCAGAGCAAGCGGAGCTGGCACGCCAGTTTGCGGCTCAGCAACATCAGCGTTATGAGCAGGACACGCCCGCGTCCGGCACGCCTTTCTCTCTGGATGATTTTGATTTCTCCCCGATGAAGACGCTGGTAGACGAAGGGCCTAACGAACCGCTGTTTACGCCGAGCCCGGTAGAAGAGCCCGCGCCGCCTGCACGGGTGCCGCCGGTAACGCACCAGGGTTATGCGCAACAGCAGGCCCCGGCGCAACAGCAGGCCCCGGCGCAACAGCAGGCTTACCAGCCGCAGCAGCCAGCGGCACCGCAGCCGCAGGAAAGCCTGATTCACCCGTTCCTTATGCGCAGCGGCGACGATCGTCCACTGCAAAAACCGACTACGCCGCTACCGTCGCTGGATCTGCTGGCCTCGCCTCCGGCGGAAGTCGAGCCGGTCGATACCTTTGCTCTGGAGCAAATGGCGCGTCTGGTTGAGGCCCGTCTGGCAGATTACCGCATTAAAGCGGACGTGGTGGATTACTCGCCGGGCCCTGTCATCACGCGCTTTGAACTGGATTTAGCGCCCGGTGTAAAAGCCGCACGCATCTCTAACCTGTCCCGTGACCTTGCTCGTTCTCTGTCCACGGTGGCGGTTCGCGTTGTTGAAGTGATCCCCGGCAAACCTTATGTTGGCCTTGAATTGCCAAACAAAAAGCGTCAGACCGTTTACCTGCGTGAAGTGCTGGACTGCGCAAAATTCCGCGAAAGCGCATCTCCACTGACCGTTGTGCTTGGTAAGGATATTGGCGGTGAGTCGGTAGTGGCAGATCTTGCGAAAATGCCGCATCTGCTGGTTGCAGGTACTACGGGCTCGGGTAAATCCGTGGGCGTCAACGCCATGATCCTCAGCATCCTGTACAAAGCCACGCCGGAAGAAGTGAAATTCATAATGATCGACCCGAAAATGCTCGAGCTGTCGGTCTATGAAGGCATTCCGCATCTGCTGACCGAAGTGGTCACCGATATGAAAGACGCTGCCAACGCGCTGCGCTGGAGCGTTAATGAGATGGAACGCCGCTACAAGCTGATGTCGGCGCTCGGCGTGCGTAACCTTGCCGGTTATAACGAGCGCGTGCTGGAAGCGGAGCGTATGGGCCGTCCGATTCCGGATCCGTTCTGGAAGCCGGGCGACAGCATGGACGCTACGCATCCAATGCTGGAGAAACTGCCGTACATCGTGGTGCTGGTGGATGAATTCGCCGACCTGATGATGACGGTGGGTAAAAAAGTGGAAGAGCTCATCGCTCGCCTGGCGCAAAAAGCGCGTGCGGCGGGTATCCACCTGGTTCTTGCCACCCAGCGTCCATCCGTTGACGTTATTACCGGTCTTATCAAAGCGAACATTCCGACGCGTATTGCCTTTACCGTGTCGAGTAAAATTGACTCGCGGACCATTCTCGATCAGGGCGGTGCGGAATCGCTGCTCGGTATGGGTGATATGCTTTATTCAGGACCGAATTCCACCACGCCAGTGCGCGTGCACGGAGCGTTTGTGCGCGATCAGGAAGTTCACGCGGTGGTTCAGGACTGGAAGGCGCGCGGTCGTCCGCAGTACATCTCCGGCATCACCTCAGACGCGCAGGGCGAAGGTGGCGCAGGCGGCGGAATGGAAGGCGACGAAGAGCTGGACCCGCTGTTCGATCAGGCCGTCGCCTTTGTCGTTGAAAAACGTAAGGCGTCGATTTCCGGCGTTCAGCGTCAGTTCCGCATTGGCTATAACCGCGCGGCGCGCATCGTTGAGCAAATGGAAGCGCAGGGCATCGTGAGTCCGCAGGGGCATAACGGCAACCGTGAAGTTCTGGCTCCGCCGCCATTTGAGTAACCTTTGCTGCAAGGCGTCGTCGTCGCGGCGCTTTGCAAAGAAGGGTAAATTACCGGAAAATCAGCTTTTTCTTCTGTTGCTCCGCTTTAGCTGTGCACTAAATTGAGCAACAGAAGTTCCACCGCGCCGTCGCGCAGTGGCGAATGAATTCAGAGGGAAAATAATGAAAAAGATCGTATTGGCCTGTGCTTTGTTGACTACATTTGCCGCCACCAGCGTTTGGGCTGATGCCGCAGGCGACCTTAAGAGCCGTCTGGATAAAGTGAGCAGCTTCCATGCCAGCTTCACGCAGAAAGTGACCGACGGCAGCGGCGCTGCGGTGCAGGAAGGCCAGGGAGATTTATGGGTGAAACGTCCTAATCTTTTCAACTGGCATATGACCCAGCCGGATGAAAGCATCCTGGTTTCCGACGGCAAGACGTTATGGTTCTACAATCCGTTTGTTGAGCAGGTGAGCGCGACCTGGCTGAAAGACGCCACCAGCAACACGCCGTTTATGCTGATCGCCCGTAACCAGACCAGCGACTGGCAGCAATACAACATCAAACAGACCGGCGACGACTTTGTGCTGACGCCAAAAACCAGCGCGGGCAATCTCAAACAGTTCACCATCAACGTAGGGCGTGACGGGACTATCCACCAGTTTAGCGCGGTAGAGCAGGACGATCAGCGCAGCAGCTACGCGTTAAAAAGCCAGCAAAACGGCTCGGTGGATATGAATAAGTTTACATTTACCCCGCCTCAGGGCGTGACGGTGGATGACCAACGTAAATAGAGGCGTGAGTGGGCAATCTGTCGCTCGATTTTTCGGACAATACGTTTCAACCTCTGGCCGCGCGTATGCGGCCAGAAAACTTAACGCAGTATATAGGCCAGCAGCATCTTTTAGCCGCCGGCAAGCCTTTGCCGAGAGCAATCGAAGCAGGCCATCTCCATTCGATGATTTTATGGGGCCCGCCGGGGACCGGTAAAACCACGCTGGCAGAAGTGATTGCGCACTACGCCAACGCCGATGTCGAGCGCATTTCTGCAGTGACTTCAGGCGTAAAAGATATCCGCGAAGCCATTGAACGCGCGCGCCAGAATCGCAGCGCCGGACGCCGTACCATTCTGTTTGTCGACGAGGTCCATCGCTTCAACAAGAGTCAGCAGGATGCTTTCCTGCCGCACATTGAAGACGGCACCATTACTTTTATCGGCGCGACTACCGAAAACCCCTCGTTTGAACTGAACTCCGCGCTGCTTTCTCGGGCTCGGGTCTATTTGCTGAAATCCCTTACCGTTGAAGATATCGAAAAGGTGCTGGATCAAGCGATGACCGACGTTGAGCGGGGCTACGGCAAACAGACCGACCTAGAATTGCCGAATGAAACTCGTCGGGCAATTGCCGAACTGGTCAACGGAGACGCGCGTCGAGCGCTGAATACGCTTGAAATGATGGCCGATATGGCCGAGAGCGATGCAAAAGGCAAACGCGTTCTGCACACCGCCTTGCTGAAGGAAATTGCGGGTGAGCGTAGCGCGCGCTTTGATAACAAAGGCGACCGTTTTTACGATCTTATTTCCGCGCTGCACAAATCCGTACGCGGTTCATCGCCGGATGCAGCGCTGTACTGGTATGCCCGTATTATCACCGCCGGTGGCGATCCGCTTTATGTTGCGCGTCGCTTATTGGCCATCGCTTCAGAAGACGTGGGCAATGCCGACCCGCGCGGTATGCAGGTCGCTATTTCCGCATGGGACTGCTTTACCCGCGTTGGCCCGGCAGAAGGCGAGCGCGCCATCGCGCAGGCAATCGTCTATCTCGCGTGCGCGCCAAAAAGTAACGCCGTTTATACCGCTTTTAAAGCCGCAATGGCGGATGCCCGCGAGCGTCCTGATTACGATGTGCCGGTTCATCTGCGCAACGCGCCTACCAAACTGATGAAAGAAATGGGGTACGGGCAGGAGTATCGTTATGCGCATGACGAGCCCAACGCCTACGCTGCCGGTGAAGCCTATTTCCCTGAGGAATTGGCACAAACACGCTATTATCATCCCACAAACAGAGGTCTTGAAGGCAAAATCGGCGAAAAGCTCGCCTGGCTTGCTGAACAGGATCAAAATAGCCCGACAAAACGCTACCGCTAATGCAGGCGTTGCGGTAAGGTTAGCAAGACTATCAATGCGGCCGCAGGCTGTGGCCGCATCCCCTTCATTTAATTCGATAAGCACAGGATAAGCATGCTCGATCCCAATCTGCTGCGTACAGAGCCAGACGCAGTCGCTGAAAAACTGGCACGCCGGGGCTTTAAGCTGGATGTAGAAACGCTGCGCTCCTTAGAAGAGCGTCGTAAAGTGTTGCAGGTAAAAACGGAAAATCTGCAGGCTGAACGTAACTCGCGATCGAAATCCATCGGCCAGGCGAAAGCGCGTGGGGAAGACATTGAGCCGCTGCGCTTGCAGGTTAACCAGCTTGGTGAAGAGCTGGACGCGGCAAAAGCAGAGCTCGACGGGCTGCAGGCTGAAATCCGTGATATCGCCCTGGCAATCCCGAACATGCCAGATGACAGCGTACCGGCAGGCCGCGACGAAAACGACAACGTGGAAGTAAGCCGCTGGGGTGAGCCACGCCAGTTCGATTTCGAGGTGCGCGACCACGTCACGCTGGGTGAAATGGCAAAGGGGCTGGATTTTGCCGCCGCGGTAAAACTGACCGGCTCCCGTTTCGTTGTGATGCAGGGCCAGATCGCCCGTCTGCATCGCGCCTTAAGCCAGTTCATGCTCGATCTGCATACTGAACAGCACGGCTATAGTGAAAACTATGTTCCGTACCTGGTGAACCACGCCACGCTGTATGGCACCGGGCAACTGCCTAAATTTGCAGGCGATTTATTCCACACCAAGCCGCTGGAAGAAGAGGCGGATGCCAGCACCTACGCGCTGATCCCAACGGCGGAAGTCCCCTTGACTAACCTTGTGCGCGACGAGATTCTTGACGACGACGTTCTGCCGTTGAAAATGACCGCCCACACGCCATGCTTCCGTTCCGAAGCGGGCTCTTACGGTCGCGATACCCGTGGTCTTATCCGCATGCACCAGTTCGATAAGGTCGAAATGGTACAGATAGTCCGCCCGGAAACGTCCATGGAAGCGCTGGAAGAGTTAACCGGCCACGCGGAGAAAGTGCTGCAGTTGCTGAATCTGCCATACCGTAAAGTGCTGCTGTGCACCGGCGATATGGGCTTTGGCTCAAGCAAAACTTACGATCTGGAAGTGTGGCTGCCCGCGCAGAACACCTACCGCGAAATCTCTTCCTGCTCCAATATGGGGGATTTCCAGGCTCGTCGTATGCAGGCTCGCTGCCGTAGCAAATCCGATAAGAAAACCCGCCTGGTGCACACGCTGAACGGCTCCGGTCTGGCAGTGGGTCGAACTCTGGTTGCGGTGCTGGAAAACTATCAGCAGGCCGACGGGCGTATCGAAGTGCCGGAAGTGCTGCGCCCTTATATGAAGGGCCTGGAGTACATCGGTTAAGTACGCTATTGCCAATCAATTCTTTAAGCGCCTGCGGGCGCTTTTTTTATCCGATAAAAATATTACCCGATTTTCCATGAAATTTTTCATCTAACCCGCTTCGATTCTTCCCGACAGATCTCATCAAAAACAGTGAGATAGCATTTTCGCTTTCTGTGTTGCTCGTCACATAGATAAGTAAATCAAATCGACGGGCTTAAAATCGTGCCAGGCCCCGTCAGCGCTGGATTGACAAAGATTTTGCCGGTGGCATGATGCGCACAAATTTCTTCTCTTCCTCGCGGTTTTTTACATGTCCACCTATACCCGGCCAGTGATGCTTTTGCTCTGTGGCCTGATGCTGTTGACCCTGGCGATAGCCGTACTCAATACGCTTGTTCCCCTGTGGCTCGCCCATGAACAGCTGCCAACCTGGCAGGTGGGAATGGTCAGTTCGTCCTATTTTACCGGCAACCTGCTGGGTACGATGGTGGCAGGCTGGCTGATTAAGCGTCAGGGTTTTAATCGCAGCTACTATCTTGCCTCGCTGATTTTTGCCGTCGGCTGCGTAGGTCTGGGGTTAATGGTGGGGTTCTGGAGCTGGATGATGTGGCGTTTCATCGCAGGCGTTGGCTGCGCGATGATCTGGGTGGTGGTTGAAAGCGCGCTGATGTGCAGCGGCACCTCCCGCAACCGCGGGCGCTTGCTTGCGGCTTACATGATGATTTATTACGTCGGGACCGTGCTTGGCCAACTGATGGTTAGCAAAATGCCGACGGATTTAGTCAGCGTACTGCCCTGGGTGACCGGGCTGGTGCTGGCCGCCATGCTGCCTTTGCTGTTTACGCGTATTGTTAACGATCGCAGCGAAAGCCAGGAGGCCGTTGCGGTATGGCCAATGCTGCGTCTACGCCATGCGCGCCTTGGCGTCAACGGCTGCATTATTTCCGGCATTGTTTTGGGTTCGCTGTACGGCCTGATGCCGCTGTATCTGAATCACCAGGGCGTCAGCGATGCCGGAATCGGTTTCTGGATGGCGGTGATGGTAAGCGCGGGAATTGTAGGACAGTGGCCGGTGGGTCGTTTAGCCGATAAGTACGGTCGTTTGCTGGTGCTGCGCGTGCAGGTTTTCGTGGTGATTTTAGGCTGCCTGGCGATGCTGGGTAATGCCGCGATGGGGCCTGCGTTGTTTGTGCTGGGCGCCGCCGGCTTTACCCTGTACCCGGTAGCGATGGCGTGGGCCTGCGAGAAGGTGGAGCATCATCAGCTCGTGGCGATGAATCAGGCGCTGCTGCTCAGTTATACCGTTGGCAGCCTGCTGGGGCCGACCTTTACCGCCATGCTGATGCAGAGCTATTCAGACAATCTTTTGTTTGTGATGATTGCAGGGGTAGCGTTTGTCTATCTGTTGATGCTGCTGCGCAAAGCGGGACATCACCCAACGCCTGTGGCGCATGCCTGATAAGAAAAGGCCCTCTCAAGAGGGCCTGACACTGATGACAAATCTTCCAGCGTGACAAAACTAAAAAGGGCGGTCATTTAAAATCAAGGAAAATCAATTCATTGATTTTCGGCTGAGCGTCACAAAGAAGGAAAAACCACGCTTTTTCCTTCTTTGCCAGCAATCTGAGGCCCTCTCAAGAGGGCCTTTTGCATTTTTAGTACATCACCTTGTGTCCGTACTGTTCAAGGATGCCTTTTACGCGATCCATGGTCTCTTTTTTAGGCGGATGTACGCCGTCCAGCTTGTACTCTTCACCCATCGCAACCCATTTATGCTTGCCGAGTTCGTGGTATGGCAACAGCTCAATTTTCTCAACGTTGCCCATATCACGCGTAAACTCGCCGAGGCGGTGCGCGGAATCATCATCGTCTGACCAGCCGGGAACGACCACGTAACGAATCCAGACGTTAATATTCTTATTGGCGAGATAGCGGCAAAACTCCAGCGTGCGGTGGTTTGATACGCCCACCAGGTTCTGGTGAATTTCGTCGTTCATCTGTTTCAGGTCGAGCATCACCAGGTCGGTGACTTCCAGCAGTTCGTCAATAACCGGATCGTAGCGGCGCACGAATCCGTTGGTATCGAGGCAGGTGTGAATACCTTCCTTGTGGCAGGCGCGGAACCAGTCACGCACAAATTCAGCCTGCAAAATCGCTTCCCCGCCGGACGCGGTTACGCCACCGCCGGAGGCATTCATAAAGTGGCGATAGGTCACCACTTCTTTCATTAGCTCTTCTACGGTAATTTCTTTGCCGCCGTGGGTATCCCACGTATCGCGGTTGTGGCAGTACAGGCAGCGCATCAGGCAGCCCTGGAAGAAAGTGATAAAACGAATACCGGGGCCATCCACGGTACCGCATGATTCAAAGGAATGAATTCGGCCAATTGCTGACATTGCGGTGTTTTCTCCAGTATTGACCCATGACGACAAAACAGGGGCCAGGTTGAGCGCGGTCTGTGTATTGCATGCCGCGTCGAATCAATTTTGCGAGATAACTTAAACGTAGCAGTTATCCTGCAAAACCGGCTCAGGTCGGGTGGGAGGATAAGAAAAGGCCCCACCGAGGTGGAGCCTTTATTCTATACCCGTCGCCCTTCAAATTGCAGGGGTGTTAACTGCAATTTGAATGTCCAGGGTAACGCCTTTTCAGCCAAACCCGGTATTACATGGTTTTGGTGAAGGTACGGGTAATAACGTCCTGCTGCTGTTCTTTAGTCAGGGAGTTAAAACGTACCGCGTAACCAGATACGCGGATGGTCAACTGAGGATATTTCTCTGGGTGTTCCATCGCATCCAGCAGCATTTCACGGTTCATCACGTTCACGTTGAGGTGCTGACCGCCTTCGACGGACGCTTCATGGTGGAAGTAACCATCCATCAGACCCGCGAGGTTGGTTTTACGCACGTCGTCGTCTTTACCCAGCGCGTTTGGCACGATAGAGAAGGTGTAAGAGATCCCGTCTTTAGCGTAAGCAAACGGCAGTTTAGCAACGGAAGTCAGAGAGGCTACGGCACCTTTCTGGTCACGACCGTGCATTGGGTTAGCGCCCGGGCCGAACGGCGTACCTGCGCGACGGCCGTCTGGTGTGTTACCCGTTTTCTTACCATAAACCACGTTAGAGGTGATGGTCAGAACAGACTGCGTCGCGATAGCGCCACGGTAGGTAGTCAGCTTCTGAATTTTCTTCATGAAACGTTCTACCAGATCAACGGCGATGTCATCCACGCGAGGATCGTTGTTACCGAACTGCGGGTATTCACCTTCGATTTCGAAGTCTGTCGCCAGACCGTCTTCATCGCGAATTGGTTTAACCTTCGCGTACTTGATGGCAGACAGGGAGTCGGCTGCAACGGACAGACCCGCGATACCACAGGCCATGGTACGAACAACGTCACGGTCATGCAGGGCCATCAGCGACGCTTCGTAGCTGTATTTATCATGCATGTAGTGAATGATGTTCAGCGCGGTAACGTACTGTTTAGCCAGCCAGTCCATGAAGTGGTCCAGACGGTCCAGAACGTTATCGTAATCCAGAACTTCGGCGGTGATTGGCGCTTCTTTAGGGCCAACCTGCATTTTCAGTTTTTCATCCACGCCGCCGTTGATGGCATACAGCATGGTTTTCGCGAGGTTTGCACGGGCACCGAAGAACTGCATTTGCTTACCAACGATCATTGGGCTTACGCAGCAGGCGATAGCGTAGTCGTCGTTGTTAAAGTCAGGGCGCATCAGATCGTCATTCTCATACTGCAGAGAAGAGGTATCGATGGAGACTTTAGCCGCATATTTTTTGAAGTTCAGCGGCAGTTTTTCAGACCACAGAATGGTGATGTTCGGCTCTGGAGACGGCCCCATGGTGTACAGGGTGTTCAGGAAGCGGAAGCTGGATTTGGTGACCAGAGTACGGCCATCAACGCCCATACCAGCGATAGATTCAGTAGCCCAGATTGGGTCGCCTGAGAACAGCTCGTCGTATTCTGGGGTACGCAGGAAGCGAACC